>JBPCJC010000017.1:0-58606 GCA_051005695.1 Chthoniobacterales bacterium | reverse complement strand
CCGCAGGGCCGTGGCTACAGGTGCGCTCGGCGCGGCGGACGCGAAAAATTGCGCAAGGGTGCGCGGGGTTTGCACTTCCGGGAGCCAATTCTGGCCGCATTGCTTGGCGGCTTCGATGGCGATAATTTGCCACCTGGTTTGTTTTTGCGCGGCGTCCTCCTGGTCGAGTCTCACGATCGTGCGATCGGAGATGATCGGGACGATTTCGGCGGCGCCGAGCTCGACCGCTTTCTGCACGATCAGCTCCATGTTTTTTCCTTTCGGGATCGCCTGGCCGAGAGTGATCCGGCAGCGTACCGGCGCGGTGCTGGTCTCGTGCAATTTCCGCAAAACAACGGCGTGCGGGTCTAACGAGACCACTTCCGCAGTCAGCTCGCGGCCGCAACCGTTGAAGAGGACGACTTTCGCGCCCGGCTCGAGCCGAAGGACGTTGCGCGCGTGATGCGCTTCGCTCCCGCCCAGGCGGAGGGCGTCAGGGTTCCATTCGTTAGGCGAAAGATAGAAGCGATGCATCCCGGCGCGCTAGGGCGCGGTCACCCAATCGGCGTTCCCGGCGGTTTCCGCCTTGGTGTTATCGAAAAGATAAACCGCTGCGGAGAGCGGGCGCGCGAGCGAGAGCAGGAGCGCAAAGCGAAGAGCGAAAGCGAGCATGCGCACGATGATTTCCGCGAACGCCTAACGAAAGAATTCCTTCGCGCGATTAAAAAAACTGCGGTGCATCGGAGTGTTTTCTTCCCCGCAAAGCTCGGCGAATTCGACCAGCTTTTGCCGTTGCTCCGCGTTCAGCAGCGTCGGCACTTCGACGATCACACGCGCGAGCAAATCTCCGCGGCGCCGGCCCTCGACGTTGACGATACCTTTGTCGCGCAGTTTGAAAATCTGCCCGCTCTGGGTGCCCGCGGGAACTTTGAGATTGGCTTTGCCTTCGAGCGTCGGGACCGCGATCTCTCCGCCGAGCGCGGCGAGGGTGAAGGGCACCGGGAGTTCGCAATAAAGGTTGTCCTCTTCGCGCTGAAAAATCTCGTGTTCCTTGATGTGAATGACGACGTAGAGATCGCCCGGCGCGCCGCCGCGAATGCCGGCCTCGCCGTTGTGGGAAGAACGGAGACGCGACCCTTCGGCGATGCCGGCGGGAATCTTGAGCTTGATCCGGCTGGTCTTCTCGACCCGGCCTTCGCCTTCGCAGGCGCGGCAAGGTTTCTCCACGATCTGACCCGCACCGCGGCAACGCGGACAAGTTTGCGAGACCTGGAAAAATCCGCGCGAACTCAGGACCTGGCCGCGGCCGTTGCAGGTTGGGCAATTGATTGTGCGCGAGCCCGGCTCGGCGCCTTTGCCTTCGCACTTCGCGCAGGTGTCGAGCTTGCGGACCTCGATTTCTTTTTCCACGCCGAAGGCCGCTTCTTCGAGCGTGATCTGCATGTCGTAACGCAGATCCGAACCGCGTTGCCGGCCTTCGCGATCGACCTGGGCGCCGCCACCGAAGAAGGTCTCGAAAATTCCGCCGCCTGCTCCACCGGCGCCGCTGAAAACTTCGCGGAAAATATCGAAGGGATCGTGGAACCCGCTCGCCGGACCCGCGGTGCCCTGGGCAAACGCGGCGTGACCGAAACGATCGTAGGCCGCGCGTTTGTTCGCATCCATGAGGACGTCGTAGGCTTCGCCGAGCTCCTTGAATTTTTCCTCGGCGTGGGCGTCGTCCGGATTTTTATCGGGATGGAATTTGACCGCGAGTTTGCGATACGAGCGCTTGATCTCGTCGTCGCTAGCTTCGCGAGTGACGGAAAGCACTTCGTAATAATCTCGTTTTGTCGTCTGAGGCATCGATGGAGTTTTGCGAAAAGATTTGCTGGTTTCAGAATCGCTCAAACGAGTCGATCCTGTAAATCCTCTCGGAGTTTCAAGCCGCGCGTCCGCTCGAAACGACGACGCTGGAGGGCCGCAGCAATCGGTCCTTCAAGCGGTAGCCGCGCCGCATTTGGCGAATGACGGTGCCTTCCGGAATTTTGTTGCTCGGTTCGTGCGCGATCGCTTCGTGCAAATTGGGATCGAACTTCTGGCCAGCGGCGTCGATCGGCTGGAGGCCGTTCTCCGAGAGAAAATCGGTCAACTGTTTCAAGACCATGTTCATCCCGGAATAAATCGGCGATTTCTCCCCTTCCCCGCGCGCGGCCGAGAGACCGAGCTCGAAGTTATCGATAATTCCGATGAGGCGTTCGAGGAGCGAGCTGTTGGCGAATTTGATCGCTTCGTCTTTCTCGCGTTGCGCGCGCTTTTTGTAATTGTCGAAATCGGCCTGGCTGCGGAGCGCGAGATCGCGGAACCGATCGAGATCGGCCTGCAGGCTCATCGTCGGATCTTCCTGCTCGCCCATCTCCGCGCTGGTGCCGTCGCGGATTTCCACCGGGACGTTTTCGGTGCCGTCGGCCGGCGATTCTCTCTGCGATGTCTTGCTCATGTTTTGCGGATTGCGATTAAGGTAATGTCGTCATTTTGCGGGGTCGAACCGACGAAACTGCGGAGGTCATCGATCAACCCGCTGATGATCGTGGGCGCGCCTTTGGGCGCATTCGCACGCACAGATTGCATCATGCGCTCGAGCCCGAATTCATCCCCGGCCTTATCGAGCGCTTCCGTCACCCCGTCCGTGTAGAGGATGAGACAATCATCACGCTCCAGCGGGACGGCGAAGTCGTTCGAGATCCTATCGAAGACACTTCCGCTGTCAATTCCGAGGACTAGTCCGGGCGGCTTCACCGGAGTCAATTCCCCGGTCGCGCCACGGTAGAGAAGAGGGGCGTCGTGACCCGCGCGGCAGAGAGTAACGGTGGCGCGGACGTGATCGAGAATCAGGTAGGCCATGCTGATGAACATGTCCTCCTTGATATCCGGGTAGAGTTGGCGATTGACCTTTTTTAAGACTTCGCAGGGCGAAGGATTTTCCGGCGCCTGGCTGCGCAAAACGCTTCGGCAAATCGCCATGATGAGCGACGCCGGCACGCCTTTGCCGGAGACATCGGCGATGGCCACGCCGAGTCGATCGGCGTCCACCTCGATGTAATCGAAGTAATCCCCACTCACCTGGCTGGCAGGAATATTCAGCCCGCTGATTTCGAATCCCGCGATCTTCGGCGCTTCCGACGGCAAGAGGATATGCTGAATTTCGCGCGCGATTTGCAGGTCGTGATCGAGCCGCTTCTTCTCGTTCGCCTCGGAGTAAATGACCGCGTTATAGAGCGCGAAAGCGGATTGCTCGGCGATCGATTTGAAGACTACGAAATCACTTTGCGTAAACCGCGCGCTCGTTCCGGCATTCGCCAGCGCGAGCACACCCATGTTTTGTTTTCCGTAAAGCAACGGCGTCACCAAAACCGATGAAGGCGCGATCGAGGAATTACCCAGCGCGGCCAGTTCCGGCGAGTTCGCGGGATTCGTGAGAAACACGGGCTGGCCGGCTTGCCAGGCTTTGCCGATCACACCCGAACCGACATCGACCGTTTCCGCGCGCAGATAATTTTCGATCACGCCCGGGTTCGCCCGGCTTCGCTGCAAAATTTCCTCCGGCACCGCGATCAAGGGCGGGCAACCCTGGGAAACAAACGCCGCCGATAATTTCGTTCCGCCGCGTTCGATCAAATAAAGCGCGCCGCCATTGGCATCGAGAATCCGGGCCGCCCCTTCCACGATCAACCGGTGGAGATCAGGCGCACGAATTGTTTCCGTAAAGGCCGCGCCGAGCCCGTGCAGGAAATCGAAGACGAGCGTTTCCTCGACCTGGATCTCCTCGTTAGACCGCTCCAGTTCCCGGATCCGCCGGCCCTGCACGACCGCAGTCGCCAGCCAGCCTACCAGGCAGGCCGCGAGCAAGCCGAGGAGGTACAATGGCCACATACTCAGGCCAGATTACTTCGCGACGACGGGCTGCAGGTCCTGCTTGAGGTAATCGAGAACGTCTTTGAAGCGCGAAAAATTCGCCGGCGCGGCTTCGCAAAGCGCTTCATGCGCATCGAGCATTTGCTGCGCTTGCTGCTGCTTTTGCGCGGAACCTTCCGGTGCCGGCGGCGAATTCAAAATCTCGCACTGCGGAGCGGCGGCGCCGTTCGCGTGGATGTTGAAAATCTGATCGAGCCCAAGCCCGGTCAGGAGCTCGCGGCTGCGCTCGCCGCAATGGACGACATGCAGATGCCCGTGGCCGATTTCCTTCAAACGCAAAGCCACCCCGGCCATCGTGCCCATGAAGGTGGAATCCATCATGGCGCAGTTCTCCAAGTCGACGACGAACTCGCGATAACCGCGCGAAATCATCTCCCGAGTGAACTCTTTGAGGTTGCCGCTGTTGAGAAAATTACCCTTACCTTCGACTCTCACCCAGACGGCCTTGCCGTTGACCCCGACTTGAATTGATGACTGCACAAGTAGCTATGAAAAGTATAGGACTGGGGCTTGCAGTGTCAAACCTCGCCCGGTCGCCGCGACGGGATTTCGCCGAACATTTCGCCCCGCCTTAATGCCACAAATAGGATCGCGTTTCCGCCACGATCCGGCCCTGCTCGACCAGCAGACAGCGCCACGCCAGGATGCGTCCGTCGGCAAAAAAATCTTCGCCGATGACGGCAAAGGAAGTCTTGTGGCTGCCCTTCGCGCGTGGATACGTGACCTCGCGGGCTTGGATGAAGGCGCGCAGTTTTTCCTCCCGATATTCGAAGCGCACCGTGATCTCCGTCGGCCGTCGCGCGCGCCAGAAAAAATCCAGGTAATCCCCGTAGCGCAGGTGTTGATCGAGCGACGTGACCGCACCAAACAAACGGTAGGAACGCTCAAAACCGATCGACGGATCACGCACGATCGTGCTGCTGAATTTCGGGCCTTTCTGCGGCCCAACCAAGTCGCTGAGCAGATACTGTTTTATCTTCCGAAATTTAAAATTGTGATCGAGCGCCGTCGGCAAAGGCTCGACCTTTAAGACCTGGCGATATTGATCCGCCGCGCGCGCCGATGCGATCGCAAAAAAAACGACCGCGCAAATCGCCGCCCAGAATTTCATCGCGCTAGCAAACGGGCGCGAATCGAAGGTGTCAATGCGCGGGGCACGTCGCAAACCAGCGCGAGGCGCGTAAAGTTTACGCTGTGATTGATGTCCGATTTGCGCGCGGCCTTTACCTCCCTGCGCAGGAGCTTTGGCTCGACCCGTGGGACGCGAAACCGCTCGCCTTCGTTTCGCATGCGCATAGCGATCACATCGCCGCGCATCAGGAAATCATCGTTTCCGAACGGACTGCGCGCCTGATGCAGGCGCGGCTCCCCGGCGAACGCCACGAGCACATCGTCCCCTTCAGTCAGCCGGCAACAGTGCGCGGTCTCGACCTCATGCTTCTGCCCGCGGGCCACATCTTTGGTTCGGCACAATTTTTCCTCGAATCCGAAGCCGGCTCGCTCCTTTACACCGGCGATTTCAAATTGCGCCCCGGCCTCTCCGCGGAACCGACCGAGTGGCGGCACGCCGAAACCTTGATCATGGAAACCACTTTCGGTTTGCCGCGCTACTGCTTTCCGCCGACCGCCGAAGTCATCGCCCAGATCGTCGCGTTCGCGCGCGACGCTCTGGAAGAAAACGCCGTGCCCGTCCTGCTCGGTTACTCGTTAGGCAAAGCGCAGGAAATTCTTTGCGCGCTCGCCGGCGCCGGCCTGCAACCGATGCTCCACGGCTCGGTTTACCGGATGACGCGCATCTACGAGCAGTTCGGCCAGGCCTTCTGCAAATACGAGCGCTACGACGCAAAAAATCTCGCGGGCAAAGTCCTCATCTGTCCGCCGAGCGCGAATCGTTCACGCATGCTCGAGAAAATTCCGGAGAAACGCGTCGCTATGATCAGCGGCTGGGCGGTCGATCCGAACGCGCGTTATCGTTACCAAGTCGACGCCGCCTTTCCGCTTTCCGATCACGCGGATTACACCGATCTCCTGCGCTACGTCGATCTGGTCCAACCGAAACGTGTCCTGACCTTGCATGGTTTTGCCGCGGAATTTGCGCGCGATCTCCGCGCCCGCGGCGTGGAAGCGTGGGCCCTCAGCCAGGAAAATCAGCTCGAGCTGAGCTTGCGCGCGGAACCGCGCCCAGGGTCGCTGGCGCGCGCGCCGAAGATTTCCGAAACCGCGCCCTCGGAATTTTTCACCTTCGCGGAGGTCGGCGAATCGATCGCGGCCACGCCGGCCAAGCTGCAAAAAATCAAAAGGTTAGCCGATTATTTGCACTCGTTAGACCAGGAGCAGCTTCCGATCGCCGCGCGCTATCTCACCGGAAAAGCCTTCGCGCAAAGCGATCCGCGCACGCTGCAAGTTGGCTGGGCGATCATCTTTCGCGCGCTCCTCGCGGCCACGAACTTGAGCGACGCGGAATTGAAACGCATCGGCCGCACTTACGGCGACGCCGGCAAAAGCGCGTTCGAAGCACTCGAGGGCCGGACGGCGCCACAGCCGTTCGCACTCGCCGAATCGAAAATGCTTTTCGATGATTTGCAGAAAGCCCGCGGGCCGCTGGCAAAGACGGAATTGCTCCAGGCGCGTCTCGCAAAACTTTCGCCGCGCGAAGGTCAATACGTGGTCAAAATTCTTACCGGCGATCTGCGCCTCGGTCTGCGCGAAGGGCTGGTCGAGGAAGCGATCGCTCGTGCGTTTTCCGCGCCGCTCGATGACGTTAAGGAAGCCAACATGTTGTTAGGCGACATCGGCCGTGCCGCGGTGCTCGCGTCCCGCAATGAACTGCAAATTGCCGAGCTTTCTTTGTTTCGCCCGATTAAATACATGCTCGCCAGTCCGGAGCCCACGGCCGAGGCGATCTGGTCCCGCTTCACTGAAGAATCGCCTAACGAGCAGAGGATTTTTGTGGAGGACAAATTCGACGGCATCCGCGCGCAACTGCATCGCGGCGCAGAACGCGTGGAAATTTTCTCGCGCGATCTCCGCCGGATGACCGCGCAGTTTCACGAAATCGCTGAACGCGCACGTGGGATCGCTGCGGAAGTGATTCTCGATGGCGAAATCATGGCCTTCGAGGACGGGCGCAAGCTGACCTTCTTCGATCTGCAAAAGCGCCTCGGCCGCAAAAACGATGGTCAGGATTTGTTCGTGACCGCGGCGGCCAACGTGCCGGTGATTTACGTCGCCTTCGACCTACTCTGGCTCGATGGGCGCTCGTTATTAAAGACGCCTTTGCGCGCACGCCGCGAACTCCTGCGCGGTTTGAAATTACCGGAACAATTTCTGGTTTCGGAAATTTCGCCGGCGCGTTCCGCGGAAGAAATCGAGCAGGCGTTTCAGCTCGCCCGCCGCCGTCTCAATGAAGGCCTGATGGTGAAAGATCCGGAAAGTTTTTATTCGCCCGGTCGGCGCGGAATGTTTTGGTTTAAGCTCAAGAAAGAACTGGCCACGCTCGACGTCGTGGTCGTGGCCGCGGAACTGGGGCACGGCAAACGCAATCACGTTTTGAGCGATTACACTTTCGCGGTCCGGGACGAAAACACCGGCCAGCTTTTGCCGATCGGCAAAGCCTACAGCGGCCTGACTGATGTCGAGATCGCCGAGCTCACCGAACATTTCAAAAAGAACACGCTCGTCGATCGCGGGCGCTACCGGGAAGTGAAACCGGACATCGTCCTCGAGATCGCATTCGATTCCATCCAGCCGAGCACCCGGCACGCGAGCGGCCTGGCGCTGCGGTTCCCACGGATTAAAGCGATCCGCCGCGACAAGACGGTCGAGACGATTGATACCCTCTCGTACGCGGAACAGCTTTCACGGCAGCCGTTCGCCGCGCCGACCCAAACGACTGCTCGTTAGGCACTCGTTAGGCGATTACGGCTCGGGATCTTTCGAAGGCGTCGGCGAGGCTTCGAATTTCTCGGCGCGCCGCTTTTCTTTTCGATCGCGCTTCTCATTTTTCGCTGGCTCCTGCGCCTCTACCGGTGTCGGCGAGGCCGCGTCAGTTGCCGGCGCGGCGGTTGGCAGGGTCCTCGGATTCATCTGCGGGCGCTGGGGAAATTTACGTACCGGTGTGGCCGCGATGGCTTCTGCCGGATTCGGCGCTGCCGTTTCGGTTACGGGCGTCGCGCTCGGGAAAACCCGCGGAGTCATCTGCGGACGCTGCGGAAATTTACGTATCGGCGTTTCCGTCGCGGCAACCGGCGGCGTCGGCGCTGCCGTTTCCGTCACCGGTGTGGCGCTCGGCACGGCCCGAGGAGTCATCTGCGGGCGCCGTGGAAAATTACGCACCGGCGTGGCGGTCACTTCCGGAATCACTTCCGGCGGCGTTGGCGCCGGAGTTTCGAGGCCGGGCGCTTTGCGCGCGGGCCCGAGAGGAATCACCGTGGCGGCTTTCGCAGGCGTCGCGATCACACTCGGCGCCGGCTCGGGGGTCGCCGGAATGATCGTCGGGCGGGGCGTGAAATGCGGACGTGGCGGAATTGTAGCCGTCGCAGTTACAGTTGGAATGGCGGTCGGCACCGGGGTCGCGGCGATCGGCGCAGCCGACGCCGTGGCGGTAGGCGTAGCGGCGGGCGTCGGTGCCACTGGCTCCGCGGTCGCGACCGGCGAGGCCGTCGGAGTTCCGGGCGCAACAGCCGGCTTTTCAAAGCGCCGCGGCGGGGCATTCGGCGGCGGGGTGGCTTCCGATTTCATTCGCGCCCGCGCGCGTTCCGCTTCCGGCTGGTTGGCGTTGTTCGTCCAATTGCGCTCGACCCGCGCCTGTCGAATGGGTTCGCCAAGATTGCGGGGACGCTCCACCGCGCGTGCGCTAAAAATCGGCGTGACCATCGAGAGGATCGCGCCGCTGACATTGGCCTGCGGAGTCGCGTCTTGCTCGACATCGTATTCGCGACGGAGTTGCATCCGCTCGATCGGGCGGCGGCTGTGTCCGCGCAATTCATCGAAGTTCGGCCCTTCATTTACCACCGTGGTGTTGTTGTAGGTAATATTGGTCACGTTGGTCGTTTCATTGACGATGGTGACATTGCGCTCGACCGGAATGACATCGCGCTCGAGTCGATCGGAACCGATGTCTTCGTTAGGAATGAAAACGTATTCGTCAGCGCTGATGTCGTAATAACTGTCGGCCCATTTCTTGATTCCGGTGTTGCGATCGAAACGCGCATCCGGCGGCAGCGGCGCCCAGCCGACATTGCGATCGCCCTTGCGCCACGAGACCCAGGCGGGCGCCCATTCTTCGCCCGGAACCCAAACCCAACCGACATTCTGCAAGCGCGTCCAACGACCGTAGTGATACGTCGCCCAGCCGAAAGGTTCCTGCGAAACCCAGGTCCAGCCGGCATCGGTGTAAGCCCAGCGACCATTGGTGTAGGGACGCCAATCGCGCGCTTGCTGCGCCTGCCGCGGCTGCCAGACGTAACCGTAGGTGTCGGTCTCACGCCACGCGCCGTACGGTTCGAGTTTGCGATAAAAGGTGTCGTAGGAACGCGGCGCCTCGCGATCCGAACTGGCGACGCGGGTACGCGATTCCGTGCGTTCTGCGCGCTGGACCACGCGCGGCGTGGCGGTCGCGGTCGGGACGGATTCTTTGTTCGCCAAGGCTTTTTCGCGGGCATCGAGATCGGCTTGCTGCTGCGCGAGCCGATTCTGTTGATCGGCCTGGCGCTCGGCGTCCAAGCGCTGTTGCACGTCGCGTTCGACTTGCGCATTTCGGTCCGCCTCGCTTTGCGGTTTCTCGCAGGAAACGACGAGGGCGAGGGCGGCAGCGAGCGGGAGCAGACTAAATTTTTTCATCATGGGTTAGACCGGAGCGGTCTTTGCTTATTCGAAATGAAGTGGACGCGGGGCTGTCTCGCGTGCGGAGAAACTAAGGCGCGGTCGCGGCGGGTGACGGCACCGGCGAAGGCGCGGGAATGATCGTCACGGTCTCGATGTCCGCGCGACGCGCTTTTTGCACGTTCGCGTAAATCGCGAGCAGCGCCATCACGACCAGGACCAGCGCCATCAACTGCAAACCGCTGCGCGGGGCACGCGTCGGCGCGGTTTTTTCCTCGGCCGGATTCACGGGCGAAATATCCGGCGCGCGCAACGGCTCGCAAGCGCGGGGGTTGCGCTCACTCGATTTTTAACGCGGCGATCGCGGCCATCACGCGCTCGCTCAGTTGTTGATAAAGTTCTTTCGAGCGCGGTAGCAGATCGGCTTCGGTGAAATAAATCGGCTCGCCGATGACGATGGTGATCCGCCGAAAACGCAGTCGCGCGCTGCCGCGTGCGAGCGCTTCGTGCGCACCGAAAATTCGCATTGGCAAAACCGGCGCGAGGGTTTTCGCGATGACAAAACCCAGGCCGGGCAAGGCGGGTTGCATCCTGCCGTCGAGCGTTCGTTCGCCTTCGGGAAAGACGACGGTGCCGTTGCCCGCTTTCAGAATTCGGATCAACGCTTTCAACGCGCTCCGATCGGTCCCTTCCTGATCAACCGGAATAACGTTCACTCGCGGCAGCAAAAATTTCAGCACCGGCAGATCGAGCAATGTTTTGCGCGCGAGAAAATAAACTTCGCGCCCGGAGGAAACCCCGGCCAACGGCGGGTCGAGATAACTTTGATGATTCATCGCCAGAATTACCGGGCCTTTCAAAATGCGCCGCTCGCGATGAAGAACGCGGAAGCCGAAGAAGAGCCGCGCGATCACCATCGTCAGGTAGTGACCGCCCCAGTACCAAAGATTCATCGAGCGCTTCAGCGAATCTCGGCGGGCGCGGCGCGCAATCCCTGCGCGCGCAAGCGCTGCACGATGGTCTGCACCACTTCGTCGATCGGCAGATGCGAACTATCGATGACTTCGGCGTCGCTCGCGATGGTGAGCGGCGAATCGCGACGCGAAGAATCCGCATGATCGCGCGCGGCGATTTGATCGGCCTGACCTTGCGCGGCTCGCCGGCGTCGCCGGATTTCCGGCGTGGCATCGATATAAAACTTGTAGGGCGTCTCGGGAAAAACCACCGAGCCGATGTCCCGTCCTTCCATGACCACATCCTGCTCACGCGCGTAAGCGTGCATTTTTTCAACCAATAATTCGCGCACCCGCGGCACGTTGCTGACCGGCGAGACGGAAGAGTTCACGCGGACATCACGCAAGTGCTCCGACGGATCAGCGCCATCAATCAGGATGCGCGATTCGTTATTCTCGAGATCGCAATCGAGCCGGGTGTGCTCGACGAGTTGCGCGATCGCATTCGCGTCGAACGGATCGATCCCTTGATCGAGCACGTGCCAGGTGATGGCGCGGTACATCGCGCCGGAATTGACGTAGGCAAACCCGAGCCACTTGGCGAGGGCGAGGGCGACACTGCTTTTGCCCGAGGCGGCCGGGCCATCGATGGCGACAACGCGATGAAAGTTACTCGTCATCGCTCTTCGACGGCGTGAGCGAACTGATAACAGGCGTGGTCATGCGGACGCGCTTGGGATTCATGAACTCCTCCAGCGCCTTGCCGAATTCCGGATACGATTCGTGCACGCATTGCGCATCCTGCACGATAGTTTCGCCATCGGCAAAAAGTCCCGCGACCGCGAAGGCCATGGCGATGCGGTGATCGCCGAAACTGGCGACGCGTGCGCCGCGCAGTGAACCGCGGCCGTGAATTTCGAGACCGTCGTTGAGCTCGATCACCTGCGCGCCCATCGCGCGGAGATTGTGCGCGATCGCCGCGATGCGATCGGTTTCTTTCACGCGCAATTCCGCGGCCTGCCGAATCGTGGTCGTGCCGCTAGCGAGCGCACCGGCGACGGCGAGGATCGGCAGTTCGTCGATTAACTGCGGGATCTCTTTTCCCTGGATGACGGTGCCGCGTAACGGAGCGCCGGTGATTTCGACGGTGCCGCGCGGTTCGATTTGATCGACATCCTCGACGGCTTCGCGGACCTGCGCGCCCATGCGAATGAGGACGCCGAGAAGGGCCGTGCGAGTGTCATTCAAACCGGCGTCCCTAACGAGTAGATGTCCACCAGGTTGGGCGCCGGCCGCGACCAGCCAGAAGGCCGCGGAAGAGATGTCGCCGGGAATGGTGAAGTCGCGCGACTCCGGCACGGAATCGCCGAAGACGCTGATCCCGCCGTCCTCTTCCTTGATTGTGCGGACGAGAAAATAATTGAGCATGAGCTCGGTATGATTGCGGCTGACCGACGGTTCGTTAACCGTGGTCTTGCCCTTGGCAAACAAGCCCGCGAGAAGGAGCGCGCTCTTTACCTGCGCGCTCGCGACCGGCGAATTGTACTCGATGCCATGGAGTTTGCCGCCGGTGATGCGCAAGGGCGCAGTCTCGTTAGGCCCATCCGGGACAATGTTCGCGCCCATCTGTTTTAATGGCGTGATCACTCGTTCCATCGGCCGCTTGGAAAGCGCGGAACCACCGACGAGGCGGGTGTCGAACGGTTGCCCCGCAAGCAAACCCGCGAGCAGCCGCATGGTGGTGGCAGAGTTGCCGCAATCGATTTCGCCCGCGGGTTCGGTGAGCAATCTTTTCTTCCCGTGAACGATGAGCATCTCCGGCTCGGGTTGCTCGATCTTGATCCCGAGGGCGCGCATCGCCTGCACCGTGCGCATGCAATCTTCGCTCGGAAGAAAACCGCGGAGGACGCAGACGCCGTTGGAAAGCGCGGCCAGAATAACCGCGCGGTGCGAGATGCTCTTGTCGCCGGGAACGGTAATTTCGGCGTCGATCCGTGGGGCCCGTTTTACGCGAAGTTCCATTTGCCTAGTGAGTTCGTATTCGCGGCCGCGACCGTGTGTAACGGGCGTTCCGGCGCGGCGCAGAGCACCATCGAAGAATCAACCCGCTTGTCCAGCACGCGGCCAGTCTTTCGAGAAGCGCCCACGCACCGAGCGCGGCCGAAGCCGGCGGCAGGTCTCGTTAGGGGACGAGGAAGATCTTGCCCGTGTAGGGATCTTTCACTTCCGTCCCCGGCGCATAACCGCGCACGTCAGTCATCTTGTCGGGCGAGTACGGGCTGTGCACGAACCCAGGTTTGCCCGGGACCGGAATGCCGTACTGATAATCGCCTTTCGGAGTCGTCGTCGAAGCCGTCGGCGCGGGCGCGGGCGCGTTCTCCTGAGCAGTCTCAGGCGTGGGCGGCGGAACGTTTGCTGGCGCGGTGCCTCCGTCCTGCGCGAAGGGTTGCGGAGTGGGCGGATACTGGGTCGTTTGCGGCGCGGGATAACGCGCCACCGGACGCCGTTTCCGCGGGGGCGGTTCATCAATCTCGCACGATGCCAAAGCGAAAACGGAGAGGAGCGCGAGGCTGGTGAAAAATTTCATAGGCGATAGGACGAGTGCCCGTTTGTTCTAATTCAATGTCCCCAGGCTGACAATCTTAATTGCATCGGCGGACGAGGTGAAAAGCTTGACTTCGTTGCCTAACTAATGGCGAAAAATACACAGCAACCGGGGTCTGTTTCCGAATCAACCCATGCGACATGGCCAATAACGGCGACGAACAAGTTCTAGTAGTGGACGACGACTCGATGAGTCGCCGCGTCTTGCTGCGCACGCTCGAAGCGGCGGGTTTCAAGTGCCGCGAATCGTCCAATGGCACGCACGCCCTGGAGATGTTGCATGAGGAAATTCCCGCGCTTCTGCTGCTCGATTTCGACATGCCGGGATTGAATGGTGCGGAGGTTTTAAAACGGCTGCGTGCGGACTCGAATCCGGCGATCGCGCAATTGCCCGCGATCATGCTCACCGGGCACGGTGGAGAAGAGAGCGAAGTGCGTTGTTTGGAAGCGGGCGCGGATGATTTCGTCACCAAGCCGATCAACCAGGCGGTGCTGCGCGCGCGGATCGAAACGCAACTGCGTCTGCGTTCGATGCGCAATCAATTGCAGCAACAGAATGATGAACTGGAAGCCTGGCGCACGAATCTCGAGCGCGACTTGGAAGCGGCGCGGCTGACCCAGCAATCGCTCATTCCGCAGAAATCGCCATCGCTCGAGGGCTGGGATGTCGCGGCAGTTTATCGGCCGGTGATCCAAGTGGGCGGCGACATCTATGGCTGGTTGCCGATGGCAGATCGGCGCACGCTTTTTTGGATCGCTGACGCCACGGGTCACGGCGCGTCCGCGGCGTTGCTGACGACCTTGGCGAAGTTGCTTTTTCAACACGGAACGGTGGAGCACACACGGCCGGCGGCGATCATGCGCGCGGTTAATAACGACTTCCGCAGCATCTTCGGCGCGCGCAGTTTTATGACTGCGATGTGCGTCGCGCTCGATAGTCAAACGGGCTGCGCCACGGTCGTGGGCGCGGGTCATCCGCCATTGCTGGTCGCGCGTCGTGATGGCGGGAACGAGTTACTGCGTTCGTCCGCGCCACCACTCGGCTTGATGGAGCGCTCCGAGTTTTCGGAAGCCGATATTCAACTCGAGAAGGGCGACGCCTTCCTTCTTTATACCGACGGCTTATTCGGCGCCGAGCACGTGGATGCGCCGCGATTGACTCCGACGAAACTGGTGGAGATGTTGCATCCGGCCGGACAGAGTGCGCAGGCCTTGCTCGCCACCGTGATTGCGCAGACCGAAGCCGTGCATGGCGAGAAAGCATTGCCCGACGATGTCGCGGCGCTCGCAGTCAAGCGCGCAGAATGACCTCCGTGAAATCTTTTCCTTGGGGTAAGATTAGTATTGCCCTGCCCTCAGCGAGGGACTAATCAGCGTCTATGCCGAAAACCACTTCCACCAAGACCCCTTCCAAACGTAAACCCAACGCCGCTTTCATGAAGCCGGTGCAGCCGGACGAAAAGCTTTCCGCGATCGTCGGCTCGAAACCGCTGCCGCGTTCCGAGCTAACCAAGAAACTCTGGGATTACATCAAGAAAAACGGATGTCAGGACAAGAAGAAGAGAACCCTGATCAACGCTGACGAAAACCTGAAGCCAGTTTTCAATGGTAAGAGCCAGGTCAGCATGTTCGAGATGACCAAGCTCGTCTCCGGACACATCAAAGCTTAGTCTAACCTCCCGCACATTTGGACGGCCCGGCGCTGCGGCGCCGGGCTGTCTTTGTACGGATGCCCGCGCGCGAGATCAGAAGCGATAGCTTGCACCAGAAGCGAAGGTGCGGGAAACTCAGTGAGTGAAACACTCACGCTTCCTCATCCTTGGCCTGGCGCTTTTTGCCGCTCTGGCGACTGCTTATTCCGCTTCTTCGAAACCCGGCTGGTTGACCGATTACAAGCAAGCTCAGAGCGAAGCCAAGGCGAGCAAGAAACTAGTGCTTCTCAACTTCACCGGCTCGGATTGGTGCGGCTGGTGCATCCGACTCGATCGCGAAGTTTTTTCCAAGCCGGAGTTTCAGAATTACGCGAAGAAGAATCTCATCCTGCTCGAGCTCGATTTCCCGCGCACCCGCCAACTCTCAGACGGGGAGAAACTCCAGAACCAGGAGCTCGCGCAGCAATATGAAATTCAGGGTTTCCCGACGATTATTGTCCTCGATGGCGAAGGCAAGAAAGTGGGCGAGCTCGGTTACGAGCCCGGCGGCCCGGCGACCTTCATCGCGGAGCTGGAAAAACTTCGCAAGCTCTAGCCGTGCGCAGATTCCTGCGCGCTAGCACTCGTTAGGCCGGAGCGTGCGTTGCAAGGCCTCCGCGAGTTCGCCGCGAGTGAAAGGCTTCGGAAGCGCGCCCCGAAATCCGTAAGCGACAAATTCCGAGAGCGCGGCTTCGTCGGAATAACCGCTGCAAATAAGCGCGTTCACTTCCGGATCCAAGCCACGCAGCCGTTCGATCGTCGCCACCCCGCCGAGTCCCCCACGGACCGTGGCATCGAGGATTACCGCCTGAAAATTTTCCCCGCGGCGCATCGCCCGTTCGTAGGTTTTGATCGCTTCCATTCCATCCGGCACCGCGGTCACTTCGTAGCCGAGCGTGCCGAGCAATTGCGAAGTGAGATCGCGAATCGCAGCTTCGTCATCCATCAGAAGAATGCGCTCGCGATCAAAATGATGGCTGCGCTCGACCGGTGCCGACTCTGCCGGCGCGGCGATCGCTTCGCTCGCGCGCAAATAAATCGCAAAAACCGAACCTTCGGAAGTGCTGCTCTCGAGATGAAGCAGGCCGCCATGTTTGCGCACGATCGAGTAGCTAATCGACAAGCCAAGCCCGCTCGCATCCGGCTTGGTGGTGAAGTAGGGATCGAAAATTTTGTTCTGCAATTTTATCGGAATGCCGCGGCCGCGATCGGCGATCGCGATTTTCAAATAACGCCCCGGCGGCACGACCGCCGTCATCTCGTCGCTGATTTCCAGGTTGCGCGCAGAGACGCGAACGACGCCGCCGTTCGGCATCGCTTCGCGCGCGTTCAGGACGAGCGCGTTGATTACCTGTTCGATTTGATTGGAGTCGACCTCGGCTTTCGAGAGATCGGGCGCGACCTCGAAATCGGCGCGCAGATTGGAACCATAGAGCGAAAACTCGGCCGCGTGCTCCAGCAACCGGGCAATCGAGGAGACCTTCATCAAAGGCGCGCCACCTTTCGAGAAGGTGAGCAATTGACTGGAAAGATGGGCCGCGTGTTGCGCGGCCTGGCCGGCTTTGGAAAGGAAAGCGAGCAAGTTACCGCCATCACGCGGCGCCTCGATTTGCGCCAACCCGATATTGCCGGAGATGACCGTGAGAATGTTATTCAGGTCGTGCGCGATTCCGCCGGCAAGTGTGCCTAACGACTCCAGCTTGCTCGTGGTCAGGCGCTCGTTTTCCGCTTGTTTGCGGTCAGTGATGTCGCGAAAAAAAACCGAGATGCCGCCGCCAACACTCGGGTAGGCGTGCACTTCCCACCAGTGTCGGCCGTTCCCCTCCGTGGCTTCGAACTCAATCGTGGTTTGCTCCGCCATGACCCGGCGATAGTTGGTTTCAAAAACCGTCCCGTTTAAATGGGGAAACTTTTCCCAGAGGTTCGCGCCGTAGAGATTTTCGCGGGTCCGCTTCAGCACTATTGCAGCTTCGCGATTGAGATAGGTAAATCGCCAGTCTTCATCGACCGCAAAGAATCCATCAATCGTGTTCTCGAGGATGTTAGTCATCGAGCGTGCGGACTCCTGGAGCGCGGCCCGCGCCTGGTTGCGCTCGGAGAGATCGCGAATTTGCCGCTCGGCCACGGCGAGGCGTACTTTCAAAAGCCCGAGATCGAGCGGCTTGGTCAGGTAATCATTCGCGCCCGCTTCCAGCGCTTGTTCCAAGTCCGCGGTATCGGCCCGCGCCGTGACCAAGAGAATAAACATCTCGTCGCCGTGCTCGCGGGCGCGGATCTCCTGGCATAATTGCACGCCGCTTTTTCCTGGCAGCATCCAATCGAGCAACAAGAATGCGAAGGCGTTTGCGGCCAGTGCGATTTCCGCTTCCTCGGCACTGCCGACTGCGACCACTTGATGGCCGCGGCGTTCCAGCAGCCGTTGCAAATTCAGACGGCTGTCCGGATGATCTTCGACCAACAGGATATTCATTACTTGGGAGCGAGTGCGGCCCCGACCTTGATACCGCCGCTTCCAGAAGCAGCAGAATAGCTGCCACTGTTGCGGGATTGTCTTTTTTTGGCCGGGAAAATTTAGCCGGCTCCGCGCGCAGAACAAGACGCTTTTGTTGCGTGGAACAGACGCTCTGCTACATACAGCGAAGTTTCGCTTATCCGCTACGGCTCATGCTTCTCCTCCGGTTTTTCGCCCTCGGCGCGCTCCTCTTGCTGACCTCCGGATTGGCCGCGGGCCAAACGGTTCCGCCGCCCGCCGCGGAATCTCCTCGATCCATTTCCGCGCCTGCGCAAACGCCGGCCTTGCCACAGATCACGTTCAATTCTGTCCACGTGGAAGGCCCGTATGTCGCGATGACTTTCGACGACGGCCCGAGCCCGGTCCTCACCCCGAAGCTGCTTGATCTCCTCGCCGAGCATCACATGAAGGCGACTTTTTTTGTGATCGGACAAAACGCCGCCGAGCATCCGGAAATCCTGCAACGTGCGGTCCGCGAAGGTCACGAGATCGGTAACCATTCCTGGTCCCATCCGAACCTTGCAAAAATGAGCGACGAGGCTGTCCGCCGCGAATTACAAAAAACCGACGACGTGATCAAGCAGGCCATCGGCGCACGCCCAAAATTAATGCGCCCGCCGTACGGTTCGCTCACCCTGCGCCAGCGGAGTTGGATCCACCAAGAGTTCGGTTACCGAATCATCATTTGGGATGTCGATCCGCTCGATTGGAAACGACCCGGACCGAGCGTGGTCACGCATCGCATCGTGAGCGAAGCCCGACCGGGCTCGATCATTCTCTCGCACGATATCCATCCACCGACGATCACCGCGATGCCCGCCACCTTCGATCAATTGCAGGCCAAGGGATTTAAATTTGTCACCGTCTCGGAATTGCTCGCGATGGCGCGGACACCGCCGCCGAAGACAGCCGTGGCCGCGCCGGAAGTTCGTCCAGCGGAACCGATTTCGTCTCCGATTCCGAGTGCGCCGACGTCGGCAGCGCCCGCGCCGATTCGCCAAAAATAACTTCGCGGCATGCTCGCGGATAATTACCTGCAGCTCCGCACGGAGCTCGAAACTGCGCTCGCCGGTTTGCTCAAACTGAGCACGGAAATGGGCCGCGAATCGGCCAGCCTCGATATTCTGCACGGGCTGCTGACGGACATTCGGGAGCCGTTACTTTTCGTCGTCGTCGGCGAAGTGAAGGCAGGAAAATCTTCGCTGCTCAACGGACTTTTTGGGCAGGAGTTTGCAAAGGTCGACGTCCTCCCGGCGACCGATCGGGTTTACATTTTTCGCTACGGCGAAGAGGAAAAATCGATCGAAGTTTCGCCGCAACTCACCGAGCGTTACCAGCCGATCCCGTTCCTCCGCGACTTCAACGTCGTCGACACCCCAGGCACGAACACGATGGTGCCCCAGCACCAGACGATCACCGAGACTTTCATCCCGCGCGCGGACCTGGTGCTCTTCGTTTTTTCGGTGACGAATCCATGGACCCAATCCGCCTGGCAACTGCTCGATTTAGTGCAAAAAAAATGGCTGAAGAATATCGTCTTCGTTTTGCAACAAGCCGACCTGCGCGACGCCGCCGAGAACGAAATAATTCGACGACACCTGGCTGATACCGCGTTGCAAAAGCTCGGTTTCACTCCGCCGATTTTTGCCGTCTCCGCCCGCAAGGCGTTGCTCGCCCGCACCACCGGCGTCGACAAGGAACGGCTCCTGCGGGAGAGCGGATTCGAGCCGCTGGAAGCGCAGATCAATCACATGGTCACCGAGACCGGCGCGCGGATGTTGAAGTTGCAATCGACCGGCAAAACCGCGGGGCTTTTGCTCGAGGAC
Organism: Chthoniobacterales bacterium; assembly: GCA_051005695.1. Taxonomy (GTDB): domain Bacteria; phylum Verrucomicrobiota; class Verrucomicrobiia; order Chthoniobacterales; family UBA10450; genus JACCTI01. The sequence continues at coordinate 39,264 of JBPCJC010000017.1, read as the reverse complement.
GTCGCCGAGGAAGTGCGCGGAAGTTTCGAGGTCATTCTGCGCGATGAACAACATCTCGCGCGTGTGACCACCTTTCTGGAAGCGCGCAAAGATCAAACCCTCCGGCAGGTCGCGGGATTCCTTCGCGGAGTCGAGCGCGCCTGTCGCGATTGCGCGGAACACGGCACCCGCCTGCTCGAGGATCGACTCTCGTTTTTTAAAACCTGGCGTTTGATTTTCAGCCGCGAACAGTGGCAACACGACTTCCAGGACGAGGTCGAAAAGAAGCTCCGCGAAACCGTGCAACCGCAGGTCGAGAATGCGGTCCAGTTGCTCGAAACCGATCTGCGCGGACTCTGGCCGCAGCTGCAGGACATGCTGGAAGTGCAGTTCGCGTCCGAAGGAAAAAATCGCGTCAGCAAAACCATTCCGGATTTCGCGCGGCAACGCCGCGAGCTCTTGCAATCGATCCAGCTCACCCTCGTCGAACGCGTCGCCGGCAAAGGCATCGAGGAACAACTCGGGCGAATGTTTCGCGAGAGCGCCGCCTGGCTACGGCTGCCCGCGGGCGTGGCCGCGGCCGGCGGTATCGCCACCATCCTCGCGGCCATGATCAGCGCCTCCGTCGCGGATGTAACCGGGATTGTCGCCGGCTCCGCGCTCGTCCTCGGAACCATTTTCGCCTTCGGTCAGCGCCGCAAAATTCTGAACGCCTACGAGAAGGAAATGGACGTGAAACGGACGGAACTAATCCGCGCGATCGAGCAGCAAATGGAACAGGCGATCGACGTTTTCTATCGTGAAATCGCGACCGCCTTTCAGCCGCTGGCGATTTTTTGCACCACCGAGCGGAGGCGTTACCAGCCTCTGCTGACGCGCGTGGAGGAGCTGAAGATAACTTTCGCGGCCCTCAAGACCCGACTGGGACACGCCGCCTAACGAGACCTGACCGGCGGGCGTTTACTTCTTCTTTTTCTTGTCCGTCGTTTCCTGAACCACCCGCTGCTGGTTCATCTGGCTTTGGCGCTGCGCGATCACGAAGTGATTGTTGTCGCCGTAATTGCGCCAGGGCCCCGGGGCGACGTCGCGCACCTCCACGAATTGCCAGTCAGTCACGTCGGTGTTTTGCAGCTGGAGATAATCCCGCACCGCCGGGGAAACGTCGAGCCCGGCGCCGCGGTTCAGATTCGGCTTCGGCCGCTCATTTTGGAAAACGTATTGGAAATGATCGGTCCGGAAAGGCCCGCAATCTTCCCATTGCGCGTAGCAAACCCGGCTGCCCTTGCGGATCGCGATCCAGCGATCTTTGCAGACCGATTTTCCCTGTTCGGTGAATGATTGCTTAAACCACGGGATGACCAGCGCGGCCTCCGGTTTGAACTGCCCGTGGGTGACGTCGTTATACGGGAGCGCGATGTAAAACGGATTCTGCCGCGGGACGAACGAGATCGGAATGTAGTTGCGCCGGTTTCCGTTATCCGGCGAGTCGTAACCGCCGTAGCTCGCGCTCCAGTTCGCATCCCATGAGCTTTTAGTATTGGGCACGGGATTATTTTCCGTGGGTTGTTCGCCAATCCAGAAAACCGTGGTCACGATGTTCGTTTTCCACGGATAACGCTGCGTGCTCGTGCGTGAGGAAGTGGGCACGAAAACCTGCGGTTCCACCTTGAGCATCGCCTGCTCGCGCAACTTCATTGCGTATTTCGCGAAGTCCGCGCTGCTCTCATAGGGGCTCTGCGCCTGAACCGCGAGCGCGGTTCCGAGGAATAGGCAGAGTACAAAGGTTCTTCTCATTGAGCGAAATACCGGGTTTTCTTTATCTGAAAAATTTTTTCCTGGCAAGCCGTTTTCCCTCGCGCAGGAACCACGGGCCGCGTGCTTTCGCCACTGTTAAAAGCACTATTTATTCCAGCGTCAGGTTCGGCTGACCCAAGTGTCGCGCTTAAAGTCTAGATCGTCGACCTCCGGATGATCGAGGGTGAAGTGGAGTCCGCGGCTTTCGTTTCGGCTGAGCGCGGAATCGACGATCAACGCAGCCACGGTCGCGAGGTTGCGGAGTTCCAGGAGATCGACCGTGATCTTGAAGTTCCAATAAAACTCCCGAATCTCGCGCTGCAGATTCCGCAGCCGGGCGCTCGCACGTTGCAGGCGTTTGTCCGTGCGCACGATCCCGACGTAATCCCACATCAAGCGCCGGATCTCGCCCCAGTTGTGATAAATCACGACCAATTCATCCACATCCTGGACCGCGCCCGGTTGCCATTCCGGCAACGGAATCTCGCGCGCCGGATGGCTCGGCGGTTGGTCGCGCAGCAACTTTTCGTAAGCGCGATGCGCCACCACCAAACCCTCCAGAAGCGAGTTGCTCGCCAGCCGATTCGCCCCGTGCAAACCGGTGCAACCGACTTCGCCGATGGCGGACAAACCCGGCAACGTGGTCGCGCCGTTCACGTCGGTCTTGATCCCGCCGCACTGGTAATGCGCCGCCGGCACCACCGGAATCGGCTGCTTCGTCATATCAATTCCGAAGCTCAGGCAGGTCTCGTAAATGTGCGGGAAACGTTCGCGCAAAAATTCCGGCGACTGCTGCGTGATGTCCAGATAAACGCATTTCTCGCCCGAGCGTTTCATCTCGGAATCGATCGCTCGCGCCACGATATCCCGCGGCGCGAGCGATTTTCGCGGATCGTAACGCGCCATAAAATCTTCACCGCGGCTGTTTCGCAAAACCCCGCCTTCGCCGCGAACCGCTTCCGAGATCAGGAATGATTTCGCTTCCGCGTGAAACAAACACGTCGGATGAAATTGGATGAACTCCATGTTCGCGATCGTCGCCCCCGCGCGCCAGGCCATGGCCACGCCGTCGCCGGTCGCGACGTCCGGGTTGGTCGTGTAGAGATAAACTTTTCCGCACCCGCCGGTCGCGAGCACCAACCGATCGGTTCGGATCGTTTCCACGGTCGCGGAAGGTTCATCCAGGACGTAAACGCCGAGGCATCGGTCCTCGACCGCAAAACCGAGTTTGCCCGCGGTGATCAAATCCACCGCCATGTGATTTTCCATTAACTGCACGCTTGGCGAACGCGCGAGTTCGCTCAGCAGCGTCTTCTCGATCTCCGCGCCGGTCATATCCTGCACGTGGAGCACGCGGCGCTTCGAGTGGCCGCCTTCCCGGCCGAGATCGAGCTCGCGATGACCAGAAACCTCGCGCTCATCGAAATGCAAACCGATTCCCATCAACTCCTGAATCCGCGCCGGCCCTTCGGTCACAATCGTCCGTACCGCCGCCTCATCGCAAAGCCCCGCGCCCGCTTCCAACGTATCGCGCACGTGCAGCTCGAACGAATCTTCATCGCTGGTCACGCAAGCCACGCCGCCCTGCGCCCAGGCCGTGTTCGAGTCCGCGCCTTTGCGTTTCGTAACCACCGCGACCGAGCCTTGCCTGGCCGCTTTCAGCGCAAAACTCAGGCCCGCGATTCCGCTGCCGATGACGACAAAATCAAACTCCTTCATGGAATGCGGATATTATCGATCAAGCGCGTCTTCCCAAAAAAAACGGCGAGCGCGATGAGCGCGTTTGGTCGCACGGAATCGAGCGGTTGCAAGGTTTCTGCATCGACCAGCGCGACATAATCAAGTCGCGCGCGCGGCATTTTTTCGATCGTCGCGCGCACGTCTTCGACGATCTGACGCGCACTTCCCCGACGCTCCGCAGCGGCCAATAAAGCTTGCCGCAAAACCGGAGCCTGCGCGCGTTCTTCCGCGCTAAGATATTGATTCCGCGAACTGCAGGCCAGCCCGTCCTTCTCCCGCACCGTCGGCGCGGCGATAATTTCGACCGGGAAATTCAAGTCGCGCACCATCCGGCGGATGATCGCCAATTGCTGAAAATCCTTCTCGCCAAAGACCGCCGCCGCCGGGCCTAACAAGTTAAAAAGCTTGGCCACCACCGTGCAAACTCCGCGGAAATGTCCCGGGCGAGATTTCCCCTCGAGCACTTCCGACAGCTCGCTCTCCTCTACCGTCGCCGAGCGATCGGGAAAATAGATCTCGTTAGGCGATGGCCGAAAAATCAGATCGACGCCGGCCTCGCGACAGCGCGCTTCATCCTCGGCCGCGGGCCGCGGGTAACGATCATAATCCGCGCCGGGTTCGAACTGCAGCGGATTCACAAAAATGCTCACCGCCACTTCGCCCTCAGCGCCCGCGGCGGCCCGCGCCACTGCGATTAACTCCAGATGTCCGCGATGCAGCGCCCCCATCGTCGGCACGAGCACGCGCCGTTTTCGGCTTTGCCCTAGGTGCTCATGCGCGGCGCGCACGGTCTCGATGATTTCCATCTCAGTGCCGCTCCAGCCAAATCGCCTGTCGGCCGAAGCGAAATTTGCGCGCCTCAAAATTCTGCCAGCCCGCGCGCAGCGCCAGCCCGCGCAGTTCGCCTAACGAGAAAGCGCGTTCCGCGGAGGCGCGGCCATCGTTGCGCGTCATCCGGTCGCGATAAACCAAAGCGGTCAAAAGATAAACTCCTGCGCCGAGCAGTAAACCGCGCCGCAAATCCGAGACCAACACTCGGCCGCGCGATAATTCGCGACAGCGCCGCAGCAAACGAACCGCGTCCTCATCACTAAAATGATGGAGGGCGAGCGAGCAAATCACGATGTCGAACGGCTCCTCCGCGTGAAAGCTAAGCACGTCCGCGCATTCGCAGGAAATCTCCGGGTAATCTGCGCTCAAGCGTTGCGCCATCGCAATCGTTGAAGGTTGAAAGTCCACCGCCACGATTTCCACTTCTGCGCCGGCGTTGCGTGCGTGTTGCGCCACCAGTCGCGGGATGTCCGCGGAGCCGGTCGCAAGATCAAGCACGCGCACGCGTTCGCCGCGTTTGATCCAGCGCTCGAGAAAATGCGAGACGATGCGGTAACTCCCGAAATAGCGATTCAGCCCGCGCAGACTTTTCAGGGCCGCGGCCAGCTCCGCGGGTGACGCGTCCGGACGATCCATTAACTCCGGCTCGTCCGCCTCGAACTGCCGCTTGCTCATCCGCAACTCGTTAGGCGTGGAGATAACGCTGCCAGGATTCCGGCAAGGTAGCGGTCTCAACTTCGCTCGCAATCCGGCCTTCAAACTCCGGCCGGAAAGAAGTGCTCGTGCCGTAAACCATGATCAAATCCTCCGAGCCTTCGACCCGGATCGCATGCGCCACTCCCGGCGGAATAATCACCCCGACATTGTTCGCGCTGCGATGATTATCGCCATCAATCAGAAGGCGCATTGTCCGCGCCGGCATTCCCGCGCGCGCCTCGTGCAGGATCATTTCCGCCACGCCCTGGACGAAGAACATCACGTCCCATTGTTCGTCGGGGTAACGCCGGAGCGAAAAATTTTCCGGCTCTTCGACAAACAATTTCCGGAACCAATCCGCGGGCTTGAACTCGTTAGGCACATTTGGCGGATGAATGTGAAAACCTTTCGCGGTTTGCGCGAACATCCGTGCGGTCGCCCATTGCGCCGGCCAAAAACCAATCTTCTTGAGCGCGCCTTCATCGCGCCGCGCGAATTCGCCGAACGATCCCCGATGACGTTGCGGATAAATCGTCCGCGGAAAAATCTCCACTCCGGGAATCCAGCGCTCATCGCGCGCCGCAGCCAGCAGTTGACCGGCCTCGACCGCACTCTCCGCGCCGTAGGCGCGCGTCTTCAGCGCGGCGCGCGCTTCTTCCCTGAGAGCAGACCAAAGATCGGAGGATTTCATTTATTTGCCTAACGAGAAGTCGGCCCGCTCGCGCGAAAGGTTGGGATTGTAATACGGATCGCGCTCCAGGAAATCCGCCCAGCGTTCGCGCATGACATCGGTCTCACGCGCTTCCACGCTCGGCCGGCGAGTGGCGGATTCATGATGGTAGAGTTTCGCGAACGGCGTGTAGACGATGAGATAACCGGCGCGGCGCATTTTCAGGCAAAGATCGACATCGTTGAAAGTCACGGGCAGTCGCTCTTCGTCGAATCCGCCCATTTCGTCAAAGACCTCGCGCCGGGTCAGGAGACATGCGCCGGTGACCGAACTGTAGTTGCGCGTGACCTGCAATTGCCGGCAAACGCCCGGTTCTTCCGCGCCGAACCCACGGAAAGCGTGCTGCGCGATGCCGCCCACGCCGAGGACGACGCCGGCGTGCTGCACGGTGTCGTTAGGGTAAAGCAAGCGCGCACCGACCGCGCCCACTTCCGGCCGTTGCACGTGCTCGACCATCGCATTCAGCCATTCGCTCTCGATCACTTCGACGTCGTTATTCAAAAACAAGAGCCACGGACTATTGGTTTGCTCGACCGCGAAATTATTGATCGCGGAAAAATTAAACGGCCCCGCGTAATGCAGCAGACGATGCGGGCTGCGCGCAAAATATTCCCGCGCCTCCGCGGTTTCGCTGTCGTTATCCACGATCACGATCTCGTAATCGTGGTAGCTGGTTTTACTCGTTAGGCTAGCGATGCAACGCGAAAGCAGTTCGATTCCGTCGCGCGCCGGAATGATGATGGAAATTCTTTGCGGCCGGGTGACTTCGCGTTTCACCCAATAGGCGTGCGTCCGCCAATCGACCGCCACGTAGCCGGGCTCGCCGATTCGTTGCAGATGCTCATCGATCGCCTTCTGGCCGGCTTCCAGCGCCTTCGGTTTGCGACGAATGTTATCGGAAGTCGAGGAAGCGCTCCGTCGCCAGTGATAAAGCACCCGCGGAATGTGATGAATTTGTTTCGTCTTCTCGGTGATGCGCAGGAAGAGATCGTAATCCTGCGCGCCATCGAACTCTGAACGGAAGCCGCCGACTTCATCGACCAGCCGTCGTCGCAAAGTGGTGAAGTGGCAGAGGTAATTGTAGGACAGAAAAAAATCGGGCGACCAATCCGGCTTGAACAGCGGCGCGTCGAAACCGCCGTCGGTCAGCTTGTCTTCATCGGAGTAAATCAGGTCGGCCTCCGGGTTCGTCTGCAATAATTTCGCGGTCCGATACAGCGCGTCCGGCTCGAGCAAGTCATCATGATCCAGCAGGCCAATCCATTCGCCCTGCGCCACCGACACTCCTTCGTTGGATGCCGCGGAAATCCCGCCAGTCACGCGCCGGCGGACGAGGCGGATACGCGCGTCACGTGTCGTTAGGCTGGTGAGCGCGGCGAGGGTGGCTTCGTCCGCGGAGGCATCGTCGATCAGGATCAGCTCCCACTTTTCGTAGGCCTGCGCGAGCACCGAATCGATCGCCGCCTCCAGCCAGGCGACGGGCGTATTAAAGACCGGCGTGATCAGGCTAATCAACGGCGCGTCGGCAAAGCTGGCCGACTCTTCGCGCATCGCCGCTAGCTCGGCCGCCGGCACCCGATGACGCTCCAGCCAGGCCGTATATTCGCGCGCCGAATGCACACTATGCCGCGGCGCCTCAGTCGCCGGTCGCTGCATCCGTTTGCTCACTTCACGATACAATTTTTGCGGCAAACGATAGGGCGCGAGCAGGACCTGCCCAATCTTGCGCTCGGGCGATTTTCGCAACGCCTGCTTCTCCAGTTTGAGTTGCTTCAGCGCCTTTTTCGCTTCCTTCAAACTGAGCACTTTTTCTTCCAATTTTGCGATGTGCCGATCGGCCGCTTCCAGTTCCGACATCCGCGTGCGCAAAGTCCGCTCGAGTCCGTGGATCCGCTGGTTCAAGCGCGCGAAAGCCGTCTCGATCGCCGGCACCGAGCTCTCGCCGTTTTCGCTTTTTGGCCTAACGAGTCGAAGCGCAGCGCTGTCGAGATCGCTCAGATCGTAACCATAATCCGGGATGAACCCGAACCGCCGCAGCGCCTCCACCAGACGCGGCCGGCGCTGGGACACGCCCGCGCCGAAGCCGGGCAGGAGAATGATCACGTCGGTCGAGCACGCCAGTTCCGCGGCTTGCGTTTCGTCGTCCGTATCGCTCCGCGGATAAATCCAGATCACTTGCGGCCATCGCGCGTCCTGGCCGTTCTCTGCGCGCCGCTCGGGCAGTTCGCTCGCGGATTGGCAAACCTTCGCCGCCAGTCCGAGGTGCTCCAGTTGATCGGCCAGCTCGCGCGTTTCCGGGCCGACAATGACCAGGCGGTCGCGCCCAAATTTTTGCGTCAGCACCCGCGCAAAATCCGAGCGAAGTGAATGAGCAGAAGTCTGCAACACAGGGACATTATATTGATTGCTGGCAGGCGCAGGCAAATTTACGGTGCCCCGCCTCGCCGGTAACGAACGCGGTTTCCGCATGCTCGATTTCAGCACCTATCTTCTGTATCGCGCGGGCTCGGGGCTTCTTCGCCTGCTGCCGTTGCGCGCGGTTTTTTTCCTCGGCCAACTCCTTGGCTTCAAGGCCTGGCTTTTCCTCCGCGGTTATCGACGGCTGGCGTTTCGCAATCTCCGAATTGCGTTCGGCGAAACCAAAGACGCGGCGGAGTTGCGACGTCTCACGCGCCAGCATTTTCAACGGCTCGGCGCGAACCTGCTTTCCAGCGTCAAATTCGGCACCATGCCGCTCGAGGAAGTCGCGGAATGCGTCACCCTCGAAAACGCGGAAATCGTGCATGCGGAACTGCGCGCCGGCCGGCCGATGGTTTTCGCGCTCAGTCATCTCGGGAGCTGGGAATTGTTCGCCCAGCTCTTCCCGAAATATTTCAGCTACGTCCCGCTGAGCACGATTTACCAGTCGTTAGGCAACCGCTTCCTCGACGAGGATGTCCGGCAAAAACGCGCGCGCGCGGGCGTGCAATTATTCGATCGCCGCGAAGGTTTTCAGAAAGCGATCGTCCTCCTGCGCAGTGGCGGCGTGATCGGAATTCTGTGCGATCAACACGCGGGCGATCAGGGACTTTGGACCCCGTTCTTCGGCCGGCTGGCCTCGACCACGCCATTGCCGGCATTGCTCGCGAAACGAACCAAAGCGGGCGTGTTTGGCGCCGCGATTTACTCCGTGAGTCCGGGCAAGTGGCGGATGGTTTTCACTCCGCGGATCGACCAGCCAGGTGATTCGGTCGAGCAGATTACCGCCCGGACTAACGAGACCATTGCCGAACAAATTCGACTCGCCCCGCAGGATTGGTTTTGGGTACACAACCGCTGGAAAACGCCGAAGCCCAATTTCCTCCTGGCTCGTTATAAGCGCGGAATTTATCTCCCGCCGGATTTAGCGAAATCCTTGCAAGCGTTTCGCATTTTGATCCGTAGCACGAACTGGCTCGGTGACAGCGTGATCAGCGCCGCGGCAGTGCGTGCGGTCAAACGTGGCCGGCCCGACGCGCATCTCACCGTGGCCGCGCCGGCGAAACTCGCGCCGGTTTGGAAATTGATCCCGGAAGTCGATGAGGTGCTGGCGCTGCCGGAAAGCGGCTCGCTCTTCGCGACCGTGAGTTTACTGCGACGACAACGCGCGTTCGACGTCGCGATCCTCTTTCCGAATTCCTTCCGGAGCGCGCTCGAAGTCTGGCTTGCGCGGATTCCGCGCCGGGTTGGTTTTCGCGGTCACGATCGCGCCTGGCTGCTCAATCAAATCGTGCCGCCGCGTGACCATCGCGGGCCGATCGAGCATCAGGTGCATCAGTATCTCCATCTCGCGCGCGATCTCGGCGCCGCGCCGCCACCGATTCCGGAAACTCCGGCGCTCGCGACTCCTTTGCCTAACGAATTCAAAATCGGGCTCTGTCCCGGGGCGGAATACGGCCCGGCGAAACGCTGGTTGCCGGAACGTTTCGCCGAGGTTGCCGCCGCGGTTGCGGCGCAATCGCCGGGTGCGCGCTGGGTTCTTTTCGGAACAAAAACGGATGCGGCCATCGGGGAAAGCATCGCCAGCGCGCTCGGCGACGGTTGCGAAAATCGCATCGGCCTAACGAGTCTCGAAGAGCTCATCGTCGAGTTGCGCGAGTGCCGGCTGCTTTTGACTAACGACACTGGGACGATGCACCTGGCGAGCTTGCTCGGGGTTCCGGTGGTGGCGATTTTCGGTTCCACCGAGGATCGCCTGACCGGTCCGCTCGGCCGCGGTCACACGGTCGTTAGGCATCACGTGGCCTGCAGTCCCTGCTTTCTGCGCGAATGCCCGATCGATTTCCGCTGCATGAAAGAAGTAACCGCCGAAGAAGTAACCGCCGCAGTCCTGGCAAAATTACAACCCCCGGCGCGCTGACGAAATCGGAGGGACATGCAGAAGAATGTCCGTCCGAAGGCCTGAACGGCATTGCTCGGCGCCGGGGAGTCTGCTGCAATCCAGAAATGAATCGCCGGGCGTTCGCGAGGAATATCGTTACTTTGTCCTGTGGCCTCGCGAGTAGCTCTCTCGCGCCGGCGTTCGCCCGCGATGAACCCGAAAGCCCGCTCGACGACCGGGCCAACATCATCGGACCTCGCCCAGGTTTTTCGCCGCAATTGGGAACACTCGTGTCGATGCTCACCTGGATGCGCGGGCCAGTGCTAAGATCGGTCCAAGACCTCGACATCTCCCAGCTCGACTACTTGCACGACGCCAAAGCGAACACGATCGGCGCGCTCCTTCTACACCTCGCGGCCACGGAACGACTCTACCAGCTTCACACTTTCGAAGGCAGAAAATGGGGCGACTGGGACGGGCAGACGAAGAAGGAGTGGCTCGTGCCGATGAATCTCGGGCAGCCTGCGCGGGAGACGATTAAAGGAAACAATCTCCGTTTTTATCTGGATGCGCTCCGGAAAGGACGGGAGAAGACTCTTAAAGAATTTGGAAAACGCGATGACACTTGGCTCATGCAGGTGGACTCCGAATGGCCTTGGGGCCCGACAAATAATTACTGCAAGTGGTTCCACGTTTGTGAACACGAATCACATCACGACGGCCAAATAGATTGGCTCAAAGGTCGCTTGCCCGCCGCGCCCAAGTCTGCGGATTGAAAGGTTCATTCGCCTCGGGTCGTCTGCCGGAGCAGCCCACATTCCTATTGCTTCCCGGCCGCTGGTCAACCAATGCTGACGCGTGGCCAGCGACCTCGCGCCGCGGATTGAAATCGAAGTGCAGGTGATGTTTTTCGACACCGACTGCGCGGCGGTGGTGCACAACCTTGCGTACCTGCGCTTCATCGAAACCGCGCGGACTTTGCTCGCGGAGAAGCTCGGGCTGCCACTGGTGCAGATGACCGAGGAGAAAATTTACCCAGTGGTGGTGCGCACGGAAATTAATTACCGCCGCCCGGCAAAACTCGGCGATCGCCTGCTCGTGGAAGGCTGGCTCGATCGCCTGGATCGGGTGCGTTTTTGGTGCGCGTTTCGTATTCTGCGGCCAGCCGATGGCAGCCTGATTGCCGATTGCCGGCAAAGCCTCGCGATCATCGAAATGCCCGCGGCCAAGTTGCTCCGATTGCCGGAATCCTGGGACCAATATCGTCCCGCGCTTAGCGTGCCTAACGAGTCGTGATCCACGATGCCCGCCGGAACTCGCAGCCTGCGTTTTGGTGAAACCCTGATCGCACCGCCGGCGCTGCCGCCGCCGCCGACCCGGCATGCGCTCCTCGCCTTCCTGATCACGCTCGCGGCCATTTTACAAATCGGCACGGTCGGCTGGATGGAAATCGAAAACGGCGCAGAAGGTTTTCACGCGAGCACGGCGCGGGAGATGTGGCGCACGGAAAGCTGGCGCACGCCCGAGCCGCCGCTCAGTTATTGGCTGACGCTTGTTTCCTTCGAATTTCTCGGCGCGAGTGCGACCGCCGCGCGCCTGCCGGTCGCCCTGGCGACGGTGGCTTCGGTGGCGCTGACTTTTCTGATCGCCGAGCGCTTCGGCGATTACTGGCGCGGTTTCGTTGCGGGGCTGATTCATCTTTGTGCGCTCGGCTCGTTTATCTGGGCGCGGTTGGTCACGCCGGAACCGCTTTTCGCCGCCTGTCTCGGCGCGATTTTTTTCTGCGCGATCACCGGGTATCAACGCCCGCAAACCCGGCCTTTCTGGTTCGCGGGTGTGGCCGCGGGGATGGCCTTCGCTTGCCTAACGAGAGGTGTCGCGGGCCTCTTGCTCCCGGCAGCGGTCTTCGCCCTCCTGGCGATTTTCTTTCGGGAAGCGCGGATGCGTTTCCAGCTCCTGCTTCATTGGTCGAACGTGGTGATTTTTCTGGCGGTGATTTTGTTTTCGTTAGGCTGGAATGGTTTCGCGCTTTCCAATTTTTGGCCGCGAGATCTTGCGCACGAGGTCTCGCCGTGGCGATTTTTCTCCGGTCACCTGGTCTGGTGGTTTCCGGCGAGCCTGCTGGTTTTGCCCGGCTGCCTGCTGGCGGGACGGAAAATTTTTCGGCCGCATGATTTCGAATTCGCGCTCGCCTTCCCGCTCTGCTGGCTGGCGGTGGGTTTTGCGCCGTGGCTGTTTTTCGGCTGGCGACAGGATTTCGCGGCCCTCGGAGGCTGGAGCGCGTGGGCCATTTTCGCCGCGACCGCCTGGGAACGCACCCCACCCGCGCTTCGCCTCGCCGGGCTTGGCCTAACGACACTGGCGGGTGCGGCCCTGGCCGGCGTCGCGGTTTGCGATTTCACCGCCAGCCTGCCGGCGCTGCCGAGTGCGTGGCTCGGATTGCGCACCGTGCTCGCGCTTGCCGGGATTTTGATCGCGCTGGTCTCCCTCATCGCCGCTTATTTTTCCTGGCGGAACCGCGAGATGCTGGCGCTGGCCATTTTGCTTTTGGGGATGGTCCCGGTCGGTTTGAGCGCGGCGGAAGGAATGGCGCGTTTCGGTTCCTATCTCTCGCTGGCGAATGTCGCCCACTTTCTCCAACCGCGAGTTGGCGAGACGGGGGAAGTTTTTTTTGAAGGACCGGCGCTGGCCGGAAGCAGTCTCAATTTCTATCTCGAGCGCGCGCCGATTTTCGTAAAATCCGAGACGGCAGAGCAAAGCGTGATCGACGCCCTGAGCGCGCCGCATCCGGTTTTCCTGATCATCCCGCACCGGCGCGTGCCATTTTGGCAGGAGCGTTTGACCGACCGCTTCCATCTTTACCATCAAGTCACAACCTGCGGCGGCTACGTGGTCGTGAGTAACCAGCCCTGACGCGCAGGTTCGGCGGCGGCGGATAAGCAGTTGAAAAAACGAGTCGGCCCGTTACTGTTGCCGCTCACTTTCGCAGGAACTTCATTTTATGTCGCAGCATCGCAGTCTCAAAGGCGCCAGCACCATCACCGCCAAACGAAATGTCCTGAAGCGTTTCGAGCGCGTCGAGCTGCTGAAGAAGCGTGGGCAATGGAAAGACGGCGCGAAAGTCGTCGGTCTGCCGAAGACCAAGCCGGAAGCGTAGGCGTGGCTTGCGCTTAAATCGATTTCTCGCCGCCGCCGGTGTCGGCTCGCGTCGGCATTGCGATGAACTCATCGCCGCCGGGCGCGTGACGGTGAACGGCCGGGCCTGCATCGATTTCAGTTTTCAACCGAGCCCGACCGATCACGTCAAAGTCGGGAGCAAGATGGTTCACGCGGAGCAGCGGCTAAACATCATCCTGAATAAACCGGCAGGTTTTGTCTCCACCCGGAGCGATCCGAATGCGCGCGACACCATCTTCGATTTGCTGCCGGCGAATCTGCCGCGGCTCTTTAACGTCGGCCGGCTCGACACCCAAAGCGAAGGCCTGCTGGTGCTGACGAATGACGGCGATCTCGCGCAGCGCCTGATGCATCCGCGTTACAAGGTGGAGAAAGAATACGAAGTGACGCTAGATAAGATGTGGGAGCCAACGCTGGCGGCGAAGCTTCTGCGCGGAGTCATGCTCGACGGCCAACGCGCGAAACTGGAGCGCGTTTTTCCGGTGAAGGCGACGCTCCGCGTGGTCTTGCGGCAGGGAATCAACCGGCAGATTCGGCGAATGTTTTACGCCCTCGGCTACGAAGTGGAACGGCTGGTGCGGGTGCGCATCGGCACCCTCCGGCTGGGCGATTTGCCGCGCGGGCACTGGCGCCCCCTAACGAGACCTGAATTGCGCTCGTTAGACCCGGCCACTCGCCTAACGACTACTCGGTCCGCAAAGCTGCCATCGGGCTAACCCCGGGTGGCGCGGCGCGCGGGCAACCAGGTGGCGAGCAAGGCCGCCGCCGCGAGCACGGCCGGTGCAATGGTAAAGGCGAGTGGATCGAACGCGCCCACATTATAGAGCATCCCGCGCGCCGGAAGGAAATCGCCATTCGTCTGGCCCTCGGCGGCAGCCGTTGGCGTATCGTTAGGCAACCGGTGAAGGCGCGGGATTTGAAAAAGCTGCCGAAGCGCGAAACGAAAATCGTGGAGCATAAGCGTTGGGGGTTGCTATGAGATGCGGAAGCGGGCGCGGATGGATTCAGAAATCTTCGCGGACGTAATCAGCGTGTCATCCCGAGTCGCGTAGACGCCGAGGGACCTCGCACAGGGGTGCTTGGATTCGTTTTTGCCTAACGACTACTCCAACGGGCCTGTGCGAGGTCCCTCGGCGCGCTCCGCCGCCTCGGGATGACACACCCGGGAGCGGCGGCGCGCGCGATGATTAATCCTGTTCGGTGGCCGTGGCGGAGGCGTCGTCGTGATCGAAGAAATGCGCCAAGGCAACCGCAGCGGTGGATGATTCGGGCGCGTAGGCGATGGCCGGCAGACCTTTCGCTTTCAGCGCATCGTTCGCCGCCGGCAGATCTTTGCTGTTCACTTCCTCAAACTGTTTGGTGACATCATCGAGCTCGCGTTGCAGCGCGGCGATGTAGGCGATCTGGTAATCGGCCGGCTTGCCTTCGTAGCTCAGAATCGCCCCGTAAAGTTGATCGGTGTGCTCGCGCAAACGTTCCTCGCCGGTGATTGCGCCGCCTTCAGTAGTGGCGACGATTTGTTTGCGGACCGCGTCCACTTTGTTGTCGAAATCGGTCAGCGTTTTGCGCAGCGGATCATCCTGCGGCAAACCGGCCGTCGTCTTCGCGAGCGCGCGCCGCAACGGCAAAATGCGATCCATCAGACCGCTTTCCGCGCCGAAGAGCGCGTGCACTTTCATGGCCGCGTCGTACTGCGCTCTGCGATCGGCCTCGGCGAATTTCGCGCGAGGATCCAGTCCGACCGGCAATTTGGTTTCGTAAACTTTGCCCGCCTTGGTCATGCGCACGGTGTAGGTGCCGGGCAACACTCGCGGCCCGCGGGTGCCCGCGAAAGCCAGTTGCGCCGCCGGCGGAACACGCGGCGGTTTTTCCGACATATTCCAGACAACGCGATTGAGTCCGGGACGTTTGCTCGCCGGGAGTTCATCGATCACCCGACCGCTGGCATCGAGCACCTCGAGTTTCAATTTTCCGAAAAGATGACGCGAGCGTTGGTAGTAAGTAATGACCGCGCCATCCGGGGGATTGTCGCCGATGAAAGTGGCCGCGCCCGGTGCGCCCTGGCCCCGGTTGCCCTGGATGCGTTGCTCCACCGGCTTGGCCGCGACGAAGGCCGCTTCCTGGCCTAACAAGTCAGGCGTAAGCGCGCGTAGCGGCGTAATGTCGTCCACGATCCAAATGCCGCGTCCATGCGTCGCGAGAACGAGCGCGTTTTCGCGCGGTTGGATGACCATGTCGCGCACCGGCACGGCCGGGAAACGATCGCCTTTAAACTGCGCCCAGGCCTTCCCGCCATCGATGGAAACGTAGAGGCCGAATTCCGTCCCGAGGAAAAGCAGATCAGGCTTGACCAGGTCTTCCTTGATCACGTGCGCGTAGCCTTGGATTCCGGAAATTTCTTTTGGACTAACGAGTGCTGCCCAGGTCTTACCGAAGTCGGTTGTCTTATAGAGATACGCGGTCATGTCGCCAAAAGTATGGCGATCGAAAGTCGCGTAAGCCGTCCCGGGCGCGAAGTTGCTCGCCTGCACCCAGCTGACCCAGGAATTTTTCGGCAAGTCGGGAATGTTCGCGACCGTGTTGGTCCAAGTCTTCCCGCCATCGCGTGTCACCTGGACGTTGCCGTCATCCGTTCCAACCCAGATGACGTTTTTGTCCTTGGGCGATTCGCTGATCGAGTAAATCGTGGTGTACATCTCGGCGGCGGAGTTATCAATCGTCACGCCGCCGGATTGTTCCTGCTTCTGCTTCTCCGGGTCGTTCGTCGTTAGGTCAGGCGAGATGCGATCCCAGCTCTGGCCGTGATTGCGCGAGCGGAAAAGAAACTGCGCGCCGATATAGATCGTCCCCTTCTCGTTAGGCGAAAGCGCGATCGGCGTGTTCCAGTTGAAGCGGAGCTTTTCCTTGTAGTTAGGCTTCGGCTGGATGTCGCGGCCTTCATGAGTCTTTTTGTTGACCCGACCAACGTTGCCGCCTTGCGCTTCGGCGTACATGTAATCCGGATCGGCCGGATCCGGGAACATGCAGAAACCGTCCCCGCCGTAGTAGGTTTGCCATTGCGAATTCCCGATCCCGCCCGGGTAGGCGGACTCGCTCGTCCAGGAGCCGTTATCCTGCAATCCGCCGTAGACGCTAAACGGATCCGCGTCGTCCACGCTCACGTGATAAAACTGCGAGAGCGGCAGATTCTCGCCCTTCCACCATTTGTTGCCGCCATCGTAGGAATACCAAAGTCCGCCGTCATCCGCGGCGAGCACGTTTTGCGGGTTAGCCGGATCAATCCAGATATCGTGAACGTCGCCATGCGCGCCGTTGAATCCGCCGACGGTCGCAAAACTCTTGCCCGCGTCTTCGCTCATAATCAGCGCGCCATCCGGTTTGAAAATGCGATCAGGATTTTTCGGATCGACGATCAGGTTCGCGAAATAAAACGGACGCCAGACCATCCAGTTGCTCTTGTCGCGCGGAGCCCAGGTGGTGCCGCCGTCATCGGAAACGTAGAGCGCGCTATGCGGCGACTCGACCATCGCGTAAACCCGTTTCGCATTCGAGGGCGCGATCGCAACCGCGATCCGGCCGTAGGGTTTTTTCGGAAAACCCTGCGCGTTCTCCGGCGTGATTTCCGTCCAGCTCGCGCCGCCATCGGTTGAACGAAACAGTCCGCTGCCTGAGGGCGCATCAGGGCCATCGCCGCCGGAACGGAAGGTCCAGCCTTTGCGCCGGAAGTCCCACATGCTCGCGAAAAGCACGTCCGGATTGCTCGGATCCATATCGACATCGGAGCAACCGGTCGAAAGATTTCCGCCCTTCAGAATTAGGTTCCAAGTGTGCCCGCCGTCGGTCGTTTTGTAGAGACCGCGCTCGGGCGAATCACTCCATAATGGACCGGGCACCGCCGCATATGCGGTCTCGCCATTGGTCGGGCTGATCGCGATTTTTGCGATCCGCTCCGAGTTCGGCAAACCCAACCGCGTCCAGGTTTCCCCGTTGTCCGTCGAGCGATAAATCCCGTTGCCGACCGAGACGCTGTTGCGCGTCCACGGTTCGCCAGTGCCGACCCAGATGTTCTTGGAATTTTTCGGATCGATCGCGATCGCGCCGATCGATTGCACCGGTTGTTCGTCGAAGACCGGCTTGAAAGTGGTCCCGCCGTCTTCCGATTTCCAAACGCCGCCGCTGGCCGCGCCGACGAAGATGGTGGTCTTGCCGGAGGGTTCGTTGTGCGCGGCGATCGCATCGATTCGTCCGCTCATCGTGGCGGAACCGATGTTGCGCGCGCCCAGGCCGGAGATGGTGGAGGAATTATACGGCGCCTGTTCTGCGGCCTGCGTCAGACTAACGAGGGCAAAGGCGAAGGGAAAAAAAGCTTTGGTGATACGCATGGGTGAAATTCTAAAAGTTGGTTACTTGGAAGGGGCGGCGGCGACCGGAAAACGAAAGAGGGTATCGTCCACCGGCACGTTGCCCTCGGCTTTATCGAGGATGGTTTTCTGTTTATCGGAATCGCCTTTACGTCCGCTCTCAAGCGAGAAGGGAACAAAGACGCCATTCACTTTTTCGTAATCGCTCAGGTCGGTTTCGGTTTCGACCTGCGCGCCGTGTTCCGTCCGTTGCGAGACGATTCGGATTTCCAAAAAATAATCTGGATCGAGATAAACGTACTGCACGTCACCGTTCTTCAGCGTCACTTTCAACTTGTGCGCCTGCGTGCCGTCGACGTCTTCCGTCCCGAGATATTCGACCTTGCTGCCCTCCGCTTTCCAATCAGCCAGCGGCCCGGCCATTTCCGCATCTTCGGTTAGGGACTTGGTCTCGTCAGCGGACATTTTCTCCGGGTCTTTCCGGCCTTGAAACGGCGAAATCTTCCAGCCGTCCTCGCCATTATAGGCTTGCACCGCGGTCATTCCCTGGAGGGTAAATTCTTCGCGCACCGATTCCGGCCGCTTCTTCATTTGCTCGTAAGCCATCTGCAACTGCCCGTGGTTAACGAGTAGTTTGCCGGTGAACTTGACCGTTTGCAGCGCGTGGATCGCTTCCATCCCGCCGTGCGCCTCGATGTTTTTCGCGACCAACTGATCGACCGTCATTTGTTTCGGCTCAGTCTGGGCGGACGCGAGCGAGGCTGCGCAAAAACTCGCGAAAAACGCGAGCGCGAGATTTTTTCTAAGAGGTGATTCCATGGCGATGAGGTGGTTGATGGTTCGGTGTTTTCGAGAATTCGAGCACTTTGCTTTCGGCTCGATCAGACGGTTTGTAAATCTTCCGGATGTATTGGTAATCGTCGCAGCCGCCGCCCGGTGGCCGCGAAAATCGCATTCACAATCGCCGGCACGATCGGCGGCACTGGCGGCTCGCCCATCCCAAACGGTTGCGACTCCTCGTTAGGCACGAGATGCACATCGATCGGCGGAACATCGCGCATCCGCGCGACCGCGAAGTCGGCAAAAGTCGATTGCTCGGCCGCGCCGTTGGCAAAAGTGATCGCGCCGCCGAGCGCGGAAGAAATTCCCCAAATCACGCCGCCTTCGATTTGTTGCTCGACGCCGATCGGGTTGATCACCAGTCCGCAATCGACCGCCGCGACCACGCGATTCAATTTCACTTTGCCGGTTTCCTCGACCGCGAGATCGACCACGTAAGCGATATATGTGTGGCCGAAGTAAGCGTTGCAGGCGACGCCGCGGCCATGTTTCTCGGGAAGACTTTCGCCCCAGTTTGATTTCTCGCGCACGACTTCGAGCACGCGCCGCAGCCGGCGGCGATCGATCGTCACCCGGCCGGCCTTGACCGTGTCCGCGCCTTTCAACATCTCGAGTCGAAACGCCAGCGGATCGCTTCCCTGCGCGTGCGCGACTTCGTCGATAAACGATTCCCGCGCGAACACACTCGACGGCGCAAAAACTGCGCGCCACGGCCCGTGTTTCACCGGCAAATCGACCGTTACATAGGCAGTCTCGATTCCCGGAAATGCATAAGGCACATCGTAAACGCCCCACGACCAGTCGGCGTACCAATTCGCATCGCGCACTTCGTCGGCATCGATCGGCGAAAGATTATGAAACGAACCCGCCTTGGTGTGTTTCCACGAAACCGGCCGATTCTTCGCATCGAAACCGGCCGCCAGATAATGCGCGGAAGCCGCCTGGAAATGTCCGTATTTCATGTCGTCCGGCCGCGACCAAAGCAATTGCACCGGCGCTTTCGCCGCGCGCGAAATTTCCGCCGCTTCCACCGCGTAATCGACTGCCAGCCGGCGCCCGAATCCGCCGCCGATCAAGGTAATATTGACCGCCACTTTTTCCGGCGCGATCCCGAGCAATTCGCCAACCTGCGTCTGCAATCGTTCCGGCGCCTGCGTCGGCGCCCAGATGGTGCAGGCGCCGTCGCGCACATCGGCGACGCAGTTCATCGTCTCCAGCGGCGCGTGCGCGTAAAACGGATATTCGTAAACCGCCTCCAGCATTTTCGCGGTCGCGCCGGTGCCGGCGGGCGGATTTTCTTTCCGGGTCACGAAACCTTTTTCGCGCGCCGCCGCCACCAGCTTTTTCGCATGCGCCGCGGAGTTGAACAACTCGTTAGGCGAATCTTCCCATTGCACCGCGAGCAATCCGCGACCCTTGATCGCGGCCCAGGTCGTCTCTGCGACCACGGCCACTCCGCGTTCCGTTTTAATGACCGCGCGCACGCCCGGCACTTCCCGCGCTTGCGCTTCCGCAAAACTTTTCACCTTCGCGCCCGGCCACGGCGGCCGCTCCAGCGACGCGTGCAACATCCCCGGAATTTTGACGTCGATCCCGTAGCGCGCGCGGCCGCTGACAATGTCGCGCCCATCGATCCGCGGAGTGCGCTGGCCGATGAGCTTGAACTCGTTAGGCGGTTTCAGTGGCGGATTTTTCGGGAGCGCCAATTTCGCCGCGTCCGCGACCAAGTTTCCGTATTCCAAACGGCGTCCGCTGGGCGCGTGCGTGATCACGCCTTGCCGCGCCACACAGGTCGCGCGATCAACTTTCCACCGCGCCGCCGCCGCGCTGAGCAACATCTCGCGCGCGACCGCGCCCGCTTGTCGCAAAGATTTCCAGCCATCGCGAATGCTGTCGCTCCCGCCGGTGCCAAGATCCGAGCCGGGACTCGGCGAGGCCTGCACGAGTTTGATCCGCGACCAATCGGCTTCGAGTTCCTCGGCCATCAACATCGCCAGAGAAGTGCGCACACCCTGGCCCATTTCGGAGCGCCCGATGGTCAGGAAAACGGAGCCGTCAGCATCGATTCGCACCCAGGAGTTCGGCGCGAAGCGCGCGATGCTTTCCGCGCCCAGCAATAGTCGCGCGCCATCGAACCCGACGACGAGCGAGGCGCCGGTGAACGCGGCGGTTTTCAAAAACGATCGGCGCGAAGTGATCACGTTTTTTCTGCGCGGAGCAATTCCGCCGCGCGATGAATCGCCTTCCGCATTCGCGGATAAGTTCCGCAACGACAAACCGAATCCGACATCACTCGATCGATGAGCTCATCGCTCGGTTGCGGATTTTCGCCTAACAAACCACACGCGGTCATGATCATTCCCGGCTGACAAAATCCGCACTGCGCGACGTCTTCCGCCAGCCAGGCGCGCTGACACGGATGGCTCGCATCCGGCGAAAGACCTTCGATGGTGGTAAAGCTGCGGCCGTTCACTTCGCTCGCCGGAATCTGGCACGCGCGCAGTGCCTTCCCGTTTTCTAAAATCGTGCACGCGCCGCAGACGCCGACGCCGCAGCCAAACTTCGTTCCCGTGAGCGCGAGGGTGTCGCGCAAAATCCAGAGCAAAGGCGTGTCGTCATCGACTTCGATCCGTCGCTCCGAGCCATTCACGGTCAGACGAGTTTCCTTCATGGCGTGGTTCGGGGGCATCGCGCGCTTCGCCTAATGCACGCTACGTGCCATGCGTTTTTTTCGGACGTTGAATCCGGACTTCACCGAGGGGATTTAGCAGGGAAACACGGAACGCGTCGCAGCCTGCGCGTGGCGAAAGTGGGATTCGCGCGTGCCGGATTTGGGATGAAACGAAGGCCGAAATCGTGGCTTCACGAGTCCAGATAGTATCCATCGGCTGCGCAGCAATCGCGGGCCGGACATTTTCTGTTTGCCCGCCATCGCCGCGAACTCTACCGCTGGACGCGTGCGCGTCGCGATCGTCTCCGGGATCCTTTTTCTTTCCGGCGGCAGCGCGCTTCTTTTCCAAACACTTTGGCTCCGGCTCAGCGGGCTGGCGTTCGGGAATTCGGTTTGGTCCGCCGCGCTCATCCTTTCCAGTTTCATGGCCGGTCTCGCAATCGGCAGCGCGATTGCCGCTTCCGCGAAAATTGAACGCGTGCGGCCGTTACGCGCTTATGCGGTCCTGGAAATCATCGTCGCGATCTTTGGTTGCACGCTCGTCTTTGCGTTGCCGCTGCTCGGCGAATGGCTGCGCCCGCTTTTCCAGGCGCTCTGGAATCATCAACTGCTAATTAATGTCCTGCGGGTCGCCGTTTCGTTTTTCATTCTCCTCATCCCGACGACGGCGATGGGCCTCACGCTGCCGATCCTGCTCGAGGATCCGCGATTGCAGCGGCACGAATTCGGGCGCAGCCTCGGCCTGCTCTACGGCGCGAACACCCTCGGGGCGTTGGCCGGCGCGCTCGCTGGCGAAGGTTTTTTGATTCGCGCCTGTGGACTTTACGGAACCGCCCTGACCGCCGCCGGCGTGAGCTGCGTGGCCGCGGCGATCGCGTGGATCTTTGCCGGCCGCGAAATGTCGAACGAACGTCCGCGGTTTCACTGGAAGGTCTCGTTAGGCAAACAAACGCCGTGGCGTTTGCTCCTCGTGAGCGCCGGCAGCGGCGCCGTCTTTCTCGGCCTCGAAGTCATCTGGTTTCGCTTCCTCCGCCTCTACGTCGCTTCCACTTCGATCGCCTTTTCCTTGATGCTCGCGGTCGTCCTCGCCGGGATCGGGCTTGGCGGAATTCTTTCCAGCGCGCTCCCGGAACGCGCCGCGCTGCGGCGGCAAATTTTGCCGATGCTTCTCCTGATCGCGGCGATTGCGACTCTTCTTTCCTACATCTTCTTTCCCGTCCCAGCGGCCGCGCCGAATCTCCCGGGATTCGACCGCGTGTTCTCGCTCCAAGTCGGGCGACTGGCGTGTGCGCTCATGTTCCCGGTGGCGTTTCTCTCCGGGGCTTTGCTTCCGCTGATCGTGACCTGCGTGCAATCCGAAGTTTCCGGGCGGATGAACAGCACCGGCCTGACGATCCTCTTCAATACCATCGGCGCGGCGGCTGGACCGTTGTTGGCCGCGTTCGTTCTTCTTCCACATCTGGGATTTCAATGGAGCCTGATTATCTGCGCGCTGGTTTACGCGCTTCTCGCCGGCCTAACGAGTCCTAGTTGGGCGGTCAGCCGGCTCGCGCTCGGCGCGGGTTTCGTTCTAATCCTCGCCTTCTTTCCCTACCACCGAGCGGACGTTCATCTCGCCAATGCGCGCCGACCGTATGAAGCGGACGGATCGGTCCTGATCAAAAAGATCGAAGGCACCGCGGATACATTTCAACTGCTGCGCCGCGATCTTTTCGGCGCACCGTATTATTACCGGCTGGTCACGAATTCCTACTCGATGTCGGGGACGATGCCGCGCAGTCAGCGTTATATGCGCCTCTTCGCCTACCTGCCGTTGGCGTTTCGTCCGGAAAGTGAGCGCGCGCTCATCGTCGGCTTCGGGGTCGGCGTGACCGCCGATGCTTTCACGCGCGATCCGCGTCTGACGCACCTCGATATTGTCGACATTTCGAAAGAAGTTTTCGAGCTCGCGCGTTTCTATCGGGGCCCGGGTTACGCCAATCCACTGCGCGATCCGCGGGTCGCGACCTACGTGCAGGACGGACGCTTTTTTCTCCAGGCTTGCCCGGATCGCTATGACATCATCACCGGGGAACCGCCGCCGCTGAAAATGGCGGGCACGGTCAATCTCTACACCGAAGAATTTTTCTCGCTGATCAAGGCGCGGCTGAAAGACGGCGGCATCGCCAGCTATTGGTTGCCCATCTACCAGCTTACGCCTAACGAGACCAAGGCTATCCTGCGCGCGTTCGCCGCAGTTTTCCCGAACGCCTCCGTCTGGGCGAATTCGGACCTGGAATGGATCATGATCGGAATCAAACCGCCCCTGTCCCGGCCTAACGAGGAGTCGGCCGGCCGTCTGTGGAGAGACCGCGGCTCCGCGGACGATCTGCGTCGGATCGGTTTCGAGAGGCCCGAACAAATGTCGGCTACCTTCGTCATGGACGCGGATGAAATTGCGCGCCTAACGAATGGGGTCGCGCCCTTGCGGGACGCGTATCCGAAACGCCTCGGAGATGCGCCGGCGGATTTGCCGGCGGCGTTTCAGTTGGGCTCAAACTACCTAGACCATGGACACGCGTTGAGCAGTTTTGAGTCGTCGGGGTTGATCCGGGAAGTTTGGCCTAACGAGTGGAAAGATTCGCTAGAGGCGTTTTTTTTCTTTCGGGAAACACGCGCTCGCTCGGAGTTTTCGGGGAGCAACTGGCTGGCGGAACTGGATGTTTACCTGCACGAATCGCGGGTGCGCGCGCCCGTCCTGGAATTGCTGAAGAGCGACGAATTTCGCCTGGTGCTGGCGAAAAATCTCGGCTCGGTTTCGACCGCGCTGCCCGCGGCTGCGCGCCACGATCTGCTCGCGGACGCGGTCGCTCGTCATGATTTCCCCGCAGCGATTCGGCTGCTGGAATTCGAAGAGCAAAACGGCTTCGTTAATCCTAACGACTTCTTCCTCCTGACCTACTTCTACTGCCTAACGAATCAGGTGGAAAACGCGGAAGCACTCGCGAACGCGCACGCCGGCGCGCTGACGAAAGATTGGTTCGTCGATTGGCTTTGGGGCGAATTGCAGGCGCGGTTTGGATTTCGTCCGCCGCCCACGCCCTGAAAGGCGGCCAAATTTCGCTGACGAAAAAGCCTTGTATGCAGAAGGCGCTTTCCGGCAGCATGCGCGCAATCTCCTTAACTATGTCTAAACCTAACTGTCGGAAGCTTGGTTATCTCCATGCGGTTTGTGCAGTTCTCCTCGTCTCGCTCGCGAGCACGATGGGCCAACAAGCAGTCTCACCCGCACCCGCCGGCCGTGACGCGAACGCCGCGGCGCCACCTTCGCCTCTGCGCGATACAAATGGGAATCTGATCCCTGCGCCAAACGCGCCCGCCCCAACCGCGGAAGCGTCGACCGAGCGCGTCTTCGTCACGGGTTCGATCATCCCGACCGCGGCCGAAGTCGGACCAAACCCGGTGATCAACACGACGCGCGACCTGATTAACAAATCGGGCGAACGCAACACTGAGGAGCTGTTGCGCAATTTGCCGATCGCGAATGCCAACGGCGTGCCAGTGTCGAATAACGAAAACGGTTCCAACACCGCCGTCGGTGCGGCCACAATTGCGCTCCGCGGTTTTGACGCGCGCGCCACCCTCATCCTTCTCGATGGTCGCCGGATTGCGCCTTATCCCACCGGCAACCGCCGCGTTGTTTTCGTTGATCTGAACACAATCCCGGAATCGTCGATCGAGAGTATTGAAATCCTCAAAGACGGCGCCTCCACCGCCTACGGCGCGGATGCCGTGGCCGGCGTGGTCAACATCAAGCGCTATCACGATTTCGTCGGCACCGAGGCGAAAGTTGAATACGGCAACACGACCGATAAGGACTCGGGACTGTTCAACACTTCGATTCTTTTCGGCTCCGGAAATGGCACGACCAACGTCTCCGGCACGATCAACTACTACCATCGCAATTCGATCTTCAATCATGACCGCAGCTATTCGGCGGTGCCGGCGTTTTTGAGCAGCAATGCGAGCCCGTACAACCTCCAGGTTACTAACGCGGCGGTCGCGGAAGCTGGTGGAAGAGTGATTCCCACGGCCAGCGGAAATCAATTCGCGAGCGCGCCGGACCGGACTAATGGCCTCGCCCCGGCTGGTACTTATCTCTATGGCACGGGCAGACCGCGGTCAGGCCCGAACGGGTTCAACTTCAACCAATTCTCCCTCTCCTTTCCGGAATCGGAGCGCTACGGCGCCTACGTCGCGATGGATCACAAAATCTTCGGCGACCAACTCGTGGTCTATGGCGACGCGATGTATCAAAACGTGAAGACGCATAATGAGCTGGCCGCGCCGGCAACGGGAAATTTCCAAACCCCGGGCTTCGTGACCCTCGCGATTCCGCCACGGGTAGCGAACCCGGCGGGGACGACTCCGTTCGGCGGGCCGACCTACGCGAGCACGGGCGTGACTCCCGGCGCTTTCAATCCGGCGAACCCGTTTAACCAAATTATTTCCGGCGGCACGCGCGCGCGTCTCGCTGAGTTCGGCAACCGCCTATTCGATAACGAAAGCGATGCCTACCTCGCGACCATCGGCTTCAAAGGCGACAAACTTTTCAACGGCACCTGGGGTTACGATGCGGGCTTCCGCTACAGCCAAATTAGGAACACCACAACCGGAACGCAGGTTTCGATTTCGCGCTTTAACCGCATTTTGAATCAGGCCGATCCGATCTTTAATCCGACCTCTTCGCAATACATCGGCACGCCTGTCGCCTTCAATCCCTTCGGTGATTATCGGGTGCCGATTCCTTCCAACCAGGCGTCGATCGATTTTGCCCGCATTCATCCCAAAGACACTGACACTTCGAAACTGGCGACGGTCGATGCCACCCTTTACACCACCGACCTTTTCGATTTGCCGGCCGGCGGAATCGGCTTTGCGGTTGGCGGACAATTCCGGCGTGAATCGCTGAACGAAGATCCCGACCAGCTCAACCTTTCCGGCGATGTTGCCGGCAATTCCGCGATCGCGCGCGCGGTCGGCGGACGAAAGTCTTACGCCTTCTACGTCGAGACAAGTATCCCGATCTTCAGCGAGAAAAACGCCATCACCGGGTTTCATGCTTTGGATGTGACCGCCGCCGGACGCTACGAAAGATTCCGCAACAACAACACGGACGTAGCCGTGCCGAAAGTCGGTGTTCGCTGGCAGCCGATCGATGATTCGCTCACGCTCAGATTTACCTGGGGCCTCGGCTTCCGCGAACCTTCGCTGGAAGAGTTGTACTCCGGCCCGATCTCCGATATCCAGCCGTCGCATGACCCGCAAAATGGCCGCGCCTTCGAACCAGAAACGACCACTCTCATCCAGAGCAGCCCAAACCTTCAGCCGGAGGAATCGGAGACCTTCAGTGGCGGATTCGTTTACACCCCGAAGTTCGTCCCTGGCCTAACGCTCAGTACCGACATCTGGCAGATCGACCGGACCGGCGTGGTTCAGTCCGCGTTTCTCGACGCGGTGCTCGCGCGTGAACTGGCTGGAACCTTGTTGCCGGGCGAATCGGTCGAGCGACTGCCCGACGGTACGATCACTCGCATCATCGTTTCCAATCGGAACGAAGCCTCGCAGAAGGCGAACGGCGTCGATTTCGGAGTTCAATATGTGAAAGAAACACCGTTCGGTACCTTCACTTCTCTAACGCAGGTGACTTACCTCAATTCCTTCGAAGTTCAGCGCGTCGCCGGCGGGATTACTGAACAACTCGCCGGTCAGACAACGGATCCCGGCGCCTCGCAGGAAGGTTACTATCGTTGGAGAGGCGATAGCCGGCTCGATTGGACCTGGAAAGGTTTCGATATCGTCGGCACCGTGCGCTACATCGACGGCTTTCACGAACAGGACGCGAACCTGAACGTCCACGACGTCGCGCATCGTTGGCTTTTTGATCTGCAAGCTTCTTACGATTTCAGCGCGCTCGTTTCACAGACCGCGGCCAGCGCCGATTATTCCAAGGACGGCAAGGGCGTCGCCCCCGCGGTTGGGGGTGAAATGACCGTGATGGATCACATCCTGAAGGGCACCACCTTAACTGTCGGCTGCACCAATCTCTTCGATAAAGATCCGCCGTTCTCTTCCGGCCAGGGTGGAAATGCTTCCGGCTATCCCGGCTACACCTACGATTCGACCGGGCAGTTCGTTTACGTCCGCCTAACGAAGAGGTTCTAAGAAGAACTTCGGCGAGCACAATCGCGAAAACCCGGGCCACGTTCAGCGTGGCTCGGGCCGCCAGTCTGAAGACTGGAGGTATGGGGATTCGAACCCCAGGCCTCTTCATTGCGAACGAAGCGCTCTACCAACTGAGCTATACCCCCGACGATTGCAGGCGACATGTTAGTCGGGGTCGTTCGCATTTCAACCTTGCTCGCGGCCGGCAAAATTCTGCCCTCCGAAAGCCAGGTCTAGATCGCGATTGCCTTGCGTCGAACGACTCGTTATACCGTGATGGAACCGCCGGAAATCGCACCCACGCGGTCGAAGGCAAACTCCCAAACCAACCAAGAAGCAAGTCTATGAAACCGAAATCACTCCTGATCACCGCAGCCTGCATCGCCGCGCTGGCTTTCTGCGTGCCGGTCACCGGCTCAGCCGCCGCAAAAAAAGCTGCCTCGCCCGCCCCCGCGCCCGCAACCTCCCCCTCAGCCTCAGCCGCCGCTTCACCCGCGAAGAAAGCGCCGCGAGCTCTTCCCTTCCACGGGAACGTGGCCTCGGTCGATGCCTCGGCCAAGACCTTCACCATCGCGGGCAAGGAAACTTCCCGCACCTTCAAGGTTTCGGATAAAACCGTCGTCACCAAAGCCGGCGCAGCCGCGACCATGGCCGACATCACCGCGAACGAAGCCATCCGCGGATCCTATTGGAAACAAGCCGACGGCACTCTGGAAGCGAAGACCGTAAAATTGGGTGAGATGACCGATGCCGAAAAAGCGGCCGCGGCCAAGAAATCGAAGAAAAAGGCGAAAGCCGGAAAAGAAGACGAGAGTGCCAGCACTTCCGCCTCGCCATCCGCGACTCCGAAGAAAAAGTAGCGCGGCAAAATTAATCTGTAGCGAGCCGCGATCGCGCGCGCGCCGGAAGACGCGGTTATCCGCCGCGTTTCAACGCGCAGCTTTCGCGGCCACGCGCAGATCATCCACGAAGAGCGCGT
Organism: Chthoniobacterales bacterium; assembly: GCA_051005695.1. GTDB lineage: Bacteria > Verrucomicrobiota > Verrucomicrobiia > Chthoniobacterales > UBA10450 > JACCTI01. The sequence continues at coordinate 10,923 of JBPCJC010000017.1, read as the reverse complement.
ACTCGCGAGCGCGCGTTTCTTCATCCGGCTGCCGCAGCAGCGAAGAAGGATGCACCGTCGCGACAATTTTCGACGCGAGGTCGCTTTCCAAAACCTGGCCGCGTTCCTTGGTCACCCGGAACGACGAGCCGAAAATCGCCTGTGCCGCGGTGGCGCCGAGGCAAACCAAAACCTTTGGCCTAACGAGTCGTAACTCCGTCTCCATCCACGGACGGCAGGCGGCAATTTCGCGCGAGTTAGGTTTCTGGTGAATCCGCCGTTTGCCGCGCGGCTCCCATTTGAAATGCTTCACCGTGTTCGTCACATAGACCTCATCACGATCGATCCCGGCCTCTTCCAGCGCGCGATCGAGGAGCTTCCCCGCCGGGCCCACGAAGGGTTTGCCGGCCAGGTCTTCCTGGTCGCCCGGCTGCTCGCCTAACAACATCAGGCGCGCGCGTTTCGGGCCTTCGCCGAAAACGGTTTGCGTGCCGCGTTTGTAAAGGTGACACGCGGTGCAGGCTTGCGCTGCGGCCGCGACTTTCGCCAGATCTTCGGTCACCGGAACCGGCGCCGGTCGCAACTCGTCCGCGTCGTCCTTCATTTTTGCCTCGCTCTTTTTCACCATCGCTTCCACCCGCGTTGGCGCTTCCTGCAGGAGCGAAGGAATCACCGCCGCTTCCGGTAAGTTGCGCCAATATTTCTTCGGCATCTCCGCCTGCATTGCGTGCACTTTTACGCGCGCGGGATTAAAAATGTTTGCGTAATACGTCAGCCAGAGCGGCTCAATTTCGTCTTCGCGCGGCGCCTGCGATTTTTCCACGCCAGCGGTGAAAGTGACCTCGCGCCCGTCCCAATGCGCGCAACGATCCGGGGTCAGGACCGACCAGTGCATGCCCGCGAAACGATCAACAAAAAAGCGCGAGTTATATTCCACGATGTGATGTGCCGGCTCGAACCAGGCGACGAACCATTTCCCGTCGGCGTGCGCGATTTCGCGAAAGCGAACGAAGGCACGCATTTTGTGCACATCGCGCCGAACCGCTTTTTGAAATTCGAGCGCCTGTGCAACCTCTGGATCGACGGAAATCTCGAGCAACTTCGGCTCGCCGTGCGTCAGCCGCCAAAGCAATCGATAGAGTAAAGCCCAACGCCGTTCGTCGCGATGCAGGGTGACAACTTTCGCGAGATCGAGGAACGTTTTCGGCACGCGAAACTGCCTGCGAGCTGGCGCGACGGTTTCGGTTTCCTCGAAAATATCGAGCGTCGGCTGCTCGGCCATTAACTCCTGCCAGACAACTTCCGCCGGCGGAAGATCTCGGTGCAACGCATTCCGCGCCGCCTTTTGCCAATCGGAAAACGTGGGCCGAAAGCTAACCTGATCCACCGCTAAAATTGCCCCGTGAGCACGGAAGAATCCTGCGCGAACAAATCGAGCTGACGTTCCGGAGTTGCGAAACGACGGGACAAATCCTCGCGATCGATCGCGAGATTCGCCGGGTTGTAATCCGCCATGATCACGAATGGCAAAATCTTCTTCACCGAAACATGCAGACGCGGGAGATCGTCCAATCGCAATTTGTGCCAGCGCCGAACCTGGATGATCCGCTGCACTGACTTTGTCCCCAAACCCGGAATCCGCAGGAGGATTTCGCGCGGCGCCTTGTTCAGGTCGACCGGGAAAAGATGCCGGTGCCGCAAAGCCCAGGAAAGCTTCGGATCAATCGCCAAGTCGAGATTCGGCTGCGCCGCGGTGGTCAACTCGTTAGACCGAAAACCGTAAAAGCGCACCAGCCAATCCGCCTGATACAACCGATGCTCACGCACCAGCGGCGGCGCAATCAACGGGAGCTTGCGCGAAGCATCGGGAATCGGACTGAAGGCTGAATAATAAACGCGCCGGAGTTTTTGTTTCGCATAAAGCGACGACGCGGTTTGCAGGATCGCCGCGTCGGACGTTTCCGTGGCCCCGACAATCATCTGCGTACTCTGGCCGGCCGGCGCGAAACTCGGCGCCTTCCGGTTTTCGCGCCGCTCACTTTTCGCCTGCACAATACGATCGCGAATTCCGCTCATGGCCGCTTGCGTGCGCGCAAAATTTTTCTGGGGCGCCAATTCCGCCAGCGCCACTTTCGTCGGCAATTCGATGTTGATGCTGATCCGGTCAGCCCACCGTCCGGCTTCCGCGATCAATTCCGGCGCTGCTTCCGGAATTGTTTTCAAATGAATGTAACCCCGGAACTGGTGATCCACGCGTAAAGTGCGCGCGACCGCGACCATCTGCTCCATGGTGTAATCGGGATTGCGAATGATCCCCGAGCTCAGGAACAATCCCTCGATGTAATTGCGCCGGTAAAAATCGAGCGTCAGCCTAACGACTTCATCGGCAGTGAAACGCGCGCGCCGGACGTCGCTGGAAATGCGGTTGATGCAGTAAAGGCAATCGTAGACGCAAAAATTGGTCAGAAGAATTTTTAGCAGCGAAACGCAGCGACCATCCGGCGTATAGCTGTGGCAAATTCCCGCGCCCGTGGTCGAACCCAGACCACCGGCGCGCGAGTTTCGTTTCGTCGTCCCACTACTCGCGCAGGAAGCGTCGTACTTGGCCGCATCGGCCAGAATTGCCAGCTTGTTTTCCAGATTCATCCCCATAAAAATTCGCTCGCGCCAGCCGCTTAGATGCAGCGCGAATTAAGCTCCTTCGGTTTATGTTCATTTGCACACTTGCCCGACGATGAGCGTCGTGCAAATGCCTCGTTCTTCTGCGAAAATTTTCCGCGGCGGCGAGAAACGGAGCGTCAGGAAAAGGGGACCAACTTTCGCGGATTCCAGACGGATGTCTTTGCGCTCACACGCGCGGAGTGGCAGGCGTTTCGGGAGAAACTGGCGACGCGTGGCGGCGGATGAATTCCTCGCCGAGCGCGCGGTAGGCGCGTGCGCCACTGCCGCCGGGAGCATATTCAAAAATGGATTTTCCGAAGCTCGGCGCTTCGCTCAAACGGACCGTGCGCGGGATGGTCGTTTCATAAACCAGCTCCGAAAAATGCTCCCGCACTTCCGCTACGACCTGGCCGCTCAGGCGCGTGCGCCCGTCGAACATGGTCATGAGAATGCCAGCGATTCTGACGTCGTCATTCGTGCCCGAGTTCCGCACCTGCTCGACCACGCGGACGATTTTGACCAAGCCTTCGAGCGCAAAAAATTCGCACTGGATCGGGGTGAGCAATTCATCCGCCGCCGCGAGCGCGTTGGTCATGAGAATGCCTAACGAGGGCGGGCAATCGAGGAGGATGAAATCGAAAGTCTGGTCCGCGCGCAAGGGCGCTAGCACACTCGTTAGGCGGGTGAGATGATTATCCATCCGCGCGATTTCGATTTCCGCGCCCGCGAGATCGAGATCCGCCGGAATGAAAAAGAGGCCCGGCACCCGGGTCGGCAAAACTTTTTCCACGATCGAGGAGGCGCCGAGGAGGGCGTCGTAAAGACTTTCGCCTTCCAATTCTTGCAGGCCGAAGGAACTGGTCGCGTTCCCTTGGGGATCGAGATCGATCAACAACACCCGTTGTCCGAGATCGGCGAGCGCACAGCCGAGATTGACCGCGGTAGTGGTTTTACCGACTCCGCCTTTTTGGTTGGCGATGGCGATTATTTTCATCCGCGGGGAACGATCAAAGTCCGCAACTCGAAGGTGCGGCGGCCATCCGCTTCCTGCCAGCAAAGATGGTCGGCGTCGGGGAACATTTCGGTTACTTCCAGCTCGCCGGCTTTTTTCAACCAGCGATAAAAAATTTCTAACGAGAGGTAGCTTTCGAGATCGATGAAGACCGGCTTGGTATCTTTGTCTCGACCTTCTGCGCCGCTCCGTCGCAAGGCCTGCTCAGTCGGTCGGATGTAAATGTGACGCGGCCAGCCCTTCGCGCTGCGCAACTTTTCCAGCGCGAGCACGAGATCGGTCGAGATGCCGCTAAAATCGCCGCGCGCAAGTTCCTCAAAATTTATCGACCAGGATCGGCGTTGCACGATCACTTTCCCGCAACGCAGCCGCGGCGTGTGCGGAGCGAATCCAAACTGGAACGGATGAAAGCCGAGCGGAATCAGCCAAGCGCGCGCAAAGGATCCGAGATGTTCGCCGGTGTCATGACGACGCAGGCAGACATCCCCTGACGCATCATCCAGATAAACTTCGGCATCGGCCGGTCGCACGGTTTTCCATTTGGGATTGCTGCGCTGAGGCGCAACAAAATTCGTTAGCTTCGGGAGTGCGTCGAAAATTCGAATGGTGGTATGAGCGGTGAAGTCCGCAGGGAAAAATCCGAAATGAAAGTTCGGCTGGTTGAAAACAGTGCTTTCGAAAGCCTGCGTGAGCGCAGCCAGATCGGGGCAGCTCCAAAACGCGCCGTGATGGAGGAGAGCCGCGGGGGGATGCAATTCCGCCAGGAGCCACTGATATTCTCCGCGGTTGACCGCCTCCATGTTTCGAGCGGAAAGCTGCAAATCCGCGGAAGGATAAGTGTATTCGTCGAACTTCGGATAATCGAAATCGCGTCGAACAAAATGACAGTCGGCTAGGGTCAATTCGTATTCCGAATCATTCGCATGGGGCTGAATCATTTCGTGGAAAGCCAGCTTCACTTCCTGAAATGCAAAGTGCGCGAGGCCGACAAGGCCTGCGCCAGCAAGCGGCAAGTTAGCTGCTTCACACGCGCGCAGAAATGCGGGGAAACGGACCACGCCACTTTGCTTCGGAACTTCGCGCCAAATCCTTGTCAAACCCGCGGCAACTCGGCTCGCCACGAAAGCGTAAGTGTCACGCCAAAGATCAATCCACGGAGCCGCCTGAATAGCAACTTCGTCGATGAGAGTTTCCGGAATCACGAAGTTGCAATCACGGACGCACTCCTCCCCGAGAGGATTGAGCGCTGCATAGAGCGCGCGGCCGCTCGTTTGTCGCTCGGGGCCGACCAGGCGCAAACGCGCGCGAGCGTCGTTCAGAATCTCAAGGCGATCTCCGGTTTTTTTTGCCTGCGCAAATTTAGCGGGTAACTCAACCAGCGGTTGCAAGACTGCGGTCCATTGCTCGCGGGCACGGCCAGGCCTCCATCGTTTTAAATCTTCCAGCAGCTTCTCAAATGCGTGCGGATCCATCGCTGGAACTTCCTCGGCGCATTCGAGAAATCTCTGGTCGATCAAGGCGCGGATCTGTTCGTTAGGAACACCCAAAGCATGGACCGGCGTCCTTCCATCACACCGCACCAGGAGGTTTCGCATCTCCTCGGAGAGCGGCGTGACCTCGCCGCGATCGGTAAAGACAAAGCCAGCGTTTTCGATCCGACCTTGCGGAGACAACCGCGGGCAGAGTTCCGCAAAGACGACCGGATCGGCATTCACAGCCGTCGCGACCAGGAGCGCGGTCCACCGTTCTAAAAACGTTTCACGCGCCGCAATGCCCGGCGCCGGAGCAAATTTTATTTCGGCGGCCGACGGATCCGCGGTTCCCCAACCGGTCGGGCCGAATTCGCTAAAGCTATCGTTCTTTGTGCAAACCCGCTGCAAGTAGAGGAGAAGATGTCGCTCCCTTTCACCAGCGCGACAATTACGCGAAGAAAGAATCTGCTCGTTAGGCTGCTCGTCCGTAAGCAAAGTTTTGAGCAACTCCCGCCCGCCGGCCGCGCTGAAGATCAGATGTCGCGGCAAAAACGTGCGTGCCAGCTTTAGTAGCTGACCGCGGGCAAAATTGACTTCCTGAAGAAGCGTCCCGTTCAGTTGCTTGCGTGCGTTGATCATTTCACCGGAAGCCGCCGCGTAATTTTGGAAAATCGCGGGTTGGGCTTCCGGCGTTGGAATCGGTGGTTGTTCCAAACGGACCGCGTGTCGTAACGCGCGAAACGCTTCCTCCGAAAGCAACCGCTTGCCGGATTGGAAGAAGGCTTCCGCCTCGTTTTTCGCGCGCTCGAACGCCGCCCGCCGGAGGGTGAATTTCCGAGCAAGGACGGAGACTTGCGCCGTTCCCAGATTCTCCATCGCATCGAACGCGACCCCGGCCATCCGGATGAGGAAGATGGGGGCGACGCGGTAGCTCGACACGCTTCACGGAAACGGAAGCTGTCCGAGTTACAAGCTAAAGGTCGGGGCGCGCGAAAATTTTCGCGATAAAATCGCGCGACGACCCTAGCTCTGCTCGTTAACCAACGGCAGGCGGATCGTGAAGGTGGTGCCGATCTGCGGAGTACTATCGACTTTGATCGAGCCGTGATGATCTTCGACCACCTTTTTGGTGATATAGAGGCCGAGGCCGGTGCCGCTCTTACCCTGTTTGGTGGTGAAATAGGGCTCGAAGATTTTGCCCATCTGCGCGGGGAGAATTCCTTCGCCGGTATCTTCGACGCGGACGTCGACATAGAATTCTTTCCGCACGCAACTGACCGTGACCACGCCCTTTTTCTCCGCGGACGCCTGGACGGCGTTCATGATCACATTTTGGATGGCGCGCCGAATCTGGAGCGCGTCGCCTAACAACATGCACGGATCCTCGGAGACATCGGCGGTCAATTCGACGGCGCTTTGCGAGGCGATCGTGCCCGAGCCTTTGATCACTTCGCGCACGATGTCGCAAACGGAGATCGGCTGGTGCGGTGCGGCTTCGACGCTGCCGTAGCTTTGCCACATGGTCAGGAGTTCGCGGCAAAGGCGGACGTTCTGCTCAATGATATTGAGTTCTTTCGCGGAGGTGGAATTTTCCGAAGCCGGCTTGCCGGCTTCGGATTGCTCCAGTTTTTTCGCGAGCAGTTGGACGTAACCCCAGGCGATCGTGAGCGGGTTGCCAAGATCATGTACGAATTCGGCGGAAGCCTGGCCCAGCGACGCAAGCCGTTCTTTCTGCGCCAGCTCTTTCAACAGGCGGTTATTTAACTCGCGAATTTCGCCAGCCGCGTTTTCGCCCGTGCGAACGACACGTGTGCGCTCGACGTTCCGGCTGATGACTTCGCGCATTTCGGTGGCATCAAAAGGCTTGCTGATATAATCGTTCGCGCCCAAGCGAAGCGCTTCCTGCGCGGTTTCGAGTGCGCCGAAGCCGGTGAGCATGATCACGGAAACGAGCGGATCGATTTCGCGAATGCGGCGGAGACCGTCGATGCCATTGGTCCCGGGCATGCGGATATCGGTGATAACGGCGTCGGGATGTTTCTCGCGCAGCAAGCGGATCCCGGCCTCGACGGAATCGGCAGTATGCACCTGGTAGTTTGGCTTCAGGAGCATGCGCAAACTTTCGCGCGGACCGATCTCGTCATCGATGACAAGGACTTTCGGCAGGTCGGGAGTAAGGGTCATTATCATCTCGCGAACCCGGATAGAGCTAAGGCCGTGCCGTGGGGGGGCGGCGAACCAAAAATCCTCCACTCAGTCGCTCGGGCGCGATGCTGCAGTAAAAAAAACGAAGATGCAACTTGTGAATAACATTGGATGACCTGACAAAAACGCGCTGACTGTACGAGCGCAAAGAGTAGATTGCCTTGCAGCGCGAGGCGAAGGCCGCTAGACGGAAAATAATTTGCTGAATGGATAAGAGGAACCGCGTCGTCATCACCGGCATGGGTGTGCTCGCGCCTAACGGTATCGGCCTGGAAGAATTCTGGCGCTCGCTCCTGGAGGGGCGAAGCGGAGTCGGCCCGATTACGCTTTTTGACGCGAGCACTTTTGAAAGCCGGATCGCGGGCGAGGTGAAAGATTTTGATCCGCGCGATTACATGCCTGCGGAATTAAAACCGCGCCGGATGGCGCGCCACACGCAACTGGCCTACGCCGCCACGATGCTTGCTTTGACCGATGCCGGCCTGGATCCCGCGGACCTTTCACTACCGAGCCCGACGCCGGTGGTCATCGGAGTGAGCACGAGTGCGCTCGACGTCATCGAGCGGGTTTTTCACGATGTCACCGAGCGCAATCCGAACCGCGTCGGTCCCTTTGAACTGGCAGCGTCGAAGCCGCAAGCGGCGGCTAATTTAATCGCCGATCATCTTGGCACCGCGGCTGATGCGACCACTGTTTCCTCGGCCTGTCCGTCGGGCTTGGACGCGATCGCCATGGCCGCGGCGATGATCATGCGCGGCGAAGCGGAGTTCGCCGTCGCGGGCGGCGCGGATGCTCCAATTACTCCCCTGGCGATGGCGAGTTTCATCGCCTCCGGATTAAGTTCCTCGCGCAACGACAATCCCGAAACCGCCAGTCGCCCCTTCGACCTGACGCGCGATTCGGGCGTGATCTCCGAAGGCGCGGGGATTTTGATTTTGGAAAACCTGGAACGCGCGGAAGCGCGCGGGGCGCGCATTTATATGGAAGTGAGCGGCTACGGGACGCAGCGCGATCTCGATCCGAAACAGCCGGCGTCCGGCTTGGAATTTTCCATGCAACTAGCGCTCTCCAACGCCGGCTGCGCTCCCGAAGACATTGATTACATCTCTGCCTACGGACCCGGTCATCCTTATCTCGATGCGGCCGAGATTCGCGTCATCAAGAAAGTCTTCGGCAAACACGCGCATTCCATTCCGGTGAGCTCCATTAAAGGCGTCACCGGTAACGCGCTCGCCGCCGGCGGGCCGTTTCAGATCATCTCCTGCGCGCTTAGCATTCGCGACCAGATGATCGCGCCGACTTCGAATTACGGAGTGGCCGATCCGCTCTGCGATCTCGACATTGTGCCGAACCGCCCACGGAAAGGGCGGGTCAAGCGCGCACTGGTCAACGTGCGCGGACTGGGCGGCACGGCCAGCTCCATGGTTTTCAAACGCCTCGCCGCGTAATGACGGGTCCGACCATTCCCATAATCGCCGCGATGGCGTTGCAATGCGCGCTCGGCCTGGCCGTCTTTCAGTCGAATCCAACTCGTCGGTCCAACCAGTGCTTTCTTCTTCTCTCGCTTAGCATCTGCGCGTGGCTAATAAGCCTCTACTACGCTTTTACTGCCCCTACTGTGGCTCAGGCGGCCTTCGGTATTCGGCAAGCGTCAGCGGCTGGTGCCACGTATCTTACGGCGCTCAACCTCCTGCGCCTCTCAGTTCTTCACGCTCACAAGAGTTGGCGAAGCATCCTTTTCCGCTCCCGCTATTGGTTCGTCGCTACGATCGGAGTCGTCGCCTTCTGTCAAAGCAGTTACTTTCTCCGGCGAGCAAAACTCTCTTCCCTTCCAGGTTTTCATGCGCCCGTTCCGGAGTACGGCCCAGCGGCTTCACTTTATGCGGTTTATCTTCTAGGCGCGCTGGTCGTTCTGGTTTTCGTCGCCTCCCGAGATCTGCGCAAGACTGTCGCCGGCGGTCACGCAGAACTCGCTTTCATTCTAGTCGGCGGGATTTCGGCGTTGGTTTTAACCATCTTAGCCGCCTCGGTAGCGAACCTTTTCCTCGATCTGTCCAAAGTCGTTTGGTTCGCCCCATTCCGCGTTTTCATTTTCAGTTTGGTCATCGCGTACGGGATTGCGACCCGGAAGATCATGGAAGTGGGCCTGTTCATAAGACGCGCGATTTCTTACGGACTCCTGACTTTCTATCTGCTGTCGCTCTACCTGGTCATTTGGTGGCTGGTCTCCGTGAGCCTTCGCCCTGCGCTTGGCCACGAAAGCGGAAATTTTGCCCACGTTCTCGCAGCGATCGTGATCGCGTTTGCGATGGCGCCGGCGCGCGGGGTTTCGCAATCATTGGCCGATCGTTTGTTCATCGGCACCAGTCGTCTCGATTTTCAAGCAACGATGAGCAAGGCCGCGGCCATTTTGCGCTCGGTCACGACGTTGCAGGATTTGCTCGAACGTTTCGCTCTCACCATCGGCGATGCGGTCAAGACGGACCACGTTTTCATCCTGCTCCCGAGCAAGATCGGTTACACCCAGCATTATCCGATTCTCGAACCCGGCTCTGGCCGCGGTTACCTCGAATTTAGTCGCGATCAGGCGATCATCGCGCATCTCGAAAGTAATCCCGAACCCTTGGTCCGCGATGAACTCCACCGCGTCCGTGCGACCCCGCAGCTGCAGCGAGTGATCAAACAAATGGACTCGTTAGAAGTGGCCGTCGCCCTCGGGATTTTTTCCCGCGAACATCTGGCCGGCGTGATGCTTTTGGGCCCGCGACTTTCCGGCCGAATTTATGGCAGCGATGCGCAGGACGCGTTGCGCGTTCTTTGCGGTCAGCTCGCGGTTGCGATCGAGAACGCAGAGCTCTTCACCGAGGTGCAAAACGCGAAAATCTATAACGAAATTCTTCTGCAAAACCTAACGACCGGCGTGATCGCGGCCAGCGCCGACGGCATCATCACAGTCTTCAATAACGAAGCCGAACAGATCACCGAGTTGTCCTCGCGCGAGCTGCTCGATCAGCCCGCTTACATTCTGCCGGTTCCACTGCGCGAGGTGCTCGAGGAAACGATTCGTTCGGGCGATCGTCAGGCCAACCAGGAGCTCGTCCTGCAATCCAGCCGCGGCGCCGTGACCGCGCGCGCGAGCAGCTCCGTTTTCCACGGACAAGATGGGCGCGCACTCGGCGCGCTGATGGTTTTAACCGACATCACCGCGCTCAAACGCCTCGAGCAACAAATCCGCCGGAGCGATCGCCTCGCGAGCCTCGGCACCCTCTCCGCGGGCATGGCGCACGAGATCAAGAATCCACTGGTTTCGATCAAAACTTTCGCGCAACTGTTGCCCGAGCGTTACCAGGATTCCGACTTCCGCGAGACCTTCTCCAATCTCATCGGGCACGAGATCGATCGGATCGATTCGCTGGTCAATCAGCTGCTCCGTTTCGCTCGTCCGGCGAAGCCATTATTGAAGCCGCTGCACGTCCACGAAGTGCTGGAAAAATCGCTCACCCTCGTCGGTCACCGGCTTTATCAGAAAGAAATCAAATTATCTCGTTCGTGGAATGCGGACGTGGATACTATCCGCGCCGATGCCGACCAAAT
>JBPCJC010000016.1:0-51621 GCA_051005695.1 Chthoniobacterales bacterium | reverse complement strand
ACCCCGGCGATGTGATGAGGAGCCGGCTGCATGGGGCTATGTTATGACGGGTTGAGGGCAAGTTTTGTATCGGGATAGTGTAAGCTGCGTTTCGACGAAAAAACGCGCGCGCTCAATGCCGCCAGCTTCGCGGTCATGACCATTTTCTCCTCCGGCATTTCCATCTACGCGATGGCCTTGCTGCTCAATCTTTTACTCGGTTGGAGCTTCAACGTCAGCGTCTGGCTCTCCGCGATCGTCGTCCTCCTCTACATCTCGTTAGGCGGATTAACCTCCGCAATTTACAACGAGGTTATGCAATTCTTCCTAATCGTCGCCGGCTTCGCGCCGCTGGTTTTTCTCGGTCTGCGCGACGCCGGCGGCTGGACCGGTTTGAAGCTGCGGCTCGATGCGGTTTCGCAAGCGCACGGCTTTGCGCCCGGCGCCTGGTCGCATTCCTGGCAAAACCTGGGCAGCGCCTCCGCCAATCCGATGGGCGTCGAATGGTTCGGCATGCTCATGGGTCTCGGCTTTGTTTTGTCCTTCGGCTATTGGTGCACCGATTTCCTCGTCGTGCAGCGGGCGATGGCCGCGGAATCCATGAGCGCCGCGCGCCGCACGCCGCTGGTCGCGGCGGTGCCGAAAATGTTCTTCCCGTTCTTAGTCATCCTGCCGGGAATGATCGCCGTGGCCTTAGCCCAAAAAAACGGCGCCAGCGCCTTTGCGTTACCCGCGAAACCGGACGGCTCGCCCAACTATGACCTCGTGATTCCGATGATGCTCGGACATTATTTTCCCTCCGGCATGCTCGGGCTGGGGCTGACCGCGCTGATGGCCTCGTTCATGTCGGGAATGGCCGGCAACGTGACTGCGTTCAATACTGTGTGGACCTACGATTTCTACCAAGCCTATCTCCGCCCGCAGGCCAGCGATCGCGCGCTCCTCTGGATGGGCCGCGCGGCTACTGTCGTCGGAATCAGCGCGAGTGTGGCCGCGGCTTATTTCGCGGCGCACTTCAATAACATCATGGACCTGCTCCAGCTCGTTTTCGCTTTCGTTAATGCGCCGCTCTTCGCTACTTTCCTGCTCGGGATGTTCTGGGCTCGCGCCACCGGTCATGGCGCATTTTTGGGCTTAATCAGCGGCACCGCGACCGCGGCCTTGCATCATGGCCTGACCCAACCGCAAGGCGCGCTCTCGTTAGTTAAAGGGGGCTGGCTTGGCAGCGTGCGGCACATTTATCCGAGCGAGATGGCGCAGAATTTCTGGACGGCGATCTTCGCCTGGCTGGCGTGTTTTACGGTGACGATTTTGGTCTCGCTCCTGACCCGGCAACAAAAGTCGCCGGAGCAACTGCGTGGGCTGGTCTCCTCGTTAACCCCGCGCGCGGTCGAAGAAAATGTCGCCTGGTATAAACGGCCCGGCCCGCTGGGCGCGATCGTGCTGTTGGCCGCGCTGATCCTGAATATTATCTTCTGGTGAACCTATGAGCAGCCACTCCGTCTTCGATCTGCGCATTCCGCTCGGTTACCTCTTTGTCCTCGTCGGCGTCCTTCTCCTCGCCGCCGGTCTCTCCGCGCCACCGGAGGCAAACGCGCGCTCGTTAGGTATAAACATTAATCTGCTCTGGAGCGGAGTCCTGATTACTTTCGGCGCGATCTGTTTGTTTCTCGCCAAACGCGCCGCTCACCGTCGCATACCTAACGAAACCTTATGAACCAGGACAACATCCAGCTTAGCGCGGTCGAAGATCACGGTGGAATCCTCACCATCCGCGGCGGCGGCGCCCGCCGCGATTGGAATGGCATTCACTACAAGCAAGGCATGTCGGCAAAGAATGTCGGCACCACCAGACTCTCCGCTAACATCGCCACCATTCCTCCCGGGGGCGTGGCCTACGCCCACATCCACGTCGGTTTCGAGCTCATCCTCTATATCCTCGAGGGCAAAGTGCGCCACGAGTTCGGCCCCGGCCTCAGGCAGGTCGTGGAGAACGAAGCCGGCGATTTCATCTACATCAAGCCCGACGTTCCCCACGAAGTCTTTAACATGAGCGAGACCGAACCAGTGGTCGCCTTCGTCGCCCGCTCTTCCGCAGAAGAATGGGATAACATCGTCCCTTACGATCGCAATACCGGGAGCTGAGTAGCCGAGTTCTCCGCCGATGAATACGCCGTGCGGGGCCGCCGGTGGATCGACTGCATGGGTCGCATGGTGATGCGACCGAGTGATTGGGCGATCACGAGTCAATGGGACAACATCGTGCCCTACGATCGCGAGAAAGCTGTACGCTAATGGCAATCATTGCCGCGCCGGGATGGTTGACGTTTCACCGGGCGATGAAATGCTAATCTTGTGAAAACGCTGATTGCCTTTGTTGGCTGGTGCATCCTCCTTGTCCTCTCGTGGCCGCTCGCCCTCCTTGCGCTGGTCCTGTTTCCCTTCGTCTGGTTGGTAACGCTGCCGTTCCGTTTAGTCGGGATGACCTTTCACGCGCTCCTCGCGCTCGTCAGCGCGATCCTGTTCCTGCCGGCGCGTATCTTCGGCTGGCGACGGACGGCTTAGCTTCGGCGTCGGTAGGCTACACGGAGACTCTAAGATCGCGACGCCTGCGGCTTTCGTCGCAGGATCAGGCGACTTCTTCGCCTGCCGCGATCTGCCCGAGCCTGCGAAACGTCTTAATCAACTCACCTTCGCCGCACACAGTCATTTCGGGAAAGCGCATGTGCGCTGGCCGACCCATCGTTGGAGTTGACCACGAGCAATAGCTAGTGCTTCATGTGCGACGCAAACCGCAATCCTTCGCCGAGCCATGCCCGAGTTCACGCCTGTCAATAATGTAGAACTGCAGCTCCGCGCAGTGCTGCGCGATAAGAACACCCCGTTGTGGAATCTCTACACGCCGCTCGCCTCCTCTCCGCTTTGGGTCATCACTAGACATTATCCCGAGCTCGACGGCTCCGACCTGTTCGCACCGGCGGGACAGAACCCGGATGTCCTGACTTTCACGGACAAGAACGGGCGCTGGATCGGCCTCTACACCTCGCCGGAGCGGGCGGAAATCGCGTTTGTCAGGTGGGAAATCCCGCGGCGCGACTGGACGGTTATTTCCGCCCCCGGCTATCAGCTCTTGAAATTGTTGAAGGATGTGGACGCCGAGCTTTGCCTGAACCTGGGCTGTGACGGAATCCAGAAAACGCTCGATGCCGACATGGTCGAGATTCTGATTGAGCGCGGGGAGCCGGAGTATGAACAGCGCGCGACAGCCCCGCAGGCAGATTTCGCACCGACGGGGAAGCCCGAACAATACCTCGGGCCATTGCGCGAGTTTCTTTCCCAAGCGCCCAGCGTCCGCGCCGCCTGGGTTCTCACCCGGCGCGACCCTGCGGCAAAGGACCAGAACAAGGAGAACTATGAAATCGAGCTGCTGATGCGCGATCCGGACGACGACAGCCTGCTCGACAAAGTCATCACCATCGCTAAAGCAGTGACGCCGGTGGAAATGGAGTGGACCGCCGGCGTCATGATGGCCGACGAGAATTCCCTCCGGAACCTGGCGCGAAAGCACCCGCCCTTTTATTGCTCCGAAGATTTTCGGCCGGCGGTGCAGAGTCCGATCTGAATCCCTCCCGCAGCCCTCGGGCGTCGAGCTATTGGGCGTCCGTCGCCGGTTGTCAGGGCAGATCGTGTATCAGGCGAATCCGCGCGATCCCGTGGTCATACTCGGCGCGGTGTTAACGCATTCACTAACATCCGCCCCTGCGCACAGCCGCGTCTGGAGAGAGAAACGCGTAACAAATCGTAACATCTTCTCTCACGGCAGCCTGCTGGGCATCGCTCCAAAAAGAGCCGACTGTCTCGATTTACGTTCCGCCACCGAACGTCAGGCAATTCTTGAGCTCCAGAGCTACTTATCTTTCGGCATACCGTTGATCCATGCCCGGATCGTTGCCCCCATCACGGAGGCCATGGGAGGCCCTGAATTACAGAGCACAACGCGCGTATATCGCCCTGTCGGTTCGATGGCTAATTGAGAGTTCACTCCGGGTGCGCCCCCTTGGATGCCGTAGGCCGTCAACTTCTCGGAATTCCCGGGCGGTGGCGAATTCGGTGGGGCGGGAACGAGACTGCGGATGACGTTGATCGATTCGGGCTTGATCAGTTTGCCAGAATTAACGGCTTCGACCAACCGGTAGAGATCGCTCGCGGTGGCTTGAAGACCACCGGCAGGCGAGCCGCGCCGAGGATGCATGCTCGTCACATCCTCCTTATCTTCGTAGCTATGGGCCACGAACGAGGGCAAATGGGCGCGGTCGGAGAATCCCCGAATGGGTCATACCGGCGGGTTCCAGGATGTGCCGCTGTATGTAATCCCGGTAATTTTCGCGGCCGACCGCTTCGATGACGAGGCCGAGAACGATGTAGCCGGAGTTGGAGTAGCGGTTAGTGGAACCCGGTTCGAAGTCCAGCGGCTTCTCGGCGAAGAGCGGCAGGAAATCCTTTAGGTCTACGATCGACTCCAACTTCATGGAGCGCGCGGTTTCTGGAGTGACGCTATCGAAAAAATCGGGAATGCCGCTGGTGTGGAGAAGGATCTCACGAATGGTGACCTTGTCTGCCACCGCCTTATTCGGGTAGTCAGGAAGGTATTTTGCGATGGTGTCGTCGAGGGCGAGTTTACCCGTCTCGGCCAGTTGCATGATGGCAAGCTGAGTAAACAATTTTCCAATCGATCCCACATCGTAAGCGGTCCCGGTCGTGTTGCGAGTTCCGGCCTCGCGGTTCGCCTCCCCCCAAGCGTTGTCGACCAGGGTCTTGCCGTCTGCGGCCAGAAGGATGCTGCCGGAAAATAGGCCTTTCGCGGCCAATGTATCCCCCAGTTTCCTGATCGCGCCGGCTAACTCCACGTCGTTCTTTGGCTGAGCCATCGCTTTGGCTTCGGGAAAAGGCTCAGGCGGACCGCCGGGGCCGAGCATTCGCTTCACCGGTCCTCCGGAGCCCTGCTGGATGAGCAGCTGACCGGGCTGACTAACAGCTCCAGGAGATTGTCCCATTGCGGGCGGGGCGCTTTGCGCCCGCTGAGCAGCTTGGGCAAGGAGGACAGTCTGAAAACAGAGGGCGAGCACCGCCGAGAGAGTTAGTTTTCTAACCGCGACTTTGTACATGTTAGTATAGACGCCGCCGGAAGCGAGATTTGTCTATTACATCAGGGATGGAGTGTTTTGCTACCAGATGATTCAAATAGCGCCGCATGGAGTTAGTGAAAAAAACGACACCGCTTCTTTAATCAAAGGAAGCAGTCTTTTGGTTGAGGTATTCCGTCCTTTGATTCCCTTAGCGCCGCTTTAGATTACGGGAAACGCTGCTTTGGACCGGAGATATCCGTTGTGAGGCTTTCCCGTGGCGTAGCACGGAATAGCTCCGGAGGATAGTGGCTCGGTAAGACGCCGCGCCGAAGCAGCGCCCGCCTCAGCCCTGGTATTGCTCGTCGCTCACCTGCTCCATCCAGTCCACGAGCGCACCGTCGAGCGTTTCCTGAATCGCGATATGGGTTACCGCCGTCGTCGGCCCCGCGCCGTGCCAGTGCTTCTCGTTAGGTATGAACCTAACGACGTCACCTGGACGGATCTCCTCAATCGGGCCGCCCTCCCGTTGGGTTCGCCCACAACCAGCGGTCACGATCAGGGTCTGGCCTAACGGATGGGTGTGCCACGCGGTGCGCGCCCCCGGCTCGAAGGTCACGCTGGCACAGGACGCTCGCGCCGGCTCGCGCGCCTCAAATAACGGATCGATGCGGACCGTCCGGTAAACCAGTCGGCCGGTTCCTTGCTCGAAGGTTGTGAACCATTTTTCTTTATTTCCATGATTGGAACTCCATCGATTTCGCCCTGCCTTCGGGCATCGTCTGCGAAACTATGTTTCGGCACGGCCAGCCTGCCGTTGACAGCCGGGCTGCGCAACGGACGTTGACGGATCATGGGCGACAAATCTCCGAAAGCGAACCAGAAGCAAAAAGCGCAACAGAAGGGCAAGGCAGCCGGCGCAGCGCAAAAGAAAAACGCGGCCACCGCCGCCAGATCGACCCAGAAACCGAAGAAATAAGCTTTGGCCAAACCAAATTACTCCGGCGAGAAACGCCGCAAAGAGCTGGAGAAGCAGAAGAAAAAGGAAGCGAAAAAACAGCGCAAGCTGGAAAACGCGTCCGGCCCTTCCTCCGACGAACCGACCGCCGAAGGCGATGAGCAAAGTGCCGCGGAATCGTCCGTCTCGACGAGCGCGAACTGAAACCTCCAGCGCGCCGGCCGTGGCGAGGCCGAAGCTAACCCTGGGTTCTTGCCGACCGGTGCCGGGTTAATCGAGAATTTCCGCCTCGACCAGTTTCGCAAGGAGAATGAGCGACTCCTGCCAGCCCAGGTAACACATCCCGACCGGAATCACGTCCGGCAAGCCCTCCTGCACGACAGCTAGCTCAGTGCCGCAGGCGACCTCCTTCAAGGTGACCGTTACCTTCATTTCGCCCGGCAGGTTGACGTCGTCGAATTTGTCCGTGTAGCAAATCCGCTCGTGCGGTTTTAGTTCCAGGTAGGTTCCTCCAAAGGAGTGGCTCTTACCGGTGGTGAAGTTAGTGAAGGACATTTTGTGACTGCCGCCGACTTTCGCCTCCATCGCGTGGACCTTGCCGGTGAATCCGTTAGGCGGAAGCCACTTCGCCATCGCGTCTGGATCAAGGAATGCGCGATAGACCCTCTCAGGTGCGGCACGAAGCACGCGGTGAATGCGGATGGTGTTGGTGGGCATGGTGCCAATGATTTCGGCGTGCTCTAGTGGCGATGCAACGTGGAAAATGCGGCGCTTGTTAGCCTCTGATGATGGGGAACTCACCGCCGCCTGGCAGATGGCGATGAGCTTCCTGGCGCTCACCGGCTCATGTCGACCAAAGCCCAGGTAATATAATTCATCGCAAGCCAGCATACACAACTCTCGCGGACTGACGAAGGCCGGGCGGAATCGAGGCTTGCGAGCTCAAAGAAGGAAGAGAAAGTGAAGTGGCATGAGACTCGACTTATGAAATCAATGGGACACAGCATCGCAACTGCCTTCAGCCTGATCGCATGGACGTATGCCGCCGCGGACAACCATCCAGAGGACGTCAAAACAACTGTCGACGCCGCCGTTGCACGGGTAATGGAGCAGTATCACATCCCCGGCATGGCGGTGGGAATTGTGGGTAACGGGCAGACCTACCTCTTCGATTACGGGGGTGGTTTCGAAAGAGACAGGGAAACCCGTCGACCGCGATACTCTTTTTGAGATCGGGTCAGTCAGTAAGACTTTCACGGCAACCCTTGCGGCCTACGCGCAGCTTAACGGTCAACTCTTGCTCTCCGATCCTGCGAGCAAGTATCTCCCCTCCCTGCGAGGCAGCAGCTTCGACGAGGTTAGTTTGCTCCATCTCGGAACGCACACCTCAGGTGGACTGCCGTTACAAGTGCCTAACGACATCAAGAACGAAGCGCAACTGCTGCGCTACTTTCAGGATTGGAAGCCGACCTACCCGCCGGGAACGTATCGAACATACTCCAATCCGAGTATCGGTCTGCTTGGCGTGATCGCGGCCAAGAGCATGAAGGAAGACTTCGTCATCTTGCTGCAAGGCAAGCTCTTCCCAGCCCTCGGCCTGGAGCATACCTGGCTCAAGGTTCCCACTGCAGAGATGGACCACTACGCGCAAGGCTACACGCCCACCGACGAACCGATCCGGATGACACCCGGGGTTCTCGAGGCTGAAGCCTACGGAGTGAGAACAACCGCCGCCGACCTGCTACGCTGGATTGAGGCCAACATGAAAATGCGGGAATTGGAGGAGAAATGGCAGCGCGCCATCACGGACACGCACACCGGCTACTACCGGATCGGCCCCATGACGCAGGACCTGATCTGGGAGCAGTATCCTTATCCGGTGCCATTAGTCGATCTGCTCGCCGGCAACTCCGATGAGGTCAGCCAAAAGGCCAATCCAGCGATCCAGCTCGATCCACCGTCGCCACCACGGGATGACGTTCTGATCAACAAGACCGGTTCGACCAACGGCTTCGGGACCTACGTCGCCTTCGTTCCCTCCAGAAAGATCGGCATCGTCTTGTTAGCTAACAAGCGCTACCCCAACGACGCGCGGGTGACGCTAGCGCATCAGCTTCTAGAGCACCTCGAAAACAACGCAGGAGAACCTGCGGTGAAATGACGCTGAAGTCAGGGGCCCCCGGTTGGCCTCCTTTCCGGTCCGCCGTGCCATGGTTGCCTCCGAGATGCAGCGGCGAGTACGTTTCCGAATTCGCCGCAAATCCGCCGCCGCCCCTGCCTCTTAATCAGATCGCGCGACGGGCGTCCGGTTCGGTGGGCCGTTTCGTATAAGCTGATAATGGCAGTGTTTTTCTTGCTTTACGTACGGGAGAGTCCGGCATGCTAGCGACTCTTCTCGCCGCCGGGCCGGCTAATCCCGGGCGTTCCTTGGAAGTCTTTGGGATTAAATTCGTGGGCGTGAATGCAGAGAACGGTCAGAAGCTTCTCTTCACGCTGGGCGCGATCGTGGTTTTCCTGCTCTTGCGGCGACTGCTCCGGTGGCTGGCCCGGCTCGTCACTCCACGCGATAAGGAGTGGCTTGCTTTCTGGATTCGCCAAGGCATCACGCTCGCCACCGCGCTATTGATGTTGCTGACGGTGCTGTCGATTTGGTTTGACCAACCTTCCCGACTCGCGACCGCGCTCGGTCTCATGACTGCCGGACTCGCCTTTGCTTTGCAGAAAGTGGTGACCGCCTTTGCCGGTTACATGGTGATCCTGCGCGGTAACACTTTTAGCGTGGGCGACCGCATCGTCATGGGCGGCGTACGCGGGGATGTCATCGCACTCGGTTTCTTGCAGACCACGATCATGGAGATGGGACAACCGCCCTCAGTCGAGGCGGCCGCTCCCGAGGTATGGGTGCGCAGCCGGCAATACACCGGTCGCGTCGTCACGGTTTCGAATGGTCAGATTTTCGAAGAGCCGGTTTTTAACTATACGCGTGATTTTCCCTACCTCTGGGAGGAAATCGTGATCCCGGTGAGCTATGGTGATGATCGCGCGAAGGTAGAAGAAATCCTTCTCGACGTAGGAGGCCGGCATAGCGTGAATGTGACTCAGGTAGGTCACGAAGCTCTCGAGAGAATGCGGCGGCGTTACTTCGTGCAGGATGCCGAGTTTGACCCGAAGGTCTATCTGCGCATCACCGATAACTGGGTCGAGCTCACCCTCCGCTTTGTCGTCAATGAACGCGGCGTGCGCGAAGTAAAAGATCGGATGAATCGCGAAATTCTTTCTGCGCTCGAGCAGGCAAAGATCGGCATCGCGTCCGGCACTTACGATATTGTCGGCTTACCACCTATCCGCATAGTCACCGAGCAGCTGGCGGGCAACAGAAAGTCATAAGTGGACGAGGTGTTGGTTCCTAGAAATGCGCGCCCACGTATTCCCACATCTGGTGATGCCAGTAGGGCCATTCGTGGCCGCCCTTTGGGCCCCAATCGTCT
This sequence comes from Chthoniobacterales bacterium, assembly GCA_051005695.1. Classification (GTDB taxonomy): domain Bacteria; phylum Verrucomicrobiota; class Verrucomicrobiia; order Chthoniobacterales; family UBA10450; genus JACCTI01. The sequence goes on along the minus strand of JBPCJC010000016.1, from coordinate 42,073 downwards.
AGGTGATGCGCGATGCCGCGGCTGTTGAGCACGTCGGACATGCGATAGGTGGGGCCGGGCACTTCCCATGGACCACAGCCAGTCGCCAGGTGGATGTCGCAGCTCGCTAGCTGATGGAGAAACCAGGGGTCGTTCTGGTTAGCCATGTAGTCTACGGGGTTATTGAAGTAGAAATTATCATCGTACATTCCGTCCATGGAATCGCGCATGTCGTAGACGCCGGAGAGGGCATAACAGCGCTTCACGCGGTCCGGGTGCTTAAAGAGAGTATTGGCAGCGTGGAAGGCGCCGAGTGAGGCGCCGTAGGTGGTGATCGGGATGCCGGGAGTCTGGCATTGCGAGTCGATGAAGGGGAAGACTTCGCTGGCCACGTAGTCCTCGTATTGCGCCTGCATCCAACTGCGATGAAAAGGGTGCGCGCCTTTGTTTTGGAACGAATCGTTTTGGACACCGTTGATGGAGAAGATGCGGAGGCGCCCTTCTTCAAGATACGGCGCAAGGGTGCGAATCATGCCCTGGCCTTCCTGCTCCCATTCGTCGCCGCCGCTGGTGGGGAAAGCGAGGATGGGCAAACCGTAATGGCCGTAAACGGCGACGCCCATCTCGCGGTTGAGTCGGTGAGAGTACCAGCGCTGATAATCACGATTCATATCTGGCGAGGATAGCGGGTTGGCGATTGGGCTCAAGCCCGGTTCGCCGATAACTGGAGCTCACTCTTCGCGCATGAGCTTCGATGGATCGACGGCGAGCGCGCGCAGAGCCGGAAGGGCGGACGCGGCCAGGCCCAGCAGCGCCATCGTGAGCACCGCGCCGAGCATAACCACGGGATCGCGCGGATTTGATTGATATACGATCTGCCCCAGGAACCGGCTGCCGAAGACGCCTAACAACAACCCCGCCAGTGATCCGACCACGAGGAGCGCGATTGGCCGCCCGACCGCTGCGCTCATAATGTGTTTCGTGCGGGCGCCTAAGGCCAAGCGGATGCCCAGTTCCTTCATTCGCCGACTAACATTGTAGGTCGCCATACCGAAGATGCCGGTGACTGCCAGCATGGCGGCGAGCAGGCCCAGGATGCCCAGTGCTACGGTCGCCGCCCGTGACGGCAAGAGCGCACCTGCTATCGTATCGGGCCAGCTTTGAACCGTGACTATGGCATCTGGTTGGAGGCTGTTGAGGGTCCGCTCGAGCGCCGCTGCCATTTCGTTCTGCGCCCTCTGCGACCGCACCACGAACGTCGGCCAACTCTTTTCGTTTTGCGATAACGGCAAATACACTGCCGGCTGGGGCGCCTCCATCATTTCGTGATACTTGCCGTCCTCGACCACACCTACGACCTCCCGCAAGTGGTCCAGGAAAATAAAGCGTTGTCCAATCGCGGGCGTGTCACCCCAAACCTTTCGCGCGAAGGTTTGGTTTACGAGTGCGACCGGCGGCGTCTTGGTGGTGTCACTCCATGAAAAATCCCGCCCACTCAGCAGCCGAGTGCGGGCAGCTTCCAGATAACCCGGCGAGATGGTAAACCCATAGGGAGCGAGCACGGAATTGTTAAGGGTGAACTCGGTCGTTCCTGGCGGGAAAACCGGAAGCCCCCGCAGCCCGCCGGTGAAGGGCGACTTAGTCAAGGTCCCCGCCGCCGTCACTCCGGGGATGCTACGCACCGCCTCGAGCATCGCTTTCTTTTTTTCGAGCGGCACGTTGTCTCCTTCCACCAGGTTGAAGTCGATCTCGGCTAGCATCGCGCCTTGCGGCTGAAAGCCCAGCGGAGCGTGCAGCATCCGCACCATGCCGCGCACCGCAGCGAGCGAAGCTGTGACTAAGAGCATGCAGATGGCAATTTGTGCGCCCAACAACAAGTCGCGCAAGGTAAAGCGGCGGAGCGTGATTGAATCCGCCGGTCCACTCTTCATCGCCTGTAACGGGCTGCTCTTCCACGCTTGGCGCGCCGGAACCATCCCAAAAAGCAGCGCGCTGACCAAGGTCAAGGCCAGGGCTGCGAGATAGACACGCGCATCCGCATTTAGTGCCAAATGGCTATCGGGCGCGAACGGTCCAAAGAAAGCCTTTGATCGCGAGCGGCTAAGTGTCCCTAATAATAAGCTGGCAGTTACCAGTCCCGCTGCTCCACCTATCACCGATAACACCACCGCCTCGGTCATCAATTGTCGCACTAGTCGCCACCGGCTTGCACCAAGAGCGACCCGGAGCGCCAGTTCCCGGCTGCGATCGGCCGCGCGCGCGGCAAACAAGCTGGCCAGATTAGCGCACGCTGCCACCAGCACGAGCAGAGCTAGTCCCGTGACTCCATAAAGGAAGCCGCGAATAACATCACCGTCGTCCGCGAAGAGCCCTGGACGGACCAGCCGCAACCGCACGCCGGTGTCTGTCTTAGGATACTCCTTCGCGAGCTGGGCGGCGATCGCGCTTAGATTTTCCGCCGCCTGCTGGGGCGGAACGCCCGGCTTGAGCCGGCCGAGCACCGTTAACGGTCTCCCCGTCCGATCCGCCAGGTAGTCCGCGTCGAAGTGGTTCACGACGGGGATGAAGTAGTCGGGCCACTCGAATTGCTCCGTACCGTGGAATCGCGGCAAGGCCACGCCCACCACTGTGAAGGAATCTTTGTTGAGCCGCACGGTCGTTCCGACTACGCCCGGGTCGGCATTAAATGCACTTCGCCATAGACTATCGCTTAACACCATGTAGGGCGCTGAATTCGGACCATGCTCGTCCGACGGTTGGATAAGGCGCCCTAGCTCTGGTTGCACCCCGAGCGTTTCGAAATAATTGCCGGTAACCGAATAGCCGGAAACACTTTTTGCCGAGTTACCCCAGCTCAGTCTCCCGGTAGAATATCCATCATAGCCGGCTATCTCACTGAAGGTGGTGTTGCGCCGCCGATAATCTTGAAACGCAGGATAAGACGTGGTCAGTGCTTTAAAGCTCGCCCATGGCCCGACACGAAACTGATAAAGGTTCTGCGGGTCGCTCACCTCCAGCGGATGGAGCAGGACCGCATTCATAATTCCGAAGACAACGACGTTTGTCCCGATTCCGAGCATCAGAGTGAGGGTGGCGACGAGCGTGAACGTGGGCGACTTCCAAAGAACGCGCAGCGCATACCGAATGTCCGAGAGCATGTCTTGCATGGGTGGTAAGACCTTATCGCGGCTATTGGCCATCGATTCGAGAAAAAACAATCCCGTTGCCTAGGGCCCTCGATCGAGCTTGGCGATTTAAGGGGAGAAAAACGCCCGCCGCTAAGAGCATCCGCACGCATGCTGGCCAGCGTTTCTCAAGCATGGCGACGAAAGAGAAAGAGCCGTGGGAGAAACCCGCGCCGAAGAAAAGCCGGCACACCAAGCTTTCGAAAAAGAGCAAGGCGGGCGCGAAATCCGCGGCTAAACGGGCCGGTCGCAAATATCCGAGCCTGGTCGACAACATGAACGCCGCCAAGAAACAACGGGCGCGCAAGGCAAAAAAGAAATCCCTGAAATAGGACTCGTTAGGCCGGAAAATCGTCGCCGGCGCGGGAGCGCGCCTTCACTCGCAAGACGCGGTCTCGTCTTTTTCCGTAAGCAAATCCGTGCGCGCTTGTTCGCGATGATCCTCCAGCCACTGCATGCCTTCGTCGCGCTCGCGCGCGATGTGGATCGTCCAGCCGAGCTCGCGCACCTGTTCTTCCCAGGCGGTCGCTAACTGAAACGTTTGCGCGCTCGGGGCGATGATCACGACCATCGCGCGCGGACGCGATTCCGCGGCGATTTTATCCTGCGCAACGATCCGCTCCAGCTCCTCCGGGCTGACTCGTAGTGCGGTGACCTCCGAAAAATCGACCAGCTCGTAGTTGAAATTCTCCGTGTTCTCAACCAGCCGTCGCGCAGTAACGCTCGCCGCCAGAAGATCCGCGCCCGTCACCAGCCCACTGCCGACATGTTCGATGCCGAGGCAATCCTCCGTCAGCTCGGTGGAGTAAGACATGGCGAGATTTTAGTAGAATTAAAAGTACCAACTGGTCACGCACCCGCAGCGTACGCTCAACTTTCCGAAATTCGAATGGAAAAAAGTCCGCCAGCGCAGATCATTTTCGGAAGACGATTCCGCATTGAGCATACATCAGCGCGCGCACATCTGAGCGCGAGCCCGCGATGAAACCAACCCGTCTTTTCCTCGTCACTTTTGCGGCCATGCTCGCCTTCGCCGGGAACTCGCTCCTCTGCCGTTTTGCGCTCAAGCAGACCGCGATCGACGCGGCCAGTTTTACCTATGTGCGGATTTTTTCCGGCGCACTCATCCTGTATTTTCTGGCGCGCGTCCGCGGCGCGGCGACGAAAAGCGCAGGAAATTGGCCCTCCGCTTGCGCGCTCTTCGCTTACGCGGCGGCGTTTTCCTTTGCCTACATTAGCCTTCCCGCCGGCACCGGGGCGCTCCTCCTCTTTGGTGCCGTGCAGGCGACGATGATTCTCTGGAGTTTGTGGGCCGGCGAGCGTTTACGAATCTTGCAAATCGTCGGCCTAACGAGTGCCCTCGCTGGCTTGGTCGCGCTGGTTTTCCCAGGAATCTCCGCGCCGCCGTTTCGCGGCTCACTCCTGATGCTAAGCGCGGGGGTGGGCTGGGGAATTTATTCGCTCCGCGGGCGATTGAATCTTGATCCGATTGCGGCGACCGCTGGAAATTTTCTGCGCGCCCTGCCCTTCGCGGCCCTGCTTGGTCTCGTTAGTCTGCGTTATCTCCGGCTGGATTTCGCGGGGCTCGGTTACGCGATTATTTCCGGCGCGATCACTTCCGGCCTCGGTTACGTGCTTTGGTATACCGCCCTGCCGAAACTCAAAGCCGCGAGCGCGGCGACGGTGCAACTGAGCGTCCCCCTGCTCGCGGCCGGCGGCGGCATCCTCTTGTTAGGCGAACCGCTTACGCTCCATTTCCTGCTCGCGTCGCTCGCGATTCTCGGCGGGATCGCGCTGGTGGTTTGGCAGGCGGATGCAAGAGAGGCCGAGCGCTGATAGATTCCGCGGATGAACTCCTCTCCTATCTCCGCGCCGAATCTCGCCCAGCGTCCGCCCCGTAGCCCGCGCGTGCGTCTCGGCGGTTACGTCATCCTCGCGCGCATCATCGATAAAGGGCGCGCGGAGATCGCGGGGACCGCGGGCGAATACAAGTATAACAATCCCATCGATCGCAATTTCTTTCGCTTCACCGGTTTGCCCGCGGAAGACTTGCGCGCGGAGCTGGAAAAAGGGAAAGGCGACGGCGAGATCATCGCCTGGATCGAGGCGCACGCGCCGAACAAACATGAGCCCTGGGAAATCCAGCATTGGAATTCGTGGCAGAACGAACGCGGCCCGGACGGCGACGTCGAGACCCTGCAATTTTTTACCCAACGCGTGGGCGACCTGAGCAAGACGCGCGAAGACGTCCGGACGTGGTTCGATTATCTCGACCTCGACGACCACGTCACTTTCGGCGGCAAGCCCTAAGCGCCTAGATTAGTTAGGCTGTCGTTAGGCCGAGGCGACGGCGGGCAGGAACTCTTCGCGCACGATCTTGCCCTCTTTGACCGTGTAGACGCCGACTTCCGACATCTCCCTCCGGGTCTTCGATTCTTTGTCGGTGAAATCGATATCGTATTGGACCACGAAGCGATCGTGCGCCACGAACGGATCGCTGACCGTGAAACTGTGCACGTCCGCCATCTTGGTCCACCAATCGACTTTTTTGCGCACGCCATCGATCCCGTGAGTCTCCGGCGAGCTGCCATCGCGCGGCATCGCTTCGACGCTGACGATCTCGTCGGCGTAAAGCGTATCGGTGGCTTCGCGCCACGCTTGTTTCCGGCAGAGTTCGACTACCTTCTGCGCAACTTGTTCCGTGTTCATCCCGAACTCTGCGGCGCGATCATTATCCGCGCAAGATCCGGGACTATTTGCGTAATTCCCTTGTAACGGCACTCGCTCTGCTTCAGTCGGAGTATGGTAAACCTTGCCGCAAGACGCAAAACGACTGCCCTCATCCTTTTCGGGCTGCTTGCGACTGCGTGGTCCGCGACCGCTCAAATTTCTTCCTTCGGCAAGGCTGAAGATCTCACGCTTGCCGCCGCGATCGCGGATCCCGACGCCAGCGTCCTCGCCGGCAAGCTTGTTCCTGATCGGGGGATGCTGACCAGCGGATCTCGATCAGGGGTGATTCGCCTCAAAGACTCTGCGGCGAACATAGGTCGCTCCGCGGAGATGGCCGCGCGCACGAATCTGATCGCTTCATTACCGCCGATCCCGTCGGCCAGCGTCCCGTTAGGCGGAGCCGATGACGTCGCCATCCTCGCCGGGAGCACGGTTACCAACACCGGCGCCAGCTTGATTAGCGGCAACGTCGCCCTCACTCCTGGCACCTCCATCACCGGATTTCCGCCCGGCGTGATCACCAACGGCGGCATTCACATCAATGACTCCATCGCGAACCTGGCCCATTCCGGCGCGCTCGCCGCTTACACCCAGCTGGCCAACGAAATGCCTACGAGCAACCTCACCGGGATAAACCTCGGCGGTCTCACCCTCATGCCCGGCACCTACCGCTTCGACACCTTCGCGCAGTTGACCGGCATGCTAAAGCTTGACACCGGCGGCGATCCGAACGCCGTCTTCCATTTCCAAATCGGCACCACCCTCACGGCCGATTCCGCCTCCTCTATCACCCTGCTCAACGGCAATTCGGTTAACATCTTCTGGCAGGTCGGCAGCTCTGCGACCCTAGGTGCCGGTAGTTCATTCGTCGGCAACATCATCGCCGACCAAAGCATCACCATGAACACCGGAGCCAACCTTGATGGCCGGGCTCTCGCGCTCAATGGCGCGGTTACTCTCGACACCAACACCATTACCGCGCCCACGCCGACACCGACCGCGACTCCTACGCCCACCGCCACGCCAGTGCCGACAGCGACTCCAACACCGACCGCTACCGCGACTCCAACCGCCACGCCAACCCCCACCGCGACCCCAGTTCCTACCGCCACGCCAGTGCCGACAGCAACGCCAACCCCTGGCCCCACCTCCACACCCGGACCCACGGCAACACCGTCACCCGGCGCCACCCCAACACCCACGCCAGGTGCAAGCCCAACCCCAGCACCGCCGCACCCGATCACGCCGAACGAAATCGTGATCATCCACACCATCGACCACATCGCCCACGACCATCCTGGTAATCCCCTCATCGTCTACCTCGCCAGCCTGCCGCCATCGCAACTCTTCCTCGCCATCGATCTGCTTTCGCCGAGTGATTTCGCCTCCATCTTCGATGGCGGTTTCGCCGTCATCCATGTGCAAATCGATAACATCGAGCACCGCCTCTTCGATGTCCGCCAGGACGCGCCCGCCCCTATCTACGCCGCCCCCGATAACCGGCCCACCGACGGCAAGGACATGATGAGCATGGACGGCAAAGACACCATGTCGTCCAAAGACACCGCCTCCCCGCCCATCACCGCGCACACCGATCGCTGGGGCTTCTTCCTTTCCGGCACCGGAGAATTCGTCGATATCGAGAGCACCGACGACGTCCGCGGTTCCTCCTTTACCACCTCCGGGCTCACCGTAGGCGCCGATTACCGCGTTACCGATCACTTCGTCCTAGGCGCCGCCCTCGGCTACGCCAATACCTCCGCGGACCTAAACCTCGGCGGCAGCATAGATGGCAATAGCGGTCAGCTAAACCTCTACGGCACCTACTACCGGAGCGGCTTCTACTTGAATGGCATCGTCGGCGGCGGCCTCGGCTCGATCGATACCCGGCGTCTCACCCTAGGCGGCTTCGCCCGCGGCGAAACTAACGAGACTGACTTCAACGCGTTACTCGGCACCGGCTACGACTTCCATGTCCGCCATTGGAGCTTCGGCCCGCTCGCCTCCCTCCGTTACGCCCGCTTCGGTATCGATAGCTTCCAGGAACACGGAGCTCTCGGCGCCTTGCGCATCAACTCCCGCGACGAAGAATCCCTCATCTCCGCCATCGGCCTGCAAGCCTCCTACAGTGCGCAGTTCGGCCGCATTCCCGTCACCCCCTTCGCTCGCGCGCAATGGGAACACGAATACCTCACCAGCACCTCCGGCATCGACGCCAGGTTCCCCGGCGGGAATACCTTTAACGTCCAAGGTCCGCACCTCGGCCGCGACGGCCTCCTGCTCGACACCGGCATCTCCGCCCAGCTAACTCCCCGAGTAGGCATCTTCACCTACTACACCGGCGAGCTAGCTCGCGAGAATTACACCGTCCACAGCATCACGGCCGGTGTGCGCGTGAGTTTTTGAACGGTTTTCCGTTGGCAAATAGCCCAGCGTTTTAAAACTGGGAAACAATGGCGTCTGGTATAGAGAATCTCACGGAAGCGAGGCCCACATCAACCAACCCGAGATTGCGACATAGCTTTCGGAGGTAATAATGTGAAGGCCAAACCTGTGAGCGACGAACCCCCTCTCCCACTGCCGACGACTTCGCGTCGCGACCAGATTTTCCCAACGCTGACGCCGGCGCAGATTGCGCGGATTTGGTCGCGGGGACGGGTGCGAAAGGTGCGGGCCGGGGAAGTGCTGGTGGAAGCGGGAATGCAATCGGTCCCGTTTTTCGTGGTGACTGAAGGACGCACGGAGGCGGTCCGGCCGACCGGGACGGCGGAGACGCTGGTGGCGGTGCACGGTCCGGGGGAATTTACCGGTGAAGTAAGCATGCTTTCAGGTCGGCGCACGCTGGTGCGGATTCGAGCGCTCGAGGACGGCGAAGTGATCGAGCTCAAGCGCGAAGATTTGCTCTCGTTAGTCCAAACCGACGCGGAGTTGAGCGAAATTTTCATGCGCGCGTTTATCTTGCGCCGGGTGGAATTGGTCGCGCACGGGATCGGCGATGTCGTCGTCGTCGGTTCAAATCATTCTGCGGGAACGTTGCGCATCCGCGAGTTCCTCACCCGAAACGGGCATCCGCATACTTACATCGATGTCGAGCGCGATCGCGGTGTGCAGGATTTGCTCGATCACTTTCAGGTGCACGTCGCGGACGTGCCAGTGGTGATTTGTCGCGGCGAATCGGTCTTGCGAAATCCCACGAACGAAGGGGTCGCGGAATGTCTTGGATTTAACGAAGGGATCGATCAAACGCATCTACGCGACCTCGTGATTATCGGCGCCGGCCCGGCCGGATTAGCCGCGGCGGTTTACGGCGCGTCGGAAGGTTTGGACGTGCTCGTTTTGGAATCGAATGCGCCCGGTGGCCAGGCGGGATTGAGTTCGAGGATCGAAAATTATCTCGGCTTTCCGAATGGCATCGCCGGACAGGAGCTGGCGGGTCGTGCGTACGTGCAGGCGCAAAAATTCGGCGCGCAGGTGATGATCGCGAAAGGCGCGAAGCGTTTGGCTTGCGCGAAGAAGCCGTACGCGATCGAGTTGGAAGATGGCGCGCGCGTGCCAGCCCGCGCAGTGGTGATTGCGACCGGCGCGGAGTATCGGCGGCTGGCGGTGGCGAACCTCGCGGAATTCGAGGGCACCGGGATTTATTACGGGGCGACGTTTGTCGAGGCGCAACTTTGCAGCGGCGAAGAAGTGATCGTAGTCGGCGGCGGAAATTCTGCGGGACAAGCGGCGGTCTTTTTAGCGAAGAGCGCGCGCCATGTGCACATGCTCGTGCGCGCCGATGGCCTCGCAGAAACGATGTCGCGGTATCTCATTCGCCGAATCGAAAACGATCCCGCGATCACGTTGCACGCGCAGACGGAAATCATCGGGCTCGAAGGCGCGGACGGCGTGCTCGAGCACGTACGCTGGCGGAACAAGGAAAGCGGCGCGGAGGAACCGAAGCAGATCGGGCACGTCTTTCTGATGATGGGCGCGAGTCCGAACAGCGACTGGTTAGGCAAATGCCTCGCGCTCGATGCCAAGGGTTTCATCAAAACCGGACCGGACTTGACCCGCGAAGATTTGCTCGCAGCGCATTGGCCGCTGAAACGCCCACCGCATTTGCTCGAGACGAGTTTGCCCGGCGTCTTTGCGGTCGGCGATGTGCGGCGTGGCGATATTAAACGGGTGGCGTCAGCGGTCGGTGAAGGCTCGATCGCGGTCGCGTTTGTGCACCAGGTGCTGCGGGAATGAGCGGTGCCTTGGTCTCGTTAGGCTCAGAAAGAAACGATCGCATCGATGCTGGCGGTGAATTGATCGCGCACATCCTGATTCCCGAACGGCGTGGTCCCGGACGACAAGGCCGCGTCGTAGCGCAACTCGGGCCGGATCGTTAGACTGGCGAGCGGTTTGGCCAGGGGAATTTTGATCGACGCGCCGATGGTCACTTCGTTGAACGTCCCCGCGGCGAAAAAGGTTCGCGGATCGATGTGAGTAGTTTCACCGCGCTGGAGATCGATGAAGTCATCGTTATCCGCAAAACTGCCGACGAAGAAGCCGGTTTCGTCGCAGAAGATTTCCTCACGAATGCCTAACGAGAGCCAATGGTTGAGCGCGCAGGTCAGATAAATCGCGCCGCCGTAGGCTTTGGCATTTCCGGGAACGCTTTCATCCATCGCAAAATTTCCTTCGAGGATGGCGGTCAATTTCGAGGTCGCCTTCCAGGTGATGACGAGATCGTTCAGGTAACGCTCGTCGTGATTGTCATGATAACTTTCCGGCCCGACGTGAGTGGTTGCGAGCGCGGTCAATTTGCCCTCGAAAAAATTAAGCCCGAAACCCCCGAGGAAGCCTAACGAGCTGTTGTTATCGGTCACGCTGGTGTTCACCCCGCGGGTCGCGCCGGCGTAAAAATCGAACCACTTGAGGGCGTGCAGGATGAAGAGAATCCCGGTGTGATTCAGCGGCAGCCCGAAGTTAAAAATGTAGCTGTGCGAATAAAAAACGTTCGGCCGCGGGTCGATCGTTTCCGCGCCTTCGAGGGTGACGAACTTGCCGCCTTTCACGTCGAGGCCGCCGGCAGTGTTGGTGATCGGAAAACGAAGAAGCACCCAGGCCTCGACCAGATCGGGCTGCCATAACTCGTGCTGAGTATTGTCGAGCAACCCGACGGAATGAATGAAACGCGCGTCGCTCCCGTAAAGAAATTGGGCTTTGAATCCCCAATCGAAATTGTCGCCGCCGCCGAGGGTGCGCTCGGCGGTGATCACCGTCTGGTTGAGCAACAACTCGTTAGACCGATCGCTAAAGAGATGACCAAAATTCTGCCGGGTCGCGGGCTCGTCCGGGTTCGCGGTTACGCCGCCTTCGACCCAGCCGTAAATCTTGCAACGCGCTGACGGGGCGACGGCATCCTGGGCCTGCGCGGCCACGGAAACGAAAACAAAAACCAGCGCGCCAACTACCAGCGAACGACCGCGTCTCCGTTGGTGAATGCTGGCTTTCATTCGCGGCGACTACGTTTCTGCCGAGTCGCCCTAACGAATGCAAGTCCGCAGGAGAAAATTCCTGCTTGGAATCAAAACGAAAACTGCACAAGGTCGGCCTCTTCCACCCCTCCTCGCTTATGTTCGACACAGGTACTACCGGTTTCATGCTTCTCGCCACCAGTCTCGTCATGTTGATGACGCCTGGGCTCGCTTTCTTCTACGGCGGGCTGGCCGGCCGGCGAAACATTCTCGGGATCATGATCCAAAGTTTCGTCTCCATGGGCATCACCACGATCATGTGGTTCATCGTGGGTTATTCGCTTTGTTTCAGTGGCGACTCGTTAGGCGGGTTGATCGGAAACTTCGACAAGGCGTTCATGCACGGGGTGGATCTGAATTCGCCCTTTCCCGGAAACCATAGACTGCCGGAGTTCGTCTTCATGGCTTACCAGATGATGTTCGCGATTATCACTCCGGCGCTGATCACGGGCGCGTTTGTGAACCGGATTACCTTCAAGGCCTACCTCGCGTTTCTGGTTCTTTGGCAACTGCTGGTCTACTACCCGTTCGCGCACATGGTCTGGGGCGGCGGGCTGCTCGCGCGCATGGGTGTGCTCGATTTCGCCGGCGGTATCGTGGTGCACGCGACGGCAGGATTTGCCGCGCTCGCCTCGGTCTTTTATGTCGGGCGACGGCGCGATCGCCAATCACCGCCGAACAGCATCCCGCTGATTGCGATCGGCACTGGTTTGCTCTGGTTCGGCTGGTACGGCTTCAATGCCGGGAGCGAGCTAGATGTGAACGCGATCACTGGGCTGGCGTTTTTGAACACGGACGTCGCGGCATCGTTCGCGGCGATCGTTTGGCTCACGATCGAGTGGACCTTGCAGCGCAAACCGAAATTTGTCGGCTTGCTCACCGGTGCGGTCGCGGGGTTGGCGACGATCACGCCAGCGGCGGGTTTCGTTTCGTTACCCTCGGCGGCGATCATCGGGATGTCGGCGGGCGCGGTCTGCTATCTCGCGGTCCATTTGAAGAACAAACTCGGCTGGGACGACGCGCTCGACGTCTGGGGCGTGCATGGAGTCGGCGGAGCGCTGGGGGTGATTTTGCTCGGCGTTTTCGCTTCCAAAATGACGAACGCTGGCGGCGCGGATGGCTTGCTCGCGGGCGGTTCGCATTTTTTCCTGATGCAATGCGCGGCCGTGATCGGCGCTTCGATTTACGCCTTCCTGTTCACCTACGTGATGCTGGCGGTGATCAACCTGGTGACCACGGTAAAAGTTTCCGAAGCGGACGAAGACCTCGGGCTCGACGCGTCGCTGCACGGCGAGCAGGCCTACGATTCCGGCGTTTTGTAGACGCGCGCGAATTTCGAGCGCTTCGCCGATTACTCGTTAGCTAAGGAACCAGCCCGCCCTCAGAATACGCGCGCGAGGACGGGCCGGAACTTTTCGCGGAAAGGCCCCCGGCTATTTCTTGAGCAAGTCCTGCGGAATCTTGGCGCCGTTCGCCGCCAGCTGTTTCATCACTTCCGCGTGCAACCACACGTTCATCGTGGCGGAGTCATTCGTGTCGCCGGTATAGTGCAGATCCTGCGCGAGTTCTTTGCGCGCGGAGAGACTGCTATCCATCCCGACCAGTTTCATCAGGTCGACGATCGAGCTTTTCCAATCGAGATGCTCTGAATTCTTTTTCGCCAACGCATCCAGGGTCGCAGCCACATCGATCGATGAAGCTGCGGGCGTCGGGGCGGGATTCGCGGCGGCGGTCGACGACGTTGCGTTCGGTGCCGACGCCGAAGCGGTGGATGCACCCGGGGCGGCAGTCGCGACTGTCGGCTGGGAGGCGTGGCTGAAGATTTTCGACATTAAGGTGTTGAAGAGGCCCATAATTTTTTTGTGTTTGAGTTAATAAATCTCCCGAGAAGGAAAGCCAGCGCCGGGGAGATCGCGCGCCGTCTTTGAAGAAGAATCGCAAGTGGAGTCGCGTTTGGGTGTGCGCCCCCGCTGGCAGATCGCGCCACGGTCCATCGCATGCACTCCGCGATCAAATCAAATTAATCGCAACAAATTGGTTGCGCTTCTGCTCGGGCCAGCCTAACGTGCAACCATGAGCTTGCATAATAAACCGGACCGAATCGAGAAACAAATCGAACTGAAAGCGCCGCGCGACCGGGTCTGGCGCGCCTTGACCGATTACCGCGAATTCTCCGAGTGGTTTGGGGTTAAGCTGGAATCGCCTTTTGTCGCGGGGACAAAAACACGCGGCTATCTCACCATTCCCGGTTACGAGCACCTGCTGATGGACGTGGTCGTGCAAACCCTGGAGCCGGAAAAGTATTTTTCCTTTCAGTGGCATCCCTATGCGATCGACCCGAAGGTCGATTATTCAAAAGAGACACCGACGCTGGTGGAGTTTCGGCTCGAGGAAATTCCCAATGGCATTCGCCTGACGGTAACTGAATCCGGGTTCGACAAGATCCCTGCAGCCCGACGTGATGAAGCCTTCCGGATGAATGATCATGGTTGGTCCGAGCAAATGAAAGACATCAAGAGTCATGTCGAGAACTCGCCCGAGTAACAACCTCGCGACCGCCCCACTGCTCCGTCGGCACGTGCCCATCTTTGCCGCACTCGGCGACGAAACAAGGCTGACCCTGTTGGCTCGTCTCTGCGCGGAGGCGCCCTGTTCCATCTCGCAACTAGCTGATGGTTGGTCAATCACTCGCCAGGCGATCAGCCGACACCTGCGGGTGCTCGAAGACGCGGGATTGGTACGCAGTGAAGCCTCCGGGCGGGAGTGCCTGTACGAGGTTGAACCAAGAGCCCTTGCGCAGGCCAAGGACTATCTCGACCTCGTCTCTAAACAGTGGGACGCGGCCTTGACCCGTCTAAAGACTTTCGTCGAGCGGAAGCCTGAGAGTTGAAAGAGTATGGAAGTTCCGCAGCTATTCCTTGGCACCGACTCCATAGAGCCACGACCGATCCTCGATCAAAATGCAGCCGGAGCGCCTGGCGAATTCCACATTCTCCTTCGCCTCCGGATCGGCCACTAGATGGGTGCGGTATTCTTCGTAACTCGTTAGGTTATCGAAACCGATCAAGGTCATCGCGATGTTATCCGCGCCGCCGTAACCTTTCTTCGGCAGGAAGTAGCCTAAAGGATCGCCGCCACATCGCTTGATGATTCCGCCTTCCATCCAGCGGCGAGCGTAGGTTTCAAAATCCGCCACTTTCTGCGGATCGATCGTGTAACGAATGCAATGGTAGATCATAGTTATGGCGTCGAGAGGCGCAGGCGGAAGGAACGCCGCGTGTCGAGATCGAGCCGAGCCACCAGAGTGCGCGCCTCTGTGACCGCAGGATAGATCGGCGAGTTACCGGGCACATCCCAAAGCATCCAATCCGCCAGGTCCATGCTCGTCTCCACCAACACGGCGCGACCCGCGGGCTGGGTAAACTCAAACTGCACCTGGCGCCCGCCAACCAGTGAACCTTTGGGCGACGCCGCCGGCGAGGAGTCCGACAGGAGATTCAGCGTCGTATTCGGCTGCGCCTCAGCCCGGAGCGCGAAAGCGCTCAGACCGATTGCGACGGCCGCAGTGACGAGAATTTTGCGATTCATGCAGGGAAGAGAAGGTGGCGAGCACAATGCCCAAAATCACCGGCCGACGCAACTGCCGGATTGCGCCGGAGACGTCGACCTCTCCGCGCCCGCCGGCGGGGTTAGCGCGTGCGCGGGCATGGCCCAAGGGAACCGGAACACTGATCCTGCGTGGCAATCGCGCAGGCAACGCCTAAACTAGGAGCATGAGCTACCTTAATCTCGAGCAGCTTCCGTTCATCGGAATGTCCTACAATTTCGTCGGCGAAACGCAGGGAGCGCCGTTCTCAGCTTACATCGTCACGGCCAGGCCGGGCCAAGGGCCGCCTTTGCACCTGCATCCCTACGTCGAAGTCGCCTTCACCATCGAAGGCTCGGCGACGATGACTGTTGGCGAGGAAACCCAAGAAGTGAAAGCAGGTGCAATCGTGGTCATTCCCGCGGGGACTCCGCACCGCTTCATTAACTCCGGCGAGACGGCCCTGCGTCAGATCGACGTCCACGCCAGCCCGACGTTTATCCAGACCAACCTGACCTAGAGTTACAACTTCTCGAAGCGCGTCGGATCGATCTGCGGGTTTACCGTGATCGCTTGCGCAGTGGTCGTTTCCAGGACCTTGCCAGTCGTTAGGTCGGTCTCAGTGTTAGCGAAGGAAAACGTAACCCCCGAGACCTTGCGAAAATCGGACATGCATTGCTCAATCGTGGTCGGTGTTGGATCGATGTCGATATGCAACGGGCGAAAGTCGCGACGGCGCGTGATGAACCAGCTCTGCGGGTCGAGGTAGAGTGTGGTCGTATAGCCATCTTTCATTGTTAGCCGGAGCGCGTAGTAGCGTATCCCGTCAACTTCTTCCCGTCCGATCAGTTCGAGTTGATGCCCGCGCTCGCGCACCTCGTGCAATCCGTAAAGGTGTCCGGGTAACTCCACCCCGTGACTCAGAGCCGCGGTTGCTTTGGACGACTCGGCGACCACCTCGTCGCCTCTTCCTTTCCACTGCCAGCCCCGCTTGCCATCAAACGCCTCAGTGTAAACGTTCCTGCCGTCGGCCTTGATATCGATGCGCATCTTGCCCGGTCGCGCCGCGTAATAGATGCCGTCGGCAGTAAAATCGGGATCAACAATGTGCAAGTCGACCGCGACTGAGTGCACCGCCTCGACGGCATCGCGGCCGCCCATGGCCTCGGTGTTGCGCGCGATCAAGTCCTCCAGGTTAGTTACCTTCCGATGAGAGCTACACGATAATGTGGTCACCAGTAGCGCGAAGGCCAACGGACGTAATAGGGCGGAAAGAACAGGCATATTCTTCGATAACGCCGCCGCTCGAAGAATTTGTCTAAAATGGTCGCTAATTCTTCGGCAGCGTAAACGAGACGGTCTCGTTCGCCGCGCGATGGTTCGACCAGAATCGGTCGCCGTGGAAAGTCAGCGAGCGCGAGGCGAAAGGGATGCTCGCGAGATCTTCCACTCGTGGTGTTTTCTCCGCGGGATCGAGCCGCGCGAGCTTCCACTCCTCGGCCTTGCCCGGGACATCCTTGTTCTCCTGGCCGCGCAAGACGTAGAGCATTCTATCGACAAACGTGTGGCCGCAGATCTCCGCGTCCACGTTGATCGTGCGCGAGATTTCCCCGCTGTCATCGACCTGGTGAATCGCGCCCTTATACCATTGGCTCAGGTAAAGGTGCTCGCCGTCAAAGCTAAGGTATGAGCCGGTAAAATCCGGACAGGCGAATAACTTCTGGAAACCCTCGCCCGCCGAATAGCGATAAACATAACGATCGTCGTTCGGCCCTTCGCCAATCGTGAAGCGCCAGCCGTCGCTGGTCGACACCGCGGCCCAGACCACGCTCGGCGGATTCACTTCCTCATTGATCTTCCAGTTCTCGACGTCGATGCGGCAGAGCGTGCCACGATCGCGGGAGCTCATCCAAAGCTCGTTCTCCTTCCACGCCAGCGCCTGCGGCGTTACCACCGGCGATGGATGTGTCTGCAGGTCGTTAATCTCATGCATCTGCAAAACCTAGCACGTCTTCGCAAAAACGCTTCCAGCGCCCCGAATCTCGCGAAACTGATGTCGCCAGTAGCTACGCGCACTAACCCAGGCTATGGCTGCTCCGACGTTATCCCTTAGCTAGCGCCGGGGTCCGGTTCCATGATTCCGAAAACAATCCCGGTTGGATCCTGCGCGTAAGCCAGCCAACCGATTTTCGGGATCGCCATCTTCGGCACGCAGATACTTCCGCCGCTTTGCTCGACCTTCCTTATCGTCTCGTCGAGCGATGACACCGCGATCGTGTTGAGCGTGCCGGCGCTCTAACCTTCACGCGGACGCAGCAGCCCGCCATTAATCCCCATCTCCTTTTCATCTCCCGTCGTCACTAGCCAATACTCGAACGGGCTGCCCTCGAGCTTCTTTGAACTTCCAGTCGAAAACATGCTCGTAAAACGGCTGCACCGTTTCCGGATCGTCTGTGTAAATTTCGAAATGAACCACGCGTTCCATGATTAACCCTCTCTTCAAGATTCGAGCCTGGCGCACGTAGCGGATGAATTTACCAAGGCGATTGATCGAATCGCACACGTGCGAACTGTGCTACGTTCGATAATATCTAGCAGCTCTGCACATTTTCATGAAAAAAAATAATCCCACAAAAAACGCCCGCACCACCAATCGGAACAGTAAGCAGGATCAGCTCGCTTCTGTTACCCAGGATCCCGAGGGCAAGAAGCTCACGGGGAATCAGGGCATCGTCATCAATGACGACACCAACTCGCTTAAGGGCGGCGAGCGCGGGCCGTCTCTGCTGGAAGATTTTTACCTGCGCGAGAAGATCACGCACTTCGACCACGAGCGTATTCCCGAACGCGTGGTGCATGCGCGCGGAGTGGCCGCGCACGGATTCTTTCAAGCATATCCCGGCAACGAAAAACTAACTAAGGCCGGGTTCCTGACCGATTCTTCGCGCAAGACTCCGGTCTTCGTCCGCTTCTCGACCGTGGCCGGCTCGCGCGGTTCCGCCGATCTCGCGCGCGATGTGCGCGGGTTTGCGGTCAAGTTTTACACCGAGGAAGGTAACTTCGATCTCGTCGGCAATAACATCCCGGTCTTCTTCATTCAGGATGCGATCAAGTTCCCTGATCTTATCCATTCGGTGAAACCCGAGCCGAACAACGAGATCCCGCAGGCGGCTTCGGCACACGATACCTTCTACGATTTCATTTCGCTCTCACCCGAGACCCTGCACATGCTGATGTGGGTGATGTCGGACCGCGCTATCCCGCGTAGCTTGCGCATGATGGAAGGCTTCGGCATTCACACCTTCCGGCTGATCGACGCGGCCGGGAAATCCCGCTTCGTGAAGTTCCATTGGAAGCCGCTTCTCGGCATGCACTCCGTTACCTGGGACGAGGCGCTCAAAATTAACGGAGCCGATCCGGATTTCCATCGGCGCGACCTCTTTGACACGATCGACAATGGCGGCGTCGCGGAGTGGGAATTCGGCGTCCAGGTGGTAGAAGAAAAAGACGAGCACAAGTTCGACTTTGATCTGCTCGATCCGACCAAGCTAATCCCCGAAGAAATGGTCCCGGTGCAGCGCATCGGCAAGATGACGCTTAATCGCAATCCGGATAACTACTTTGCCGAGACCGAGCAGGTCGCGTTTCATCCAGGGCATCTAGTGCCGGGCATCGACTTCTCCGACGATCCGCTGCTGCAAGGTCGGCTCTTTTCTTATACCGACACGCAACTCACGCGTCTCGGTGGACCTAACTTCGCCCAGATTCCAATCAATCGCCCGGCCTGTCCGATGCACAATAACCAACGCGACGGCCACATGCAGCAGATCATTAACCCGGGCGAGTCAGCCTACCATCCGAACACGATCGGCGGCGGCTGTCCGATGCAGGCGGGAGCGGACGCGGGTGGATTCGTTAGCTACCCGGAAAAGATGAACGGAGTTAAAGTGCGCGGGAAGACGGACAAGTTCTTCGATCACTTCAGCCAGGCCTCACTCTTCTTCCGCAGCCAGAGCGCACCGGAACAGGATCACATGGTCAACGCACTCACCTTCGAGTTAGGCATGGTGAAGCGTGCGGCGATCGTCGAACGCATGCTTTCCCTGCTGGCCAAGATCGATGCCGGTCTGGCCGATCGCATCGCCAGTGGACTCGGCAAGACCATTCCGAAATCGATCGACGGTCGCATTAACCAAAGCGTGGGCGCAGATGCCGGGAAAGAGACGGAGACCAAGACGCCGAAAAAATCGAACTTCACCTCCCCCGCCTTAAGCATGGCGAACACGCTCAAAGACACAATCGCAACCCGCAAAATCGCCATCCTAGCCGGCGACGGAGTTGATGAAGTCTCGCTTGCGGCCATGAAAAAAGCCCTAACGAGTAAAGGCGCCATCGCAGCCGTCATTGCTCCGGGCGGCGGCACTATCAAAGGCTCGCAGGGCGGCGAGATCACGGTCGACTTCAGCCTCCTGAACGTCGCATCCGTGCTATTCGATGCAGTCTACATTCCGGGCGGAGCGAAGAGCGTCTCCGCGCTACAGGCAAACGCCAAGACGATCCATTTCGTCAACGAAATGTATAAGCATTGCAAAGCCATCGCCGCGACCGGTGAAGGCGTAAACCTGGTGCGCGCTTCCTCCGTTCCCGTTCCGAATGGACCGAACAACACGAAGGGCAAATCCGATCCCGCATTGATTATCGACGAAAAAGGCGACGCGAAGAAAATCTCCGCCGGCTTCATCAAAGCCATCTCCCAACATCGTAATTGGGACCGGGAAAAAATGGCCATGGCAAATACGCCCGCCTAAGAAGGGTCGGACCTTAAGAGGCTGGTTGCCCGAGCTACGTGATTTTGGCCACTCATGGCTTCGATTCGGGCCTACCTCTAGGCGGCAATTTGGAGGAGATGCCCAGTGATTTTTTAAGACTTCACACTGCTCGAAGAGCGTCCTCCGCCCGCGAATGACGGTCCTCCGCCTCCAGCTCTTTTCAGGCTGCGGTGGAACTTGGACGCGCCCTGCTAGGACTTGCGCTCTTGCTCGGCCCATCGGTAAAGCCACGGCGGGCTGATGCCTAACTCAGTCCTCTTCCTAAACGCCTCGACACGGCGAGGCGGCTACCGGGAGAAGAAAGCGGAGAGTTTGGACAATGTGCCGGAAGTCATTCTATAATTTTTATACATGTAAAAAATGGTTCGCTTTGCCCGTGCGACCCTCCAGAATGATTTCGCACGACTCGGTTGCAATCATGACACTCTCTCATCCACGGCGCCTGGCTATCGCCTGTCTGGTTCTCGCTAGCGGAGTGCCCATCGGTGCTCGCGCCGCGCAGACGCGTTGGGTCTTCAATTCGCTGGGGAATTGGTTCATCTCTTCCAATTGGACTGCGGGCGTTCCGGATTCCACGAGTGACGCCATTATCCGAAGTGGTGGCACCGCCTTTATCAATGCGCCAGGTGCCGCCACCAGCTTACTCCGCATAGGGTTGCCTTTGGCCGGGGGACCTGACGGCGGAACCCTCCTGCTGGGTGCGAGCAACGGCACCATCGGCGATCTCACTATTGGTTCCGACATCTACATCGGCAATTCGACGACTGCTGGAGACAGCCCCACGGGCACGGTGACGGTTTCGGCGGGTGCGAAGGTCCTGCAGAATGCGGGGAGTCTCTTCATCGGGACTGGAACCGCGGGGGCGACTGGCAACCTCACGATCACCGGGACCAACTCGTTCATGAGCACGGCTGCGCCCACTTTTATTGGGACGGATAATAGTCACGGCAACTTCACGGTCCAGAGTGGCGGTGGGATCTACACCGGGCCGGCCGAGTTAGCCGACGGAGCTACCTCCAGCGGGGCGGCCACCGTCACGGGCACCTCCTCGGAGTGGATAATACAAGGGGGCTTTACCGTGGGCTATGCCGGCAGCGGCACCTTTACGATCTCGGCCGGAGGCTACGGCGGGACCGGGGGCGATTCCTCGGTGGCGGCTTTCGCCGGCTCCACGGGCACGGTATTGGTGACTGGCACCGGTTCGCAATGGAACACCTCCAACGTATTCTTGGGCGGGCGCGACGGTAACGGCGGCTACGGATTTCAGGGCGGCAACGGGAGCTTGAAAATCCAGAGCGGCGGCGTGGTGCAGGCGGCGAATTTGAAGTTCTTCGGCGGCACCCTACAGGTGGATAACGGATCGTATCTCTCTACTCCGGGCCTGCAAGTGATAGGAGGTGGGACAGCACCTTTACCGGGCGGCCCGAGCGGAGACATGGTCGTAGGTAACACTGCCAACGGGCGGATGGAAATTACGGGTACCGGGGTAGTCGATTGCAACATCGGATACATCGGCCTGACCGGCGGCATCACGGGTTATGTCTTTCTCAGTGACGACGGGAAGTGGAATCTGAACAGCTCTCTTTTTGTCGGCTATGTGGGCGATGGCACTTTGGAAATCACTGGACGCTCGGTGGTTTCGGGCCTCGGGAATACCTATATTGGACTCTCACCCAATAACACCGGAAACGTCATGGTCCGGGGGACACCTTTTCCTAACGGCGGCGGCGGAGCCGATTCCAACCTGGTCATGACGGGAAACCTCTACATCGGCGGCAACACTGCCGGCCCCGGCGGTATCGGCGTCTTGCGGATCGAGGATTTCGGTAACGTAGGGGCCACCGCCACCACGGTCTGGAGCACGGGCGGCCTGGCGATTGGCGGCACCTTCGCCTCCTTGAGTTCTCCGCTCACTGTGGACGGCGGCTTTATCCAGTTCGTCCTCAATAACGGCACCACTTTCTACAACGACATCACTCTCGCCGCCGGCGGCCTGCGGGTTTTTACCACCAGTCATCCTTCCACCCTCGCCGGCAAACTCACCGGCAGCGGCGGCCTGACGAAAAATGGGAGTAACGGACGTGGCCTCGGCACCCTCACCCTCACCGGCGCGAGTAACTACTCCGGCCCTACCTCCGCCGCGGTCGGCACCCTTTTGGTCAATGGCAGCATTACCAGCCCGGTTACAGTCAGTAGCGGCGCCACTCTCGGCGGCAGCGGCGCAGTCGGCGCGGTTACCGTGAATAGCGGCGGCATCGTCGCCCCTGGTAATTCCCCCGGCAAACTCACGGTCAACGGCAACTACACCCAAAGCAGCGGCGCCATCTTGAATATCGAGATCGGCGGCGCCGAGGCCGGCCCCGGCTTCGATCAAATCGCTGCCACTGGCATCGCCTCAGTGAATGGTATCCTCAACGTTAGTCTGGTTAACCTTTACCGGCCTAAGGTGGGCGATACCTTCGCCATCATCACGAGCAACGGAGAGAGCGGTAACTTCGCTACCATCAATACCAGCGGCTTCACTGTTAGCTCCACGGCCAGCGCGACCGGCATCGTCCTTACCATTACCGATATCGATCCTTTGCTGCGAATCATTTCCATCGCCCGCAGTGGTAACAATCTGGTTATCACTTATGATGCTACCGGCGGCAAATCCTACCGCCTCGAGCGCAAAGCCGCCATCACCGACACGACCTGGCTGCCAATCCCCGGAGTGAGCGACCAATCACCCGGAGTGAATGGACCAGCACCCTTTACCGACCCCAACGCGCTCGGGCTGGGCAAAGCTTTTTATCGCGTCCGGATTCTGCCGTAGAATGACCTAGAAGAGGTTTCAAATTGCCTTCCGCGCGAAGGCATGCTCAAAGGGGCCTCACCCTAACCTTCTTCCCAGGGAGAAGGAACTCCCTCTCCCGTTTGGGAGAGCTTTGGGGTGAGGGAATCCGAATTTGCAACCGCTAGTCCGAATCTTCGCACACAGGCAACCTTCTCAAGCCGCGGCGGCTCGCCCGGCTGAACCTTCGGCAGCGTTGAAGTCTACGTCGAGAGTCGCGTCATCGGCGTTCACCCCGAGTAGTGCACGATCCGGCACAACAATCCGCGGCTGATTCAGGCCAGAAGCTCGCCAACGTGGATCACGTTTTCCAAGTAGCTCGTCAATAAGTTAAGTCAGCGCCCCGTCCGCCGCGCGAAACCTTCAGAAAAATCAGTCCTCTAACCGAGAGCGGAAGAGGCGATTTGCCCGATCTACACGAAAACGAAAGCCTTCTTGCCCCCTTCGTTTTACCCGCGCTGCCCATAATCAGTCAGCAGCGGCCGCAAAAAAAAACGGAAACCCGGAACGGCTCTCTCTTCGCGTTTCTAGATACCTTGTTTCCAAATTTAATCTCCCAGCCCGGTCATTCGTCAGCGCGGGTTGACGCTGACTTGATATCGACCACCGGCGTGCCGTCGAAGGCCTCGATGGGGCCGATCTTGATGGGTGGGCCATCAATCTCACGCACCGTCACGGGATGCAGCCCGAGCGGGTTCGGTCGTGCCGGTGAGCGGGTATAAAAGACGCCGGTCAGCGGACGGTTCTCGTCGCCGCGCGGATGTCCTATTAGGACATCACGCTTCGCTTGATGAAACCACGTGATCACGATCAATTCGTGACCGACTTTCATTCCTAAGAGTGCCTCCGCAAATCGCGGTTCGATCTCGAGCCATGCGTCGGGCGCACCTTCCGGTCCCTGCCGCGGCGCGTCGGAACGGCCTTGCACTGTCGATCGGATAAACCCAACCGGTTCGAGCGTGTAAGATCTTATCCGGAAAATCTCGTTCACGCTTCCTATGACGCAAGTGTCGGGGCAAAGTTCCGGAAAAATCACTTTCAGCGGAGCAGCGTCCTTCGCCTTCCGCTAAGCATAGCTTCCAACTGCGCACCGCCGGCGCAATCTGCGCGACACGCGTATTCCCGAAACCAAGGACGAGTCCGCGCCGCTCCGCCTCACCGAGATATAACTGGGACAATGCGGAAAGCCAGAGTGACTGTTGTGCCGCTCTCGCTGCGATAATCCCATCATCGGGCAAACCTTCGATGAACACGGCGAGGTGCATTCCCGTTCATCACCGCGGCGAGCTAGTTTCGCGTCGCATGAGATGTGTCTAAGCCCATCGGTGCGTTGATGGAGTCGCACAGAATCAGACCTGACAACGCCGTAGTAGTAGCCTACGGTGAACGCATGAGACGGGCAGGCTTGGTCAGAACTCTCGCAGCCTGCTCGCTATTGTTGGCTTTTAATATGATCGCAGCCGTTCCCGCATCCCCGGACAAGACCGGCGTCGCCGTCGGCCAGAAGGCTCCCGGTTTCACGCTCAAAGACCAGAACGACCGCGAGGTTTCGCTCGCCGCTTTGCTCAAGAAAGGCCCAGTCGCGCTCGTCTTTTTCCGATCGGCGGATTGGTGACCCTTCTGCCAAAAGCAGTTGGTTCAACTGCAATCAGCCCTGGATAAGATTCAGACGGATGACGCGCAGCTTGTGGCCCTCAGCTACGATTCCGCGGAGGTCCTGAAGCGATTCGCGACCAAGAAATCGATCACCTACCCGTTGCTCGCTGACACCGGCAGCAAGACGATCGACGCCTACGGCATCCGGAACAAAGAGGCCACTGGACGGACCAGCGGCATTCCCTACCCCGGCACCTGCATCATCGGCACCGACGGCGTGATCCGCGCGAAGCTGTTTCTGGAAGGCTACGAAGAGCGCGCGAGCGCCGAAGCGATCGTCGAAGCCTTGAAGAGCGCACATTGACGTGAGCTGTTAGAGCTCGTCGTCCCATCCGTCATCCTTGTGCGTCAGGCGCTGCCTTGGTAAAGATCGTGCAGCCACGCCTGGGCGGCGGCCTCGTCCCGGGCCGAGGCGAGAAATCGCTCCCACGCCTTGGCTTCGTGCCAGACCACGGCCAGTTCCCAAACGCAGAAAGAGGGCTTATGCGTCTCCTCCCGCGGCCAGAGAGCAAATTGCGTCATCACGTCCCCGTCTTTGTAGTAGACCGATTCCCAGACCTCGTTGTTCCCACGCCAAGTATTGACGATAAGGAAATAAAAGTCCTGTCCGCATCGATGCAGAATGACAAACCCAAAGCCCTTCGCTCCGAGTGTCGTTCCCGCTAGGAAGTCCCGCGCCATACCCTCGATCTCGTCCGACACAGGCAGCTCCTCCGTGCCGAGCCGATACCATTTCAAGATCGCGCCGTTTGCCTCGATCGCTTCGCCGGGTGTCACGAGCTTCGGCCTATGCCGGTAACTCTGGTTCACGCCGGGATCGTTCGCCAGGACCTCGCCCAGCGAGCGTGGAACGGAAGCGATCGGTGTCTCGTGCATCTTCCTCCTGTAGCATATCCGATCGGCTCTTCCTAGATCGCGAGTGAGCGGAGCGCCCCGCTACAACCTGCATTGCATTTAACCCTCGGGCGCTCGCATTACAATGCAAGCCTTGCAATGCATGCCACTCACACTTGATGAAATCGTCGAACACAAAGATCGCCTCCACCGGGAGATCGTGGAAAGAGAATGCCTCCTCGCCGCCTTCGACGTCATGCACCAGTATGTCACCAGCGGTCGGGCTCCCAAATCGATGGAACTGGGCGGTCTCTTCTCCGGTCTTCTCCCCTCTCACCTAAACGGAGAGCTGAAAGAACTGGCCGCGCCTGCTCCCGTCTCTCCGCCGCGACCCGCTCCGCCGCGCTATGTCAACCCCGAGCTGAAGATGCTCATGCGCGGTCATGACGGCGACACTCGTTTGGTGCGATGGGCCATCGAGCGCATGACGGATGACTATTCGCTGCTCGACCTCGCCGCCCTGCTGGGGCGCGAAGGCCGCCCTTTGAAAAATGCCCTCGTCCTGACCCGATTGAGACCCGGGGCGAGATCACTGAGATCCAACCCAGTTACGGTCCTAAGCCAGCTATCTTCCGTAAGCCTGAGAACCCGATCTCGCTGATTAAAGAACCAGCCGATCCTGCCGGCGACTGCGAGACTTCAACCGGAAAAGAAACGCAGGCTTAGCCGAACGTTGGTTCGCACATTTCGATGCGAGCCAAGTCTTGTTCGTCCCGCCAGCGGAACGACCGGGAGAACAGCTTTCCGTATTCGAGGCCACGCCGCGCCTATCCGCAGCGCCCCGAACCTTATCAGAAGCATCGCCTCCGCAGTCAGGAGCATGGCAAACCCTGTCAGAAGCCTCACTCTCCTTGTCGAGAAAACGGCTGCCCTAATTAAAGACACTGTTTTCCTTATTAAGGGAATTGTTTTCGTGGTTAAAAACCTCGCTTCCTTAACCAGGAACATCACTCCGTTAACCAGGAAAATCATTCTCCTAACCAGGAAAACGGCAAACCTAATCAAGAAAACCGTTTTGATGATTAACCGCATCGATCCGCTAACCAGGAGAACCGTTTTCCTAACCATCAGAACTCTTCTCTTAACCAACTGCCTCGTTTTCCTTATTAAGAAAACAAGTCTCTTAACCAGCGCACCCGTTTAGTGAATAAGGATTTCCCTTCTCCGAATAAGGAAAGCGCGTCATTTGGCCCAACGGGACCGTCGGCAGACGTGTCGTGACTAAAGCTTATCACGGGCGCGTGTTTCCTCTCAACGCCCCTCGCGTCCCAAAAGCGCCGGTGCGGTGCATGAGGCTTGTCCGCCGCACAGTTCTGTCTCCCAAATCGAGTCGCCGGCTCCCCTAGGCCCATTCGCAGCTCACAGCCTCCCGCCGTAAAGTTCGCGCCTGCGAACCGCAGCGGGTATCGTCGCCCACATGACAGTTCCACCGTGGCCCAATACCTCGCCGCACTCCCCGCGGATCGCCGCACCGCGCTCAGCGCCGTGCGCAAGGTGATCAATGAGAACCTGCCGGACGGAGATGAGGGCATGCAGTTCGGGATGATCGGCTGGTGCCTCACGGTCCTCAACGCGGGGCGATCCTCTATCTTTCTACTTTCGCCTTTTTACTTCCCACTTTAGAAAGGCGTGGTCGGCCACACCGTAGCGCGCGTGTCCGCGGAGGAGCACATGGCCAATTACCAGGCGGCGAGGGCGCTATTGGGCAAGGGAAAGATCAGCGCAAAGAAGTGCGCGGTGAAGAAGACGAAACCAAAGAAGTGACCCTGGCGACTGCCTTCAGCGCAAAGCGAGCATGACAAGTTTCGCCAGTATCACGGCGCGCCCAAACAGCAGCTTCGCGCCCGTGAGTTTCGATAGTGAGCCTTGACCCCTGCTGCCGCCATTCCCGCGGGTGGTGCAAGCTTACAAGTCTCGTCCGTGACGTTGCTCGATCAGATGTTCGGGAGCAGGTCGAAATACTCGTCGTCTTCATTGGAACCGCCTTCGCCCTGGCCGAGTTCCTTCTCCGATTCGACGAACTCGATCCGTTCGATCCATTTCACCATCTTATAGCCGAGCTGGTTTTCGACTCGCAGCCGTAAGGGCGCGCCATGGATAGCGGGCAGCGGCTCGCCATTCATTTCGAACGCGAGAATGCACTCGGGCTTGAGCGCGTTCTCCATCTGCTGCGTGTCGTAGTAAGTCGGGGTGAAGAGCGACGGACCAAAGGAGTAGAAGGCAATGACTCTGGCGGATGGAGCGGGTCTGACGTGCTCGATCAGCTTTTTCATCGGCAGCCCGCCCCATTGCGCGATGCCCGTCCAGCCCTGGATGCAATGATGCATGGTGATGAACTCGTCTCCCCCGAGCGCGCGCAGGGCGGTGAGTGACAGCTCGACGGGATTCTCCACCAACCCCGTGACCTTTAGCTTGTAGTCCTTGAAGTTACCCGCGGCGAGCTGCTTCCAGTCCTCGCGCTCCGGCATCTTGCCGTTAGGCCAGAAGCGCGGGGAAATCTGGTCCTTCCGGTAATGCTGGCTGGGAAGAAGCCGGTCCAGCGTGACCAGTTTCGCCGGTTGCGTCATCGCCTTTTGGGCGTGCTGTAAGTAGCGCGGAAAGAACCATGAGACATAGTGAGCTACGATCCAGGAAAGCATCACCAACGCGATCCCGGCCAATCCCAGGATCATTCCCAGCGGACGCAGGTTATCCGTGCCGAGCACGATATGGTTCATGTTTCGGTTGAATCCGGTCATCGCGACCAGTGTCACGTGCACGATGGTGAAGCCGATAAAACCTACGAGCATGAGAAAGTGAAGGGAGCGCGCGGCCTGGCGCCCACCGAATAACCGGGCGTAAACCGGGAAGCGATTCACCAGCGCGGGGGACATGGCCATGCCGGTAAGGATGGAGAGGGGCGCCATGATGAAGATGGTGGCGAAATAAGCTAGCTGTTGGAGGGCGTTATAACCATAGAACCCGTTAGGTTCGGGCGGGAGCCGGAAGTTTGCGTAATGGACAAAGGTGTTCCACGCCTGCACTACGATATCGGGCGAAGTCGGCACGAGCCTGCGCCATTGATCGGTCGTCAGCAGTCCTATGACAAAGAAGACCCCGGTCAGGACAAAGCCATAAACAGTGATGAAGTGCCAGGAGCGCGCAATACCTACAGTGTGAGTGTAACCCGGAGTCGCGACCAAAGGCGAGATATAGCGCCCGTCCTGCTTGGCCGTCCAGACGCGATCCAGCGGCACGCGCAAAGGGGTAAAGCGAATCCATTCCGTGCCTGGTGTGCAGTCATCATTGAGATAGAGCCGCGGATGTTCCATCAGGATGGAAAGGCCGCTGCGCATGAGCATGAAGAGGAAGAAAAGGTTCGCGAAATGGCTCCAGCGAATCCAGAACGGAAAGCCATGCGGCCCACTCGCGGTGCCTTCCTGCGAAGCAGCCGAGGCCGAAATATGGGGCAAACCGAAGGTAGCATTTTGGACCCAAGCCAGAATGAAGGGACAGAGTGCAAGGATAAGCAGCCCAAGCAGGAAGCGTGGCCGGATCCAGATGCGAAATCGCCGGTCCTTTGGATAATAGACCGCGCGATGCGCCTCATCGAAATGGATCATAGGAACCCCGAAGCTCTAACAGTAGTCGAGAAACTACCTCGACTCAATCGCATTCGCGGCTTGGCGGTTCGTTTAGGCAGTGGCCACGAACTAGGGCCCAAAGCTTACTATCGACAATCCGCTTTGAAATCGGGCTTCCATCGCGGAAAACAACGGCGGGCAAACCCGAGCGACGACTCTCGGTCCGCAGCTTTCGAGCGACGCGCCTGAACGCCCGTTCGACGCGGGTCACGAAGCCGGGAACCTGCTTGTCACCACCGATCTTTCGCATCCCTTTCATGATTCAATCAACTCGCGGACGGAATCTACATTATCAGTCGCCGAAGTTGCGAGCCGTTTCGCATTCCTGCTTCAGTCCCTTCTCCCCGCCCGTTGTTTCAGTTCGCAGGCGTCTGACGGAGGGTGTCCTGAACTGATGAAGGTAGTTTGTCGCCGTCGTGTAGGAGGAGGCTGACTTGCCAGCTCTCGGTGTCGGTTAGTTTCTCCTCAAATGAAGGCATGGCGCTGAAGCGGATGCCATTCTTGACCACCCAGTGCGTAGCGCCGACGGGGTCGTCGGTCACGCCTTTGCCCGGCGGAAGTAACTGCGGCGGGTGCGGGTAAAGCGATTTCGCCATGGCGGAACCGGGCTGATCGAGCTGGCCATGACATCCGGCGCAGCTCTGCTTATAGATATGAGCGCCCGCCAAAAGATTCGTCTCGTCGGCCGGAACCGGCGCCTGGTCCTCTGAGCTTTTGCTGATGGAGGCGTCAATGGCCTTACCGGCAATGAATCGTTCCATGGGCAACGGGCCACCTTTCGTTCCCATATAGATACCGCCACGGGCAACGAAAAGATAACCGGCCCCCAGGAGAAGACCGACGCCAATAACCAGACCGAGGAGGAACTTGATCATAAGTAGTTAAAGTGCCATGTAGGGTAAGAGCTTATTATCGACACTCCGCTTTGAAATTGGGCTTCCATTGTGGAAAACAACTGCGGACCAACCCGTGCGACGACGCTCGGCACGAAGCTTTCGAGCGACGCGCCGGAATGCTCGTTCAGTTCGGGCTACGAAGTCGGGAACCTGCTTCTCACCATTGGTCTTTCGCTTTGCTTTCATGATTCAATCAACTCGCGGACGGAATCTACATCGTCCGTCTCCGAAGTGGCGAGGCGTTTTACTGGAAGCCGCGGCTGTCCCAGATCGCCCATCGCGTCGCGAGCGCAGGGTAGTCCCCGATCTGGTGAATGCATTCATTGAAGTTCGCGATCGCGAGACGCCATCGCCAGCACGCGAGACGCGCGCGCTACTTAGGCAAGATCGACCTGCGGGAAGGACGAAGTTGTTTTCTATTTTTTCCCACTTCCAGAATTCGCTTCGACTTCATCGCCGCGGCGAGCTGAAGGAGCTGGCCGACTTTACGGATTTTTTCCTCGAACGACTCGTGCGCGAGAGCGCGGCGCATTTCACTTTTCATGGATTCGGAAGAGTCAGCTTACGCCGGCGAAGGATTTGGTTTAATAGTGTTCTGTCGATCTCGGCTTGTTGCGCGTTCTTCGCGTAGGCGACTTCATCTTTGTCCAGGCAAGTGACGCTGTCGCTCGAGCAATCCATCGGACCGGCGAAGTCGCGATAGCCCATGACGAGGACGTTGCGCAGGTCTATGCCAATAACGTGCGCGTAGACTTTTTTCGTGATGCCGCTGCCAGGCGGGAAATCGACTGGCTAAGCGCAGAGAAGGCGAATCGCCGTGAACAGTTTCACGCCGAAAAGGTTGTGCAGGTCCCGTCACTCAAGCGCAACGGGACCTGCTCTTGCAATGGCTAGTCGTCTGATTTGTCTTTCTTATCGCTCTGCATCTTTAGCTCCAAGGTGCCCACGACATGGGGAGCGCCGTCGGTGTTATCTTGCGTCGCGACGAAACTCCCTTTCCCACGCGCGGCGGCAAAGGCGCCTGCTCCACCGGTGATGATCTCGGGGCCTTCGACGTAGTAGAACCCTGCGGAGACGAAATGAATCGTGCCGGTGAATCGCAGGTCGATGGTGCCACCCGCGGTCGTGATCGTGCCGGTGCCATCAATCACCGCCGTGCTACCGTCGTTGCTCGCCGAGATGACTTTGAATTGTTCGTGGCGAGTGCCCTTGTCATTGAACTTCCCGGCTAAGACGACATTGCCATCGAGGGTGCCATTCGTGCCGTTGAAGCTGGTAATCCTTTCATCGAAACTAATCACTTGATAGCTCTTCGAATCCCGGTTAGGCCGCTCGTCTGCTCGGAGCGAGACTGGGATGACTGCGAGGGCGCCGAGCACGATGGCAGCGACGGCCGTTATTCTGCGTGAATTGATGTTTTTCATTTTGTATTCTTCTAATTGGTTTCTGCGTTGATTTTCCCTCTCGTAGCGTTGCCGCCATTTCGAGGCTCATCCGTAACGCAGGAAATCGCGCCCGATCGTCTCAGAAAAGTTCTCGCGGACCGGGAACGTTGACGGGAACACGCATTTTTGGTACAAAGAACTCACGTGTCTCCATCCAAGCCTGCCGCCGCCGTGACGATCCCACCGCTCTCGGCAGAGGAGACGGAGTTTCTCACCGCCCTTCACTCCGTGTCGAAAGGAGAGACGCACCCACATCTTGCTTCCGCCTTGCCGGCGATCTACGACGAGCTGCGTCGCCTGGCTGGCTCCTATTTGCGCGAGGAACGGACCGGACACACGTTGCAGCCGACCGCGCTGGTCCACGAGGCCTACCTGCGCTTGCTCGATCAGCAGCACATCGATCCGGCAAACCGCGCGCAGCTTGTCGGCATGGCCGCGAAAATGATGCGGCGCATCCTGACCAATCACGCCCTCGCCCGGACGGCAGCGAAACGCGGCGGTGAAGATGCGGTGCGCCTCACGCTCGATGACGCGCTCGATTTTTATGAGCAGCGCGATCTCGGCGTGGAAGCGGTGGACGAGGCGTTGCGCGAGCTGGAGCAGATCGACACGCAGCAAGCGCAAATCGTCGAGTTGCGCTTTTTCGGCGGACTGACAGTGGACGAAGTAGCGCAGGCGCTGGCGATTTCCGTCGCGAGGGTGAAGCGGGAATGGGCCACGGCGAGGATCTGGCTGAAGGCACGCCTGACCGAAGCGATCTGAAAAGGGTGGATGCGGCCGCGACAGATAAGGCCAGCGTGAGAGTGACGCGCTGGCGTGAGGTGAAGGAAATTCTCGCCGATGCGCTCGAGATCCAGAACCCGGCGACGCGGACCGCATTTATCGCGCGGACCTGTGGCGGCGACACGGAGCTCCAGCTCGAAATCGAGCGGCTCCTCGCACTCGATACCGACGATCTTGAGTCGTGCGCTGAGCAGGTGCAGGGCGGGGCCGAGCCATCACCGATGGGCTACCGTCTTGGTGCCTGGCAGATCATCCGCGAGCTCGGACGCGGCGGAATGGGCGCGGTCTACCTGGCGGAACGCGCAGATGGAGAGTTTGAAAAGCGGGTCGCGATTAAGCTCCTCAAACGCGGGACCGATACGGACGAAGTCTTGCGCCGCTTCCGCGCGGAACGCCGCATCCTCGCGCGACTCGATCATCCGAACATCGCGCGCTTGTTAGACGCGGGCACGACGGACGACGGCCTGCCCTACTTCGTCATGGAGTACGTGGAAGGTGAGCCGATCACCGACTACGCGCGCGCCCGGCAGCTCTCCATTCCGGATCGTCTCGCCCTCTTCCTGAAGGTTTGCGGCGCCGTCAAAGCAGCGCACCAGAACCAGATCATTCACCGGGACCTTAAACCAACTAACATACTCGTTAGGCATGATGGCGAACCGAAGCTGCTCGACTTCGGCATCGCTAAGCTCCTCGGGCCCGGCGACGACGAACTACTCCTGACGCGCACCGAGCAGCGTCGGCTGACGCCCGCGTGTGCATCTCCCGAACAAGCACGCGGCGAGAAGGTGACGAGCGCGAGCGATGTCTACGCACTCGGCGCGTTGCTCTACGAAACGCTCGCGGGAATTACGCCGCACCGTTTTTCGTCGCCGCACCCGTCAGCGGAAGAACTCACCCGGGTCATTTGCGATGTCGAGCCGATGGCTCCGAGCGCGGTGGCGCCTCCCCATCTCAAACGGCAACTGCGCGGCGATCTCGATAATATTGCGCTGCTCGCTCTGCGCAAAGAACCGGAGAAGCGCTACGCCTCGGCCGCCGCACTGGCCGACGATCTCCGGTGTTACCTCGAAGGGCGTCCCGTGCGCGCACGACGCCACACCGTTGGATATGTCGGACGACGTTTCCTGCGTCGCCACAAACTCACCGCCGGGCTCGTCGCCGCGGCCTGCGTGGTGTCGCTCGTCGGTGGCGAGGTGCTGCTTCGGAATGCGAACAGAAACGCGGCCCGCTCCGCCCAATTGCAGAATGAAGCAGAGTCGCTCTTGGCCGCGTTCAAAATGGAGTGGCGCATGGGCAAACCAGGCGCTGCCCTGCGCGATAGCGAACGCGCGGCTACACTGTTACACGAAGTCGGGCAAGCACGCCTCAACGACACCGGCCTTCAGCGGACGGAAGCTTACGCCTACGAGTGTGCGGCCATCGCACAGCGCGCCCTCGGGGATTTGCCCGGAGCAACGCGAAGCTATCGACGGGCCGTGGAATTGTACGAGAATCTCGCTCGCACAAATGGAAACGGAGACAGTGTTCCGCTTAGAGCGGCGCGGCGCGAATTAGCCGCGGTTAGCGCGATGAACGAAGGCCGCGCGGACGAAGCGGCGGCGGCGACTCCGCCTGAGCCAAAGTAGGTCGGTAAGGCTCATCAGCGCGACGGCGGGGTGAACGCTTCGTGGCTAGCGACGAGTGCTTTGAACTCCGCATTCTCCCGCAGCGGATCCCATTGCCAGCGCTGCCGCAAATCATTCAAGGTGATGCTCGTGTCGTAATTCAGTGCGCCCGGGACCGCGAGCAGATGACGAAGCAGCGCGACGCTCCTGGCCGCCTCGCCCACCTGCGCATAGATCAGTGCAAGCGTTGTTTGCACGCCGGTCCCATCGAAAGCGTCTTCCTTCACCGGCATGATCTCACTCGCGCGTTCGCCTTCTCGCAAAGCGTCTTCTTTGCGCCCCATGAAAGCATAGAGAAGCCCGAGCTGTGCGTGGAGCCGCGCGTTTTTCGGTTGCGCCAGTAACTCCGCTTCCCACACTGCGCGCGCCTGCTCGAACTCGGCGTGCGCCGCGTCGCGATCTCCGCGAACCAAGGCAGCGCAACCGCGAAAGTAACTCTTCGGCGTCGGCGGCGGATAGCCGTAAACGAGAGGATCTGAGGTCATCGCGGCAATCGCCTCCTCTGCGGCCGCGGGGTTTCGCTCGATCAAACTTACATCCCATCGCATCCACTGGAGGAATTCCGCGAACAGGCCCTGGTAATTAACCGGTACATTTTCTAGAAGCGCATTCGCGCGCGCCAGATCGCCCCGCGCCCAGAAATCGAGGTAAGCGCGGCAGATTTTGTTAAACATCCATTCCGGCGCGATGGCTAGCGCCCTGTCCCACGCCTGCACCGCCGCGGGCCAATCGCGCATCTGGGAAAGGTGATAAGCTAGGTCGGTAGGAGCATTCAGGTTGCGCGGATCGAGCGAAAGCGCTTTGCGAAATTCCGCGAGTGACTGGTCCCATTTCCCCTGCCGGCGGTGGAGAGAAGCTGCGAGGTAGACGATCTGCGAGTCGTCCGGCGCGTCCCTCAGCGCCTCGTCGATCTCGTGGGTCGCGGAGCCGTTATCGCCCGCTGCTTGAAACCCTTCCGCGAGCACGAAGTGAGCTTCACCTAAATGTGGTTCCAGACTTAACGCTCGTTCGACTTCCGTACGCGCCGCTGCTTTCTCTTCAGGGGATTTTGCGAGCACGCTTAGGACCAAACCAAGCCGTGCGTGAGCCAGCGCAAAGCGCGGATCGAGTTGCGTAGCCTGCAGGTAGAGGTCTCGCGCACTGCGATAGTCGTCCATGCTTTGATGTGTCTCCAAATCGCGCGCGCGCAAATAAAGAACGTAGACCTCGGCATTCACGGAGCGGTCGATCGCCAGCCTGGGGGCGTCAGGCGGGGAAGCGGCGCAAGTTGTCATGGCGACAAACTGCGTCGAGGCCGCCCCAGCCATGCACAGGATTTTCCAGCCTCCAATCCGATGCAGTCGAGCGAAGCGGTTCCGTCCTCTCGCCGAGCGACGATCGGTTCCTAGTTGTGAGTCTGCCGCTGGAGCAAATGTGGTCATCAAAGTAGCTCCGGTGCGCCGGTAACGGATTCGCAGGCCAGGACTATGCCGGGCGACCAACGCCGAGACAGAGGAGATACTGAAGCAGAGTAGACATTGGACGATCATGTAGCGGATCCAGTGTCAGTGAGTCAACGTTAAATTCGCCTCACTCTGCGTTTGTGGCCGACCGGAAAATCAGGCGGCATGCCGCTCATCTCCGCATACTCTATAACCAAGGAAACTTCCTTCCACCTCGAGGTCTACCACAAAGGACTAGCCACGGTAACTGGAGCAGATCCTTAGTTCCTGATTACTTGCGATTCACCTACTTCACGTATGAGCCTCCATCACCCCTGTCATTCCGAGCGAAGACGAAGGATCTCTGACTACTCTTCCTCCGCGCGTCCTTCGTAGAAACTAAATAATCAGAGATTTGAAGCCCGGCCTCGGTCGCTCCGCTCCCCGCGTTACGGTTTCGCTGCGCGCAGAAATGACAAAGCTATCGATGAAACGATCTCTAAGGAATATGTGCGTAATAGAAACGCTTGGTTAGATGGCTCGGGTTAGGATCGGAGATTGTCTTCGTGGCGGCGCCAAAGTTCACTTGCCCGAGGTTCGACCAGATGGCGAGATCATCCGACTCGTCGACCTGACACGTGATCCCTACAGTGCCTTGGAGAGTAAGCACCACACTTCCGTCGGTTGCATGCTGGATGCCGGTAATACTTAAGGTGACCAGCGAATGCGCGTGCGCGGCCAGCTGTGAGAGATTTATGAGCATCGTCGCTTGGCCGACGACCGTCCCGATAGGATCCGCGCCATCCGTCGCTGCGTCCGCTCGTTTGCGGAGATCTGGGAGTGCGAAGGTCGTCTGCCCGTTGCCGCCATAATTCGTGCCGAGCAGGCTGTAGAGCGCCTGGTCTTGCGCGATGGGCAGGAGCTGACCATACATCGCCTGCCAGCTCGGCGCTAGACCGCCAGCGCTCGTCCCGGCGATCAGACGCATTTCGGCGAACATCGGGAAAGTAATTCCGTTGTTTGGGGTTGGGTACGAGCCGTTGAGAGAAATCAATTGTCGCAGGACTAGCGATGGCTGGTAGTTGTTAGCCGTATTCCCCCCTGCACCGGTCGAGCCGGTGACACCGTTCGATAACGTATGGGTGTGCGAGGGGATCTCCTTCGGCGCCAGGACCAAGTCGTTAACCCCATAGTTCTTGCCGATCGGCCACGAGGTTGTGTTATCTTCGCCGACGACCAGGCGGCCTCTGAGATCGGGCAGGCCGAAGCTCGATTTTCCGCCGTCCCCGCCGTAGGTGCTCCCGATGTTCAAGTAAGCGTAGCTATGACCAGCGGTCGGGAACACGCGCC
Organism: Chthoniobacterales bacterium; assembly: GCA_051005695.1. Taxonomy (GTDB): domain Bacteria; phylum Verrucomicrobiota; class Verrucomicrobiia; order Chthoniobacterales; family UBA10450; genus JACCTI01. Next base: position 5,692 of record JBPCJC010000016.1, on the reverse strand, counting down.
CATCGCAAAAGGTCCAGCCCACAGGCGCAAAATTGAACGCCACCATCATGATCTCGCCGTTCGCGGCGATTAGAAACTGAATCGCCAGCGATGGCTGACGATTGTCCACTGGCGCATTATTCCCCGCAGGCAACGTGTCCGGGCCGCCAGGGACAGTGGGGACGTGGCTCGGCAGGTTAGCGACGGCCAGCGTGGGATTAGCCGCGCCGTCTTGCTGGCCCAGGGCATAGGTAGGGAGACCAGGAGCAGAGCCCGCCCCGATGGGAAGGCGACCGCGTAGATCGGGTAGCTTGAAGGTACTGAGGCCGTCGCCGCCATACATTGTGCCGAGGAGCGAATAGAGCGCCTGGTTTTGCGCGATCGACAACGTTTGTCCTTCGCATAGCGCCCAGCCGGGGGGCGCAAAGTTAAATGGGATTGCCTTGATTTCGCCGAAGTAAGGATTCGTGCGATTGGGCGGTTGCTGCTCGCTTAAATCCGATCCACCGCGGGCGGGGAAAACACCCTGGAGCGCGATCATGTAGCGGGTCACCAGTGTCGGCTGGCGATTTTCCAGCGGCGTGCTCCCGCCTGTGGTACCGGTAATCGTGTCGGCGGAGACCGGCGTGATGCCCATTATCCCGAGAAGAAGCACAAGCACGGCCGGACCGCCCGCGCGCGAAAGACGCAGGAAACGGACCGTCTACATAGCTGCAATAGTCCAAATCGGATCATCTGGCCGATACTGACTATTTCAATATAATAAGCAAGTGCGACTATCCCGCGCTGAGCCAGATCAGGACGAACGTGCGGATGCTAAGGCCGCAGCGCCTGCGTTACTGGCAAGTCGAAGTTGACCACGGACGTCCAGCCAGGGCGGGGTTCGCCGAGGAGTTTGCGGTAGCTGTTCCAATCGAGCTTGGCGGTGGCGCTGGACGGCTGGTCGAGGCCGATGGCGCGGCGCAGGTATTCGCGGGCGCGCGGGATCGGGTCTTCGCAGCGTTCGACGGCGATGCTGCAACGATTGAAGCGCGTGCGTGCCATAGCGCGGAGGTTAGGCGGGCCTTCGGCGAAGCGCGCGATTGCGTCCTCGCTCTCCGGCTTCAGGCGATAGTAGGCGGGTCGGGATCATCCAGGCGTCGAGCTCACGCAGAGCCATGGAAGGTTGCGAAAGTAGAGCACGCTTACGTATTCAGCCGTCGCCGCGGGGAAGCAAGCCCGCAGCGGCACTCGGGTTCCCGTCCGGGCCAGGAAAGAATACACCGTCGCCACATGAGCAAGATTCTAGCGTTGCCCCCGACTTTCCCAGGCATGCTACACTTCCGCAGGATGAAACTAGACAAGCGATTCACCGCCACCCTGCAGCAGAGTCCGGTCGAGAACGCCCTAAGCAATTTCAGCGTGTCAGCGTTTCAGTTCTCAGCTTTTGAAGAGTCCGTGACACCATGGACGCCGTAGAGTTTCAATCTGCCTTCATGGCGCTCGGTGATAGGACACACAAGTTACCTGTCAGTGCGAAGATTCGGAGGCCATCGGGCAAGAAGTTGGCCAGCGCATTGCGGGCGAGCTCCACAAGTGGATTTCGTAAGGACGCGATGAGGCTGCGCCACGGCGCGAAGCACACGCTGTCGTTCTTCCTTGAATCCAAAGGCCGCGTTCTTCGCATCCTACCGACGATGAAGCTTCTTCTCGGCGCCCTTCTCGCAGTCCTTTCGACCACTGCTCTTCGCGCGGAGACGGGGCCTGTCACCTTGGATGTAACCAAACCCTACGCGAAGTCGGATTACGCCTTCCTTTCTCCCGCGATCGGGTCCAGTCAGGTGGTAGCTCTGGGTGAATCGATCCACGTGACTCGTGAGATGCCGCGGGTTCGTTTGCAGATCGTGCGTTATCTGCACGAAGAACTGGGGTTCAACGTGATCGCTTTCGAGGGTTCGCTGCTGGATGCCTGGACTGCGCAGGAACACGCCTATCGGGCCTCGGGTTCACTGAAGGAAGGCGCCGCGACGATGAAGCTAGAAATCTTCTTCGGCCTTTGGCAGACCGCGCCGATGCAGGAGGTGCTCGAGTATGCCTTGAGTACGCGATCAACCGCGCACCCGCTTTACGTGACCAGCTTCGATCTTCAACCCGGCACTGCGCGCGCCTATGGGGGTTCGACGGCCGAAAGTCTCCGCGCCTTCTTCGCCGCGGTCGCGCCTTACGATCCGGCGATCGATCCGGGGAAAATCAAACAGTGGAACGACAAACTTGCCACCGCGCTTGATTGCGCGAAGGAAGCGAACGCCAGTCAGCTCGTAGATGAAATCGAAGCGTGGCTCAATGGTCCCATCGCCGTTAGTCTAGCGCGAGCGCGCCCCGCGGTGCACATCGCCGCCTTGCGACTCATCCCCGTCATGCTGCGCAATCGCCTTCAGCTCTGCCAGGATTGGACAGCGGACCAGCGTTCCATGATCACTTACCAGCGCGTGCGTGATGAACTCAACACGCAGCTCGTGCTTAACGAATTAAAGATGCTCCCTAGCCCGGCGAAGTTAATTCTGTGGGCGCACCACAGTCATCTCCACTATAACTCTCTCGGCAAAACCATCCCGTCGATGGGTCAGCATCTGCATGATATCTTACACTGGGATATCTATAGCATCGGCGTCTTTGCTCAGAGTGGCTCCGCCATCGACACGGCGACCATCGACCAAGCCCACGGACTGGGGTTCCTCTTTGCGCTCGCGCCGAAACCGATCCCACACGGCCCGCGCTGGAGTGTCGAGGAACAACTCAGCCAGCTATCGCCGCACGACTTCTTTCTCGATCTTCGCCATGCCGCGACAGAGTGGGCCGCGCCCGGCACCTCGCGTTTGGAAAATAACGGACGTATGGCTACCGCGCTCTCGGCCGACTTCGATGGCGCCATTCTCCTCCATCGAGTGAGTGGGGTCGAGCTGGATTTCCTCCCGGGATGGCTGCGCGCGAGCGCAAGGAGCATCGGCTTCATTATCGCGCGACCGATCATTAGCGCGGCGCTCATGGTCATGCTTCTTACCGGTCTTATTTACCTTGTGCGTCGTCGGCCTTCTCCCTCCTCGTAAGCCGCGCGTTTGCGATTCGGATAACCGGCAACGCCGACGTAGTTTGATTCGAACGATGTCTCTGGCGTCAGACTACCAAGTCCGGCTGGATAAGAAACTGGCCCCGGACGCGCCCGGATCCGCCCGCCTAACGGCTAAGCAACCGGCTTGAGCTTATCGCACTCCGCCTCGTAGCTCGTTACCAGAGCCGTGATCTTCGTCTGAAAAGCGTCCTGTGCCCCATAGAGTTCGCCGATTGGATCAATGAATTCCTTTTGCTTGAGCTCATCTTCAATCGTCAGGGTCAAGCCAGCTAGCACCTCGATGTTGGCGCGGGAATGGAACTCCATTTCTTTGAGCTTAGAAAGCACCGCGACGGCTTGTTCATGGTGCACGGCGGCCTGGCCATCCTTAGGCGCGTCGGCCGCCTCCGAATTCGTCTCCTCGTTCCCGGCCGGAACTGGCTTGGAGGGCTCGTGCTCCTTTTCCTGGGCAACTTTCTTATCGTGGGCAGCGTTCCGTGGGTCTGACATCTCTCATCATACACCGGTATGCGGACCGATGCTGCGCATATTCGCGGCGCTCTTGCGGTGCAACGGGGTCAGTGGTGCATCGGGGCCCTCAAGCCGAAGGGTGCGCGCGAGGGCGAAAGGCGGATGGACTCAACTGCAGATGAAAAGGGTCCACCAAATTCTTCGGCACCCGTGGACTACTCAAGGTCCGTGGCACCATGGACGGCGTAGGGTTTCCTCTTCCTTCATGGGCGCGCACTTTATTGACCGTTTCCTCGTACTCACGGGCCGCATCGAAATCGGCCACCATTTCGGCGCCCGCTTGAAAATAGACTTTGCCATCCTTCAGCACCGCGGAACTCAGGACGAGAGGGACCAAATAGGGACAGCTTCGGAATGTCGCTCAATCGAGTCGACCTGCTCTCCCATGAGCCTTTCGCTAACAGCGCTTCTGACGCTGATCCCTTCGCGTGCCTTCATATTGTCGGGATACCGGCCGGTGCGATTCAATCGAAGGGCTGTATTCGATTTACTGCCCAGTCAGGTTGACGTGTAGGAAGAAGCAAATTACGGACTTAAGAGGTAGAAAACCTATGAACACGAAACTGTTAAATAAAGTTCCGGCGGTTACGCTTATCTTCTGGATAATAAAAATTATGGCAACCACCGTCGGGGAAACGGCGGCGGACTTTTTATCGGTAAAAATGAAGCTCGGTTTAAACGTTACCTCCTTTATTATGGCGGGCTTGCTGTTGGTTGCCCTGGTCGTTCAATTTAAAGCTAAAAGATATACACCTGCGTTTTACTGGACGGTGGTTGTTTTCATCAGTGTGATGGGAACCCTGATCTCGGATAACTTGGTGGATAATCTCGGAGTTAGCCTGGCAACCACCTCTATTATTTTCGGCTGTGCCTTAATCATAGTCTTTGTGGTTTGGTATTTGAGCGAAAAGACATTATCCGTTCACACTATCTTCACAAACAAGCGGGAAGCGTTTTACTGGGCGGCGATTTTATTCACCTTCGCGCTGGGAACTTCCGCCGGAGACCTCATCGGAGAAAGTTTAGGATTGGGTTATCCGCTGTCCGCGCTGATGTTTGGCGGAACGATCGCGGTCATTTATCTTGCTTACCGATACCTCAATTTGAATGCGGTCCTGGCATTTTGGCTCGCCTATATTCTAACTCGACCACTCGGAGCGTCGCTCGGCGATTTGCTGACGCAGCCTCATAAAGCAGGCGGTTTGGGAGTCAGCACAACTATCATCAGCAGTATCTTTCTCGTTTCAATTATCATCCTGGTTACTTATTTAACCATTTGGAGAGAAAAAGTTTCTGCTGTCGAATCGGATGAAGCGTAAAGCGCGGTGATGGAAAAATGAACAACTGCCGGATATTTGCCCGCATGGAGTTTGTTTACGTCCGTCTTAGTCGGGTCTGCCGTAACTGTTCTCCTTAACGATTTGCTTCTCAGAAATAACTCGGCGGATAGACTTGTTAGTTATCGAGCAATCGCCTTGGCGTGCCCGGATGAAGGGGACGGAGTGCTTGCATTGATTTTTTCGGACAGTGAAGGAAGGACCGATTCCTTTGGTCTATCTTGGTTGGTTGCTTAGTTGCGATTCAAAAGCGATCGGGCTCTGAGTGCAGCCGGATGGGTTATCGAGGTTTCGATCTAATCGAAGATGGCGCCGCGCGCCGCGCCGCTCGTGGAGAAGCGCTGTTGATAGACGACCTCGTATTTTGAGGCTGCTCCAGAATGATTTGATGAAGGCGTTGCCGTAGCAGTTGCCGATCCGGGCATACCGCTCTGCGGCACTTCGGAGAGGATGCCCAGAGATTTTTTTTACTTCACCCTGCTCCAGCAGCGCCCAGCTGGCGACGCAGCTCTCGGGCGTTGCTGATCGCGTAACAGTCGCGGTCGTTATTGAAATAGGCCCACACGCGACTTGCGCCGCTGGCTCTGATCCGCCGCGCCCATTCAGCCAATTCATCCGGCGAGTAATCATGCCGATACCAACGCTGCGGGCCGTGAAAGCGCACGTAGATTTCGTCGGCGGTTTTCACCAGTTCGTCTGGCAAACGCGGCCCGCTGCAGGAGCAAAAGATGATTCCGCGTTCTCGAAACGCGGTGAA
>JBPCJC010000015.1:0-15591 GCA_051005695.1 Chthoniobacterales bacterium | reverse complement strand
CGAGGATCGCCGGCACCGCGAGCAACTGCGCGTGCGTGAAATCCGGATAGGTCGCGCGAAACCATTTCCGCAGCCGCGGGTGCAGCCGCTGGAGAAGCTGCTTCGATTCGGTCGAGATCTGCCGCCGCACCGTGCAATCTCCCAAACCGACTTCTCCGCGCCACGTTTGTTTTGTGCGGGCGGCCCGCGCCCGAAGCAGCGACTCTCCCCATCCTCCTACTCCTGATCGTGCTCTTGCTCTTGATCCTGCTCCTGATCGTAATCGTGCTCGAAAATCCCGTTACGACGAGTCGCCTGGTCGCGTCAGAGGAGCGATTGGCCCGTGCAGAATCGCGCGGGGTCGCGGTCGAATGCCAATTGGCGCGCGCAGTTTCCCAGTTGGCCCGTGCAGAAGAGTAATTGGCGTGTGCAGCTTTCCGGTTGGTGTGTACGGAAGGGCGGTTGGCGTGTGCGGAATCCCAGTTGGCGGGCGCAAATTCCACCTGGCGAGTGCAGACTCGCCGCGGCCAGTGCAGATCGCCAAAACCGGTGCAAAACCGCTCCTGCACCACCGATTTTCCCACCAATCAGGGCCTCCGCGTTCTCCTGCTATCGCAAGAAAAAGCCTTGAGCCGCCCGCCCCGAATCGTTATCCCAAGAATCGCCATGAACGATCGCATTACCCGCTACTACAAAGCCTTCAAAAACCTCGCCGCCTACGGCAGAAATAACGCTGACAGCTTCGGCCCCGCCAGCGCTCTCCCCGGTTACTTCACCGGGCTCGACAACATCATCCAGCAGATGGACCCCGCGAACGCCGACCGGCTCGGTGGCAGCGGCGCCGATGTCACCGACGGGCTCCTCACCGCCGTCCAGACCGATCTCCAACTCATCGGCGGCCTGGCTCGTTCCCTCGAGCCCAGCCATCCCGGGATGAAAGATAAATTCCCCACCGTCGGCACCACCGACCAAAGCATCCTCGGTACCGCCGATCATTACCTTGCCGAACTCGAAATCCAGCCCGCCGACACCGCCGCCGAACAAGCCGCCAAGACCGCGCTCCAGACCCTCTTGGTCGCGCACGAAATGCCGGCGGATTTCGTCTCGCACCTGCGCGAAGACCGCGACGCCATCGCCCCTTCCGCCGAAGCGGAAGCGACCGTGAAAAACAAAAAAGTCAAAGGCACCGGCACCCTCGACCTGCTCGCACACGAGGGGATGAACCTGCGCGGCCTCATCGTCTCCGGCCTGCGGGCGAAGTACAGCCGCCAAAGCGACAAACTCGCCGCCGCCGAAAGCGCCGCCCACGTCGAGCGCGCCCCCCAGCGCGCCAAGAAAACGCCGGCCCAACCCACCAATTCCACCCCGCCCACGCCGTGATAGACGAACAAATGTTCGCCTATAAAGGCGAACTTTCGTCTAATTCTCGCTAGATGCATTCGCCGTCACCGCAATGAACTTACACGGATGGGGAGATGTGCTTTTCTGCCTCGGCGGTGTTTACCTGACGTGCTTGGCGTACGGATGGCTCCCTTACTCTCGACGCGACGAAGCTGAAGACGAAGAGTCCCGCATGCCAGCCATGCTAAAGAGTTTTAGGATCATTGGCCCGCTAACGACGGCTCTTGGGCTGATGCAGATTTTCTTCCATTCCCGATGACATCCTTCGCAACATCTAACCATGCGATGCAGCCAACCCCTGGCCGGCGCACGCTCTAGTTTCCCATGACTTCAACCTCTTTTCCCGCCGCCACGCGCGCCCTCACCAGGGGTGGCTGATCTTGTTCTCGTTAGACGACAGGATCACACGTGAGTCGGAAGCGCACCTTTCTTCTTGGCGTCGTCCTTGTGCTGGCTGCTGCTGGCTACATTGGCGCGCGATTCGTACGCGAGATCGGCGATAAGACACTTGGTGCGAGCTTTGGGGTCAGCTTCAGTGCGAGCTTTGGGGTCAGCTTCAGAATTTCGCTCTCACAGCCGTGCTCCGTACGATGGTAAGAGACTTGGATGGCTCGCAAAAGCGTAGCGAGATTAGGAAGCTGACCCTTACTTCCTTCGGTAGGCGTAGCTGATCTACTTCTCGTTAGATGTTGCTCGCGCTTGCCCGGTTCTCGCGTCGCTGATAAGCTTCGATCATGACTCAAGCAGTTGCCCAAATTCTGAGTGACGTGGAGCGTCTTTCCACCGAGGAGCGCGTGGAGCTGCGCCGCGCCATCGTCGAGCGCACGCCGATGTCTGGTGATCTCACCGATGATGATTTTGGCGCTCTTGCCGCAGAGTCTTTCCGCACTCTCGACGACGAGGAGGCATAGTGCCTGAGCGTGGCGAAGTATGGCAGGTGGATTTCGGCATCTCTCAGAAGGTTCGCCCGGCGCTTATCATCAGTGTCCCCTACGCCGATAGCGACCGCGCGTTGATCGGCGTTATTCCGCACACAACCGCCGTCCGCGGTTCACAGTTTGAGGTTCCGGTCCAGACACGTTTCCTGTCAGCAGGTGCATTTCTTGTTCAGGGCCTACTTGCAGTCCCACCGCGCTATTTCTTACGCAGGCTCGGCGTTCTTTCTCCCTCGCAGCTACAGCCAGTGGAACAGGCGCTTCTTCGTTGGTTGGCGCTATCCCGTACGGGGCGCAACATCTAACCGGGAGCTTCGGGGTCAGCTTCAGAATTTCGCCTCTCACAGTCGTGCTCCGTACGATGGTAAGAGACTTGGATGGCTCGCAAAAGCGTAGCGAGATTACGAAGCTGACCCTTACTTCCTTTGCGAACGTCACTTCTAATTCGCGCGGTCGCTGATCTTGGGTCTCGTTAGACTTGGGAAAGGGGTCAGCTTCATAATCTCGCTCTGTTCCCGGAGAGGCGTCTCGACGCGCAAGCACCGCTCCCCCCGCTGGGCGATGTGGTGCAACTCGCAGCTACTTCTCCGGATTGACCGGGAAGTGTTTGTTTTTGAGCCGCTCCGGGACGCGCTCGGTTTGCTCGGATTCGATTTCCTCGGCGGCCGCGCCTAACAACTCATAGGATTCGCGACTTTTCTTCGCCCGGCACATGTAACAGACCGCGTGGGCCAGGGGAATTTTCGCTTCCGGCAGGCCGATAAACTCGACCGCTTGTTGAGTGGCGATCGCGAGCGGCAAGGCCTGCGCATCCGCGAGTCCGACATCTTCGCTCGCGAAAATCACGATGCGCCGCGCGATGAAACGGAAGTCTTCCCCGGCGTGGAGCATTTTCGCCAGCCAATAGACCGCGCCCTTCTCGTCGGAGGCGCGCATGCTCTTAATGAAAGCGCTGATGGTGTCGTAATGCGCGTCGCCTTTCTTGTCGTAAACGATCGCCTTTTGCTGGATGCTTTGCTCCGCGGCTTCGACCGTGAAATGGATGACGCCGGACTTGTCGGGCGCGGTCGTGAGCACGCCGATTTCGAGCGCGTTTAAACATTTGCGCGCATCGCCGTCGCTCATCTTGGCCAGATGCCGCCGCGCTTCCGGATCGATCCGCACCTTGTATTTAGCGAGCCCGCGTTCTTCATCGGCTAACGAGCGATCGATCAACCCCTCGAGTTGCTCGACCTTGAGCGGCTCGAGTTGGAAAACCTGCGAGCGCGAAACGAGCGCGCTGTTCACGTAGAAGAACGGATTGTAGGTCGTGGCGCCGATCAGCCGCAGATTTCCGCTCTCCACATCGGGCAGCAAGATGTCCTGCTGCGCCTTGTTGAAGTGGTGAATTTCGTCCACGAACAGGATCGTCCTCTTGCCCGAGGTGCTCAGGCGATTCGCGGCCGCCGCCACCACTTTGCGCATCTCCGCGACATTGCTTTCCACGCCGCTCAAGCGCTCGAATTTCGCCTGCGTCATCTCCGCGATGATTTGCGCGAGCGTCGTCTTCCCGGTCCCCGGCGGTCCCGACAAAATCACCGAGGGCAACCGATCCGCCTCGATCGCGCGTCGCAAAAGTTTTCCCGGCGCGAGGATGTGCTGTTGACCGGCAAATTCTTCGAGCGAACGCGGCCGCATCCGCGCGGCCAAAGGCGACGCCGCGGTCGGCGGCTTGACCGCTTTCACTTCTTCCACCTCGGTGCAGAACAAATCCTCCACGCGCGCAAGCTACGTCGCCGGGAGTTTCCGGCAATCCGCGTCACTTCGGCTAACGAAAGCTACATCGGCGCCGGCCGTGGGTGTCGCGGTTGATAAACCCCGACTTTGCCTCCGCCCGGCAGAGTCATTTGGGTGAGCATACCCCAGCCCATATCCTGCACGGCATCGCATGTGATCTGATTTTTTTTCAACTCGGCGATCATTGCCTGCAGGTCGTCGCACATGAAGAAAAACTCGTGCTCACCATTCTTCTCTCCCGGGTGAACCGCCACCTCGGCCGGCGGTAAGCCGAAGATGAGCCAGCCATCACCCACGTCGACGTGCGTGAGCTTGAGCACATCGCGCAGAAAAGCGCGATCGGCTTCGGCGTTCGTGCTGTAGATGATGATGTGCGCGCCTGTAATCATAATATCGGCCAGAGCCTAGGCGCGCGCGCGCGGCGAACGCAATCGCCTAACGGCTTGGCTCGGTGTTTGCCCGGCGCGCCATCTTCAGAAGAAAGACGGCGCGGCATCTTGCGTGCTTCTCGTTTCACCGAATATTCGCCGATATGCGCAGATTTCTGATCACGATCGTCCTTCTCGGAGCACTCTACGGCACGAGTGCGATCGCGGGTCTGCCCTTCTCGACCGTCTTTAACGGACGCGGCCAATTCGACCGACTGGTGAGCGAAGCGCGCGCGGGCAATTGGTCGTCGCTGCCGATCGGGGAACGCACGGCGACGGTCGGCCGGGCGCTCGTGGGCACGCGCTACAAGGCGTTCACGCTCGAGATCGATAACCACGTCGAAGCGGCGTCGGCCAATTTTGGCGGGATGGATTGCTGGACCTTTTTCGAAATCTCACTCGGCTTCGCCCGCATGCTCGACGATCCGCCAGAAGATTGGACCCCGGAACGCCTGCTCCATTACATCGAGCTCGATCGCTATCGCGGCGGCCAGTGCACGGGCGATTATCTTTCCCGGTTGCATTACCTCGAGGATTGGCTGGCGGATAACGATCGCCGCGGTTTGGTCAACGATCTCACCCGCAGTCTCGGCGGCGGCCCCGTTCCACATGCCGCGCGCGAGATGACTCTTGGCTGGCATAACTACCGTTATCTCTCGCATGACCGGTCGCTTCTGCGCCCGCTCGCGCAGATGGAGGCGCGCGTATCCAACCGGCCGCTCTATCAAATTCCGAAGAATCGCGTCGCCGCCATCGAATCGAAATTGCAGAGCGGCGACATCATCGGGATCATCTCGCATGACGGCCGGTTGTTCGGAACTTCGCACGTCGGCCTCGCCCTCAGGACGAGCGATGGCGTGCTCCATTTTATGCACGCTTCCTCGCCGCGGAACTACGGCAAGGTGGTCATCGATACCGAACTCTCGAGCTACCTCTATCGCTACGGCAGCGACACTGGCATCCTGGTCGCGCGCCCGCTGAAATAACTCGTTAGGCGGGCCCGGCCGCATAACCGAAACGCGGGTCCAGCTGGAGCATGGCCGCGGCCGCGAAAGCCTGGTCTTCCGCCGAGAGATAATCGGTGAAGCCGCCGACTTTTCCGCGGCGGACGTTGGCCGATTCCGGGTCCTGCTTGTCGCGCGTCTGCAGAATTTTCGAATCGAACGCATCCGCCGCCTCCAGCTTCTTCATGTTTCCGAACTGGGTGAACTCGATCGCGGCCGCGAAATCTTCGGGCGAAATTTCGCGTTCGCCGATTGCTTCGAGGGCGCGGCGGAAGTGCTCGTTAGGCGCGCTTTTTAGATCCTCATAACGGAGGAGGGTGACGTTCGGCTGGTCGCCGATTTCGCGCAGCCAGTCGTTCATCGTTTGGACCATTTGGCCGATGCCGAGAAATGGATCGTGCAACATCTCGGAAGCCGTGAGCGTCTTCAGTCTCTCCGGGGCGTCGGCGCTCGGGCGGCTGAGTTGCACGTAGTGCGAAACGAAAGCATCGCGCGGATCGCGCACCAGAAGGGCGATCTTCGCGCGGCGCAATTCCCCCGACGGGACCAGAAATTTTCCACGCGCACGATCCCACCAGCGGCCCTTAGTGCGATGCTCGAAGAGGTCGTGCGTGTAGATGATCCGCGGGATGCGCTCATCGTGATAACGCTCGGGTTCCAGAGAAAACGGATGACCGGAGCGCGCGCAGAAATAGGCGGCGTAGAACGCGCGCAGCCAGGTGCGCCCGCTCTTCGGTACCGAGATGACAATCGCGTCGCCGCCGCTCAAGAGCGCGGCGCGACTGCTGAAATTCATGCGCCATGGGAGCGCGGTGGCGGATCGGCTGGCGCCGTACATGCAGCGACTTGAGTGCTAATCGGCGTCGAGATCAAGGATGCTGCCACGGCAAAGTGGGGATCGACTCAAGGCTCTCGAGTTACCTCTCTCGCTATAGCAGCGGCAGCGGCATCCTGGTAGCGCGGCCTATGCGCTAGTTGTCGTTAGGCCAACGATGAAGGAGGGGCCCCGGCCGGCGCCGGCGCTCGCGGCTTTCATCGTTCCGCCATGCGCCTCGATCACTGCCTTGCTGATGGCCAAGCCAAGGCCGAGACCTTCGCGTCGTGAGCTCACCTGCTCGAAGGCATCGAAGATTTTGCCGATCGATTCCGGCTCGATCCCGATCCCGGTGTCGCTGATGCGAATGCTGATCTCTCCCGCTGTTTCGTTCGAGGTGTGGACTGAGATGGTCCCGCGCTGATCGGTAAACTTGGTCGCGTTCCGGAGGACATTCCAAAAGACCTGCTGCAAGCGGGCGGGATCGGCCAGGACCATGTGATCCATCGCTTCGAGAGAGACTTCGAGGATGAGTGCGCGCGCCTCGATGTCGTTGCGCACGATCTCAATCGCGTGGCGGAGCAATTCGTGCACGTCGCAAGGGCGCGCACGCAGTTCGAGCTTGCCACGAGTGATGCGGGTGAGATCGAGCAGATCGTCGATCAGGCGCGCTTCCAATTCCACATTACGGGAGATCATGCTCAGGCCTTCGGCGATTTCAGGCGACAAATCAGTCGAGTCCTTCATTCCGCCGGCCCAGATCAAAACCGGAGTTAGGGGGGTGCGAAGTTCGTGGCTGAGGTTGGCGAGGAAACGATCCTTGGCGGCGTTGGCTGCTTCGGCCGCTTCCTTCTGGCGTTGCAATTCTTCCTCGATTTGCTGGCGGTGAATAAAGAGCCCGATCTCGCTGCCGAGCGCTTTCACTAAATCCAGCAAATCTTCATCCGGCTGCGCCTTTTCGGGACCGAAGAGCTCAAGCACGCCGTTGACTTTCCCATGGGCGGAGAGCGGGAAAGCAAAACCGCCGCGTAAGCCCGCCGCGGCCGCGGCCGCGTGGCGCAGAAAGTTTTCATCCTGAGTGACGTCGCTAACCCAGGTGGGCACGTGCGATTCCACGACGCGGCCAGGCAATCCAGTCGCGGGCGCGAGGGAGGTGGCCGAGGTGGTTTCCGTGAAGGGGTTTAAGCACGGCTCGACGCCATGCCAGGTGGAACTGCACCGCAGCGTTTCACAATTGTTCTCACACAACCAGACGGAACCCACGACCCAATCGCCGATCGCCGCGATTGTCTGAATGATTTCTGGGCCCACTTCCAGGATCGAGAGCGAGCTCGCGAGTAAACTGGCGACATGATATTGCGCGGTGCGGCGGCGTTCGCTACGCACCCGTTCCGTGATGTCGCGCAGATAAGCGGTGAAAACCGACTGACCTGCGATCTGGTAGGCGGTGATCGCCAGCTCGACCAGGATTTCCTCGCCATCGGCGCGGACCGCTGCAATCTCGATGCGACGTCCGAGCACCGGGCCTTCGCCGGTTTTAAGAAAATGCGCCAGCCCCTGGCGATGACGTTCGCGGAGGGAGGGCGGAACGATCAGCTCCGCCAGCTCTCTCCCGACCGCCTCTTTGCGCGTGTAGCCAAAGACGCGCTCGGCTGCGGGATTGAACTCTCGAATCATCCCCCCCGCATCCATCGTAACGATGCAGTCGAGCGCGGAATCCAGGATGGCGCGGCTCAGACCGGTCAGCCATTCCGTGGGATTGTCGCTCGCCGGTTCGCCATGCTCTGCCATCGACATCAGGTTCTTAATCGGCGTTCGAGTCTCGTTGTAACGTATGAGCTGCTCCTTTTATGAATGCTCGCCGCTGGTTTGCGCCGGACAAGGAAAGCTTTCTCAAACGCCTCAACTTCACCGCTGCGGTGGTCTCTTAAAGAAGCACCGATCCTTGCCGGGCGCGGCTGAGTTCGCCCGGAAGACGCAGCCGCGTAGACACGTGACCAAATTTGCGCAGCAGAGAACTCTCGGAGTAGGCGCTGCGAAAATGCGGCGTAATTGTGACCCCGTTATGCGCGCACATGCGAAGCGCATCCGGTGTCCAAAGTCCGCGGACGATCCCGGACATTAAGTAGGGAACTGGAGCGCTTTCGCGCGTGCTGTAGGAGACGGCGAGCATCTCACGGGTGCGCTCGCTTCCCTTCGCTTCCATAGCCCACGCATCCTCGCCGTCCCGCAGAACGGAGAGGAGCGACTCGCGTTTCCAAAGCGTTACCTGACATCGCGTCCGCCCATCCGAAGAGCGCGGCACGATGCCGAAACGATCATTAATCGGCTGAAATCCCGCATCCAAGTCAGAGCGCGCGCGAAAGCAAAACGCGTCCGTCTCATTTTCAAACGCATAAGCAAAATCAGCCGCGAGTTGCTCGCCCTGAACCGGAGCGTTCAGGAAATAATCTTCCTGAAAATAAAGGAGGTGAGAAACATCGAGTGTTTGCAGGGCGAGTTTCATGTTTGAAGCCCACCCGCGATCTTCGCCCACAGGAATCGCCTGGATGATGTCGGAGCTAATACGCAGTTGATTGACGATCAGGTAGACTGGAAACGGGCAGGCTGGCCAGAACTTGCGGAAGAAGAACGCGAACGGCCGCCAGCAATCGAAGAAGGCATCGCAGCTCGAAATGACGACCGCAATCGAGCCGGCAAATTCGCGCAAACCGGCCATCATTTCTTCTCGTGTCATGTTGAGCGGAGCGAAACATCTCTGACTATTTCGGGTCCAATGCGCGCGGAACAGCCTGAGATCCTTCGCTTCACTCAGGATGACATTCTTTCGGAGATCAGGCGAGGAAGGTGCGCGCCCATTCGTTCAGCACCCAGAGATTCCAGAGGCGTTGCGCGTGGTTTGCCCGGCCGGCCTGGTGTTCCTCGAGCAATGCCGCGGCAGCTTCTTCGCGGAGAAAGGGACGGAGCGCAGGATGCAGCGGCCGGAGACCATCGCGAATTTGCGCGCGCGCCTCGGCCCGCCACCAGTGCGCGAGCGGAACCGAAAAGCCGCGTTTCCGCGCGTGCAGAACTTCCGGCGGGAGGTCATCGGCTACGAGATCGCGTAAGATTAATTTGCCTTGTTTCGCATTGCCTTTCCATTCGTTAGGCAGGCGCGCGCAGAGCTCGACCAATTCTTGGTCAAGCATGGGCGAGCGGACTTCGAGGCTGCGCGCCATGCTCGCGATGTCGAGCTTGGTCAGGAGCGAATTCGGCAGCGGTTCGGTGTTGTCCCAATACAAAATGCGATCGAGCGGGGCACGCTCGCCGCTCCAGAAATCCTTCACCATCTCCCGCAGAAAATGATCGCTCTCCGCCCGGAGCAGGGGAGTGGTGATGTGCGGATAAAATGCGCCGGAGAAGAATTCGCCGGAGAAAAGGCTGGGCGTTTCCGCCAGCAATTGGCGGTGCAATTTCCCCAGGATTTTGCTCCCGCCGGTCATGCTCGCGAACGTCCATCGTTCGCGGAGTTCTCGGGGAAATAATTGCGAGATTCGCCCCTGCCAGTTCGTCAGCCGGTGTTTCGAATAGCCGGCGAACGCTTCGTCGCCACCATCACCGCTGAGCGCGACTTTGACGTGCTCGCGGGTCAGCGCGCAAACCAGCATCGTCGGGAGGATGGATTTGTCCGCGGACGGTTCGCCATAGTGCCTAACGACCTCCGGCATGAGATCAAGCAGGTCGGTGCCGGCCATGAGCTGATGATGTTCGACTCCGAAATGTTGTGCGGAGATTTGCGCGGTTTTCGATTCGTCAAAATCCTGCGCGTCGAATCCGATGGTGAAAGTTTGCACCTTCTGGCCGAGCCCCCTAACGAGACGTGCGAGGATGGCGTTCGAGTCGAGGCCGCCGCTGAGGAGCAGTCCGACCGGGACATCGCTCCGCAGGCGCAACGCGATGCTTTCGTCCAGCTTCGCGCGCACCTGCGCGCAAGCTTCCTCGTATGTGCAGTCGAGTTTCGGTTCCTGCTTAAAGGACCAATAGCGTTGCACCGAAATTACGCCACCCCTCCAGGTCAGGTAATGTGCCGGCGGAAGTTTTTTGATCTGCCGGACGATGGTGCGCGGCGCGGCAATAAAACCGAATTGCAGATAGGCTGCCAGGGCCGCGGGATCGATCTCCCAGGGTGCGAGCTTTTGATCCAGCAGCGGCGCGAGCTCGGAACAAAAATACAAAGTGTCATCGGCCACGACGTAGTTAAGCGGCTTCTTGCCGAGACGATCGCGTGCCAGGAAAAGCGTCTTCCTGCGCGAATCCCAGAGCGCGAAAGCAAACATCCCGCGCAGGAACCGGAGCATCTCGACCCCGTGTTCCTCGTAAAGGTGGACGAGCGTTTCCGTGTCGCCTTGTGTCGTTAGGCGATGGCCGCGCTGCTCGAGGCCGGCGCGCAGTTCGACGTAGTTGTAGATCTCGCCGTTGAAGATGAGGTGAACAGTTCCGTCCTCGTTCGTGATCGGTTGCCGGCTGCAGGCAAGATCAACAATGCTCAAGCGCCGCATCGCCAGCCCGACGCCCGGCTCCGCGAAAAAGCCTTCGTCATCCGGGCCGCGATGACGCAACGCGTTCGCCATCTCTCGGAGCATGGACGAACGGGCGATGCCGTTTTCCGCGCCGACGTAACCAGCGATGCCGCACATTCGTTAACCTTTAGAGCGGAGCGCTCGTAGCGGGAAGTCCCGTGCGAGAAATATTCTTTCGTTCCACGCTGGCTGACCGGATGCTGGCAACGCCGGCGCGTGCCGCCAACGGCACGCGATGAACGATTTCCTTTTCGCCCGCTCACAGATGGCGATGTCGTTAGGCTTTCACATCATTTTCGCAGCCCTCGGGATCGGCATGCCCGTTTTGATGGCGCTCGCGGAGGCGGCTTATCTCCGCACGAAGAATCCGGTGTATCTCGACCTCGCGAAACGATGGGCACGTGGGACCGCGGTTCTTTTCGCGGTCGGCGCGGTCTCGGGAACGGTGCTCGCGTTTGAACTGGGATTGCTTTGGCCGGGGTTCATGGCCAAGGCAGGCGCGATCATCGGGATGCCGTTCTCGCTCGAAGGTTTCGCGTTTTTTGCCGAGGCGATTTTTCTCGGGGTCTTCCTCTACGGTTGGGACCGATTGCCGCCGCTACTCCATTGGATTTCCGGGGTGCTGGTCGCGCTTGGCGGAACGCTCTCGGGAATTTTTGTCGTAACCGCGAATGCGTGGATGAATGCGCCCGCCGGTTTCAAAATTGTCGATGGAAAAATAACCGAGATCGATCCGATCGCGGCGATGCTCAATCCGGCAAGCCTGCACGAAGTCATCCACATGACCCTGGCGGCCTTTATCGCCACCGGCTTCGCGGTCGCGGCGGTGCATGCGTTTTTTCTGCTGCGCAAACCGGAAAGCGCCTTCCATCGTTGCGCGCTTGGGATTGCGCTCGCGGTCGGTTGCATTTGCGCGCCCTTGCAGATCCTGAGCGGCGACCAAAGCGCGCGCACTGTGGCGCGGCTGCAACCCGCAAAGCTCGCGAGCATGGAAGCGCTCTATCACACGCAAACCGGCGCGCCGTTATCCATCGGCGGCTGGCCTAACGACCAAGCACAAACACTCGATCACGCGGTGCAGATCCCGCGCGGCTTGAGCCTGCTGGTGGCGCGCGATCCGCAGGCGCGCGTCCCCGGCCTGGAAGAAATCCCGCGCGACCAATGGCCGAATGTGCGGCTGGTGCATTGGGCCTTCGACTTCATGGTCGGCTGCGGATTTTACCTGCTCGCGTGTTCGCTCGCCGCGGCCTGGCTCTGGCTGAAAGGTCGCCGGTTGCCGGACCGGCGTTGGTTCCTGTGCGCGATTGTTTTCGCCGGGCCGCTCGGTTTTCTCGCGATCGAAGCGGGCTGGATTGTGACCGAACTCGGCCGGCAACCGTGGATCATTTACGGCGTCATGCGCACGGCGGAAGCCGTTACGCCAATGCCGGGGATCGTGGTGCCGTTTTTTGGATTCACCGCGCTTTACGTTTTCCTGGCGGTGAGCGTTTTCTTTCTCCTGCGGCGGCAATTTTTTCGGGCGCCCGAGAGCGGGGAGGGAAGATGACCCTGGAACTCATCGTCGCGTTTTTCATGGTCGGAGCGCTGATCGTCTATGCGCTGATGGGCGGCGCGGATTTCGGCGGTGGCGTCTGGGATTTCCTCGCGACCGGCCCGCGCGCGGTGCAGCAAAAAAAGGCGATCGCACACGCGATCGGACCAATTTGGGAAGCGAATCACGTCTGGCTCATTCTCGTCATCGTGCTGCTTTTCACCGGATTCCCGACAGCTTTCGCCGCGATGATGACGGCGCTGAACATCCCGATCACGCTCATTTTGGTTGGAATTGTTTTTCGCGGGTCGGCCTTCGTTTTTCGCAAGTACGACCGCCGCGCGGACGCGGTGCAACAACGCTGGAGTCTGCTCTTCGGCCTTTCCAGCTTCTTCACGCCGTTCATGGAAGGCATCACTGTCGGCGCGCTCGCCACCGGGCAAATTCGGGTCGTGGATGGAAGACTGGTGAGTGGTTATTTGGCCGGTTGGCTGACGCCGTTCGCCTTCGCGTGCGGGACTTTCGCCGTCGTACTCTTTGCCTTTCTGGCCGCGGTTTACCTGACCGTGGACACCGAGGGCGAACCGGATTTGCAGGAGGATTTTCGCCGGCGCGCGCTTTGGTCGGGCGTAGTCCTGATACCAATTGGCGTGCTCGCCTTCGTCACGTCAAAGAGCGGCGCGCCCCTGATTTTCGATGGCCTGACGCGCTGGTGGTCGCCTCTTTTGTTAGGCTTGACCGCGTGTCTTGGCGTGGCCGCATGGTTTGCGCTCTGGCGACGATATTTCGCGATCGCGCGCGCGGCGGCGATCGGACAGGTAACGATGATTTTGTGCGGCTGGAGTCTGGTGCAGTTTCCGAATTTCGTCACACCCGACCTGACTTTCTCGAACAGCGCCGCGCCACAGATCACGCTGCGTCTCCTCATCATCGCGCTCGGCCTGGGCGCGGTGATCCTTTTGCCCTCACTCTATTTTCTCTTCCGGATATTCAAGGGCAGTGGGCGTCCTTAAACTGGGGGGACGATTGCATTCGAGGCGCCTTCGGATTAGATTTCGAGCCTCCAAAAAAACGGGGGCGCACTGGTTTCGACTCGTAGTTTGAAACGCAGGCGGCATGTCGAGGATGGTTCGTTGGCCTCGTTAAAATCCGGACCAAAAAAAATAAATGCAGATCACCAAGATCTCGCTCTCGCGGCTTAATTGACCGTGATGTCTCTCGCTGGACGCCTGCTACGGCGGGGGACATAGGCAGCAGGCTAATCGGACGGCGGAGTGACCGCGCCGGACGGTGAAGGAACTTCGTGGTGGCTCGGGGATTGAAGTGTGCCGGCGCAGCCTTCAATTCCTCAAAAATAAATCACCGGCTAAACATGTAGAAGCTTGCGTAGACAGCTTCGAGGACAGGGGTTCGACTCCCCTCGCCTCCACTTTCGCTGACGCTTCGCCGTGCTCAGCTCGGAATGACCACCGGCTCTCAAATTCGACAAAGACGATCCGTCAGATGACGACAGGTCACTTCACCGATTTCAGTTTGATGTCGTAAACGCCCCGCCAAACACCATCGGCATCGCGCTTGACGGCGACGATGAATGGGTAGGTCTCCTTGCTCGCTGGCGTTCTTCCGTTCTTTGTTATTGATGCGGGGATCGCCTTCGAACCAGTAATCATCGATCGACCGTTCGGAATATCCGGGTCCATAGACATGAGCGTGGATGTGCGCCGGCGTGGAGCGGTGCGGGTAAGCACCGGGTTTGATCGTGCGAAATTCATATTTGCCGTCAGCGCCTGTTTTCATCCAACCCTTCAGCCGCGGATGGCTCGCATCGTCCTCTTTATTGTAATAGCCGGTCACGTCTGTCTGATAAACGAAAAGGACCATGTCGCTCGCCGGAGTGACTCCATCCGGTTGATAAATTTTGCCTGAAATGATCAGCGGTTCGCCCGGCTCTTTGTCGGGCGGGATAACTGTTTTCCACGAGAGCTTGTCGGGAGCGATGCAGGAACCACACGGCGCGCCACCGCTTAAGGTGGAGGGATAGCTCGGTTTTTTCCCCAGCTCCGCGGCGTGGGCGGCTTTGGAACAGCCGCTCACGCTCAGCGCCAAAAGGACCACCGGCGCCAGCATGATGGCAATAAAAGCGCGTTTGCTGAACCGGCGCTGAGCGAACGTATGAATGAATTGATGCTGCATAATTACCTCGTTGCTTTCCATGTAGTGAAGAGATTCGGAAGAGTGAGTTTGCCGGGACCGGTGAGAAGTAAACCGAGCAGGACAATGCCGAGTTCGACGGGCTGCGAGGCCGAGTTAAATCCATAGCCTCCGCGAATAATCGACGCGACCGCAATGACCATCGTGAACAACATGAGCACACATGCCGGACGGAAAAAAACTCCGGCGATCAGACAGATTCCGCCCCCAAACTCCGACACGCTGGCCAGGAATCCCCAAAACTCGGGAACAAACGGAAAGCCGAGAAGGCGATTAAAAGCGCCGCCGAGTCCCTTCCAGATGGAGACGCCTCCCACGAGCTTCGGAAGTCCGTGCACGATCACGAACATCAAGCCGATGCCGAGGCGGAGAACCAACAATCCGAAATCGATCCTGTCCCTGAATTGCAGCTTCACTTCCCCGATTCGAACACGCCCGTGCCGGCCTGTCTTGTATCGGTCTAAGGTCTGGTTCGTGGCAAAGTTGGTTGGAGATTGGCGCGAAAAAGTCCGGGAGTCATGCCCGTGTGATTTTTGAAGACCTTCGAAAAATGGCTCTGGTCGGAAAACCCAGCGGCCAACCCGATTTCGCAGAGGGAATCCTCGGACGTGGAGATTTGGTGGGAAGCGAACTCGATTCGCAACCGGCGGACGTACTCGCCGATCGTGCATTTGAAATAGCGGCGGAATACGGTCGCGAGATGAACTGGGTGCACGCCGACGAGTTTGGCGATTGCATCATGCGTCAGGGTTTCACCGAATTGAGCATGGAGAAGTCCCCGGGCCTGTTCGAGCCAGCGCGGTGGCATGGCCTCCGGAGGTCTCGTGTGTTGCCGGGACAATTCCGCCAGGATTTCGAGCGCCAAGCCCTCCACGGCGAGCGACGATGCTTCGTCCGTCTGGAGAGCTTCGCTATACATTCTCATCGTTAGCCAGGCGGCGGGTCCGCCATGA
>JBPCJC010000014.1:0-6671 GCA_051005695.1 Chthoniobacterales bacterium | reverse complement strand
CCTCTCCACCGCTCTTTACACTCGCTTCCGATCAAGACAGGAACATACCTTTGCGGAAAAGGTTCTTTCCGCTATGCGCAAAGGATTCGGCGGGCACGTTGAACCTCCTCCCGCGATCAAGATGAAGAAGGGTCTGTGAGGAAAGGCGCCCTTGATTCCTAACAATAAAGGGACGTTAACCTATGCCAACCAGCGAACAACAACGCGGCGGTGAAGCGGAATCACTTCTGGACTGCAACATCCGAAGATTGCAAAGGTGAAGGCAAATCGGAAAGGAGGTGAAGAGTTATGCTAGAAGAAGGTGCAACTTATAAGTGTCCCGAGGACGATTGTGGCTGCGAGGTCAAAGTAACCAAAGGCGCCCCGGCAGAAGAAGCTGGCGATGACGCGCCAACCTGTTGCTGCGACACGAAGATGGTAAAGGAATAGAACGCGATTTCCGCCATGATTGACGCATACCCATATGGGGTATATGCTGCATCATGGCGGAAATTGACGGAAGCAAGATTAAGGTCCGCATTAAACGGATCGCGGGGCAGGTGGTGGGAGTTCAGCGAATGATCGAAGAGGAGCGCTATTGCGTCGACATCCTGAATCAAATCTCAGCGGTTCGCTCGGCGCTCGACGCTCTCGGCGTCGAGTTGCTGACGAACCATCTGGAGTCGTGCGTCATCGGCCACGGTTCCGGTAAGGAACACGCCAAGGCAAAACCAATGAAACCGAAAGAGCTCCTGGCTGAGCTGCAAACCGCACTCAGGAGGTTTTTACGATGAAGGAAAATGATTCCACGGTTCGCGACCCGATCTGCGGGATGAAGGTCGATCCCGAAAGCGCAGCCGCAATGGTCGAGCGCGCGGGCGAGAAATTTTATTTCTGCTCCGAACATTGTCGCGACGCATTCATCGCTCACGGCAAGAGCACCGACAAACCAACCCACGAGCACTCGTGCTGCCACGAGGGCAGTCATTCGCCTAACGAGACGGCGAAAGCCGCGACGGCCCGCAAGCCCGCGAAGAAATACTTCTGTCCGATGTGCGATGGCGTGGAAAGCGATACGCCGGGCAGTTGCCCGAAATGCGGGATGGCGCTGGAGCGCAACCCGTTGTTCCGCGATTCGGCGAAGACAATTTACACCTGCCCGATGCATCCGCAGATCGAGCAGGATCATTCGGGTAATTGCCCCATCTGTGGCATGACACTCGAGCCAGAGACGGCCGTGGCCGGCGGCGAGGAAGACAACACCGAGCTGCACGACATGACACGCCGGTTCTGGATCGGCGGCGCCCTCGCGCTGCCTGTGTTCCTGCTCGCTATGGCGCATCTCGTTCCCGCCCTGGCCCACGGCGGCTGGGTGATGAGCGATCCGTCACGCTGGATTCAATTCGCCTTCTCCACACCCGTGGTTCTCTGGGCCGGCTGGCCGTTTTTCCAGCGCGGCTGGCTGTCGATCGTCCACCGCTCGCTCAACATGTTTACCCTCATCGCGATCGGCGTCGGTGCGGCCTACTTCTACAGCGCAGTGGTGATGCTTTTCCCGCAAATCTTTCCGCCCTCGTTTGCGGAGCATGGAAAAGTCGGAGTCTATTTCGAGTCCGCCGCCGTCATTATCGTTCTGGTCCTCTTCGGCCAGATGCTGGAACTGCGAGCCCGCAGTCGAACCGGCAGCGCCATCCGCGCGCTGCTCGATCTCGCGCCGAAAATCGCGCACCTCGTGCGCGACGGCAGCGAGCAGGACGTGCCGCTCGGTGAAATTCAGCAGGGCAACAGCCTCCGCGTCCGGCCCGGTGAGAAGGTTCCGGTGGACGGGCACGTGGTCGACGGCCGGACCAACATCGATGAATCGATGATCACGGGCGAGTCGATGCCAGTCCAGAAAGCGACCGGCGACCGCGTCACCGGCGGCACCGTAAATCAAACCGGCAGCATCGTGATCGAAGCGGAGCGGGTCGGAAACGAAACCGTTCTCTCGCAAATCGTCGAGATGGTCGCGCAAGCTCAGCGCAGCCGCGCGCCCATTCAAGGATTGGCCGATAAAGTAGCCGGCTGGTTTGTCCCCGCGGTGATCGCGAGCGCGATCATCACCTTCGTTATTTGGGCGGTGTTCGGCCCTGAGCCGCGCTTTGCCTATGCCATCGTGAATGCCGTGGCGGTGTTGATCATTGCCTGTCCTTGCGCCCTTGGTTTGGCGACGCCCATGTCCGTCATGGTTGGAGTCGGGCGCGGTGCGCAAGCCGGAGTCTTGATCAAGAAAGCGGAAGCCATCGAGCTAATGGAAAAGGTCCGCACGCTCGTCGTTGATAAGACGGGCACGCTGACCGAAGGCCGCCCTGCGGTGACGACCATCGTCGCGGCGGATTCAACCACCGAGACCGAGCTGCTCGCGCTTGCCGCTGCCGTCGAGAAAAACAGCGAGCATCCCTTAGCTCAGGCACTGGTAAAGGGCGCCACCGATCGCGGCATCGAAATACCCGCGGTCGCAGATTTCGAATCAATCACTGGCGGCGGAGTAATCGGTCGCGTCGGCGAACGTAGCGTCATCGTGGGCAAACCGAAATTCCTCCACGACCAGGGCGTGCACGAGATGCACAACTTCGAGAAACGCGCCGCCGACCTGCAGGCGGAGGGAAATGGCGTCATCTTCGTCGCCTGGGACGGGCGGACGATGGGCATCATTGCCGTAGCCGACCCGATTAAGGAATCGACGCCCGCCGCGATCAAGGACCTGCATCGACTGGGCATGAAAATCATTATGTTGACCGGCGACAACGAGCGCACGGCACGGGCCGTCGCCGGCCAGCTCGGCATCGACGAAATCGAAGCCGGCGTCGAACCGCAGCACAAGAACGAGCGCGTGCGCGCCTTACGCGAACGCAACGAAGTCGTAGCCATGGCCGGTGACGGAATCAACGACGCCCCGGCTCTTGCGGCGGCCGATGTGGGAATTGCCATGGGCACCGGCACCGACGTGGCGATGGAAAGCGCCGGCATCACACTCCTGAAAGGCGATCTGCGCGGCATCGAGAAAGCCGTCCGCCTCAGTCGCGCCATGATGAGCAACATTCGCCAAAACCTCTTCTTTGCCTTTATCTACAACTCGTTAGGCATTCCGATCGCCGCCGGAATTCTCTATCCGTGGTTTGGCCTTCTCCTTAGCCCCATCATCGCGGGCGCGGCGATGAGTTTAAGCTCTGTCTCAGTCATAGCGAATGCCCTTAGATTAAGATCCGTGAAGCTCTGATGAGCGATTCATTCCGGCAATAGTCCGAACGACTAATTTTTCGCCCATGCGATCTGTTCGTCATCGCTGTGATCTGGCGAGAATACCAAGTTCGCAAACGCACTCCGTTGCGCGCGCGCGATCTTGCAACAGATGACTAACCCTCTGCCGGTCATCGCCAGCATTTGCCTGATCATCGGAGGGCTTTCCGCGCTCATCATCGCCATCGATCTCCTTGCTAGCCACAAGCAGCACGTGTGGATCATGAATCTGGTCTGGCCCATAACTGCCTTGTACGCAGGACCGTTGGCGCTCTGGGGTTATTTCACCGCCGGCCGGCTCTCAACCCATCGCGCCATGATGGAAGCAAAAGACCGCGGCGAAGATCCACCCGGAAAGAAGAAACCATTCTGGCAGATGGTTGCCGTGGGCGCGACCCACTGCGGCAGCGGCTGCACCCTGGCCGACATCGTGGGCGAATGGGCGCTCTTCTTTTTCCCGCTCACCCTCTTCGGCATGAAAATCTTTGGCGCGTGGGTGGTGGACTACTTCCTGGCGCTCCTCTTCGGGATCTTCTTCCAATACTTCACGATCGCGCCGATGCGCGACTTATCCTTCGGCAAAGGGATGGTGGCTGCGGCGAAGCCGACTTCTGCGAGTTCCGTGCCACGCGCGTTTCCGATTGAGGTTATACAATCTGCCCGGTAAAACGGTGGCTCGCTGATGCCGACCCCTGAAGAACTAGCGCGAGAGGAGATCGACGCGCTCCTGATCAATTGCGGCTGGGTCGTGCAGCTTAAGAAGGATATCAATCTCACCGCCGCGCCAGGTGTCGCCATCTGTGAGCTCACCTTCAAAACCGGGGAGCCTGACTATACGCTTTTCGTCGATGGGAAGGCCATCGGGACAGTCGAGGCTAAACCTGCCGGCACCACGCTGGTCAGTGTGGAAGAGCAGTCAGCGAAATACATCTCTGGAGTTCCGTTCGGCCTGCCCGCGTGGAAATCGCCCCTGCCGTTCTCATACGAGAGCACCGGCTCCGAGACCTTCTTCACTAACCGTCTCGATCCAGACCCGTGCAGTCGCCAGCTCTTCGCCTTCCACCGCCCGGAGACCCTCTTCGGCTGGATGCAGGAGGAGAAGCAACTGGTTCAACGCCTCCGCGAATTCCCACCGCTTGAGGATGGTCTTCTCTGGTCCGCTCAAATCGAAGCGATCAAGAAACTCGAGCAATCCTTCGCCGCTGGTCGCCGGCGCTCACTCATTCAGATGGCCACCGGCTCGGGCAAGACCTACACCGCCGTCAATTTCATCTACCGGCTCGTTAAATACGGCGGCGCCAAGCGCATCCTTTTCCTCGTCGATCGCGGCAACCTCGGCAAGCAAACCTTGGGCGAGTTCCAGCAGTTCATCTCCCCGGTAAACCAATACAAGTTCACCGAGGAGTATATCGTCCAGCGGTTGACCACCAATTCACTCGACACCTCCGCGCGCGTCGTCATTGGAACCATCCAGCGCGTCTATTCCATGTTGAAAGGCGAGCAAGAGCCCGCGCCCGATCTGGACGATCTCCCGGCCGATGCGGCGGACGCTCTTTTTCACGAACCGATCCCCGTCGAGTATAACCCCGCTTTCCCCATCGAAGAGTTTGACTTCATCGTCACCGATGAGTGTCACCGCTCCATCTACAATCTCTGGCGTCAGGTGCTCGAATATTTCGATGCCTCCCTCGTCGGTCTCACCGCCACGCCTTCGAAGCAGACTTTCGGCTTCTTCCGCCAAAACCTTGTCATGGAGTACAACCACGAAAAAGCCGTGGCCGATGGAGTGAACGTCGGGAGCGACATCTACCGCATCGATACCAAGATCACCCATGGCGGCTCCACCGTGGAGGCAGGCTTCTGGGTGGATAAACGCGACCGCCAGACCCGCAAGGTTCGCTGGGAACAACTCGATCAGGTCCTCACCTACGATGCTGCCAGCCTCGACCGCGCCGTCGTTTCCACCGACCAGATTCGCACCGTTCTCTCCACTTTTCGCGACAAGGTCTTCACCGAAATATTTCCCGGCCGGACCGATCTCCCCAAGACGCTCATCTTTGCGAAAGACGACAACCACGCCGACGACATCGTCCGCATCTGCCGCGAGGTTTTTGGCCGAGGGAACGACTTCTGCCAAAAGATAACCTACCGCACGGGCTTCACTCGGATCGAGGAAGTTGTGACCGACGAGAAGGGCAATTTGCTCAAAGATGCGAAAGGCGAGCCGGTGAAAAAAACTACCTGGGTGAGAACCGCCACCTTGTCGCCCGAGCAAATCCTTAGCTCCTTCCGCAACAGCTACAACCCTCGCATCGCCGTTACTGTGGACATGATCGCCACCGGCACCGACATCAAGCCCTTGGAGATCGTCTTCTTCATGCGCAGCGTTGCCTCGAAGAACTTCTTCGAGCAGATGAAGGGGCGCGGCGTCCGCGTCATTACCGACACTGAGATGGAACAGGTTAACCCCGGCATCAAACGCAAGACTCGCTACGTCGTCGTGGATGCTGTGGGCGTTTGCGAGCGAGTCCAAACGGAATCCCGTCCGTTGGAAAAGAAGCCAACGGTTAGCTTTGATCGCCTGCTAGACGCCGCCGCGCTGGGCACCACGGAGGTGGCTGCGGTCGAATCGCTGGCCGGTCGCCTCATCCGTTTGGAGCACCGCTTCGATTCCGAAATTGCCGAGGAAGTCCAGCATGCGGCCAAAGGCAGGACGCTTTCTGAGATTTCAAAAGCCATCCTCGACGCAATCGATCCCGACGAAGTCAAAGCACAGGCCAGGCTCGGAAAAGGCGATTACGACGAGCCGACCGAGAAGGAAATCACCGCAGCTCGCGACGCCCGGATCAAACAGGCCCTCGCGCCACTAGCTACCAACCCCGATCTGCGCAATCTCCTTAAGAAAATCCAGAAAGCCGCCGAGCAAACCATCGACGTCATCTCGCGCGACACTCTCATTTACGCTGGCCCCTCGCAGGCAAGCACGCAGACCAGCGCCCAGCTCGCTACCTCCTTCCGCGAATTTATCGAGCAGAACAAAGCAGAAATTACCGCTCTTCAGATTCTTTACAGCCGCCCCTACAAACAGCGCCTCACCGAGCCGATGCTGAAGGAGCTGGAAAAGAAGCTCCGCGAGAACCATGCTGCCTGGACCGAGGACCGCCTCTGGGACGCCTTCGCCGTGACCGCCCCGGACAAAGTCAAAGGCCGCTCCCAGGCCGGCCGTTTCGCCGACCTTGTCGCCCTCGTCCGCTTTGCGTTAGAACAACAACCCCTCCTCACCCCTTTCGCCGACTCCGTCTCCGAGCGCTTCAACGAATGGCTTATGGACAAAGCCAAAACCGGAACCGTCTTCACATCCGAGCAGCTCGCATGGCTCAACCTCATGCGCGACCAAATCGCCACTTCCATAA
>JBPCJC010000013.1:0-90603 GCA_051005695.1 Chthoniobacterales bacterium | reverse complement strand
ATCTTGGTGTCGCGATTTGTACCGTCGCGCGGACAGTGATGGTCACGACAACAGTTCCGTGGCTCGCGCTGTCTTGCGGCGTGCTTCCACTCGCGATCGGCGAGGCGCTTGGCACACCGGTGCTGCTCGCCGCGACGCGGCGTTACTCCACGACGGCGCAGCGTTCGATGTCGTTTTCCATCATCTACATGGTGATGAACGTCGGTTACGTCACCGCGGGATGGATCTTTGATTACATCCGCAAACTGGATGTGCACTTCAGCTTCTTCGGGCTCAACCCGACGCCGCATCAGCAACTCTTCCTCGTTAGTCTGGCCTTCGAGATTTTGATTTTCCCCGCGATCTATTTCCTCCGGCGCGATGAAGATTCAGCCACCTTCGCGGCCCACGCGCAGCAGGCCGGAGGATTCGTTAGGCGCATCGCCGCCACCGTGCAGCAAAGCGCCGCCGACACCATCCGGCTCTTTCGCACGTTGTTCGGCCAGTCCGCTTTCTTTCGCATCCTCGCCTTCTTCCTCCTCATCGGATTCCTGAAGGCGATCTTTCTGCAGATGGATTACGTCTTTCCAAAATTCGGCGATCGCGAACTCGGCCTGCACGCGCCGGTCGGAAAGCTGGCCAACATCAACGCCATCCTGATTATTCTCCTCGTGCCGACGATCGGCGCACTAACTCAGCGTTTTTCTGCCTACCGAATGGTCATCGTTGGCGGCGTGATCTGCGCGGCGGGAGTGTTCATCATGGCGTTGCCTACGCAGTGGTTCATTCCCGCTGCCGAAAGCGCCGCCGGCCACTGGCTCGGCCATGGTTATCTCGGGCTGCAAGGAAGCGTGCATCCGTACTACATCATGGCTGCGCTCTACCTCGCGGTCTTCTCGATTGGCGAAGCCTGCTACTCGCCGCGCGTGTACGAATATGCCGCCGCGATTGCCCCGAAAGGGCAGGAGGCTTCCTACGGCGCGCTGGCTTACTTGCCGTTTCTCGTCGGCAAACTGCTCGTCGGCACATCGGGTTGGATTTTGGCGACGTTTTGCCCGGCCACGGGTCCGCGGCGTTCCGGAACAATGTGGTTGATCTTCGCGCTGGCCGCGTCTGTTGCGCCGATCGGATTGCTCGTCTTCCGCGGCTACATCCGCGTGCCCGAAGAAGGCCGCGAAGATTAGCGAACGCATCTTTTTCGCGGATTGCTGCGAATAAATTAGCGTCTCGATTCTCTCACCAACGACACCATGAAAACCGATCTCAACTTATCACGCAGCGAGCGCTCCGGTCTGCCGCTCGTCCTGATCATCCTCGTCTTCCTTATTGGCGGCTTCGTCTTTTTCACCCGCGCGCAAAGCGAGAAGTCCGCCGAAGCGCAACCACCTTCGGACGCGAAGCCGGCGTTCAGCCCGAGCGCCGATTTCAAAAAACCAGCCGACGCGGAGCTCCGCGCGCATCTCACGCCGCTGCAATACCAGGTCACGCAAAAGAGCGGGACCGAGCCGCCGTTTCACAACGCCTATAACGGAAATCATCGCGTCGGCATTTACGTCGATGTCGTCAGCGGCGAGCCGCTCTTCAGTTCGCTTGATAAATTCGAAAGCGGCACCGGCTGGCCGAGTTTCACCAAACCGTTGGTGAAAGAAAACCTCGTCGAAAAAACCGACACCTCTCTCGGAATGACGCGCGGCGAGATCCGTTCCAAGCATGCCGATTCGCATCTCGGCCACCTCTTCGATGACGGCCCGCAGCCCACCGGCATGCGCTACTGCGTGAACTCCTCTGCGCTCCGTTTCGTGCCCGTGGAAAAACTACAGGAAGAAGGCTACGGCCAATTCCTCCCGCTTTTCGAAGGCAAAAAGTAACCCGCGGTGAAGCAACGGATTTCCGGGGAGCGCAGGCTGCCAGCCTGCCGCGTTCGGCAGCTTGCCGGACGCATCTGTGCGAGCTTCAAAAGTTTGGTGTTCCGCCGAAGACGCGCGTGATGCTTCAGGCGATTGATGCATAAACCGCTCGCGAGTGTTTTCGGCAAGCTGCCGAAAACTGCAGGCTGGCAGCCTGCGCTCCCCGGAGCCGATAGCTACGCGAGGAGCGACGCGAAGCGCAGATCGTCGCGCAACGAATCCCACTCCGGCTCGATCCGGAGCGTCGCCGGCGTGGCCGCCATCGGCAGACCCCGCAACGATTTAAGCAACTCGAGCGAGCGATCTTTTTCGCCGAGCTGCGCGTAGATCGCGGCCGCGTTCGTCGCCAAAATCGGACCGTCGTAGGCATCGAGCGTGATCGGCAACATCGCGATCGCCGCCTCCGTTTGCTGAATCGCCTCCACCTTTCGGCCGAGTGCGGCCTGCACGAAGGCGAGCATTTGAATCGCCTTCGCATCATCGGGACAACAACAATCGAGGTCGGCTTCAACCGCTTTCAGAGTCGATTCAAACGCGGCGCGCGCTTTCACTTCATCGCCCGATGCGCGCGCGATTTGGCCTTCGATCCAAGCGCGCGGAAAACTGTAGCCATCAAGCGTGCCGGCAATTCCGCAGAGTCCGCTGTCGTTGAACCGCTCGTGCCGCGAGGTCGCAAGAATCCGCGCGGCTTCGGCCGGATTGCGCTCGATTAAACTCAAACGCGTCGCCAACAAAGTGACGCCGCCGCCGGGATCAAACTCGGGCGGAATGGTGCGCAGCTCGGCTCGCAAGGGCGCAGTTTCGCCGCGCAGTCGCAGATCCATCGTCCCGCGTGCGAGCGAGAAAAAGTGCGCCTGCGGATTAATCGTTAGGCCTTCCGCGCAGGCTTGCCGCGCTTCCTTTTCCCGGCCCAGAAGCGCGTAGGTTTCCGATAAATTCCAAATCGTGGAAGCGTTGCGCGGATCGAGTCCGCGAGCCTTTTCCCATAGGGTCAATGCTTCCTCCCAGCGACCCTGACGACGCGCGATCGCGGCCAGCGCGTCCCACACTTCCGCGCTGCTCGGCGCCGCCTGCCGCGCGATTTCCAAACGCGCGCGAGCTTGCTCGTAATCGCGGTAACCAAAGTAATGATAGTAAGCCAGCGCGACATGCGCATCGCTCGACGCGGGCTGCAAATGCAGGGCGCGTTCCGCCGCCGCGCGCGCATCTTCCAAACGGGTCGCGCTTCGATCGATGCCGAAAAAATACAGCTCCGCGTGCCAGCGCGAAGCGAGCGCGTAAGCCAGCGCAAAATTTGGATCACGCGCCACTGCGCGATCGAGAAACGCCAGCGCGCGTTCGCCGTTTTCTCCCGGATCACCAGCGCCGCTCCAACGAAAGAGATCGCGCGCGCGCAGGTAATTTTCGTAAGCCTCGAGATCAGCCGTCGGATGCACTTGCAGGCTGGCCTTTTCCTGCGGCGAAAGATTGGCCTGCAACGCCACCGTGATCCGTTCCGCAAGCTCGCTTTGCAGACGAAAGAGATCGACCAACTCGCGATCGAACGTGTCCGCCCAGACGTGGGAGTCGGTCGCGGCGTTGATCAACTGCACATTCACCCGCACGCGATTGCCCGCGCGCCGCACCGTACCCTCGAGAATGTGGGCCACGCCTAACGAGTGGCCAATTTCGCGAAGGTTGCGCGTGCCGCCGCGATATTGCCGCACGGAAGTACGGCTGATCACTTTCAGGTCGGCGATCTTGGCCAGGTTCGCGAGCACATCGTCCTGGATGCCGTCGGCGAAATATTCGTTTTGCTGATCGTCGCTCAAATTTTCAAACGGCAGGACGGCGATGCTTTTTTCGGGAATGACCGGCAGTTCGAAGCGGCTCGCGGGCGGGGCGGTTGCGTCCGCGATATCTTCAGTTCGGATCACGCCTTTGGTCGTAATGTCGAAAGCCCAGGCGAGCACGAGCGCGATCGGAAAACCGAGCGCGAGCGAGAGGATGACCAGCCGGATGGCCCAATTCGGCACATCGAGAAATGGAAAAACCTGGGTGGCGACCTGGATTAACAGCCACCCAACCACGGCCTAACCAATGGCGACGCGGTAAACTTTGCGCCGTTTGAGCTCGGCAAAAAAATTCTGCGGCTTCAACGGTTCTCCTCTTGCACGTTAATGAGCGTGCGCAGGGAGCAAGTCAACGGAGCTCTCGTTTGCTCGCTCTGGGCAAACGTGAAATAGAGCAGCGTGCATTCTCCCGGCTCACCGGCGCAAGCCGCGCGCGAGGAACGCTCGGCGCTGTTCGCGGGCTTCGCCGCCTTCGGTTTCTGGGGGATCATTCCGATTTACTGGAAGCTCCTGCAAGCGGTCCCGGCCGGGGAAATTCTCGCCCATCGCTTCGTCTGGACTTCGGCATTTCTCGCCGGTCTGCTCACCTGGCAGAAACGCTGGCCGGAAGTGCGCGCGGCCTGGCATTCGCGCCGGGCGAGGATTTTTTGCCTAACGAGTGGTCTGGCGATCTCCTGCAACTGGCTGATGTTTATCTGGGCGGTCAACGCCGGTCGCGTGCTCGAGACCAGTCTCGGCTATTTCATGACCCCGCTGATAAATGTTGGCTTCGGTGCGCTCTTTTTGCGCGAACGATTGACCCGCTGGCAAGTGGCGGCATTTTTTCTCGCGACGCTCGGGGTGCTTAATCTCACTTTCGGCTACGGCCGTTTTCCCTGGATAGCGGTCGGACTTTGCTGTTCCTGGGGCGTGTATGGATTGCTCCGAAAACTCTCTGGGACCGCGGCGATTCCCGGTTTGTTTTTCGAAACGGTGATGCTTTTGCCGGCCGCCATCGCCTACATTTTCCTGCTGCAAACCCGCGGCGCACTCTTCTTCGGGCCCGCGCATTGGTGGCCGTCGCTCATTCTCCTCAGCAGCGGCCTGGTCACCGGTTTGCCGCTGGTTTGGTTTGGGCACGCCGCGCGCCATTTGCGCCTAACGACTATTGGCTTCCTGCAATATCTGGCCCCGACCGGCACCTTTTTTCTCGGCGTTTTTCTTTATCACGAACCGTTCACCCGCGCGCACCTGATCACCTTTGCGCTAATTTGGATCGCGCTCGCCATTTTTACCGCGGAGATGGTGCGGCTCTGGCATTCGCGCCGCGGAGGCAAGGCAATCGTGCCGCCGATCGCAGATTGAGACACACGGGGATTCCGTTGCCAGCGTTCGGGCTCGCCCTATGTTCCCCGCCCGATGTGGAGCGAGGATGATTTTCAATATGCGGCCGAGAACACGCAGGTGATCCTAGCGCCGGAACATCAGATCGCCACTTTCGGTGCGACCAGTTTTCGTTTTTTCCTGATCTCGGAATTGATGGATCAAGTGAACGAAGTGCGCGTGCGCGACGGTCGCATCCATGCGGAACGTCCGCAGATTGTCACTCCGGAACATTACGCGCGCTTGTTGCTTGAAGGCTTCGGCGACAAGGCGCAACGCTACGTCGAGCAACTGCGCGAACGCTCGCGCAACTTCGCCGTCCTGCGTTACGGATTTCAATTTCGCAAAACCGACGTCACCGAAAACAAGATTCGCGACTCGTTAGACTCGGTCGTCGAGCGCACGAAAACACAGGTGCAAAATTCCGGCGAGCCGTTGAGCGCGGTCATCCAGGGAGTGGACGACGCCTGGGAAGTTTGCCTGCTCAAGTTCACCATCGATCTGATCGAGAAATCATCCGGCGGCAACCTCGGCGATTTCCGGCGCCGCGGTTTGCTGTAACCGACACGCGTGCCATCGCCCCCGCGCGCGCTGTCATCCCGAGCCGCGAAGACGGCGAGGGACCTCGCACAGGGTTCTTGGTTTATTAAGAATTCGGCGTAAGCCAAGCACCCTGTGCGAGGTCCTTCGGCGCGCTGCGCCAGCCTCAGGATGACAAAATTGCGCGCGTTATCGTACCTTGTAGCGCCGCATCAACTTGAAGAAGCGCAGGCTGTCGCGCACTGGGTGAATGCTGCTGACTTCATCGGAGTAAACCGTGCTGATCGGCACCGCCCCGATTTTGAAACCTTGCCGGCTGACGATGATCAGCATCTCGGTCTCGTAGTCGAAGCGACATTCCCCGTCTAACAAGTACGGGATGACGGCCGCGGAAAGCATCCGGAAGCCGCATTGCGTATCCGGAATTTCCTGTCCGCAAACACGGCTGATTTTGTTGCTCATGTAACGATTAACCAATCGCCTAACGAGTGGCATTTGGCGGACGTCGTTCATCCGCGTGCCCACCAGCAGTTGCATTTCGAGCGGCGCTGCCGCGAGGAAATGGCTGATCTCTTCGGGCAAATGCTGACCATCCGCGTCGAGAATAATCACGTGCTCGAAACCGCGCTCCAGCCAATGGCGCAGCCCGGTCATGATCGAGGCGCCTTTGCCCTGGTTGCGATCGTGCACGATTATTTCCGCGCCGGCAGCGCGGGCTTCGGCCGAGGTGCGATCAGTCGAGCCGTCATCAATCACGAGCACGTGATCGACTTGCTGGAGCGTGCGCGCGACGACTTCGCCGACATGTTTCTCCTCGCAGAAAGCGGGGATAACCGCGGCCACAGTTTCGCGATTCACCGCGCTCGCGGCTGGTGAACCCTCCATCGCCTAACGAACGACCGGATGGAAATCCGCCGCGTGATACGAGCTGCGGACGAGCGGACCGGAAGCGACATGCGCGAAGCCCCTGGCGCGCGCGATTTCGCCGTAGGCTTCGAAGCGTTCCGGGGTGACGAATTCGATCACCGGCAAGTGGTTCGGGGTCGGCCGGAGATACTGGCCTAACGTCAGCACCTGGCAGCCGACCTCGCGCAAATCATCCATCGCCTGGAAAAGTTCCGGCTCGGTTTCGCCGAGCCCGAGCATGACGCCGCTCTTGGTCACGATTTTCGGCGAAAGCTCTTTCGCTTTGCGCAGCACCTCGAGCGAGGTCCGATATTTTGCGCGCGACCTAACGACTGGTGTCAGCCGCTCGACCGTCTCCAGGTTGTGATTGAAAATTTCCGGCGCGGCCTTGGTCACGATTTCGATGCACCAATCCTGCGCGTGAAAATCCGGCACCAGGACTTCGATGATGATCGACGGATCCATCTCGCGGACGGCCTGAATCGTGCGGGCGAAATGATTCGCACCGCCGTCTTTCAAATCATCGCGCGCGACCGCGGTGATGACGACGTGTTTCAAACCCATCCGGCGGACCGCTTCGGCGACGCGTTCCGGTTCGTCCTCTTCGAGCGCGAACGGCTTCGCGGTGCTGACCGCGCAGAAACCGCAGGCGCGGGTGCAACGCTCACCCGCGATCATCACCGTGGCCGTCCCCTGGCTCCAGCATTCCCAGCGATTCGGGCACTGCGCGCTTTCACAAACGGTGTGCAGACGGAGGTCGGAAATGAGCGCCTTGGTCGAGAAAAATTTCGGATTCGAGGGCAGCCGCACTTTGATCCAGGGCGGCTTTTGCGCCTGGTGGAGCGACGGATCGATTTTGGCGCAGGACATGGCGAAGTCTTGAGAGCTTAAGCTTTAAGTTTTAAGTGCGGCGCCCGCAATTGCAATGGCTCCACTAGATCTGGCGGCGGCCGCAGAGCGCTTGATACAAGGTCAACTCGTCGGCGGATTCGAGACCGCCGCCGGCGGGCAATCCGTGGGCGATGCGCGTAAGGGAAACGGGAAACGGCTTCAGCAGTTCGACCAGATAATTCGTGGTCGCTTCGCCTTCGACGTCGGCGGCGAGGGCGAGAATCACTTCGGTGAAGCCTTCCTCTTTCACCCGCGCGACCAGTTCGTTGATCCGCAAATCTTCCGGGCCGACATGATCGAGCGGCGAGATCCGTCCGCCTAACGAATGGTAACGGCCGCGAAACGCGCTCGTTTTTTCCAAGGGCAGAATGTCGGTCGGTTGCTCGACCACGCAGAGCAGTTCTGCGGCGCGCGTGGGATCTGAACAAATTTCGCAGAGCGTTTCGGTGGTGAAAAAACCGCAGGCCGCACAGGGGCGCACCGCGGCGCGCGTGCTTGCAACCGCTTGCGCGATTCGCTCCGGTTGATCGCCGCGCGCCTGCACCATCCAGAGCGCAATCCGCTCGGCCGAGCGCGGACCGACGCCCGGCATTTGCCGA
This sequence comes from Chthoniobacterales bacterium, assembly GCA_051005695.1. GTDB lineage: Bacteria > Verrucomicrobiota > Verrucomicrobiia > Chthoniobacterales > UBA10450 > JACCTI01. Next base: position 82,587 of record JBPCJC010000013.1, on the reverse strand, counting down.
AGTTGCGCGATCAATTCCCGGATCGCCGCCGGATACTCGATCTTCCTCAAGGCCGCGAATTTACTCGGTGGACGAATCGACCAGATGGAGCGCGAGCGGCTCGAGTCGCCGGACGTACAGCTGCAACGGCGCGTCATCCTGCTCGTTAGGCCCACGGGCTTTTTGAAATTGTGAATACGCTTCGGCCCAGCGTTTCTCGCGATAAAGGACGACCCCGTTCCAGAAAGAATCGCGTCGCGCCACTTCCTCCGGGCTGGCTTCGGTCGCGAGCTTGAGCGGTTCGTAAATTTCGTGGCGTTCGCGGACATCGACGCCGCTGAGGAAATCAATCGGGCGCGCCACAATCGCCCGGCTGGCCAATTCAAAAGTGCGTGGCCCGATCAGAACTCGCGAACCGTAGAAACGATTTGCGATGCAAAACCGGCGCGCCAGCTCGACCGGCTCGCCCGTGGTCAGAAGCGCAGTTCCATCGTGCCGCGGCAGCGGCGTGACGATCATCGTGCCGGAGCTGATCCCGAAATGGACGCCGAATTTTTGAAAAGCTTCATCGCGTCCGTCGCGCATTTTTTCGAAGGAATCGAGCAAGGCGATCGCGTGTTTTGTCGCGGTCTCGGCCTGTTCTTCATCGTGCACCGGGTAACCGAAAATCGCCACGATCCCTTCGCCGGTGATGGTCTCGATAAACGCGCCCGCTTTCAGAAATGACTCCGTGGCGTGCGCGATAAATTTCTCGGTGATCTCGGCGAGTTCCGCCGGCGGCAACTCTTCCGCGAGATCGTGCTTGTTCGCGATGTCGCAAACCACCGCGGTCGCTTCATAGCTTTTCGCCTCGGAGACAAATGGGACCTCGCCGGTGCTGATCCGGGTCATCTGCTCGTTCGATAAACGCCCGCTAAAAAGACTGCGCGCGACATTGGAACCGCGGCGGCTGAGCACCGCGTAGGCGTTCGCACCCGCAAAAGCGAGCAGGAGCGCGAGGATCGCGGGCAGCGGCTGAAAGAAAGTTTTGTAAAGCAAACAAACCCACGAAAGCGCCAGCAATTCGAAAACGAAAATTCCCAGCGGGAGGTAGAGACGTTGACGCCGTGTGCTCGTGAGCGCGAGCCAGGCGCCGCCAAACGCAAACAAAAGGACGAGCGTGTACTGCAGACCGCCGCTCACCACCCGCGTGGTCGCGGCGGAACCGGCGAGCGCGCTCCGGCAAGCGGCTTCGAGCGGCGCGAGCGCTCCGCTGGCATGAAGGACGATGACCAGTGCACTAACGAGTGCACCGACGACCAGCGCCGCGAGGGTGGAGCGTTTCACGGCTAGATTGCTCTCAATCTTTTTCCGCAGGCGCAAGCGGATAGTGCGAGATCACCACCAGCTCGCTCAGGAACTTGTCCGGCGCTTCGACCGCTTCTCTCGTTAGGCCGAAGCTTTTTTGCCCGGTGTTTTTTTGCACCAGACTGAGGCCGAATTGGTAATCCTTAAAGAGGTGCGCGCAGAGTTCCGGCATCGTCATCCGCTCGGCTTGCGCGCGCTCGACCAGGCGAGCGAGGGCGGCGTCATCGAAGGAAATCTCGAGGCTGTGTTCTTGTTGGAATTGCTCGGCAAACAGCCGCGCGCTTTGTTCGAGCGCGGCTTCTTCCTGCTTGTGCCCTTCGGCCATCAAACGCTCGAGGACGCGTTTCGGTTCGCGCACCAGCTCGGTGGAAACGCGCAGTTGGGTCAGGCCGGAACCGGCCAGATGATATTTGAAGTCGCGAAATAATTTTTCCCAAACCGTGAGCAAACCGCGCGCACCGGTTTTTTCTTTGGCCGCTTCATTCGCGATCAACTGCAGCGCTTCATCCTCGAAACTGATCTCGATGCCGTAGGCGCGAAACGCGCGCTCGTATTGGCGGAGCAAACTGCCCTCGGAAAACTTCATGATCTGGTAGAGATCGCTGGCGCTCAGTTCTTCGCAGACCACGCGCACCGGCAGGCGGCCGATGAATTCCGGCTCAAAACCGTACTCGATGAAATCCTGCGTGGTCACGAATTGGAACAGCTCGTTATCCATCACCTGCCGCGGCTCGGCGTTGAATCCAATCTGTCCCTGTGCGATCCGCCGCGAGACCTGTTGCTTCAGCCGCTCGAACGCGCCGCTAACGACAAATAATATGTGGCGAGTGCTGATCGTTTCGCGTTTCGCTTTTCCGCCGCGCCGCTGGAATTCGAAGGCGGCTTGCAGTTGCGATTGAAGATCGTTCGCGTTCCGTAACGGCACCTCGGTTTCCTCCATTAACTTGAGCAACGTCGTCTGCACGCCGCGCCCGCTGACGTCGCGGCCGGTGAGATTGTTCGCGCCCGCGATCTTGTCGATTTCGTCGATGTAGATGATCCCAAACTGTGCGCGCGCCACGTCGCCATCTGCTTTCTGGACCAGCTCCCTAACGAGATCTTCGACATCGCCGCCGACGTAACCGGTTTCGCTAAACTTGGTCGCGTCCGCTTTCACGAACGGCACTTTGATCAGCTCCGCGATGTGTTTGATCAGGTAGGTTTTGCCGACGCCGGTCGGGCCGACAAGGATGACGTTTTGCTTCGCGTATTCGGTTTCCTCGGCGCGCTGCGCGTCTTCTTTTTCGAGGCGGCGCAGGAAATTGACGTGGTTGTAGTGATCGCAAACGGCAATCGCCAAAACCTTTTTTGCTTCGTCCTGCTTGATCACGAAACGGTCGAGATGCGCCTTGATATCGCGCGGCAAAAAATCGAACGCGAACGCGTCCTCGTTTTCCGAAACCGGTTTTTCATCGCCGCTCGCTTCCGCCGTTTCCGGCTGGGCGAAGGTGGCGAAGGAAACCTTGTCGCCGAAGTTCGATTTCATGAACTCGGAGAGCTTCGAACGCAATTCGTCGGGAGAAGGGTAGGGCGGGCTATCTTCCATGGGCAAAAGCGGCGTCGCGAGAGGCGGCGCGCATCGGGGAACTTATCACCGCCGGGCAGGGTGTAAACTGGCCGGCCGCGCGCGAGACGGAAATCAGCTGGTGCGGAATTGGTCCTCTTTATCCTTGAAGAGGACGTTGAAAGTGGTGAGCGAGCCGTAGCAACGCGTGATGTATTGCTGGAGATCGAACTTGTCCGCGTCGCTTAATTTTTCGTTCGCGTTCACCTTTTGCTCGAGCACGCGGAGGTTGTTCCGGATCATGACAATCTTGTGAAAGAAAGTTTCCAGCGGCACTTCCTTCGGTTGGAGCGAACTGTCGGCGGATTGCAGAATGAGATTCCCGCGCTGCCAGCGCGTCGCGAGGCCTTCGACGACATCGCTTTTTTCCAGGCCGAGCGCTTCGACTACGCTTTGCGCCGTCTGGCGCAGGAGAATTTCCAGCGGCACCTGCAGCTCGCTCAAGGTCGCGGTTGGTTCAGCAGTCGTTAGGCCGCTGGATTCCGGCGCGAGCGTGCGCGGGGCGTCGTCGAAGGCAATCTCCGCGGTGTGCTCGGTGAGCGCGCGCACCACGCCGACGCCGTAGCGGGGATGCAGCACTTTCATTCCGATGTGCAGATTCTCGATCGTCAGAGCCATGACGAAACATGATCGCGACTCGCTCCGCGACCGCAACCCGTCACTTCTGGCGCGCGCGGCGCGTGCCGGATTTTTTGACGACGCGAAGTTTATCCAACACCGGGACCAACTCCTGCAAGCCGACGACAAACGCTTGCTCGAGTTTGCCTAACAAGTCCCGATACCCGGCCGCGGAACGTCCACCAACCAAGAGCGGACAATCCGCCGGAAGGAGCGCGCGCAATTTTTTCAGGTCTCGGCGCAAAGCGGCGTCGTCTGGTGGAAAGACAATGCTGAGCGCGAGCGCGCGCGGCCGGAGATTTTCGACCGCGTAAACCAGTTCCTCCGAAGGCAACGCTGGCCCGAGATAAGTGGTGCGCCAACCATCCGTGCGGGCAACCGCGGCGGCGATGATCGCGCCGAGCTCGTGCAATTGTCCCGACGGCGTCGCCAGCAAAAGATGCGGCGCGCCCAAATCTTCGGCATACGGTCGCGCGAAGGCGTTCAGGAATTCGGTCAGGCGATTGGTCGCGAAATGTTCGTGCGCGATCCGCAGATCGCCGTCGCGCCAGTTACCGCCGATTTTTTCGATCAAGGGCGCGATCACGCGATAGAGGACCGTGGGCGACCCAAACTCGACCGCGGCTTTGTCGAGCGTGCGTTGCAAACTGGTGCCGTCGAATTCCCGGATCGCCTGGACGGCGCGCTCGATCATATCAACGGCGAGGTCGTCGGCGGGCGGCCGCGTTTTTGCGGAAGGCGCGGGCGTGACTTCGCGCACGAGCCGTTGCAATTCCGCGTCTGCCAAACGCGCGATCTGCCCGATGCCGTGGCCCGCGAGGGTGGCTTCGCGCAAGAGTCGCAGACGCTCGACATCAGCCTCGGTATAGAGGCGGCGATTGTTCGGCGAACGCACCGGCTGGACGGCGCCGTAGCGTTTTTCCCAGACGCGGATGGTGTGCATGGACAAGCCGGTTTGTCGGGCGACAAACTTCATTGTCCGAATTGGTTTCATCTTCTTAACGGAACGCAGACTGTGCGGGCTTGGATGCAACCGGGGGGCCGGCGTCAACGTTTTGCGATTGTGTCGTCCGCGCGAGGCGAAGATGCTCGCCGCCCTATGTCTGAGGATCGAGCGCAAACTTATCCGCCGGGATTCCGTCCGCGACGCGGCCTGAACTGGGCCTTCATCGGCCTGCTCTACACCTCCTTCTATATGTGTCGCTACAATCTCTCGATTGCCAACGGCGCGATCAGCAAAGAGTTCGGTTTTTCGAAAGCGGACATGGGCGCGATCATCACGACCGCGCTCCTCGCCTACGCTTGCGGACAGATCATCAACGGCTTGCTCGCCGACCGGTTAGGCGGAAAACGCGCGATGCTCATCGGCGCCACCGGGACCGTGATCATGAACGTGCTATTCGGGGCGGCCTCGTTCTGGGGTTTGCTCTGGCTCTTCGTCGTCATCCGCGGCATCGACGGTTACCTGCAGGCCTTCGGCGCGCCTGGGATGGTAAAGATCAATGCCGCCTGGTTCGGCCATCGCGAGCGCGGAAGGTTCGCCGGCATCTTCGGCTTCATGATCAATCTCGGGCGTTTCGGGATCTTCAAACTCGGTCCGGCCTTGCTCGCCGGTTTTGTTTTTCTCGGCCTCTGGCAAATCCCGCCGCTGCATTGGCGATGGCTCTTTTATGTTCCGGCCGGGATCGCCGCGGTGGTTGCGGTCGGCCTAGCCGTCTTCGTCAAAGACACTCCGGAGGAAGCTGGTTATCCGAGCCCGAATCCGCACGAACGAACCGAGGGCGATGTGCGCGCGAGCGTTGGCAGCGTGCTCCACACCATCCTTTCTAACCCGGTGGTCTGGATCGTCGCCTGCGCCTATGCCTGCACGGGCGCGGTCCGGCAGGGGATCGACCAATGGTTCCCGCGCTTCATGAACGAAGTCCATCATGTCGACTTCCAATCGGCGCAATTTCAAACCGTCGGGTTTCTAATTCCATTCGTGGCTTCCGCGGGCTCGCTCATTTCCGGCTATGTTTCCGATACTCTTTTTCAAGGCCGGCGCGCACCGGTCGCGGCCGGACTTTATTTTCTCGAGACGGTGATCATTTTGCTGGCCGCGCAATTTCACAGCGCAAACGCGGCGGTGGTTTTCCTGGTGCTGATTTCCTTCACCGCGAACGCGACCCATTCGATTCTAGGCACCGCCGCGGCGATGGATATCGGCGGCGCGAAGATGGCCGGTTTCGCCTCCGGGGTGATCGATTCCTTCCAGTACTTCGGTGGCAGTCTCGCCGGCCTTTTGCTCGGGATGCTGCTCGATAAAAGCTGGGGGAGCTACTTCTACTTTATGGCGCCGTTTGGCATCATCGGCGGCGTTCTAATGCTGACGATTTTCGGCCGGGTGACGATGTCGAAGGAAACGAGCGCGGCTGCTAGAACAGATCCAACTGCGGCGTGATTCGGCGGAAGCTAGCGATCGAAAGTTTTGGCCGCTCGCCGATCCCGGCGCGGCGTTTTGCGACTTCAAACATGTTCGCAATTTGTTCCGCATAAATTCCTTCGCCGGTTTGCCGCTTCGTCCAGCGCGCATCGTAAAGTTCGCCGCCGCGGAGGTCGCGAATGCGGCCGAGGATTTTCTCTTTTCGCTCCGGGAAATGCTCAGTCAGCCAATGCTCGAAGAGGGGCGCGACCGCCCACGGCAATCGCAAAATTACCGAGCCGGCAAATTGCGCGCCGGCTTCGCCGCAAGCTTTCAGGATGGCGGGAATTTCATGATCGGTCAGACCGGGAATGATCGGCGCCACCATCACGCCAACTGGAATGCCGGCTTCGCGCAGTTGCCGCACCGCTTCCAGGCGCGCCTTTGGCGGCGACGTTCGCGGTTCGAGAATCCGCTGCAGATCGCGCTCGAGCGAGGTCACGGAAATATTGACCGCGATCGCATCCTGGGCCGCGAGCTCGCGCAAAATATTGATGTCGCGCGTGACCAAATGATTCTTGGTGATGATGCCGACTGGGTTGCGAAATTTGGCCAACACTTCCAGACAGCGACGCGTGATTTTTAAGCGGCGCTCGATCGGTTGATAGGGATCGGTCACGCCGCTGAGGACGACGGTTTTCGGCTGCCACTTCGGTGACGCGAGCTCCGCTTCCAGAAGTTCGGGCGCGTTCTCTTTCACCATGATCCGGCTTTCAAAATCAAGTCCGGCGGAGAAGCCGAGATATTCGTGAGTCGGCCGCGCGAAACAATAAACACAGCCGTGCTCGCAGCCGCGGTAAGGATTCACACTCGCCTCGAAACCAACGTCCGGGCTGTCGTTCCGCGAGATGATCGTCTTGGTGAGATCGCGATAATATTGCGTCGCGCGCCGCGGCCGTTCCTCTGCCGCGGCGATCGGGTCGACGACGTCGATGTCAGTCAGATCAACGTGCAATTTCTCGAAACGATTCGCCGGGCTCCAGGATGCGCCCCGGGTGGAGATGGCTGCGGAGCTTTGGGGCGTCTCCTTAATTACCGGGATGAACTTCTGTTTTCGAGCGCGGCTCACTCAACAAGTTCACATGAACATATCGTGATGTCCATCCGGCGAATTCCCGTTTCTTGCTGTACCTTGGCGGAGAACTTGTCGCAAACCCCTGAATCACCTTTAACGGGGCTTGAACACCCTTAAGGGCTGCACTTGTGCGGGTTATCGGAGAGAGTCGGACGTCTTACGCAAGATAAGTTGTCGAAGAAATTTTCAGCCGCGAGACACTTGTCGCAGTTCAAACTTCCAACTCTCCCTCGTGAGGGGCCGGACACTTGTCGCAAATGAAACTTCCAGGGGGGTGTAGGGTGAATGGGGTTTTTGGGGCATTTGTCGCAGTTCAAACTTCCAACTCGCCGGATCTCGTCCGGCCGAAATCCGCGATTCAGGACGCATTAGCGCCGCCTGAATGCCACGAAAACAGAGCAAAATTTTCAGCCGCGACGGCGAGCGGAGGAAAGGGCCGCGACTGCTAGCTGCCCCCCCCCCAGAGGGAGTCAGCTCTCCCCTCTATTATATATAGAGCGTTCTCAAACTTCCTGGCCGAACGAACGAGCGAAAGCGCGCGGCGCGGCCCGGTGTTTTCCGCGAGCAGTCGCGGCCTTTCGAGTAGCCATTGGCTACATGAGCAGCGGCCTGAATTTGGCCATTCCTGAAGGGTGTCCAGTAATACTGGACACCCCTTGGCGGCCCACAAGAGTTCGCGCCGCGCCGCTAACTCGCTCTATTATATATAGAGCGTTCTCGAATCACGCGGGGGTCTCGCCTCACCGCGCCTCTGCGGCAACTCCCTTGTCCGAAGTCGGCCTTTGTTGCTACCCTGTTGCGATGATGGGGCCGCAAGAATTCGACGAGCTGGCGAAAGAGATTGCGACGGCCAACGGGATTTCGCTCCGATCTTGCCGAGTCCCATCTCTCCCGAATCGGCGGCACTCCGGAATTGGCGGATGATGGAAAGACGATCTGACTCCCCCCTCTGGGGGACTCAGATCGGGGCTGAAATTGCGCGGATCATCCTGCCTTTGGAAGTATTCCATTTGAGACCGGGAATCGGGGTAGTTCCGTGACCCCCGCGGCCTAAGACGTTCCGAATGGCGTGGAGTCGAATTTCAAATGCTTTGCCGCGCCTGCGAATTGCTCACGAAAGTAGGTCGAGGCGACCGCGCGTTCGATCAGCCAGGCGAGCGCTTTTTGCGGAGATTATAGCGCGACACAGACGCGACGACACCCGTCCGCCACGAGCTGCTCTTTCGTCAGCGGCTCGGTACGTCTTCCGGTGAAGCGATCGAATCCGAAGAATGCGCCGCGCTCGTTCGCAAAGGAGATGCCAGCGCCACAGCCTACTTTCCAATTTCCACTCGCCAGAAGCGACCCGGCAAACGCGAACGTCGCGACCATTCAAGACGAAGCATCGCATCGAAAATCATCTCGTGATCGTCGGAAACGAGTACGTGATTCTTTCGCGCTTCGGTCAGCATTCCTTGCCTGAGCAATGATTCTAATTCGCCATCGGGGTCGCGAACGCCCATCAAACGTCGTGCCTTTTTCATGCGATTTGAAAGTCGAGTCCCGCCAGTGACCGGCGAAATTGCGCGCGCTTGAGATCGCGCGCCTGCTGAATTCTCGCGAGCGGAATGGCGCTCGGGCGGTTCGCCTGGTCGAAGTCCGCCAAGATGCAAAACGACGCTCCCAAGGCATCGGACGCCGGGTCAACGTCGGTGAAATTAACCCAACGAGTGCAAGGGAAAACGCCGTCGCATTTGACGCCGAGCAACCGTTCCAATTCGGTAGAATCGATCGTCATTTCGCCACCGCCTTTCCCATTGCGGCTTCGATCTGCGCATCGCTGGCCCTGGAATTGAGACCGAGAAAAGTGCAAAGTATTGCACGCGCAGTGATCGGCTTACGATTAGACTTTTTCCCGCGGTTGAAGTCGCGGTGAAACTCACGCGGGATGAGATTCTCGATGATGTTGTCAGCGAGCCAACGGACCGCCCCTTCCCGCGAGACTGGCAATTCAAAAATGACTGTCCGCAACCGATCAGCCGGCACACCCGGCCGATATTCTTCTTGGAGATTCCACTCGCCCTCGTCGTTAAGGAACTCGGTTCGGTCGACGAGCACGAGGTAGCGCCGGCCTTTGCGGCAGAGAGTTTGTTCTTCTCCGAGCTGCGTCTCAAAGTAGGAAAGTTGCTTTCCCTTTTTCGCCTTCAGTTCCAAGATTCCGGTCGCGTCATAACAGTAGGTCACGCCCTCGATTGGTGAGGTCTTGCGCTGCACTTCGGCGCGCGGCGCCGGGTGTTTATGTTGCGCGGTTTTGCTTGCTGCCCTACGTGTTTTTATAGGGGCCTGATTTTGCTTTTTCATTTCTGGTGGATTTGCTTTTTCGGGTCTTTAGAGCCGGTTGTGTTATAGCACTTCCGGCTCGCTTTTTTTGTTGTTTCGCTTCCGCCCTAACGACCCATTTTAGGAGCTGAAGTGTTGCCTCGCCACTGGGCTCGAATCGTCCGCGCAGCCAATCACTTAGGGTTGGCGAAAGAACGCCGAGTTCGGCAGCCAAATGCGTACGCGCACCGCGCAATTTAGTGGCGCGGCGGACACGTCGCAAAAGTTTGTCTAGCTCAGGTGTTGATCGTTTTACCATCGGGTCAGATTCGGGAATTCACTATCATTACCTAGCAGTTTTGACGCCGCGACGCAACTTTATGTGCGAAGTCGCCGACCCTCGTGTCGAAAACTCGGAGCCGTGGCTAGATGGTTTCGTTAATTTGTTAACCAACTTTTGGAAAGCTGCGATGTCGAGTTTCAACTCCATAAAGTTTCGAAACAAAAAGGCATTCGTTTCGACCAATGCGCGCACGTAGTTGCGCTGAACAAGCCAAGCGTCCGCCCCGCGGTGATTGGCTTCCACGGAAAGCAACCTCATCCAGCGCTCGACTAACGAGCTGAGTAAATTGAATGCAACCTCCGGTTCGTCTTTGGTGGTATCCAATAGGATGCGCGGCGTATAAAAAAAGTCCCTCGCCAGGTCCGCGTATCGTTCCGACAAAATCTCGTCGTACGCGGCGCTGAAAAGCGCTCTAGGCGGGACGGAATGCGCGATCGGGTCCGAAAAAAGGTCCATGCATTGATGAAAAAAGATCGCATCAAAGGCGCTCCAGTCCGCGCCGGGATCAAACAACAATTCCTGTCCGATCCTTTCCAACGCTTCATTTTTGCCGGTCGCGAGCCACTCTTCACTGATGATGAATTGACGGCAGAATCGTAGTGCGAGATCACAGCGCAGGGGCGCGCGAAGTTGCTCGTAAGTAAGTAAGCGCTCGCGGGTGATTGCTAGTTGCTTGGCAACTTCGTACTGGCTCAAACCGAGTGCGTCACGCGCCTCCCTCAGTCGGCGGCAAATCGCTTGCTCACGAGGCGCGAGTTTCGACGACACAGTGCGCTGTTGATACGCAGCCAGGAATGATTTCGCAACTTCAAGGTTGCAAATGCTCTGAACAGATAGTAATGATCTGACGTGAGCATTATAACGTCCACCATCACTCAGCGAAAGCAGCGCCGCCTTGTGGCACGCGAGGCGATGCTCCGCCGCGGCTTTGACTATCACACTCTCGCGGTTCGGACCGGATTTACGGTTGGCACACTGATGAATTGTCTTTCCGGCAACAACGATTCGCCGGCCACGCGTAGAGCTATTGAGCACGCGCTTGGCATCTCAATTTGGCCCCTAAATTCTTGCAAACCAACCCGTCGCCCGCGCAATCCCGCTCGAAAATCATGAGTAAAAAATCCCAAAAACCACTCAAATCTGTCTCTGGCACAACCGCAGAGAAGATCACTGAAATTTCTCAAAGCGAAATTCATGAGCTGCGCGCTCTTCAGGACAATTTGTTGCGCAAGAAACGAGCTCTCGAAAAGCGCAGTGCGGAATTAAACTCTGAGACCTCAGCGATCCTTGCGCAAATGCCGCCAGGAACGAGGCAAAATGAGGAAGCCATTCGCGACCAAATCGCGCTAGCCCGCGCGCAGAACGGCACCTCTACTGGGTTCGCTTCGAAGCTTGCGGAGCTAAAAGATGCTGCGGGTAGCTTATCGGAGCTGGCCGAACAAATCATCCAGCGACGAAGCCTTGCGATCATGTCGGCATATGACCTCGGCGTTGCGGCGGCGGCACGGCTGCTTCGTCCGTTTTGCGAAGACGACGAAGAGGCTTCTTCCCTCGCGCGGGCGTGCTCTGTTCTTCAACTCTTGCACGAGCGGATGTTCCAATTGCACCCATCCGCATCGAGCAAGATTGACCGGGCGCTAGGCGCGGCCGGGGCCGTTTTGCGGGAGCTCGAACAGGACCTCCCCCTCTTTAACAAACCCTGACGGAAACCTTCGCAACTTATCATGACTCAGATCGAACAACTCTCGTTAGACCCGTTCCTCGCTGAATACGCGGCCGGCGCGATGGTGCGCGCAACCAAGCCGATCCAGGCGTTACTGGCCCCGGTTGTCCAGGTGCCGAGCATGGTCGGCCATTTCAAAAAACACGATCGCGATTCGCGGCTAACGCTGCCAAAAACCCGCCGCGTATGGGATGGCCGCGCCGTGCAATTATCCATTACGCAGTATGACGGCCGCTATGTCTGCGAAGTGAACGCGCTGGATGTTCCGATTGATAAAAGTGTCGGCGCAGATGATCTGAAATTTCTCGTGCAAGACGCGCTCGATCTTCTCGCGGAGGTCGAATCACAGGCGCTCGAATTTGAGACGATTGCTGCCGCAGTCGGGGCCGCGGGAGCGGGCGTCGCACTAGATTTGGCTGACGCGAACAATCCGATCGCACTCATCGATACCCAGCTCCACGCGCTGATGAAACAAGCGCGATCGGATGGGGTCGCAGTGGCGTTCGATCCGCTGGCTTGGGGCAAGTTCAAGAGCCATCCAAAGGTGATAGCGCTCGGCGGCGCAAATCTAAGCTGGGAAACGGCTCCAGCGTTGTTCGCCGGGAACGCGCGATACCAGGCTTGCTACAGCCTCTTCGATATGAGCGCCGAAGGGGTTAACGAGCAGATCGAATTCCAGATGCCCGCGAACACGATCCTGATTTTCTCGCGCAGCGAAGTCGCTACCCGCCGCGACCCGAGTTTTATGAAGACCTTCCGACTGAATCCGAAAAAAACGCCATTGAAGGTCGTAGAGCGCGGAGATGGCCGCGTCCTGATCGTGAAATCGGATTGGTTTACCGACATCCAGGTGACGAACCTACTAGGTGTCGAGCGGCTTAATGTCCTCTAGCCGGGGTCATTGATTTTTCGAATTCGTTCCCGGCAAATGAGAAGGAAATCCGCCAACGGGCCGGCCGTGACTCCGAAAAGGAGCTATGGCAAGCAACGTCGGAAAGGTCCGATCTATTCGCTGCCGAAGGAAGCGTTACAGGAATTGGAGCGTCGTTGCGCGAGCGAGACACCGTACCGGGAAACGGCAGATTGGCTGCGGACCAATTTTCATTTTTACATCAATGAGCAGATTGTTTTTCATTGGTGGAAGCGGAGGCGCGCCGCGCTCAGCGCCGAGCGTCGCCTAACGAGTAGAGTTATTTCTCCGACCGGCGGCTTCAAGGTTCGGATTGATGCGCCCGGCGCTCACCACGTGGAAGTGGAAATCCTCCCGGCATGAGCGCATCGCTCCGGAAATTCCTGCTTTATCTGGACGACCAGACGACGCTCGAAATCGACGCGGAATCTCTGGCCAGTGCGCTCGCGAATAGCGGTGTGAACGAAGCGAAAACGCAAGTCCTGGCCGCGATTGAAACGAAGTGCCTGGCTACGCCGAGCGATCCGTCAATGCCGGCGACAATCGCGATCCTCCGCAATCCAACGTTCCTCGGAAAAGTGTTCGAAGGATGAAGCGAAATTTCTTCATCCTCACTCCCAATGGCAGCGTTGAATCCTCCGGAGAGAATGCACTTGCGGCGTTGAAGGCCGCGCGGCCGGTTCACTCCCGCTCTCAAAACATTTCCGGGATTATCGATGCGCGTTGCGTTGCCGAACCGCATGCGATCGGGAACACGCCATTTGAAATCCTCGCCGGATTTAGAGTCGCCCAAGGAGAGCAATCGTGAGTCACTCCGCCGGCCGCTTCCAATGTTCGCGTTGTGGGAGCTGGACTTCGGCCGGCGATTTTACGCCATCGTTCGTTTGCACTCGCTGTTGGCGTCCGGGCCGATATCGCGGAGCGCGACCTGGTGAGAGCGTAGCAACGCTCCAAATTCCCGACCCGCTGCCGAGACCTTCGCGCGCCTTCAAAACGAGCGCTACGCTTTACGTCAATCTTCCGCTGGCCATCTCTGCCTCGCTCGGGGTGTCGGGATACCGGGCGGGGTCGGAATCGCGCGATAGCGGGCAACCTCGCGCATTGATTTTCGAGAAATCGCCGCAGAATCGTCGAGACCCCCGTTCCGCGGGCTTGAGTCGAAACGAGCCTCAGACGGTGTTTTCCGCTCCGTTTAATGGCGGTTGCGTCGATTCTGGAGAGCCTTCGCAGCGTCGAAAATGAGCACGCGCTACACAGCCGCAGAGATCGCGAGCGCGCTCGGATGGAGCAAGGCGAGAGTGACGGCCGCTTTGCAGCTCGTGTCGCCTTGCGGAGTGAAGATCGTTTACGGCAACGAAGCGCGATCCTGGATGGCAGGCGCGTTCCCGGAAGTTTTACAGCGCGAGATGGAACGGCTCCTCGTGATCCATCGGTTTCGCAGCGTCGATGAATTGCTCCAAAACCCGACCCAACCTTGGCGGCCGGCGATCGGAATCGGGCAAGCCTGCCAACCGGATATTCGCCGCGCGGAACAGCTTCGCGATGCGCTCGCACGTGCGTTGCAAGCAAGTGAAGAGTGCTCAATCTCCGAGCGGGCGCGGATCGCCTCCGCCGATTATCAGCGCGAGTTCGGCAGAGCGATTTCTGATCGCCATCTCCGCACGCTGATTACCCGGACGATGGATCGCGACCGCGGCGCGCGCGCCTTTGATCGCTTGGAAATTTATTTGCCCGAATCACCGCGCCGCCAAGCGCGGCTTCTCGTAACGACGCAGTTTCCCGAATTGGCTGACGACTTCGCCACGATTGCCGATCGCGTTTGCCTAACGAGCACGCAACGCTCCTTTTGCTGGCGTAAGATCATCGCGAGCTATTCCGCCGAGATTGCCAGCGGCCAGCCGGCGAAAGCAGTGAAGCGCGCGCTCTGCGAGTTCGCCTTTGCCGAAGTGCCAGGCTTGGCGAAAACCGCGAGCGCGGTGCAACGGAATTTCGAACGGAAACTGATCGAAGCGGCGCAATCAGGAGTTGAAGCGTTGATCGATCGGCGCGCGGGAAAATCGGGGAGGCTGGCAAATCCCGCGGTTTGGTCTAACGAGTTAAAAAAACTGAAGGGTTACGCCCTCGGCCAGACTAGCGCACGCATTTCACAGGCTTACCGCGAATTGCACGAGGGGACCGCGGTAAATGGCGAGCGCTTCAGCGAAGAATTTCGCGCAGCGCACCCGTTCGACGTTCGGCGCGCCAAGAGCGACGTGCCTAAGAACGTTCGCGCGGAAGCGCGCGCGTCAGTTCTGACGATGGAATCGAGACACCGCGGACCGAAGGCGAGTCGCCTCTCGGGTCCGAGCTATCGCCGCGACTGGAGCGAGGTTTATGCTGGGGACTCTTACAGCGCAGATGACGTGACCTGCAACTCCGGCTTCATCGACTGGTGCGAGGACGGCGAATTCATCTTCGAAGGACAAAGATTCAACCTCACGCGCGGGCAAACCTTGCTTTTTTGTGATGAGCGGAGTCAGCGCGTCCACGGATTCTATCTCACTCCGCGGCCCAACTACGGCGCGAGCACGATCTGCGCGGGCATCAATCGAATCTGTATGGACCCGGCAATTGGACTTCCGTTCCGCCGCTTCCTTTTCGAGCGCGGAAGTTGGAAATCGCGTGCCGTTAGCAGCGCGGTGGATTGGTCACGAATTGACGATTTGTTCATTAGGGAAGGTGTTTCGTTTCTGCCAAAGATCGTTCACGCGACCACGCCCAAAGCGAAGATCATCGAGCGCGTCATTCGCGCGATTCAGGACCGGATGGATGGCCTTCCCGGTTACGTTGGGCGCAATCAGCGACTCAACGGACCAGAGCGAACGGCCGCCGCGATGGCGCAACTTCGGCGATTCGATCAACGGCTAAAAGCCGACATCGACCCGCGCAAAAATTTCCTTACGAAAGAACAATTTTGTGCCGCCCTGGAAGATGCCGCACGGCGCTTCAACGCAGAACCGCAGAACGGGAAAATGCTTCCCGGAATTAGTCCGGAAGAGGGCTAGGAAAAGCTGCACGAACCGAACGGACCGGCGCACAAAGTCTTGCCCGAATCGATTCGCTATCTCCTCTCGACACAGGTTGCCGAAGTGACGGTTAGTGACGAGGGAATAGCGCTCGTTAGGCGCGGACAGCCACCCCGCTACTACTCGGGCCACGCGCGCCTTGGCCAATTGCTCGGCGAGAAAGTTCGCGTGCGCTTCGATCCTGAAATGCCCGAAGTGATCCTCGTTTGTCACCTCCGCACAGATCCCAAGGAATTGCGCCCCTTCGCGGTAGACATCGATCCGAGTATTCCTGCGATCGGCGCAACCGCGGCTGACTTTAATAACGTTCGCGCGACCCGGAAATTATTTCGGAAATTCGGGGCCGACGAGTACCGAATTTTACGTCCTCGATTCAATCTCACGGTGCTCAATGAAAAGATGGGGTCGGACGATGTCCGGCGCACTGGCGAAGCAATGATCGCTGAGAAGAGGGGACATGAAGCGTTGAACGTTGCGCGTCACAAACAAGGGCGAAGGGCCGCTGAGATTGCGAAACGCCACGGCTTGCGCGTCGAACCGTCGAAGTTGCGCCGGCCGGAACGCGCCTTGGAGCTGGCGGCGAAGATGCAAGAAACCGAGGCGCGTATTCGATTGCGCGAAGCGGAGGAATCGCAATGACTGACGACAATCGACCGATTGACGCGCTCCGGGTCGCGCGAAAAGTGCGCGGCATTCGGAACCTGGAAAATCTCGCCCTGGTCGAACAATTATCGCACGGAAAGTCGCGCTTCTTCGAAGTCATTTGGGCGCTGCAATTTTTCTCGCAACCGGCACGTCCGCGGCCGTGGCATGACGGAAAATTTATCGGCGGATATCCCGGCGGGCTGCGGGCGTTTGCACGCGATCTAATTGATGCTTCTCGCGATTTGATCGGCACCGCAAAGATGCGGGAATTCGGCACCGGTAGTTACGATCGAAAAAAAGCGAGCGCAGTCTTTCAGGAATTGCCGTGGTGTGCGCGAGCGTTCGGCGCGCCTAACGAATCGTGGAAATTCTCAGCGGTGCTTTTGCCGGCAGCCGAGTTTGAGAAATGCGCTCCGAATTATAACGAGTTCGCGCAGTTTCTTCCGGAAGAGAATTTCCGGTCGCGAATCGAGCGTCGAAAATGGCTTGATCGGCAGCGCGCCGTCAGTGGCGCGATCATTGCGGAAGTCGTCGCCCAAGCCACCCCGGAGGCGTTCCGCGATATCTGTATCGGCGCGGCTAACGAGTCATTGGTGCAGTATCTGCGCGGCGTTTGCGAACGCCCGCACGTTCATTTTGGCCGCGACGACGACGAGCCAGAAAACGGCGCGCCGTGGTTTTTCTCGCGGATCGGCGAGGCACTCGTGCGATTCATCGATCGGCGCCGCGAATCCGTGATGGGCCAGATCGCCGACACAGAAGTTTCTCGGCAAGTACTCGAGGCGCTTCGGATGGCCCAAGGAGCGCGCCTGGGCGTCCTCATCTCGGGCAACAGTCGTTTCGGGAAAACGGAATCTGTTCAGGCCTTTTGCGAGGCGAATCCGGGCCGTGCGCGGCTGGTGTCAACCCCGCCCGCGAATTCCGAGAGTGATCTTTTGCGAGCGGTCGCGCACGCACTCGGCATCGAGACGAGTTCGCGGGAGCGAGCCTACTCAATGCGCGCGAACATCAACGACGTGATCGATCAGGCCCAGATGATGATCGTCCTGGACGAAGCGCACGCGATCTTTCCCTCTTCGTTTGGCCGCAATACCTCGCCCGCACGGCTCAACTGGATTCGGAGTAACATTCTCGATCGCGGAATCCCGGCCGCCTTCATTTGCACCCCGCAGGCTTACGACAGCGCCCGCGGAAAATATCTAAGGACAACCAATTTCGCGGTCCAGCAATGGGACGCCCGCTTTCTTCCTCCGGTCCATCTTCCCGGGGAAGTTCTCCCCGAGGATTTGATTGCGATCGCGCAAAGCCTTCTCCCGACTTTGCATTCGGATTACATCGAAAATTTCGTCAGCGCAGTTCAACTGGCCGGACAGAACTTCGTGCAAGACATTTCCAGAATCGCGGCGATTGCGCGATTCCATGCACAGGAAGCGGGCCGCTCCGCTCCGAATTTTGCCGACATCAAAGCGGCACAGCTCGCCGCTTTGCCGAGAGTGAAATCGGATGCGGCGGAAGTTGATCGCGTCCCGCTGAAAGCCAGTCTCGAAAGATCGATCCAACCACGCCGAACTCGCGGAATCTCGCCCGCCATTTCATCGCCACAATCGAGTGAGCGCCGGTCATCTGGGGCTGGTAATACCAGCCCCAGATCGGCAATTTCAAAGGTGTCAGCAACCCATGCCTAACGAAGATTCTGTTACTTGGATTAATCCCAGAGCGAGGATTATTTCCGCGCTCGGGCTGCCTCCGAACGCGAGCGATGAAGAGCTTCTCGCGAAGCTAGAGGCTGATACAGAGCTTCATCGAGCGACGCTCGCCGAGCTGGAATCGTTCGCGAAGAGAGCAGCCCTAGTTACCAGCGCCAGCGACCTTCGAAAACTTCACACCGACGTAGCGAGGGCGTTCGATGCGCTCAATGAACAAGTCGCCGACGGGCCAGAGTCTCTGTTTCGCGAAACGTTGCTCGCGTTCGGGATCCTTCGGGATTCTCTCGCCAGCCTAACGAAACTTCTCTGATGGCTGACCAGAGCGACACCTTCGAGGTAAACATCCGGACGACCGGGGACACTTCCGGCGCGACCGCGGTCAAGGAAGCAATCCGCGAAGTGAACGCGGAAGCGGAGGCGGCCAGCGCCCGCGCGGGTGGTTTGCCCGGACAACAGCGGGGGCAGGTCTCGGTCGCGCGCGCGGCCGAAGTCGCCGCCACTCAGGAAGAGGTCGCGGCCGAAGAGGCGCTGGCGGAAAAGAAAGCCGCGACCCTCGCGCTGGACGAACGGCGCAACGGCCTGCTTCAACAGCGGCAAGCGCTGATCACGTCCGAGATCGAAGCGCTGCAATTGGAAGCGGCCGGGGAAAGCGAACAAGCCGCCGCCGTGACTGCGGAGATCGCCGAGCGCCGCGCAGCCCTGCAAATTCAGCAGACCACGAATCTTTCCGAAGAGGAATCGCTCATCCTCGCCCGGCAAAAGATCGCCGCGGAAGCGGAGCTCGCGTCGCTCAAGACCAAAGAGGCCGCGGCCATCGCGGAAGCGAATGCCGGCAGTTTACTCGCCGGAGTAAACATCGGCAAAGCGCGCGCGGAAGCGACTACGCTCACGCGCGAGATCGCAACTGGAACAGTGAACATGCGCACGGTCAGCGCACTCGCGGGGTCACTCGGCCCGGCGCTCGGCACCGCGGCCATCGCGGGCTTGGTGACCGCCGGCATCATCGGCGAAATCGGCAAGAAGATGGATGAGAGCCGGATCACGGCCGAAAAAGAGAGCGTCGAATTTCAGAAACAAACTGAGCATTGGCGCGCGACCGCGGCCGCGGCCAAAGACTTCGCTGATGTCCAGAAACTGACCGAAGAAGTCGCGAAACGGGTCAACGACATTAACGAGAGATCTCGGCAGGTAGCGAGCGAAGTCGGGTCCGGTTTTTTTACGACGGAACTCAACGGGCTCAAGTTGATCAGCAATTTTTTCGGGACCGATTTTAAGACCAGCACGGATATCGCGATTCAGGAGCAACGCGATCTGGCAGATCAAACCGCGGCGACTGGGAAAGTGTTCACCGATCTGGCGCAACGTCGGGCCGAATATGTCAAGAGCCTCTCGGACTTATCGCTGACGGCTGAGATTGACGCGCTGAAGACGAAAATCGGTGAACTCGTCGCGACCCAGGAGACGCTCGATCGCTCCAATACCGAGCAGGCAAACCAGTGGAAAAAACTGCAAACCGACGTGGATGGTTTCACGAAAATTCTCGATGGCGTCGAAAAAAAAGAACAGGCCATCGAGAAGACTTCCGCGCGCCTGAATGCTGAGCTGAAGAAGCTCAATTTCGATCAGCTTTCCAAGCCGCAACAACTCACTGCACTGGCGGCAGATTTAGAATCAGTCCGCAAGCGGCTGCACGACATCGGGGTGGAAGCGGCGACGCCCGCGGAGGCGCTCGCGCTGATCGGTTCCGAGGTCAGCGATCACACCAACAAAGTTAAGGGATTGGTCGTGGAGTGGGAGAAGCTCGCCGAGCAACCGAAGAAAACCGCAGAAGAAGAAAAGAAGCTCGCCGAGCAACAGAAGAAAACCGCAGAAGAAGAAAAGAAGGTCAGCGACGCGATTCGCGATCAAGTAAGAGCGTTGCGCGATAAAGAGGAAGCACTGCGCGCGGAAATTCTCTCGTCCGCGACTTCGTCAGAACGCCGCCGTGAGGCCATTAAAGAACTGCAAGACCTCGAAAAGCAGATTGGCGCGATCGGGAAAACGCAGGGCGGATTCGATAACGCCAAAGATGCAGGACTCGAAAAATGGTTGCTCGGTATCATCAGCGACGCCAACTCTACGACCATCGCGATCGACAATGCGCGAAACGCGCTCCTGAGGCTCTACGCCGCGCAAAGCAAAGCGCCGAGCAAGTCGGCGATCCCTTCGGACTTACCGCCCGCGCCGCCCGCGCCGACACAGGCGGGAGGCGACACGTATAACTATGCCCCGCCCGGAAGCGGTGTTCCCGCTGCTACCCCGTATGGTCCACCGTTGCCAGGCGGAACAGCGATCGGCGGGGATCGATCAAATTACATTCCAGGGCCAACGGGCGACATTTACGTGGCCCCGATAGAGTCCGGTTCCAGTGGCCAACAGAACGCGTTCCGACAACCGGCAAAGGATGTTTCCGCGAGCGTCAGCCAGCTCGGGGAAGTCGTCGCAGGCGGCTTCAAAGAAATGGCCAAACAGGTGCAGGACTTGCACACCCGCGTCTCGCGAGAAATTGCCAGCACGAAGACGGACATCGCCGCTCTCCAGAGGGCAAGCTAAATGACGATTGAACGGCACATTCAGGGACCCTTAAACTCTCAATTATCCGGGTGGCTTGGATCATCCGTGCGTGCGCTCCTTTGTGCCCTTCGCTTTCTGCAATTTTTCGAGGCGAATTCTCCGCCGCCGCGGCGCGCTACAATTTAGGTAGCTTCGCTTCGCTCATTCCAACTTTAGAGAAGGCCGCTTGAAAGCGGCCTTTCCTGCTGCCAAAATCAATTGGAAGTCAGGAAGTCGATTCCGCGACAAGTTTTCTGCCAAGGTACATTGCTCATCGCGACGCTCCTGCCACAATACGGTCGCGAATTTAGCCGGAGGGGTGGTCGAGCGGTTGATGGCTCCGGTCTTGAAAACCGGCAGGGCGAAAGTCCTCGTGGGTTCGAATCCCACCCCCTCCGCCATTGTTGGTCGAACAATGCTCCCGTGGAAAAAAAAAGAGCCGGCATGGACAAATCCAGCCGGCTCCCGGTTGTCGTTAGACTGGCAGATTAGCGCCCATAATAATGGCGGTGGCGCGGGTAGTAAATCCTGCGGCTACGGTGCCGGTAATACGGGCGATAGACCACGCGGTTATACCGCTGCCCGTAATAACCGTAGGGCGCGCAGTCATATCCGGACGGATAATACCCGCCGCCGTAGCCGTAGCCCCCGCCGTATCCATAGCCCCCGCCGTATCCATAGCCCCCGCCATAATAACCGATGCCTACCGGCACTCCGATTCCGATGCCGACCCGGATGCCCGCTTCCGACCGCGGTGCGGCGGCGAAACTAAAGCCGCTGGCGACGACCGCGATTAAGAGAAGTTTTTTCCAATTCATAATTTTCCTCCTGTTGATGTCTGATGATTGAACAAAAGGTATGACGAAAAGTTTCGCCTAATTATTCGGCAGAACCGCGGAATAAGTTGGCTGCGCGCTTAAAAAAATATCGTCGCCCATTTGTTCGTAGCGGATTTCGCGCAACCGCGCCCCGGCGGCGGTCTGAGCTGCGCCTGCGCCGGGAAACGCGATAACCGGACCGCCCGTAAACAACGGCCCAAAATAAAGGTGAACCTGGTCGATCAAGCGCGCGTCTAGCGCTTGGCCGAGGACATCACCACCGCCCTCGATCAAGACGCTGGTAATCTCGCGTTGCCCTAAATCGATCAAGACCTGCTCGACCGGTTGCCCGCGGAACACGATGGTCTTGTCGGCGAAACGATCGGTAAACAATCGCGCTTTTTTCGGCAAGCGACCGGAACGGGAAAGCACGACTCGCCACGGCTGGCGCGCGTTTTTTTCGCGCGCGGTCAGTTGCGGATCGTCGGTCCGCAAAGTTTCCGCGCCGATCAAAATTGCGTCCACCTGCGAACGAAAACGATTGGCGTGCCGGCGCGCGGCTGGGCTCGTGATCCACGACTCTTCGTTAGGCGGACGTGTCAGTCGGCCGTCCAGGCTCATGGCGCATTTCGCGATCACCAACGGCCGGCCGGTGACGATCCATTTGTTAAAGGCTTGGTTCAACGCCGCGCATTCGTGCGCGAGAATATTTACCCGCACCGCGATCCCCGCGTCGCGCAAAATTTTTATCCCGCGGCCGTTGTGCGCCGGGTTCACATCGAGCGCGCCGACGACGACATTATGGATGCCGGATTCAACCAAAGCCTCGGTGCACGGTGGCGTTCGCCCGGTGGTCGAGCAGGGTTCAAGGGTGACGTAGAGCGTCGCGTGCGGCGGTAAATTTCCGCGACGGCTCCGGAGACATTTGATCTCCGCGTGCGGCGAGCCCGGCCCACGGTGATGTCCGCGCGCGATGATTTTTCCATTCTCCACCATGACCGCACCGACCGCCGGATTGGGGCTCGTGTGTCCGAGACCTTTGGCCGCTTCGGCGAGCGCCGCGCGCATGAAAGCCTCATCAGTGTTTTCGGAATGCATCAGCTGAGGAATATCGCGTCTGCGGGGACGCGGGCAATCAACGGAAAAGTTTTCGCAAGAAACATTGTCGCGCCGCCGCCGATCTCAGGAGCGAAAGCGGACGAGGTCAAGCCCGAGCAAATCCAAGTCGACGTCGCCTAACGACACCGGAAAATTCTCCGCAACCGCAACGCGGGATTTTTTGAGGCGGCGTTTTCGCGTTTCCGCTTGGCGTCTGGCGGCAAAGCGGCGTAGGTAGAACCCTCCCTATGGCCACCAAGACCGACGAAAAAACTCCCGAAGATAAGCTCACGATCGCGCGCAATAAGAACCTCGAGCTCGCGATTCAACAGATCGCGAAAGACTACGGCGACGGCGCGATCATGCGTCTCGGGGACGAGAAGATTGTCGACATCGAAGTCATCCCGACCGGCAATATTTTGATCGACCGCGCCCTCGGCGTGGGCGGCTTTCCGCGCGGCCGCGTGGTCGAAGTTTACGGGCCGGAATCTTCCGGCAAAACCACCCTCACACTCACTGTCATCGCCCAAGCGCAGAGGCGCGGCGGCCTCGCCGCTTTCATCGATGTCGAGCACGCGCTCGATCCGCAGTACGCGCGCCGGCTGGGGGTGAACATGGACGACTTGTTAGTCTCACAGCCTTCGTCCGGCGAAGAAGCGCTCCGCATCGTCGAGACCCTGGTGCGTTCGAACGCGCTCGACGTCATCGTCCTCGATTCCGTGGCCGCCTTGGTGACTAAACAGGAACTCGAAGGCGAGATCGGCGACTCCACCGTCGGCGCCCAGGCGCGCCTGATGAGTGCCGCCCTGCGCAAACTCACCTCGCTCATTTCCAAGGCGCGGACGTGCTGCGTTTTCACCAACCAAATCCGTGAGAAAATCGGCGTCATGTTTGGTAATCCCGAGACTACGCCCGGCGGGAAAGCCTTGAAATTCTACGCCAGCGTGCGCGTGGATATACGCCGCATCGGCGCGATCAAACAGACTGACGGCGTCGTCACCGGCAACCGCACCCGCGTCAAAATTGTGAAGAACAAAGTCGCGCCGCCCTTCACCGAAGCCGAGTTCGACATCATGTACAACGAGGGCATTTCGAACACGGGCGCGTTGCTCGATCTGGCGCTGGAGCAACAGATCGTCGAGAAGCGCGGTTCGTGGTTGAGCTACAAAGGCGCGCAACTCGCGCAGGGCCGCGACGCCGCGAAAGAAGTTTTGAAAAACGATCACGCGCTCTACGAAGAAATCGAGGTCGCCGTGAAAGCGAAGCTCGACGAAGAGAAAAAGTAGCTCGTTAACGCGGTTCGCCGTCGGTAGTGCAGCCGTCTCGGGTGTTGTTGCGGCATCTTGCCGCAACAACTTTCCAAGACCGCGGCGGCCCACGCAGCGTGGGCCTAACGAAAGTTCGCGACGGTGGAACACCGTCGCCCGCACCCGGGACGGAACGCGCTACCCGCCTCTTGGCTAACCGAGCGAACGAAGAAAGGCGATCAGCGCCTGGACGTCGTTCGCATTGAGCTTGCGATCGAAGCGCGGCATTTCGCCCTTGATTCCGTTCTGCACGATCACGCTAATGCGCGCATCAGTCTTATGGATGCCATGCAAATCCGGTCCTTCGTCGCCCGTCGCATCCTTGCCGTGACAGTGAGCGCAATTCATCAGGAACAGATGCTCTCCGCGGACAATGAGCACGGGATCGGCCGATCGTGGCGACGAGATCGGAAAGGTTTCGATTCCCGAATTGCCCGCGAGCGCCAGTTCACCGCCATAATAGGCACCGGCCAGAATCAAAGCTGACGCCATCGCCATGGCGCAAAGATAAACGCGAAACGCGCCTAACGATGCCCGGCGGCCGACCGTCGCACGCCAAATCACGAGGGCGACGGAAATTCCAAACCCCGGCCAGATGAATTGGTGATGCCGAAGGAGAGTGCCGGTCCCAAGTATTTTCCACCCGCTGATGATCAAACCGGACGCAACCGCGCCGAAGGACACGACGACACCGATTGCCGCGGAAAGAAAACCCGCCGCATGCAGACCGCGCCGCGCCGAATCCGCCGGCCAAAAAATTCCGAGCAGATCAAACAAGACCGACACGGCGAGCAGCACGATCGGGAAATGCGTGCTGCCGCCGTGCACCCGCAGCCAAAAATCCTGGTTCACCGGCGACTGTGTAAAGATCAGGCGAGCGTCGCATCGACGACCGCGAGCGAGTGATTGCCTTCGCGATACGTCACGTCGGTGATCCCGAGGACGCTGCGCAATTTCCCCGCCTCAACTTTCATCGGGCCCGCTTTCGGCGCCGTGCCGGGCGCGGGCTGCGGAAACGCCGTTGACATCGCGGTGTGAAAGGTCGCGTTGCCCTCGGTTTTCTTCAGCACCTGATGAATGTGACCGTTGAGCACCGTGACCGAGCCGAACCGCTTCGTGAGCGCGAGCGCCCGCGCGCCATCGTTCGTCCCCCAGCCCCACTGCGGATAAACTTCCCAGAGCGGGATGTGCGCGAAGACGACCACCGGTGTGCTCTCCGAAACCGCCTTCAAGTCATCGGCCATCCATCCGATTTGATCGTCTCCGAGCATGCCGAGCCCGCCTTCGCCGATGTTGAGGACGTTGTTCAAGCCGACGAAGTGCGTCCCTTTGTGATCGAAGCTGAACCAGCCTTTGCCTTTCGTGTTCTTGCCGAAACGTTCCAGATACTGCTGGCCGTTGTCGTTCAGCACATCGTGCTCGCCCGGCACATAGAAAATTTGCTTCGTTTTGCAGTCCTTCAGAATTTGCTCGAGCGTGTCGAACTCTTCCGCCTCGGAGAGATGAGAGAGATCGCCGGTGTGCAAAATGAAGTCCGGTGCGGCCGGTAGCGCGTTGATCTTGGCGACGGCTTCCTTAAAAGTGCCGAGCACGTCTTTATTTGCCTCCTTGTTAAAGCCGATGTGGCTGTCGCTGATTTGCACGAAGGTGAAATCGGCGCCGGTCCCCGCCACTGACGCGCCAGCCGACCGGAGAATTTGCGAGGCGACCACCCCGCCGCTCGCGGCCCAAAGCATGCCCGTCCCAGCCCAAGCCATGCATTTGAGGAAGCCGCGGCGATCGAGGCCGTCGTCGTTGTGATCATGTTGAATGTAGTTGTTAGACATAGTTTTCCTTTGCTGTGCCTAACTGCTCCGACCCGGCGTTTATTCCCCGGCGACTGAAGTTTTGACTTCAGGGAATAAAATCGCCGCGCGTCCAGTCTGGACTATTTTGAACCGGAAAGATCTCCCGGGTGGAAAACGAAAACACTCTCTTTGAAGAAACGATTTTGCCGCACCTCGACGCGGCCTACAATCTGGCGCGCTGGCTTACCGGCAACGAGCCCGATGCGCGCGATATGGTGCAGGAATCTTTCCTGCGCGCCTTCAAATTCTTCGGCCGCTTCCGCGGCGGCGATGCGCGCTCCTGGCTGCTTACGATCGTGCGCAACACCGTTTACACTGCGCTGCGCCAGCGCCGGACGCGCGATTACGTCCTCCAATCGGACGACGCGATCGAGACCTTCGAAGACCCCGCGCCCAGCGCCGGACAAATTCTGGAACGCGCCGCCACCATCGACACGGTGCGCGCCGCGATCGCGCAATTACCGGTCGAGTTTCGCGAAGTGATTGTCCTGCGCGAGATGGAAGATTTTTCCTATAAAGAAATCGCTGATCTGGTCGGCGTCCCGATCGGAACGGTGATGTCGCGGCTGGCCCGCGGTCGGCGACAATTGCAGACGATTATCCTGCAAGGCCAGGAACATCCTGGAGGCGTCGCATCATGAACTGCGAGGAAGCGCGCCGGTTGCTCGATCCTTATCACGATGGGGAACTCGACCTCGAGCGCAGCCTCGCGGTCGAACGACATCTCGAGACCTGCGAGGCCTGCGCGGGCGCGCTGCAGAACTTGCGCGCGCTGCAGGAGGTGATCGCTCCGGCTCATTTCTCCGCGCCGGCGGATCTCCGGGCCAGCCTCTGGGCAAAGCGCGAAACAATTCCCCTAACGAGCTCCGCGCGGGTAACGCCATGGTTGCTCCGCGGGCTGGCGCTCGCGGCTGCGTTCGTTCTCGGATTTTTTCTCGCCCAGAATTTCTCGATTCGTTCGTCTTCGCAGACGCTGCTCGCCGAGATTACCGACAGCCACATTCGTGCGCTCGCCGGCACCCATCTCACCGATGTGGCTTCGTCCGATCAACACACCGTGCGACCGTGGTTCGAGGGCAGGATCGATTTCGCGCCGCCGGTGGAGGATTTGTCGAGCAAAGGATTCCCGCTCGTCGGCGGCCGGCTGGAATATCTTTCGGGTCGAGCCGTGGCGGCGTTGGTTTACGAGCGGCGCCGGCATTTCATCAACCTTTTCATCTGGCCGGAGCACGGTGCCGAGCCCGTCCGCGCGAGCCCGCCGCAGCGCGGCTACAACCTTTTGCACTGGCGCAATTCCGGGATGAATTACTGGGCGATTTCGGAGATCAGCGCGGACGATCTGCGCCAGTTTGCCGACGCAGTTTCCAGCCCGGTGAACGAGTCGCGCTGAGGCGTCCAGACGTGAAACCCGCGCAAAGCGCGCTAGAATCATCGCGATGACTTCCGCGCAAATCCGCCAATCGTTTCTCGATTTCTTCCGCGAGAAAGGCCACACCGTCGTGCCTTCCGCCTCGCTCCTGCCGGATTCGCCGAACCTCCTTTTCACGAACGCGGGCATGAACCAGTTCGTGCCCATTTTCCTGGGGCAACAAAGTGTGCCCTGGACGCCGCCGCGCACCGCCGATACGCAGAAATGTATTCGCGCCGGCGGGAAGCATAACGATCTCGATGACGTCGGGCTCGACACTTATCACCACACGTTTTTCGAGATGCTCGGGAACTGGAGCTTTGGCGATTACTTCAAGAAAGAAGCGATCGATTGGGCCTGGGAACTGGTCGTTAGGCGCTGGGGCCTGCCGGCGCAAAGACTTTACGCCACGGTCTACCGGCCCGGGCCTAACGAGCCGGCGGAGTTCGACCAGGAAGCGCACGATCATTGGGCGCGCTTGTTTATCGAAGCCGGGCTCGATCCCGCGGTGCAGATCGTCGACGGGAATAAGAAGGACAATTTTTGGATGATGGGCGACACCGGCCCGTGCGGTCCGTGCTCGGAATTGCACATCGACCTGACGCCGGCGGGCGACACGAAGGGCTCGTTAGTCAACGCCGGCGACCCGCGCTGCATTGAAATTTGGAATCTGGTGTTCATCCAGTTCAACGCCAACGCGGACGGTAGTTTTATTCCGTTGCCGCAACGCCACGTCGACACCGGAATGGGTTTCGAGCGCGCCACCGCGCTCATCCAAGGCACGAAAAACTTCACCGATTTCTCGCGCTTAGTTTCCAACTACGAGACCGATGTCTTTCGCCCGATTTTCGATGAGATCGAAAAACTGAGCGGTAAGCGTTACGCCTCGACCTTGCCATCGGTTCCGGGTAGCGCGGCCATCCCCGCTGCTGGCGAAGGCGTCTCGCTTTCGCGTACTTTCGAAAGTTCGTCGCGGCCGGAGTCCGCGACCGGCATGCGAGACGCGCGCGCTACCCAGACCGCCCTCTACACCGAGGAGCAAGAACGCATCGACATCGCCTTTCGCGTCATCGCCGATCACATCCGCACCCTTAGTTTCGCGATCGCCGATGGCATCCAGCCGAGCAACGAAGGCCGCGGTTACGTTTTGCGGCGCATCCTGCGCCGGGCCGTTCGCTACGGTCGCACGCTTGGTTTTCACGAGCCGTTCTTTTGCCGAC
This sequence comes from Chthoniobacterales bacterium, assembly GCA_051005695.1. Taxonomy (GTDB): domain Bacteria; phylum Verrucomicrobiota; class Verrucomicrobiia; order Chthoniobacterales; family UBA10450; genus JACCTI01. The sequence goes on along the minus strand of JBPCJC010000013.1, from coordinate 54,524 downwards.
TGGTCGCTGTCCTGACAAAAACGATGGGCAACGTCTTCCCGGAACTCCGCGAAAAACAGGCCACCACCGAAGCCAGCTTGCGTCGCGAAGAAGAATCCTTCAACCGAACCCTCGACAAAGGCATCGCGCTCTTCGAAGCCGAAGTCGCTCGCCTAACGAGTGAAATGGAGACCGAGCCTCCGGGTAGCGCGCGCGTCTCGCGTGCTGGCGATGGCGTCCCGCCATTGCGAACTTCCTCTCCCGGCGATGGCGCCCGTTACGCAAAACGCCGCCTGCCGCACTTCGAACTTCCGTGGGCGATCTATGCCCTAACGATCTCCACGGTGAAACGGCGAATTCTTTCGCCCTTCGACCGCACGATCGTGCTCGACGCCTTCCGCCATTTTCACGGCACCCGCTACGATCTCATCGCGGTTTGCGTGATGCCGGATCACGTCCACGCGATTCTTCGCCCGCATCCGAAGAAGGACAACGCGGCGGGCGATCCGGTTTTCTGGTCGTTGTCCGAGCTGATGCAGTCGATCAAGTCGTTTACCGCGCACGAGATTAACAAAGCTGCCTGTACCAGTGGATCGATTTGGGAGAAGGAACGGTTTGATCGCTACATCCGGTCGGATCGGGACTTGGAGGAGAAATTTGCCTACGTTCTGTGGAATCCTTGGGAGTCTGGGGTTGCGAGGCAGGGAGAGGATTACCCGTGGGTTTGGACGGCGGAGGATGAGTTCGAGTCTAAGGAAAGTCCGTCGCGACCGGAGTCTGCGACCAGCACGCGAGACGCGCGCGCTACCCAGAGTTCGCGCGTGAACATCTCCGGCGAGTTCGCATTTCGTTTATATGATGAGCAGGGGTTTCCGCTCGATCTCACGGAGTTGATGGCGCGCGAGCGTGGGCTTTCGGTCGATACTGTTGGGTTTGAGAAATTGATGGAAGCGCAGCGGGACCGGGCGCGCAAAGCGCAGAAGAAGACAGTCGTAGAATTAGCGGAAAGCGATGCGCGTTCGGCGACGAATTTTCTTGGTTACGAACACGATCATACCGGCGCGGACGTGGAGGAAATCAGTTCGGTAAAGGGACGCGCGGCGGTGATTTTGAATAACTCGGTTTGTTACGCGGAGATGGGCGGACAGGTCGGCGATCGCGGCGAAATCGAGAGCGATGGAGCGCGGTGGGCGATTTGCGACACCCGCAAAACCGGGAACACGTTTGTGCATTTTCTCGCGGGCGACGAGGCGCCCGCGATTGGAACGCATGTGACCGTGCGCGTGGACGAGAGGCGGCGTCGCGCGATCGAGCGGCATCACACGGTGACGCATTTATTGCATTGGGCGCTGCATGAACTCGTTAGTCGCGAGGCCGTGCAGAAGGGGAGCTACGTCGGGTCCGAGAAGTTGACCTTTGATTTTTCGAGCGCGGCGCTGACACCGGACCAAGTGCGCGCGGTCGAAAAGTTGGTCAACGAACGGATCGCAGAAAACACGCCGGTGTCCTGGCGCGAAATTCCGTATCCGGAAGCGAAACAACGCTCGGATATCCAGCAATTCTTCGGCGACAAATACGGCGATCTCGTGCGGGTGGTGCAGATCGGCGGCGCGCCTAACGAGTTGAATGGTTACTCGATGGAACTCTGCGGCGGCACGCATGTGCGCGCGACCGGCGAGATCCAGCAATTCAAAATTGTCAGCGAGTCGGCGATCGCGGCCGGGATTCGCCGGATCGAAGCGGTGGCGGGCGATGAAGTTGCGCGCTGGGCGGAAGGCGAAGCGAAGCGGCAGCAGGAGAAATTTGAAATGTTGTCGCGCAAGAAAACCGGGCTGGCATCGTTGCCGGCGCATTCGGATGTCGCATCGATCGAAACGCGCGCAGAGCATTTGAAGAAGCTCGAGAGTGAAGTGCACGATTGGGAAAAGCAGCATGCGAAAGTCACGGAGGTGGAATTGCAGAAACGCGCGGCGGCGATCGCGAACGAGCTGGCGGCTGCGCACGCGGAGAGCAAATCATGCGTGACCGAAGTGCCGGAAGCGGATGGCGCATTGTTGCAAGCGATCGCGGATGTCCTCAAGACGAAAATCGAGGGTCCGATCGTGCTCGCTGGCCTAACAAATGGCCGGGTCGATCTGGTGGCGACGGTACCGCAGAGCCTAACGAGTTCAATCCGTGCGCATGAAATTATCCAACAGATCGCGCCCATCGTGGGAGGGAAAGGCGGGGGCCGGCCGGATAGTGCGCGCGGCGCGGGCAAGGAGGCAGCGAAGATCGGGGCGGCGCTGGCGAAAGCGCGCGAGATGATCGCGGCGCAGAGCTGACTCGTTAGCCCGGAAGCAGGATGGTGATGAACGCGGTCACGCCGACTGCGAGCGAAAGGACCACGAGATAGGCCACGCCACCGAGGCAAAATTTGACGAGAGTGAAAAACCAGCCTTGGGCATAGACGCGCCGGATCGAGAGGAAAATCTGCACGGTCAGCGCAATCGAGAAGGAGGCGATGAGGAGCCCGCCGAGTGTGGGCGCGGTGCGATTCGCGAGCATGACCAGGGCGACGAGCAAGCCGACTCCGAGAAAGATAAAGCTGTGGATATGGAGCGCGTAGACCAGATGCTCGATGTAATAGCGGCGCTTTCCGAGGTAGAGGATTTTCAGGATGAGCGCGAAAAGCGGGATGCAGCAAAGCATCATCGTCGGGATATTCTGGCGTAGGGTTTCGAGGAAGAGCGTCACTTTGGTGCCGTCTTCGCCAACCTTCTCTTTGATGCGGCCTTCCATCCAGGTCTCAAACGGCGTCGTTGCCTGATCGCCGCCGCCCCACTTAAAATGTAACTTCTCTTTCTCGCCGGGCGAGGGGGAGACGCCGCCGTTCTCCACCACCGGAGTGGGAGATGGGGAGGCGGATTCGGCGACGGGCGTGGGTTGTGTCGGCAGATTGTTGATCGTCTTCCGAAAGTTGGCCCGGTCTTCTTTGCTCCAACTTTTCTTGATTGTGGATTTCATCACCTCGGCGAAAGCGGCTTTAATTTCGCCCCGCTCCGCCTTGGTTAGTTGTCCATCACCGGTGGCAAGTTTGGTGCGCAACACGTCCACGCGCGCGCGTTCCTCTGGGGCCAGAGGGGAGTCGGGTCCGCTCAATTTTTCCAAGCTGGTGGCGAAGCCAGCGCGGTCTTCGGCGGTCAGTTCGATGGGACCGGAACCTTGGAAATTGACCGCGCGCAGCACGAGAAAAAAGGTGATGCTGGCGAGCAGGTAAAGCCGAAGTGGATGAACATAACGCGCGCGCCGGCCGGCGTTGAAATCATTCGTTAGGCGCCAGGGTTTCCAGAGGAGGATCCCGATGGTTTTGAAGAATTTTGTGTCCCAGTTGAAGAAAGAATCGGCGGCATCGACGACGATGTGAAAGAGCGAGCGCCGATAGTCGATCGCGTGTTGCCCGCAGGCCGCGCAATACTGGCCGCTCAGCGGTGCGCCGCAGTTTTCACAATGCGTCAGCGGGGCCGGCTGGTTCTTTTTTTTACGGCGGAAAATTCCACGCCGACCCGGCGGTTGACCTAGCGCGTCGGCCGCGGCATCGCCGAGAATTAGTTGCGTCGATTCGTCGGACATGACCGACTATTTCACCGCTGCCCAAACGCGATGGACGTCGTCGTGATCCTCGAGGGTTTGCAGGAACTCGCCGACCTGGATGCGTTCGGCGTCGTCCAATTCCGGAAAATTTTTCGCGACATAACCGAGCTCGCTCGTGACCACGGTCCAGCCATTCGCGGCCAGCCATTGCGAGACTGCGTGCAAATCAGTCGGCTCGGTAATGAAACGCGCGCCGGCAGTTTCAGCCGGGATGTCGTCGTTTTCCGCGTGCGTTAACGGCTCAACATTTTGCGCGCCGGCTTCGATCGCCGCGGCCTCGATATCGGAGGCGGCATCGACGTGATGCGCTTCGACCAAGCCGACGTGATCGAACAAGAATTTATTGCTGCCCGGAGTCCCGAGTTGGCCGCGTTTGAAGAGCACGCGAATCTCCGGTGCGGTCCGGTTTTTATTATCGGTCAGGATCTCGACGATGACGGGAATTTTCGCCGGCGCGTAGCCTTCGAAAACGATGTGCTCGAGCAAAAGTTTCTCGGTCCCGATGCCCGCGCCCTTCTTGATCGCGCGCTCGATGACATCGCGCGAGACACTCGCTCGGCGCGCTTTTTCGAGCGCGGCGAAGAGGCGCGCGTTGCCGTTCGGGTCCGCGCCGCCCATCTTCGACGCGACCATGATTTCCTTCACCAGCTTGCCGGTGATCTGGCCTTTCTTCAGTCCCGCGACTTCGCGTTTCGCATGCAACCATTGGCGACCCATGCCTCCGATTTAGCAGGCGCGCGGGTTCCTCACAAGGGCGCGCGTCTCCGCGTTTATCTAATCGCGAAAAATAAAGAGGCACGCGGTCAAAACCGCGCCGATCCCGAAAAGCAAAAACGTGTTCACGACGAAATAGGTGTAGGCCATCAGGGCCAGGCCCATGAACATCGTTTTCCAGATGTGCATCTTCTTTCCGTAAACGAAAGCGACGAAGCCGATCGAGCCAAAGAGGAGATTGGCGACGATGACCGCGCCGCTGAAACTGGGGATGGCCAGGCCGGGCATGCCTTTGCTTGAGCTAAATCTGCGCCATCGGCTCGCCGGATGCGCGCGGAAAACATTGACCGCCTGCGCGAGGGGCTGACACGATTACCAGCGAGGGCGCGTCTCTTTTGCGCCTAACGACACCAAAATGGCCTCGCAATTTTTCAAGACCAAAAGCCCCGAATTGCTCATTCGCGAATCCGAAGCGCCCGAGCGCTTGATGAAGCGCTCGCTGACTGCGCTCGACCTGACCGCGCTGGGGATTGGCGCGATCATTGGCACCGGGATTTTTGCGCTCACCGGAACGGCCGCGGCCGGCGAGCAAGTGCAGGCGACTGGCTCAGCCTTGGGGACGCCGGTGTTGAATTTCATCCAATCGTGGATCAGCCACGCGGACGTGGTCATGGGCCGGCCGGGTGCCGGACCAGCGGTGATTTTTTCCTTTATCGTGGCCGCGATCGCCTGCGGGTTTGCGGCGCTTTGTTACGCGGAATTGGCTTCGATGATTCCGGTCTCGGGGTCGGCTTACACTTACTCTTACGCGACCCTCGGCGAGATTGTCGCGTGGATCATCGGCTGGGATTTGATCCTCGAATACGCGGTCGGGAATATGGCCGTGGCGGTGGGTTGGTCGGGTTACTTTGTGAAGCTTTGCGGCAGTTTGTTTGGCTTAAGGTTTCCGCTTTGGGCCGTGACCGATACCAAGACGGCCGAAGGTGTGATCGCCAAAGGTGGCGCGGCCTTGGGAGATTTTTCTTCGACCACTTTGCCTAGCATTGCCGGCCATGCTTTCGCGCTGAATCTGCCCGCGTTCCTCATCGTCGCCGCAGTTACAGTTTTGCTCATTTACGGAATCCGCGAAAGCGCGCGCGCGAACACCACGATTGTGATCATCAAGGTGGCGGTGGTGATCTTCTTTATCGCCTTCGGCGCCTTCATGGTTCATCCAGTGAACTGGGTGCCGTTTATGCCCAATGGTTTTGGTGGCGTCATGAGCGGCGCCGCGATTGTCTTCTTCGCCTTCATCGGGTTCGACGCCGTTTCCACCACCGCGGAGGAAACGCGGAATCCGCAGCGCGACATGCCCATCGGGATGATCGCGAGCCTGATTATCTGCACGATTCTTTACGTGCTCATGTCGGGCGTGCTCACCGGCATTTTGAAATACACCACCTATCTCGGCGATTCTGCCGCGGTCGCGACCGCGTTTGCCAGCAAACCGTGGGCGCAGGCCTTGATCAGCGCCGGCGCGCTCGCCGGGATGACTTCGGTGTTGCTGGTTTTTCAACTTGGGCAACCGCGCATCTTCATGGCGATGGCGCGCGACGGTTTGTTACCGCAATACTTTGCGCGGCTGCACCCAAAATATCGCACGCCCTACATCACCACGATTTGGACCGGCGCGGTTGTCGGTAGTGTGGCCATGTTTACCGACATCGGCTCGCTCGCCGACTTGACAAATATCGGCACGCTCTTCGCGTTCAGCCTGGTCTGCATCGGAGTTATCCTTTTGCGCAAGACCGACCCTACTCGGCGTCGTCCGTTCCGTGTGCCACTGGTTCCGCTGCTTCCGATTTTGGGCGTGATTATGTGCATGGCTTTGATGCTCAGTCTGCCGATTCTCACCTGGCTCCGGTTCTTCATCTGGCTGGCCATCGGGATGGTGATCTACTTCCTCTACAGCATTCGGCATAGCCGGCTGCGACACGGCGAGGATGTGGGCGACACCGAAGACATCCTGCCGCCGCCGATCAAGCCGCGCTGAGACAGGCGTCACGCACGTCACGAAAAAAAGCAACAGGGCGGTCAGCGTTTCCGCCGCCGCCCCGCGCATAATTTTAACTTCGCGTAAGCAGTCGTTAGGCCGCCTTGGCGTAGCTCGCCTTGTCGTCGACGTCGAGCCAATCGAAGAGAGTCGTCTTCGAAGCATCGAGGTTGTGTTCCTTTACCTGCTCCTCGAACCACTCGCGTTTTTCCGGATTGTTGTAGGGATTGGTCGCGAGCATTTCATCGGACCAAGCCTTAACTTCGTCGGCGGACTTCTTGTCGCCGTGCTCGTTCACCCAAGTGACCATTTCGTCGTCGCCCGCGCCTTTTTCGACCGCGGCTTTGAAGTCGTCGCCCTTAATGTTCTTAAAACCAAAGAGCATGTTATCGAGCGGACAATCGAAGTGATATTCACCGATGTTTCCCCAGAGCAGGGCGCGGCATTTGTCGAGCGTGCGCCCGAGAATCACGTAGCCGCCGAGTCGGGTCTTCGGGCTGCGCGGGGCTTCCTGGGTCAAATCTTTACCGGTGCGGTTGTTGTTCATGAGGAGACAGTAAGGGCCGCACGCGAGTGGAGCAAATTTCCCGAGCTAATCAAAAATCTAAACACCCATTTTCCGGCCCGATCCGTATTCATTGATATGAGTCAACACAAAGAAGCCATTTCCACGCTCAACGGCCTGATCGAAACCCTGAAGGATGGTCAGGAAGGCTTTCGCCAAGCGGCCGAGGCGGTCAAAGATTCCCAGCTGAAATCGCTCTTCAACGAGCTCTCGCTGCAGCGCTCGAAGTTCGCCGGCGAACTGCAGAGCCAGGTTATTCAGCTCGGCGAATCCGATCCCGAGAAGACCAGCAGCACCGCTGGCGCGATGCACCGCGCGTGGATCAATATTAAATCCGCGATCAGCAGCCAGGATGATCACGCGATTCTCGCCGAGTGCGAGCGCGGTGAAGATTCCGCGGTGGCGGAATACAAGAAGGCGATGGAAGCGAATCTGCCCTCACCGGCGCGCGACACCGTTTCGCGGCAATACACTGACATCAAAGCGGCGCATGATCGGGTGCGGAACCTGCGCGACTCGATGAAGAAATAACGACATCTTTGCGGTGGTGGGAACAAGGCGGGTCGCGGGTCGGCCCGCCTTCTTTTTTTCACTTTGGGGTGACGGCCAAAGCGAGCGGCGCATAGTTGCGCTCATGGTTAAAATCTCCATTCGCTACACCGGCGATCTGCATTGCGCGGCCACCCACGGTCCTTCGAACACTGAGATCGCGACCGATGCGCCGCTCGATAACAAAGGCAAGGGCGCGGCTTTTTCACCAACTGATTTAGTTGCGACCGCGCTTGGCAGCTGCATCAGCACAACGATGGCGATCGTGGCCGAGCAACATGGCGTCGATCTCACCGGGATGACGGTGCAGGTGGGGAAGGAAATGTCGAAAGACGCGCCGCGGCGGATCGTGGCTTTGCCTAACGAGGTCCACATTCCGCTCCCGGCAAGCACGCCGCAGCGAGAGCTCTTGGAAAAGGCGGGGCTGAATTGTCCGGTGCACAGGAGTCTCCCGGAAGAGATCGAGCGACCGACGAAATTTTTTTGGGAAGGCTAGCGGAAAGGCAACGGGTGTGTGCGCCTAACGACTACTGCCCGAGCACCCAGGCGAAGATCAACGGCGCGCAAATAGTGGCGTCGCTTTCGACCACGAATTTGGGAGTCGAGGGCGCGAGCTTGCCCCAAGTGATTTTCTCATTCGGCACGGCGCCGGAGTAGCTGCCGTAGCTCGTCGTCGAATCGCTGATTTGGCAGAAATATCCCCAGAGCGGCACCCCGGTGCGCTCGAGATCCTGGTGCAGCATCGGGACGACGCAGATGGGGAAATCGCCGGCAATGCCGCCGCCGATTTGGAAGAACCCGATTGAGCCCTCGCGGTTGCGCAAACGCTTTGAGTTTTTCGTGTAGTAGCCCGCGAGCCAGGTCATGTATTCGATGCCCGTGCGCACGGTGTGCACGTTCTTTACGTCACCGCGGATCACAGCCGCCGCATACATATTGCCGAGCGTCGCATCCTCCCAGCCGGGCACGACGATCGGGAGATTTTTTTCGCAGGCCGCCACCATCCAGGAATTCTTCGGATCGATTTGATAACTCTTCTTCAGCTTACCGCTGCGAAGAATCTTGTACATGAACTCGTGCGGGAAATAATGTTCTCCCGCGCGGTCGGCCGCGACCCATTCTTCGAGCACCGCTTTCTCAATCCGCCGCATCGCCTCCATTTCCGGGATGCACGTGTCGGTCACGCGATTCATGTGCCGCGAGAGTAGCTGCTCTTCATCCTGCGGCGTGAGTTGTCGGTAATGCGGGACACGCTCGTAGTGGTCGTGCGCGACGAGATTGAAAATATCCTCCTCGAGATTCGCGCCGGTGCAGACGATCAGGTGCACCTTGTCGCGACGGATCATCTCCGCCAACGAGATGCCAAGTTCGGCGGTCGACATCGCGCCCGCGAGCGTGACCAACATTTTGCCGCCGGCGGCGAGGTGCTGCTCATATCCCTTGGCTGCGTCGAGCAACGCAGCCGCGTTAAAGTGGCGATAATTCTGCGCAATAAATTTCGAGACCGGACCTTTTTTTGCCGCGAGCGTGGCGTTGATCTCTTCTGGGCTCTTGGACGGCCGTTTGGCTTTCATGGTTTGGGATACAACCACTTCATGTAATCGGCGACACCGTCTTCGAAGGAAAACTTCGGCTCGTAGCCGAGTTCTTTGCGCGAGTTAGTCAAATCGGCTTGGGTGAAGTTCTGATAATGTGCGTGCGGATTCTCGATGTATTCCGGTTCGAACTTCGTGCCTAATGACTGGTTCAAAATCCCCACGAGCTCGTTAAAGGAACGCGCCTGGCCGGAACCGAGATTGTAAACACCGCTGCACTTCGCCTCGAACGCGCGCAGACAGCCTTGCACGATATCCTTCACGTATACGAAGTCGCGCTGTTGCTCGCCGTGTTTGAAAATGCGCGGCCGCTGGCCGGCGGTCATCTGTTTCGAGAGGTGATAAACCATGCTCGCGGGCACGCCTTTGTGCGCTTCGCGCGGACCGTAGACGTTGAAGAAACGCAGGCCGACCAGGATCCAATCACCGGCATCCGCGGCGGCGCGGCGCGCGAGGTTATCCATGATGACCTTCGAGAAGGCGTAAACGTTGGCCGGTGCGGCGCCGCTGCTCTCGTTGCTGGCCGCGCTCGCGTTCCCGTAAGTCGCAGCCGAGGATGCGTAAACGATTCTGGTCTTGTTAGGGCGAGCGAAATTCAGCAGGCGCCGGAAGCTTTCGACGTTGTCGTGCGTCTGCACAAACTGATCGTGCAGAGTCGTGTCAGTGATCGAAGCGAGGTGAAAAACGCCGTCGAATTTTTCGTCTCCAAATTGCGCGCGCCAATCGAGCGTTGCCAGATTCTGCGTGACAAAATCGCCGCGATATCCGGCAAGATTTTTGAAATCGCCGGAGCGGAAATCGTCGATCACCGTGAGCCGCGCGAGAAATTTTTCCTGCAACGCGAGGACGAGATTCGACCCGACGAAGCCAGCGCCGCCGGTGACGAGAAGGTTGAGAGGAGAAGAAGCCACAGCGGGAAGACAGCGAGGAGGAGCGCGTCCGGATAATTAAATCCTGAGCGGACAAGCGCAAGCCGCTCCTTCAAAGAGTCCGGAACATCACGTGCGCATCGACGTAGCCGAGCGCACGATGTCGAAAAGCTTGCGGGACGGTGGCGATAATTTCGAACCCGAGATTTTGCCAGAGGACGACCGCGGGTTTGTTGGTCGCGACGACAAAGTTGAACTGCATCGCGCGGAAGCCGAGCCGTTTTGCCGCCGCGAGACAATGCTCGCCTAGCGCGCGGCCGACGCCGCGGCCGCGCGCCGATGGCGCCACCATGAAGGCGGCATTCGCGATGTGCGCACCGAGCCCGGGTTGGTTCGGTTTGACGATATAACTCCCGCAAATTTCTCCTTCGATCTCCGAAACGAAACCGTGCGCGCCGGTTTGGAACCAATAAGCGAGCGCATCAGTGCGCGAGATTTCTGGATCGAACGGATAGACGTCGCCGCCAGCCACGACCGCGTGAAAAATCTGCCAGATTTCCTCCGCGTCCGCCGACGTTGCTGGCCGAATCAACAAAGGCCGCTTGTCTCCTGGTTCATCGGTCTGCACAGAAATTGATTTCGCGAAAATATCTTGAGGCGACTACTTCCAGGAGATACTGCTGGCGATAGTTCTTTGCGAGTTTGATCAGTGGATCGGCGCGAGAAATCCCGTGAGTAATCGGGAGCAGTAGCGCTGCTGTAACTGGATACGACTTCCCACGGCCAATCGTCGAGCAATCGGCGGTGAAGGCGGGAAGAAGGTGTGCGTGAGTCGTTAGGCAAACGCCGCAAGCCAGGAGCCAGAATATTCGTCCGGTTCACCTCATTCGTGCCCCTGCGTGTGCAGATTGGCGCGACAAAACTTCTTCGCGAAAAAGAAGAATGAGAGCGCGACCGCTGTCATCCGACAGGTGTCCTCCGCTTCTCAACCATGGAGGAAAGTATGTCGGAAAATATTCGCGGTTTGGTCAGAGGCTCGCTTCGCGGAAGCGCGCTGCTCGTCTTCATCCTGTCGTTAGGCGCGGGCAAAATTTTGCAGGCGCAGGACGCGGTCGGGGAGAATTCGGAGATCGTGGTCACGGCGACGCGGCTGCCGATTCCAGAAAACGAAACGCCGGCCAGCGTGAGCCTCGTGCCCTCGGAAGATTTCGAGGCAAAACAAATCGAGCGCGTGGCCGATGCCTTGCGCGAAGTGCCAGGGATTTCGGTGGTGCAATCCGGGGCGCCAGGGCAACTGACTTCCGTTTTCACGCGCGGTTTGCGCAGCGAACATACCCAAGTGTTGCTCGATGGAATCCCGGTCAACCAGGGTTTGCAGGGCGCGTTTAATTTTGCCGACCTGACGGTGGACGACATCGATCGAATCGAAGTGGTGCGCGGTCCGCAAAGTACGCTTTACGGCCCGCGCGCACTCGCGGGCGCGATCCAGATTTTTACGATTCGCGGCCGCGGTGCGCCGAGCGGTGCGGTTAGCGCGGAGGCCGGCTCGTTCGGGACTTTTCGCGAGGCCGCGTTTAGCCAGGGAAGCTGGCGGGGGTTCGATTACTCGATCGGCTTGAGCCGGCTCGAGACCGAGAATGAACGGCAGAATAACCAGTATCGCTTGAGCAGCGGAATCGCCAACATCGGCTGGTCGCCTAACGAGCAGTTGCGCATCGGTAGTTTGTTCACTTATTCGCTGGCCGATCTCAGTTTGCCAAACTCGATTTTTGATCCGAAACGCTTCGATAATTTTTTGACCGAGCGCTGGTTAATCGGGCCGCGGATCGATTTCAAACCGGTCGGCTGGTGGAATCATCACCTGATCGTGAGCTACGATCATGAGCGGCAGGTGAACGATCCGAATGACGACGGCTTCGTCGGCCCGACGCGCGCGCTCTTCACCCGCCTGACGATCGATTACCAAAACGATCTCCAGCCGGCGCGCTGGATTACCCTAACGAGTGGTTTCTTTTACAGCGCAGTCGATGCGGGACAGGAGCGGCCGTTTGTGTCGCAACTCTTCGGGCCGCAGCCGACTTTCATCAGCGATCAAACCGAGGAGACCTCGGGATTTCTCCAGCTGAGCCTGACGCCGCTGACGAATTTGAACCTGGTCGCCGGCGGGCGTTTCGATCACTTCAATCAATTCGGCGACATCTGGACTTATCGCGTGGCGGCGAGCTATCTGGTCGCGCGCACCGGGACGACGTTGCATTCGAGTATCGCCACCGGGTTCAGTCCGCCGAGCAGTCAGGATAAAATTTTCGGAAATAATTTCGCGCTCAAACCGGAACGCGATCGCGGGTTCGACGCCGGCATCGAGCAACGCTTGTGGGACGGCCGGGTGCGCATCGGCGCGACGTATTTTCATAACCGGCTTTCGAACTTGATTGGTTTCAACGGCCTCTTCGACACCTTGAATCTGGGCGCGGCGCGGACGCAGGGATTGGAAGCGGAACTGAAAGTGCGGCCGATCGATGATCTGGTTTTCACGGCGAGTTACACTTATCTCGACGCCGAGAAAACTTCCGCGGCGGATATCAATCAACCGCTGGGCGCGCGTCTTCCGCGCCGTCCGCGGAACGAAGCCTATGTCTCGGGAAGTTATCGCTGGTTCGGAAAACTGCGCATGACCGCGGAAGCGAAATTCGTCAATGCGCGCGAAGAGTTGAGTTTCGGCGCGGCGAATTTCGACATCGAAGACTACGCTTTCGTCAATCTGGCGGCGGAATACGAGATCAATTCGCACTGCACGCTCTTCGGTCGGATCACGAATTTGACGGACGAAAAATACTCAGAGGTCTTCGGGTTTCCGGCGCTCGGGCGGGGCGCCTACGGGGGCGTGCGGATAAACTGGTGAGCACGGGGCGCCGAGGATGCGCGGAGTGGCCAGAGCTTGACCGGTTGTGGTAACTTCCGCGCAGAAATGCAGACGATGATTGCGATTGCCGCGAACGCCCTCGGGCCGCTCCTGCCGACGATAGGTTGGGTCGCGGCGGTGCTTGCTGCATTCGTCGTAGGGCTGATGATCACGCGGGTGCTTTTGCGACAACGCCAGGAGTTGGCGGTGCGCGAGTGCGAGTCGGCGATGAACAAGCAAATCGCCGAGCTCTCGCAATGCCTGGCCACGGCGCACGAAAAGGGTTCGCGCATTCCGGAGTTGGAATTGAACCTTGCGGCGACGGCGCAGGAGATACGCGGCCACCGCGACCAACACACCAAGGCGACGACGAGGATTGCATCCCTGGAAATGCAGCTGGAGCAGGAACGGAAAGCGACGACCGAAAAGGTGGCGGTCCTGGCGGAAGCGCAGACGCGATTTTCCGATGCCTTCAAGGCGCTCTCGGCGGAAGCGTTGCGGCATAACAACACTTCGTTTCTGGAGCTGGCAAAATCGACCCTGGAGAAAACGCAGGAAGGCGCGAAGGGCGATCTCGAGAAACGGCAGGAGGCGATCGATGCACTCGTTAGGCCAATGCGCGATTCACTGGAAAAAGTGGACGCGAAAATCCACGAACTCGAGAAAGCACGCACCGGCGCCTACGAGGCCCTGACCACGCAGGTGCGCACGCTCGCGGAGACGCAAAATTATCTGCGGTCGGAAACGAGCAACCTGGTGCGCGCGCTCCGTTCACCGATCGTCCGCGGACGCTGGGGAGAAATCCAACTGCGCCGGGTGGTGGAATTGGCTGGGATGGTCGATCACTGCGATTTTTTCGAGCAGACGACGGTGCAGGGCGAGGAGGGGAGATTGCGCCCGGACATGATCGTGCACCTGCCGGCGGGGAAGACGATCGTGGTCGACGCGAAGGCTTCGCTGAATGCCTACTTGGAAGCGCTGGAAGCGCCGGATGACGACGCGCGGATCGAGCGGCTGCAGCAACACTCGGTGCAGGTGCGGAGCCACATCGAGAAACTTTCGCGGAAGGCTTACTGGGAGCAGTTCGAAAGCGCGCCGGATTTTGTGATTCTATTTTTGCCGGGCGAAATGTTTTTCAGCGCGGCCTTGGAACGCGATCCGATGCTGATCGAATTCGGCGCGGACAAAAAAATAATACTGGCTACTCCGACCACTTTAATCGCGCTTTTGCGTGCCGTCTGCTACGGCTGGCGCCAGGAAAAACTGGCGCAGAATGCGCGCGAGATCAGCCAGCTGGGGAGCGAATTGTATAAACGCTTCGCGGATTTTTCGAATCACATCGGCCGGCTGGGAAAGAGCTTGAACGGCTCGGTCAACGCCTACAACGACGCGGTCCGTAACATCGAAACGAGGGTGCTCGTTTCGGCGCGGAAATTCAAGGACCTGGGCGCGGCACCGATGGGGATGGAAATCGAGACTCTCCCAGCGGTGGAACAGATCGCTCGGGAAATGCAGGCGCCGGAACTCCTACCGCGGAGCGAGCATAACGGCGACGAGCCGACGCGGCGCAATTGATCGGGAAGCTCTCGTTAGGCTGGCCAGAGTTTCGCTTCTAACAAACGAAAAGAAAAACCGGACCAGCCTCTCGCGATTTGAAAACCGAAAGGTTCTGTCCGGAGTACAGAACTCATCGCCGGCAAGCGGCCTCCAGTTCACTGCCGTGTCGAAAACAGCGGCAGTGGCGAACGCCTTTGCCTAACGACTACTTGGCCGCTAGCGCCGGTCTACTTCGACGATCTTGACCTCGCCGATGATGTCCATCGGAGTGGCCGTGCTCGGAATTCCTCCGACGCGGTCGCAGGGCTGCGGGAAGCTGGTGTTAGACAGCATCACGTAGCAGGTCTTCCGCGCTTTTTGTCCCATGTGCCGGGACATCTTGGGCGCTTTGCTATCGGCGCCCGCGAGCGCCGAGACGCAAAACGCAACCGCCAGCGCGGCCACGCCGCAACGGAGTGCCCTGGCACTCAGGTAGGTATTGCATGTTTTCATACGGTGAGTCTGCGCCTCCGCTCACTGAGAAACAACAGTTTTTTGCAGGTATTCTCGGACATTCTTAGAGCACTTCCGGCCATTTAGCTTTGTCCTTCAGGATGATCTCGCGGAGCAAACGGATCGGGGGCATTCCGTGATCAAGGATTTCGTCGTGGAATTTTTTCAGGGTGAATTTGTCGCCTTCCTGCGTCTGGTAATCGGCCCGCAGTTTCAGGAGCTGCAATTTACCTAACGAGTAGTTAAGGTAGCCGGGGTCGAAGGTTCCGCGCATTGCTTCCGCGCGCGCTGGCTTGGGCGCGTAGTAACAGTTGTCCTCGAAAAACTTCGCGCCCTCCTCCACGCTCATTCCCTGGGTGTGCATCCTGATCGAGACGCACAGGCGGCATAAACGCAGGAGCGCTTCGTCCGTCTGAGCCATGCGAAATTTGGCCGCGCGCTTCGTTTCTTCCTCGGTCGGGGATTCGCTTTTGCTCCGGCCGTAGCCTTCGTCGAGGACCATTTTTTCGCAATAATGCGCCCAGCCTTCGACGAAAGCGTAGCTCGCGAAAATCTTTTCCGCCTTGCTCGCTTCGGAAGCATTCAGGTGCAGGAACTGGGTGTAGTGCCCGGGATAAACTTCATGAATCGAAACCACGTCGGTGGTGTAGTAATTAAATGAAGTCAGCCATTCTTCCTTTTGCTGGTCGCTCCAAGCGTCCTCCGCCGGCGTGACGTAGTAATAAGCTTCCGAGGCTTTCTTCTCGAACGGCCCCGGTGAATCCATCGACGCGGAAGAAGTGGCGCGCTCGAATTGCGGCGTCGCCTTCACTTCCGCGCGCACTTTCGAAGGCATCGTGACCAAGTCGTGCCCAACGACAAACTCGCGGATCGCTTCGAGATTTTTCGCGGTCTCGCTGATCAGATTTCCGGGTTTGGGATGATCCCGCTGGAGATCCTTGAAAACGTCGATCGCCGGTTTGCTCGGATCGATCAGCGTGCCGGCTTCGGCGAAAATGGTTTGTTCGCGTTTCAATTCCGCGAGGCCGAGCTCGAGAATTTTCGCGGGCGGCAAATCGACCAGCTCGGTCTCGGCGAGCATCCGGCGATATTTTTCTTCGCCCAGCGCCCAGGGTGCATTGGCCTTCGGCAGCTTCTCTTTCTCCAGCCAGTTTGCGTAATCGAGCAGAGCCATCGAGGCCTTGCGATTGGAAAGCGCGAAGGCCGCAATCAGGCGCTGATCCTTCAAACCCTTAAGCGCTTCGACCAAATCCTTCTTGAGGAATTCGGCCGCGCCTCGCGAGATTTCGATCGCCAGCTCGACGTAAGGTTTCGGCAGGACGGGCGCGAGATTGATCTTCGCCGCGATGATGATGTTCGGCGCCTGGTTCTCGATCGCGATGATGCTGCGGACGCGGTCTTCCAGCGGCGAGAAGTTGCGCTTGATGTAAACGTTCAGGTCGAGGGCCTGCGCGTAGGTCATGGGATTTTTCTCAAACGATTCCCTGTCCTCGATCGCGAAAAGATCGTGACTAATGGCGGCCTGAACGATGCGCAGCTCGAGACTGTTGGCGGCGGTCAATTTCTCCGGGGCAAATTTCTTCAAGCGCTCATCGAAACGCTTCAGACGCGAAAGCTCGGCATCGATCGACAAGCGGGTGAAGTCATTGATCCGGCCGTCGTACTCGTGAAAGCCTAACGAGGTCGCGGTGAGCGGATGCGCCGCGAGCCAGCCTTTAACGTATTCATCGATCACCTTTCCGAGCTCGCTGCCCTGCTTATCTTCGGCGGCCATTGCGGAGATTGCGGGAGAGAAAATCAGGGCCGTGCAGAGAAGCAGGCCGGCATGGAGAAATTTCATTGCTGGGGAAGCGGGGGAGGGGCGGCAGCTTAACGAAGCCTTTGCGCGTTGCCAAAAATTTCTGCATGGGCGATGCTCGTGCTCGCTCGAACCACTCACCGCCATTCGATGAACCGCCGTTTCCTTCTGAGCACAACCGCGGTCCTGCTTTTCCTGACGGCGCTTCTCGGTTTTCGTTTTCTTTCGTTGCGCGCCGCCAGTCCGGAAGAAGACACCGGCTACGCCCAGATCTCTGTCTTCGCGAAAGCCGTCCAGCTCATCCGTCAGGATTATGTCGACAGCAAGAAGACCAGCTATCACGACCTGATTTACGCCGCGATGAAAGGCATGCTCGCCTCGTTAGACCCGCACAGCCAGTTCATGGATCCGGACGACTTCAAGGACATGCAGGACGACACCCGCAGCCGCTTCAACGGCCTCGGCATCGAGGTCTCGGTCAAGAATGGTTTGCTCACCGTGATCACGCCGATGGAAGACACGCCGGCGGCGAAGGCGGGCATCCTTTCCGGCGATCAGATTTTGCGGATCAACGGCAGCTCGACCGAGAAAATGGACCTGCAGGATGCGGTCAATGTTTTACGCGGCGTTCCCGGACAAAAAGTAACCCTGACCGTCCTGAGACCTATGACGAAAGAGATCAAGGATTACGCGCTCGAGCGGGCTGAGATCAAAGTGCAAAGCGTGAAGGGCGCGCGCATTCTCGATCCCGAACTCGGCGGGCCATTCAAGATCGGCTACGTGCGCTTGATCCAATTCAATGAGCCGACCGCGAATGAACTCGAGAAGGCGCTCGACGAATTGCAGAAGCAAGGCATGCAGGCGTTGATTCTCGATCTGCGAAATAATCCCGGCGGCTTGCTCAACAGCGCGGTCGATGTCTGCGCGCAATTTTTACCGCCGAACACCCCGGTGGTTTCGACCCAGGGCCGCGTGCCCTCGCAACAAAGCGAGTACTCGACCTCGGGCGCGAGCAAACAACGGCTACGTTTTCCGATGGTCGTGCTGGTCAACGAAGGCAGCGCGAGCGGCTCGGAGATTGTCGCCGGCGCGCTCAAGGATTTGCATCGGGCGATTCTCGTCGGTGAAACCACTTTCGGAAAAGGCTCGGTGCAGAACGTGATGCAATTGCCGGACGGTTCCGCGCTGCGTTTCACGACCGCAAAATATTACACCCCGAGCAAGCGGGTGATTCACGGCAACGGCGTGAGCCCGAATATTCGCGTCCCACTTTCCGCGGAACAGGAACGCGCGCTTTTCACCGCGCGCAGCAGCGACAACCTCAAGCCGGAAGATGAGCGCGCGCTGATTCGCGCCAAGGATTCGCAAATGCTCCGCGCGATCGACGCGCTCAAGGGCGTGATGGTTTACTCACAGGAAGCCGCGCCCAAACTCGACGCGATCAAAAAGTAATTTGTTGTAATCACAGAGAACACCGAGGCACAGAGGATGTGATTAATCCGGCCTCCGTGAACTCTGCGTCCTCGGTGGTGAAATCTTCTTCATTGCTTCTGGCGCTGGAAACATCCTGCGACGAAACCGCAGTCGCGATCCTGCGCGGACGCGAGTTGCTCGCGAGCGAGATTGCGTCGCAGACCGCGCTGCATCAAAAAACCGGTGGCGTCGTGCCGGAAGTTGCCTCGCGCAATCATTTGCTGCACGCGCCCGGTTTGTTGCGGTCAGCCACCGTGACCGCCAAGGTCTCGTTAGGCGAAATCGCTTGCTTCGCCGCCACCAGCGGGCCGGGGCTGGCCAGCTCGCTCATGATCGGCGCCTCGATCGCCAAGGGGCTCGCGCTCGGCCACGGCAAACCGTATCTCGCGATCAATCATCTTGAAGGCCATCTGCTCTCGCCTTTTTTCGCCGACGGCAAAGAAATCGAGCAGAACCTCTCGTTAGTCGTGAGCGGCGGGCACACCTTGCTCGTGGTCGTGCGCGACCTTGGCGCTTACCGGATTCTCGGCCGCACGGTCGACGACGCGGCCGGCGAAGCCTTCGACAAAGTCGCGAAAATGCTCGGCCTCTCATATCCCGGTGGTCCGGAAATCGAGAAACGCGCGCGAGTCGGCGATCCCGCGCGCTTCGCTTTCCCGCGGAGCATGCTCGATTCCGGCGATGCCAATTTCAGCTTTAGCGGACTAAAAACCGCGGTCCGTTACGCCCTCGCGAAAATCGCTTCGCCTAACGAGCAGATGCTGGCCGATCTGTGTGCCTCCTTTCAATGCGCGGTCCTTGAAGTGTTGGTGCTTAAAACCGTCCGGGCCGCGCGCGCTAACCGAGCCACCTTTGTCACACTCAGCGGCGGTGTGAGTTGCAATCGCGAATTGCGCGCGCAGATGCAGGCCGCTTGTGATCAAGCTGGCCTCCGCCTGCTGGCCGCGCCCCCGGAGTTATCGACGGACAACGCGGCGATGATTGCGTTCGCGGCCTCGCTGCGCTTCGCGCGTGGCTTCACTTCCAGCGTGTCGGAAGAGATCGATCCGAATCTCGCGCTCGCTTAAGTCAGTTCGCTCTGGGCTAGACTACAGGGGGAGCTGCAACTTTAGGTCCCGATTTTCCAGCGAAAGAGCTTCGAGTTGTTCCACCCGCGCCGACAGAGCGGCCTGGAGTTGAAGAATGCGTGCGCCTACCCGGATCCGCGCCCGTAGTTCTTCGTGATCAAAAGGCTTCACCAGATAATCATCGGCGCCGGCATTTAGACCTTCCACGATTTGTTCTTCCCGCTGCGTGATGTGAGCAAGAGCAGGTAAACCGGTTTGCCGGTTTCGCGGACGCGACGGCAAACTTCGATTCCGTCCATCCCCGGCATCATCCAATCAAGCAGCGCGATCGTCGGGGTGGTTTGCGCGCGCAAGACTTCCATCGCTTCGCGGCCGTCGCGGGTGATCAAGGTCTGATAACCCCACGTCTTCATCAGGCTCGAAACGATCTCGCGTGAGATGGGATCATCATCCGCGACGATTACCTTCAACGGCTCGGCCGCCACTGCGGGAACGCCAAGGCTTTCAAGAGTCGAGCGAAGCTCAGACCCCGAGAGCGCAGACGGCGTCACGGATGGACCCCAATCCGGCGAGAATGGTATTTGTTTCATCTTCCAGTGTAACCAGGACGCGCGCGGCGCTGGCAAGGTCACCTTTTTCGGCGTCCGCTTCAAGATCGCGCGCGAGCGACGCCGCGCCACGGGCGCCAATCGCGCCAAAGGATCCGACGAGTTTATGCGCGGTGCGGCCGAGAGTCTGCGTATCGCGTGCGGCTAAGGCGTGGCCCAAGGTTGTGATTACTTCCGGGATAGTTTCGCTGAAGAGCGCGATCACACGTTCGGCGAGCGCGTTGTTGTTGCCTAATTCTGCGAGCAGCTCCTCCGCGTTGTGCATTAGCTTCTTCGCCGGAAGAATGGGAGGGGCTTGCTGCGGCGGGACGCTGCCGCCGAAGTCCGCGACCGCCTGGAGCAGCTTCGCTTTGCTCAGCGGTTTCGAAACATAACCGTCCATTCCACCGGCCAGGCAACGCTCACGGTCACCCGCCATCGCGTGCGCCGTCATCGCGACGATCGGCGTATGGGTGCCATGCGCCATTTGCATTTCACGGATCAGACGTGTCGCTTCGAAGCCGTCCATTTCCGGCATCTGGATGTCCATTAAAATCACATCGAAGACACCCAATTTACAGGCATCGACCGCTTCACGTCCGTTGCAGGCGTAGGTTAGCTTATGACCCTGCTTCTCCAGGATTCCGATCGCGACCGCGCGGTTGATCGCGTTATCTTCCGCTAACAGAATGCGCGGGGCGCCTTGAAACGGATCTAGCACTTGCGTTTCGCCTTCCGGTTCGCTCTTCGGAATCGCTTCACCTTCACCTCCAAGCGCGATCAGGATTGCATCGAGCAGGCCCGACTGCGTCACCGGTTTCGTGAGATAACTCGCCACGGCCAACTCGCGGCAACGCGCCGCGGCTCCCTTGGGCATCGAGGACGAAAACATCAGCACGGTCGCGCCCGAAAGTTCTGGATTCTCGCGGATTCGCTCCGCCACAGTGAAGCCATCCATTCCCGGCATCATCCCGTCGAGCAGGACGAGCGCGAAGGGCATCTGGGATTTTGCCGCGCGCAGCATTTCATCGAGCGCAGCAGCTCCCGAGACGACCACGGTTGGCCGCATATGCCAGTTGGTCAGCATCTCTTGCAGGACGCGGCGATTGATCGCGTTATCGTCTGCCACCAAAACCCGCAGGCCTCCCAGTCCCAATGAATCCGCTCGTCTAACATCGGGCACCGGCGTCAGCCCAACCGGCACTCGTGCGGTAAAATAGAAAGTGGTTCCTTTGCCCGGCTTGCTTTCAATCCAAATCCGGCCGTGCATTTTCTGGATCAATTCCGAGGCGATCGAAAGTCCGAGACCAGTCCCGCCGTAGGTGCGGGTGGTGGTGCCGTCGACCTGCGCGAAAGCTTCGAAGATGGCCGCTTGTTTCTCGGCTGGAATGCCGATGCCGGTGTCGGTGACAGAGAATTGTAACAGAGAATTGTAGACAGTTTTCGCCATTCGAGGGCGCTTGCTTGATCACTTTCACAATGACCTCGCCGTCCTTGGTAAACTTAAGCGCGTTGTCGGTAAGATTGATCAGAATCTGACGCAGCCGCATTGAATCTCCGATGAGATGATCCGGCACATCGAGGGCGATATCCGCGACCAGCTCGATTCCTTTTTGGGACGCGCGGATGCGGAGCGGTTTGAGCGCGTCGCCGATGCAATCGCGCAAGCTGAAATCTATTGCCTCCAGTTCCAGCTTGCCGGCCTCGATCTTCGAGAAATCGAGAATGTCGTTAATCAAACCGAGGAGCGCGTGGGCGGAGCCTTTCACCATCCCGAGATATTCGCGCTGTTCGCGAGTGAGCTTGGTATCGAGCGCAAGATCGGTCATGCCGATGATGCCATTCATCGGGGTCCGAATTTCGTGGCTCATGTTCGCGAGAAATTCGCTCTTCGCGCGGCTGGCCGCTTCAGCCACTTCTTTCGCTGCGTGAAGTTCAGAAGTCCGCTCCAGAACGCGCAGTCCCAGTTCGTCGTTCGCCGCTTGGAGGATTTCCTTGCTTCGTTTCGCGTCGTCGATATCGGTGCACGTTCCGACCCATTGCACGATCTCGCCCTGCTCATCGCGCATCGGTAAGGCGCGACCCAAGTGCCAGCGATAGGTCCCATCGGACGCGCGCTTGAAACGGTATTCAACCTCGTAATTTTCTCCTGTAGTAAACGAGTGCGTCCACTGCTCGATGCAGTGTTGCAGGTCATCCGGATGCAGCACCGGGCCCCAGCCCCAGTCTTTCGTTTGTTCGAGGGTAAGCCCGGTGTAATCGAACCAGGCCTTGTTATAATAATCCAGGTTGCCGTCTGGCTTGGAGGTCCAAATGATTTGCGGCACGGTGTCGGCGAGAAAGCTATAACGTTCCGCGCCTTCGCGGAGAGCGGCGGCTACTTTCACTTCCTCCAGCTCCTGCTCGATTTGGCGGCGCTCAGTGATGTCCTGCGCCGTGCCCATGATTTGCCAGGCAGTTCCGTTCTCGCGGCGATCGAAAACTGTGTCGCGGGCCCAGAACCAACGCCAGCTGCCGGTCGCGTGTTTCACCCGATATTCGTGCTCGATCACGCGATTGTCTGGCACCTGCGCGAAATCAGCGAAATGCTGCGCGATTCGCGGCAGATCCTCTGGATGAATGAAAGTGGCGAGGGTTTTGTCGCCGAGTTTTTCAATCTGTGCCTGCGAATATCCGAGAAAATCCGCGATGCTTCGGTTGGTGTAGGAGGTGGTCCCGGTCTCGAGATCGAAAATATAAATAAAGCTGGTCGAGTTCTCTGCGACGCTTACGGCGAAGCGTTTACTCTCCCTCAGCGCCGTTTCGGTTTGCCGGCGTTCTATTTCGCCCCCGATCCACTGCACGATCAGCCGGAGAAACTCGATGTCTGCGGTATTAAACTTTTCCGCCCGGGGCTGTGAGCTGGTGAAACAAAGCGCGCCGTAAACTTTTCCCGCCACTCGAACCGGGGAGCCGATGTAAGCCTCGCCTTTGAACTTTAAATAACCTGGATGATGGCGCCACTCCGAGGCGGCCGCGTGCTCGAAAGCGATCGGCTCGCCGCGCCGCATCATCTCGTGGCAGATCGTATCCTGAAGGCGACAGGAGAGACCATCGAGGGCGGCGGCGTTCTTCTCCGAAGCCGCGTGCCTGACCTGATAATGATCGCCCTCAATCTCCGCCAGCATCCCATTTTCCAAGCCGAGCTGTAGGCAACCCTTGGCCAACAATTCCTCAATCTTTGCATCAAAACTAAGGTCCGACTTGGAGGTGATGTCGCAGAGAACGCGCAGCCGGTCCTCGTTCCCTCGTTGCCGCTCTTCTTCGCGCCGGCGCTCGGTGATGTCGTGCATCGCGACCACCGCGCCGATTTTCTTGCCTTGCGGATCGAACATCGCCTGGCCGTCCACCAGCATCCGGCGAATCGGCGATCCGTTCGGCGCGATGACGATCTCTGCGTTGCGCACCGAGCCCTCTTCCAAGGCGCGAAAGAGTGGGATTTGCTCTTTCGTTAGCCGCGTGGTGCCGTCCGCCTCAAAGAGATCGAAGTGCGCGGCCCACTGCTCTGCCGGGATAGGAATGGCGGGTAGTCCGTGAAATTCGCGCGTCGCCCGGTTGAAATGCGTCAGCGTTCCATTCGCATCGCAAGAGACAATGCCATCGGCAACATTCTCGAAGAGCGCAGTCAGAAACTCGCGCTCGTTTTGTAATGTTTCCTCGGCCAGCTTGCGCTCGCTGATGTCGCGGATGATTCCGGTGAAGAACATCTCATCGCCTGTCTTCCACGCAGAAAGGCTAAGTTCGATCGGGAATTCCCGGCCTTCTTTGGTCAGCCCGACAAGCTCCACGGTTTTTCCCATCACCCGCGCCTCGCCGCCCGCCAGGTAGCGCTTCATCCCGGCGCGGTGCATTTCGCGGAAGCGCTCCGGCATGATGATGGAGAGCTGCTGGCCCATCGCCTCGGCTTCACCGTGGCCGAAGATTTTTTCCGCAGCGTGGTTCCAAAAAATAATCTCGCCCGCGGCGTTGGAAGAGATGATGGCATCACCGATCGATTGCGAAACGGAGCGGAAGCGCATTTCGGAAGCGCGGAGTTCGTCCTCTCTTTGCCGGCGGACCGTGGTGTCGTGAGCAACGCAAAAAAACGTTTGCCGCTCCGCCGACCAGCGCGCCGACCACATGATGTGAACGCTCGCCCCATCTTTGCGGAGATAACGATTCTCAAAGTTGCCGTTGGCGGTCCCGGCCACGATCTCCGAAGCGACGGCGTTAGTCCGCTCCACGTCATCCGGATGCACCAGCTCGATGTAGCCGCGCCCAATTAATTCCTGCGGGGTATAGCCCCAGACTCGTTCGCACGCGCTGCTCACATTGATGAAGCGGCCCTCGGCGTCGACCGAGCAAATGACATCGAGCGATTGATCCATCACCTCGCGGTTCACGCGCGCCGACTCATCCGCTGCGCAAACAAGTTTTGTCACGGCCCGGGTTAGGAAGAGGACGCCGAAGAGCCCAGACCCAAGCAGGAGTCCGATTGCGAGCCAGGAGAAAGTTTCGGCGCGAGCGGCCTCTGCTTCAGAATGCGCGCGCAGATCCGTAATTTCGGCGGAAGCGAGTTCCAGCGCGACATCGACCAGGCGAATGTTCTCTTTCTGCGCCGGAAGATACCCGGTCAGGTAAATTTCCTTTGCTCGCGCCAGATCTGTTTTCGCCGCGCGCGACACCTCGCCTTCGAGTGGATCGCACACGGTTTGATCGTGTGCTTTCAGCGCCAGCAGGGTCTCTCGCAGCGGCTTGCTGTGCGCGGATGTCAGCGCGCGAACCAGCGACTCGTCGGCAGCGCGGTCCGCCTGCAACATCTGTTCATCCGGGTCCGAGATGGCAGAGGGGTTGAGCAGTTGGGTGCTCAAGTCGCGGCCTTTCTCGAGATAATGCGCGCGCAAAGAACGGACGGAAGCGCGCAAGTTTAGTCCGCCCGTGTCGATCGCCTTCGCATTCTTCACCGCGTTCGATAGCTCGAACAGGAGGAACAGGCTGGTGGCAACTCCAAGGAGGAGGAGCAGAGCAAAAGCGAGTGCGACCAGAGTGGGAATTCGTTTCTTCATTGCGCTACTTGCAGGCTGGTTAAAACGGTCGGGGCAACCGGCGCGCTCGCGCTGGTTTCGAGAAATCCGAGATCGTCGGAATCAGATTTGGAAACCGCGAGGATGCGGTCGATCAAAGTGAGGAGGTGACGGCCGCTGGTGAGAATGTGCCGGACGCTGGCCTCCTGTGTGCCTGAGAGCGCACTCCTTTTCAAAATCTGCGCGAAACCGAGCACGTGATTCATCGGGGTGCGGAGCTCATGACTGGCGCGAGAGAGAAATTCGCTTTTCGCCGCCAGCGCTTTTTGCAATTCCGCGGTGCGCTCGGAAACGCGCCGTTCCAGATCACTATTCGCGGCCCGCAAATTTTCGTGGAGATCGAGGATGCGCTGCGCCACTCGCAGCCGCGCAGCAAATTGATCCATCTCGAACGGCTTGCTGATGAAGTCGTCCGCGCCCGCCGCCATCGCTTCGAGGTAATTTGCCTTCCCGATGCGCGAGGTGAGCAAAATGATGTAGGCGAAACCGGCGCCTTTCTGCGCCCGAACCTGGCGGCAAAGCTCCAGCCCATCGAGATCCGGCATCATCCAATCGGAGATGAGCATGGAATGATGTTCCTGATTCCAAGCGGCGAGTGCTTCCCGGCCGTTGCTGGCTTCGCTTACGGTGTGGCCCAGGCTGGTGAGCGCGGAGCTGAGCAAAAGACGAATAATGCCGTCGTCATCGGCTACGAGAATGTTCATCAGGGCGCGCTCGAAGGAGAAGCTGCACCTGATGCACGGGCAGCTTGCGTGCCGCCGGGTGATGTTTAACCGGTGAATCTAATACTCGCGCTCGAGGAGATAGCTCGCCATCGCGCGCAGGACATCGCCCTCTTTTCCGAAGGCGCCGAGCGCGGCATGCGCACGATTCGTTAGGCGCCGGGCCTCGACGCGCGATTTCTCCAGCCCGATAACCGCCGGATAAGTGGCCTTCTGCGCGGCCACGTCTTTACCCGCGCTCTTGCCGAGTTTTTCCGAGGTCTGGGTGACGTCGAGAATGTCGTCGATTACTTGAAAAGCCAGCCCTAACGAGCGGCCAAATTCCGTGATCGCGGCCAGTTCTTTCGCGCCGGCGTTCGCACTCATCGCGCCCAGTCGAACGGATGTGGCCAGGAGCGCGGCGGTCTTATTTTCGTGAATGTAACGCAGCTGCGCGCGGGTGATTGTTTTGCCTTCGCCCTCGAGATCGGCGACCTGGCCGGCGATCAGTTTGCGGCTACTGGCAGCATCGGAAATTTCCGCGAGCAAAGCGCGCAGGTCGTAGCGGCGAGAGCCTTTCGCCTGCGCGACAATTTCGAAGGCGACGGTTAGGAGTGCGTCGCCCGCGAGGACGGCGATGCCGTTGCCGAAAACCTTGTGGCAAGTCGGGCGGCCGCGGCGGAAATCATCGTTGTCCATACTCGGCAGATCGTCGTGGACTAACGAGTAGGTGTGAATGCATTCCAACGCGCAGGCCAACGGAAGCGCGTCCGCGATTTTTCCCCTGCACGCTTCCGCCGCAGCCAGGCAAAGGCTCGGACGCAGGCGTTTTCCGCCGGCGAATAAACTGTAACGCATCGCCTTGTGGATGGTTGCCGGTTTGACGCTCTCTTTCGGCAAGTAACCGTCTAAGGCGCGCTCGACTTCTTTCTGCCGCGCTGCCAGGTACGCCTTCAGTTCCATCGCAGCGGGAATGTGGAAACTTCGTCCGCGCTGCGCAACGCAAAAGAGCAGTCGCCCGCCGCGCGCTACGCGAACGGTGGACGGCGACGCGTTACCTCAGGTGCGCCTAACGAGTGCGCGGCGCCGATGAAGAGCGAGCCCAAATCCGCCGACTAGCACCAACGCCCACGTTCCCGGTTCTGGCACGGCGCCGGCCGGCTGAAAGTCCGTAATCGTCAGGCTGTTGCCGTTGTAGTCCACGCGGAAAGAGCCGACGACATCACCGCTGCCGCCCGTCTCGGTATCCTGCGTTGCATCGAGCCGCCCGCCGCTCAACACGTTCGCGAACGCGCCGCTGATTTGCCCGTTCGTTAGAATCAAGGTCAAGCTATCGGTGCTCGTGAGCAGGCTGGGATCAAACAACAGCAGCTCAAGAATTCCACCGAACGAAGCGAGCCCATTCACTCGCATCGAGGCGGTAATGGTCGGATCGAAAATCTCGAACAGAAAATCGCTGTTCGAGGTGAGGGAGAGATCTCCGTTTACGGTCACGAGCGTGGGGAGTGCACCGAGCGGAGCGGGGTCGAATCCCGGCACGCCGTTGATGTGGAGATAGTCATCGAACGGGAGGACCGCGAGAAGCCCGTCATTGCTCAGGCTGCCGCCGATAGTGACGTTGGCTCCGCCGAGGAAAACTAAAACACCGCTATTGGCGAACGCACCGGAGGTCGATCGCGTCTGTCGCGCGATTTGCAGATAGCCGCTGTTCGAGGCGACGTTACGCAAGCCGTCGAGGCCGTTCTGGTCGAGAATCTGCGAGTTCGGTCCGGTCAAAACGATGGAGGCCGCGTTATTGATGATGTTCGCATTATTGAAGCGCAGCGTGGCGGTGGCGGTCCCGTTGGAAACCATGGTGTACTGACCGCCGGTGAGAGTGTCTCCGGCCGCGTTCACGTTGGTGAAGCTTCCATTCACAGCCACCGCCCCATTGCCTTGAGTGAAGCTCGGGCCCGAGCTTGTTCCGAAGATTTCGAATAATCCGGAGTCGGGCGCGCCGGTCTCGGTGGCAGTGAAGCTGCCGTTGAACGTGGCGGTGCTGCCTGGTCGCACCACCATGTAGCCTTGATTTTCGAAGTTGTTCGAGGTGGTAAAATTGTAGCCGCTGCCGAACCGGATGAACCCGGTGTCGGTATTCCTGGTCAGATTCGCCAGCGCGTTGTTCCCATTCTGATCGATGATCGAAGCCCCGGCGCCGATGAGTCCGATCCGCGCTGAATTCGTCACGATGTTCGCGCCGTTGAATTGAATCTGAGACGTCGTTCCCGCCGCCGCCGTGACGAAATACCCGCCGGAGTTGAGCGTCGTGCCGGAGAAGTCCGCGAGATTGTTCAGGTTGAACTTCACCGCAGACGCGCTGCTCGAAACGACATCGAGGCGATTGCCCGCGCCCACGCTCGTGGTGCCGGTAATTATGAGATTGTGGTCGATGCCGAAGACGCGCGCGTTTACGTTTGCAGCTCCGAGAGTCAGGTTGTTGATCGTCGGGTCAATGTCCAAACGCACGATCACATTATCCTGAGCCACGGTGACGTTGTAGACGTCACCCCCGCCGTTCATCGGCACCATGCTCGGCGACCAATTTGCGGCGTCGCTCCAAAGGCCGTCGTTCGGACCTACGAAGGTGGAGTCGAAGGTCGTAGCGTTTGCCGAATGGAGCAGCGCGAGAGCTGCGCAAGTGACCGCGAAGGTTCTGCCGGGGAGGAGTCGTGTTTTCATAAGGAGTGAGATGTCTTCTCCCTCTTCTCTCCAGAACCGCCGCCGAAAGTTTCTGGATTTCTTTCGGAGGCGTCGTAATCGGCCGCGTTCCTACTCGATTTGAGCGGCTCAGCGAAGGCGGCCACGATCTTTTCGAAGCGCGCGGCGCCACGCAGATCGCGTTCCCTGCCTCGGCGCGTTGAAGCCTACGGATGGATTGAAGCTTCCGTTCGCGACCGCCGGTGATCGCGCACCCCCTGTTACTTATCTTTTGGCGCGAGCGACTCTACGATTTTTTCGAATCGCGGATGGCCGCGGAGCGGGTCCCATAAGGGGTGCAATTTTAAGGCACCGTAGCTCAGCATGACCGATGCGGTGGGAGCATGCAGCCCATCTTCCAGTTGCTGCAAGGCAAGCTCCTTCTCGCCGGCCCACGCTGCCGTGATCGCGAAATATTGAAGGACGAGGCTGCCGTTAATGACATCTTTTTCCACCGGCATGAGCGCGATCGCTCGCCGGCCTTCGTCCAACGCCAGGTCTTTCCGCCCAAGAGCAGCGTCGATTAAGCCGAGGACGCAGAGCGTGGGCCCGTAGTCCGGCTGCGCCTGCACGATCTTCTCCTGCTGGGCGCGAGCCGCTTCAAACGCAGTGCGCGCCCGTGCCTCATCTTTGGTCATGCGCGCCAGCAGACCTTCGCCAAAGCTGGGGCTCAGAAGAATCGGAAATTCGCTCCAGCATGGATTGTCGCCCAGCGCGACGAGTGCTCGCTCGGCCGCAGCCGGATCGCGTTCGGCCAGAGCGCAAAAGAACCAGGTGTCCGCGGCGTTGGCAATAGCGCCCGGTCCTTGCGCTAGAATAGAATCAATTGTCTGGCGCAGCGGCCGAGTGTCCGCTTTCCAGCAGGTGTACCATAGTCCACGATTGGCCCGCGTTTCGACGTTGTCGGGCACGATCGCTAACGCGCGATCGAGCGCAGCGATCGCGTCGGCATAACGTCCGAGGTAATAGTAACTGACCGCGGTCTGTTGCAGGGTATCAAGGTTGCGCGGGTCCAGCTCCACCGCGCGCTGCAAGTTCTTCAGACCTTCCTCCTGCTGGCCGCGCCGCCGCCGCAGAATGTAGCCGGTGAATTCGAAGAGACGCGGATCATTGGGTAACGCTCGCCGCGCAATCTCCAATTCGGCGAGGGCGCCGGCATAGTCGCGCTGCCCGTAGTAGAGATATTGTGCGCGCGCCAAATGCGTTTCGGCAGCATCCGGCCGCAGCCGTGTCGCAGCTTGCACCGCAGCTTCAGCCAGGGCCAGCCGGGCGAGAGAGTGATCAGACCCCGATATGGCATAAAGGTGTTCGTGCGCATAGGCGAGCTGGCAGTAGGCGTTGAAAAATGAGGGATCGCGCTTCACCGCTTGATCCAGAAGTTCAATTGCCTTCCGCTGGTCTGGCTCGCTCGTCGCGCTGAGACCCGCCGTGAGGAGAAGTGACTTCGCCCGGCCGTAAAGGTCGAAAGCCGCCAGATCAGTCGTGGGCGGCTGCTCAATGGCTTTCTTCTCGTTAGGCGAGAGCTTCGCCTGCAACTGATCGGCGATCGCCTTGGCGATTTCGCTTTGAATGGCGAACACATCGGCTAGATCACGATCGTAGGTTTGTGCCCACAGATGCGCGTCGGTGCGGGCATTGATTAACTGGGCACTCACCCGGACACGGTTTGCGGACCGCTGCACGCTGCCTTCCACGACGTAAGCAACGTTTAACGCCTGCGCGATCTCCCGGAGGTTGTTACGCGTGGCTGCTCTTCCATACTGCATCACGCTGGTGCGGCTGATCACTTTCAGCTCCGCGATTTTCGCCAGATCGGTCAGAATCTCGTCTTGCATTCCGTCGGTGAAGAAAGCGTTTTCCTTATCGCTGCTCAGATTCTCGAAAGGCAGAACCGCGATTGATTTTTGCGCTTCGCGCACTTCCTGCGTCTTCTGCGGCGATGCCGGTCGCAGTACGAGAAGCAGCGTGACAAGCAAGAGAACCGAGGCCGCGCCAAGGCCAGCAATCGATGGATTGCGCCGGATCCAGCGCACGGCATGTGTGATCGGGTTGGCGCGGCGCGCGAGAATGGTGCGTCGCGCGAGAAACCGATCGAGATCATCCGCCAGCGCGGTCGCGGAGGAATAACGGGCCGCGGGATTTTTTTCGAGACACTTCAGGCAAATCGTTTCGAGGTCCGCCGGGACCTTGCGATCGAGGGCGCGCGGTCGCGGCGCGGGGCGCTCGGCCGCATTGCGCAAAACTTCCATGGCATTGTCGCCGCGAAACGGCGGTCGTCCCGTGAGCAGATGAAAAAGAATGGCTCCGAGGCTGTAGATGTCGGCTGCGGCCGTGATGGAATGCGCGTCCGCACTTTGTTCCGGCGCCATATAAAATGGCGTGCCGAGGATCGCGATTGTTTGCGTGAGATCGCATTCACGCTCGAGCCACTTCGCGCGCCCGAAGTCACTCACGAATGGTTTCCCCGCGGCGTCGAAGAGCACATTTCCCGGTTTCAAATCGCGATGCAGAATGCCGTGCTCATGCGCGTGTGCGACGGCACGCGCCAGCTTCGCGATGAGGAGCGCGCTTTCTCGCGGCTGGTTGCGAAAATCGGACAAGCGCGCGGCAAGACTTCCTCCCTCCGCAAACTTCATGCTGTAAAAGGGAACGCCGTCTTTTTCGCCCACGGCATAAATCGGGAGAATGGATTCGTGATCGAGACTCGCGGCCGCTTCCGTCTCGCCGCGAAAACGCGCCAGCGCATCAGGCGAACCGATGTGGCTCGGCAGAATCATCTTCAAGGCGACCACGCGCGAGGGCGTTCGTTGCCGCGCGCGATACACAATTCCCATCCCGCCGCGCGCCACTTCATTCAGAATCTCGTAGTCTTCGATCCGAGCACCGGACAGCGCCGCGTCGTCCCCGTTTTCTTCCAGGGCCACCGTGAGCAGGCAGCCGGGACAAAAACCACTTGGCGCCTCCAGATCGAGAACGCCTCCGCACGTCTCGCAAATCTTCGTCGTTGCGGGCGCGCGCATTTTGGTTAGGCGATTTGCCGTTCTGCGGCGCGCGAAAAAACCATCCGGAGCGCGCGCAGTTCGTCATCCACTTCATGTGGCGCGCTGACCGTCTGCATGATTTCTCGACGCAAGGTGGTGGCAAATTGACGGCGGAGCCGATGAATCAAACTCTTCGCGGCACCCAAGCCGATACCGAGACGTGCCGCGGCCGATTCATAAGAGACGTCCCCCTTCTCGCCGGTGATTAACGGGGAGAGGACTTCGAAGGTCTCGAGCTTGCCGCTCGCGGCGAAATCGGTGCGAAGCGCTTCGAGCGCGCGGTCAAGCACCAAGCCGGCCCAGCGAGCGTCAAGCAACTCGTCCGGGCTAAGCTCGCCGCCGAGGCGCTGGTGATGCTGTTCCTCGGCCTCGAGATCGTCCACCGAAATGAACTGCACGCCGCCGCCACGTTTCAGCGACTGACGCCGTGCGTGTTCATCTGCGAGGCAAAGCTTCAGCGCCCCGAGAAGAAAGCTGCGGAAGCGGCCTTTGCCGCGGCAGGCGCGACAAAGCGTTTCGTCCTCGATGATGTGCTGGAAAAAAGACTGGGTGAGATCCTGCGCGTCCTGCACCTCATAGCCGCGCCGGCGGAGATGAGCATAAATGGGCGGCCAATAAATCCGGCACAACGCCGCAAGGGCCGCGTCCGCCCGCGGCGTGGAGGTCGCGCCCGCGGCGAGGACAACACTCCAGGGGGTTTCGGCAAAGCGCTCAGCCTGCACCACTGAAGTTTCCGTCGCGCGCACGCCGCCGATCATCGCCAAACACAAGCGGCGAGACAAGCCGGGAGTAGGCACTGCCGTTCGGATGAAGCGCAACTTACAAACCGCCCAGAATGAAAGTGGCGCGCTGATGCGCTTCCCGCCTCCAGACCCGGGAATTGCTAGCGAGTTAGTAAGATATCGTGGTAATAAAATAACAATGTCACAAACAAACAAACGAATACCGAAACGCGTCAGCCGCGTGCAGGTGGGTGCGCGAATGGAAAAAACCCTGGTCAAAGTGTTGCGCGCACTCGCGGAATATCTCGATCTCTCGCTGGGCGATTTGCTCGAAGGGATCACCCTGCACGCGCTGGAGGGAAAACCGCCCTTCAGCAAGCAGACCCTGGCACACGTCCGCCGCTTGAAAACAGTTTACGGTTTGGAACTCGGGGCGGCCGACAGTCATCGCCTGATCGAGGAATGAAGACAGCTGCTCCTTCGATCGAAGAGGAATTGTTTTCGCTCGAAACTGGCACGCTCGACCCCGCTGATTTTCCTCATCGAGAGCACGTCCGGTTCGCCTTCGAGATGCTCGCGCGACATTCGTTCGGCGAAGCGGTCACGCGCTTTTCGCGGGGCGTTCGTCACCTCGCGACCAAAGTCGAGAAGCCGCAGTTATATCACGAGACGATCACCGTTGGGTTCTTGGCGATCATCAGCGAACGGCGCGCGCTGATGAATGGTGGAAGCTGGGCCGATTTCGCCGCGAAAAATCCAGACTTGCTCAATAAGAACGCGCTCCTGCGCTGGTATTCTGCGGAAGAACTGCAATCAGAGCTGGCGCGCAAAGTCTTTTGTCTGCCGCGGTCGACCGCTCGTTAGGCGAAAGCCAATTCACGAATCACGTTAAGGTTTTTCGCGGCGCCGTGTCTGTCTCCTGGAGGAGATCGATATGGCTGCTGCCTTACTTTACAAACCGTGGACGAAATCCGGAATCGCGATCGCCTTTGGCTGCGCGGTGGTGCTTCATTTCGGTGCGATCGCGCTTGCAAGCCACCGGCCGGTCGAGTCGGCGATGGAATTGCCAGACGATCCCGGGATTAACGTTAGCGTGGATCCGCCGCCGCCTGATGCGCCGTCTCCCGAGGACGAAATCCCGCCACCGCCAGTCGTGCAAGATTCATTCTTCGTCGACGAAAATCCAACTCCACCGCCGGTTGTTCGGAAATCTGCGGTCAAACAAATCCAACCACTCGTTAGGCACGAATCTCCGGGCACTGCCGGACCGTCGGCCAAGGCGCTGGCGTTACAGGCGCCGCGTCCGGAGTATCCCTACGAAGCGCGCCGTCAGCACCTGACCGGCTCGGGAGTTGCGCTGCTGACGGTTGATCCTGCGAGCGGCACGGTGATCGATGTTTCGATGGCCCAAAGCACTGGCAGCGCCGTGCTGGATAATGCCGCGATCAATGGCTTTCGACGGTGGCGATTCCGTGCCGGCACGGCCGCAAAAATCCGCACGCCGATCACCTTTACCGTCACCGGCGCGGCCTACTGAATGCAAAATGCGCTCACCGGCGGATGGACGAATCGGTTAGAGATGGAGGCGATGTCCGATGACCGCGAATCCTCGAACGAGCTGGAGGAGATTCTGCGGCGCTTCGAAATTCCGCTGCTGCAATATGCCACCCGGATCATCGGCGTCCGCGAGCGCGCGCGCGATGTCGTGCAGGAAACTTTCGTGGAATGGGAGCGGAGCGCCCGACGACAAACGGACCGCGCGCCGGCGAAATGGCTCTTCACGGTTTGTCGTAATCGCGCGCTTAACGTTTGCCGAAAAGAGCGCCGGCTGACGTTTCTCGATCAAGAATTACTTGAACAACAGGCGGCGGACGAACCCGCGCCTAACGAGCAGATTGAGCGGCTGGAAGCGAAGGGATTTTTGCTTCGAATCGCCGCGACCTTACCGCCGCGGCAGCAGGAAGTGTTACAATTGAAATTCCAAAATGACCTGAGCTACCAGGAGATCAGCGAGATCACGAAACTCTCGACCAACCACGTCGGTGTGCTTCTGCATAATGCACTGAAAACCTTGCGTGCGCGTTACACGGCAGCGGCGCGTGATTTCATCTCCTTTAACCCACGGAGCAACCCATGAAGATCGATCCTGATGATCCAAAGCTGACTGCGTTTGCCTTGGACGAACTGTCCGGCGACGACGCCAGCGCGATGTCGGAAGCGGTGGCGAATTCGCCCGAAGCGCAAGCGTCCGTGCACGGGACGCGCGAACTCGCAGGATGGTTGCGCGCGCAATTTCGCGACGAACTGGACGAGGCCGCGGCGAAACCGTTGAACATTTTGCCGCTGCCGAGTGCGCGCAGTTTTTGGTCGGACGCGCAATGGCTGTCGATCGGCGTGGCGGCGGCGTTGGCGATCTGCGCGGTGATCGCGGCAGTCCTGTTCTCGAACGGTCGATCGAGTGCGAACATTCGCGTGGCGAAAGCGCGAGCGGAGGTGCAGATGGAATTTGTCGCCGAGCCTTCATCTGCGCTCGATGGGCAGGCTGACGCGAGCGCGAATGAAAACGACCAACGCGACGAAAATCCATTCGTCCTGGCGGCCGCGCATCCGTTTTCGACGTTTCCGATCGCGGTCGGAACGGCGTCTTACGCGAAGGTGAAAAGCTCGATCGAGCGTGGCGAATTGCCGCCGAAAGATTCGATCCGGATCGAGGAGCTGATCAACTATTTCAGCTTCGAAGAGCCGCCGCCGGCGAGCGAGGGGGCGTTCTCGATTACGCTCGAAGTCGCTGGTTGTCCGTGGGCGGTGGAGCATCGGTTGGTGCGCATCGGGTTGCAGGCACGGGCTGGCGAGATCGAGAAAAATTTAAGCGCGCAGGTGGAGTTCAATCCGGCGCGCGTGGGTTCCTACCGGCTGCTTGGATTCGAAAACCGAAACCCAGGCGCGGTCCGGCCTAACGAGACAAAGAACGGTGACTTTCCAGGCGGGCAAAGAGTGACCGCGCTGTATGAAGTGATCCCGACTGCGCCGACGACGAGTTCAGAAAAAATGCTCGCGGTCAATCTGGGCTCGGAAAGCCCGGAGGCACACGCGCTGATCGACATCGGCACGAGCTTTGCCGCGGCGTCGGATGATTTGAAGTTTGCGGCGGCGGTGGCGGAGTTTGGTATGATTTTGAGGAAGTCAGCGCACAAAGGCGACGGAACTTTCGCGAAGGTGGTGGAATGGGCGAGAGCCGGGCGCGGCCGCGACCTGACGGGCGATCGGGGTGAGTTCGTCGGGCTCGTGCAAATGGCGGAACGCATCCCGCTTTGACTCGTTAGGCGCTAGAGATTTTCCGCGGTCGCCAAGGTTCGGGCCGGCTTGATTTGCACCGCGAGAAAGGCGCCGAAGAGCAGAAGGGCGGCGCTCCAAATCTGCGGAGTGGTGAGGCGTTCGCCAAAAATGAAATAGGAAAGGACGAGGGCGCCGAGCGGGCAAAGCAGCTGGAGGGTTTGCGCGAGCGCGACTCCGAGTTCGCGGATCGCAATATAATAGAGGACGTGCGCGAGGCTGATGCTGGTGACGGCGGAGAAGATGAGGATGAAGTTCACGTGCGCGCCGGCCTGCAAAGGCGTGCGGATGTTGCCCCAGGCGATGGTGAGAACAAAAAGGAGCACGGAGGTGATGAGACTAACGAGAGCAAAGCTGCGGACGGGTCCGAGTTCGGCGGAAGGACGCTTGACGAAGACGCCGTAGAGCGCCCAGCAAAAAGCGGCGACGAAAGTGACGAGGAAACCGCGGAGCGCGACCGCGCCGGTTTCCCAACCGGGTTGAAACCAGAGGACGCCGATGGCGCCTAACAAACCGAGAACGGTCCCGGTTTGGAAACGCCAGTGGCGGATGATCCAGCGTTCTTCCGGAAAAAAAACCAGCGCGAGCAGGGCGGTGATGATGACCGACGAGCGCATGAAAATGGTGAAGACCCCGGGCCCGATGTAATTGAGAGCGAGGACTTGCGTGACCTGATGGATGACGTTCGGGATCGCGGGGAGAACGCAGGCGAAAAATAATTTCAAGGTCAATGGTGTGGGCGAGATTCTGCGCCGGCGAAAGAGGAAGGGCAAAACAGCGAGACAGGCGATCGCGTAACGATAAAAATTCTGCGCGAAGGGATCGTAGAAGCGGTTGAGATAAAAAAGAAAGAGCGAGGGAGTCGACCAGATGACGATGGTCCCGAAGATGGCGGCGTAGCCCTTGGAAAAATCGGGAGTGCGCGAGATTTGGGAATTCGGCGGGGAAGTTTGCACTCGCTGGCGATAGAGCATTTTAATTTGCTCGCCTGCAAACGATTCCTTGCCGAGAAACGAAAAGATTCAGGAGACAAAATTTATGACGGCAAGAAATAGAATCATCACTTTGATCACGGTCGCACTGCTGTGCGCAAACGTCGGCAGTCAGGCGGCAGAGAAGAAAAGCAGCGCGCACAACACCGCGGTCGAGCACTCGAATAAAGGCGTGCAGTTTGGGCAGGCCGGCGCCTATCCGCAGGCGATCAACGAATTCACCCTGGGGATCGCGGCGGATCCGACCGATCCGCTGCTTTATCTCAATCGCGGAAAGATGCTGCGGCAGCTGAACAAATTCACCGAAGCGAACGCGGATTTTTCGAAAGCGATCGAGCTGGCGCCGACGCAGCCCGCCGGTTACTCGGAGCGGGGCGCGACTTTTCTCGCGCAAAATCAAACCGAACCGGCCATGACCGATTTGAACAAGGCACTGGAATTGAAACCGAACGATCCGCTGACCCTGGTGCGGCGTGGCCTTGGTTTATACAACCAGCGAAACTACCAGGCCGCGCTCGACGATTATAACAATGCGCTCGGGCAAGTTCCGGATGACATTCTGGGCTTGAATCGGCGCGCGGATGCCTACGTCGCGCTGAATCAACCCGCAAAGGCGTTGGCGGATTTGCAGCGCGTCCTGCAACTGAAGCCGGATGATTTTACCGCGCAGGATCACATGCGTTTCGTGCAGGCGAAACTAGCGCCCGCCGCGCCGCGTCCGGTGGCGAATACGCCAGCAGCGACGCCGCGGCCTACTCCAAAAGAGCCTCTGCTCACACGGATGAACATTCTTATCGCCATCGGCGCGCTGGTGGTGCTCGGGATTATCGGCGTGATCGTTGGCAAAATGATGACCACACGGTCGATTGATTGAGCGGCTCGCTTGCAATCAAGCTGACCCTCTCTTGAGTAGGCGAATTCCCATGAAAACGAGAAACATTTTCGGTGCCCCGGCCCTGTCAATTTTGCTGCTGGCCTTCGGCGCTCCGGTAGTTTTTGGCCAGGGCGATTCCGCCGAGCACAACCGCAAAGGCGTTGAGCTGGCGAAGAAAAAGCAATACTCCGAGGCGGCGGAGGAATTCGGTTTGGCGATCAAGGCCGACCCGAAAGACTACAAGCATTACCTGAATCAAGGGAACGCGTATCGCGCCGCCGGCAAGCTCGACGAAGCGGCGAAAGATTTCGGCAAAGTGATCGAGCTGGAACCAAAAAAGGCGGACGGCTATAGCGACCGCGGCAAGGTCAGAATTTCCCAAAAAAATTATGACGGCGCGATCGAGGATCTGAGCAAAGCGCTCGGGATCGATGACAACGATACCGACAGCTATCGCTTCCGAGCTTACGCGTACATGGCGAAGGATAGTTTCGAAAAGGCGATCGAGGATTACTCGAAAGTCTTGATGGGAAAAGGGCACGATGCGCAGGCGCTGGAGCGTCGCGGTTTCGCGTATCGCAGTCTGAAGCAGTACGACAAGGCGATCGAAGATTTCACCTCCTTGATCAAAGCCTCGCCCAAAGATGCGGAAGGGTATCGCCGGCGCGGTTACGCCTACAGCCTGGCGGGTCAAAACGACAACGCGCTCGAGGATTATAAGAAGGTTTTAGAATTGAAACCGAGCGACGCCGATGCGGCTTCGCGGATCAAATCGGTGGAAGCGCGCAAGCCGTCGCCCGCGGCCGGTGCGTCGCCCGCGGGAGCGGTGGCCGCGCCCGGAACTGCGCGACCGAAGAGCCCGCCCGCGGCAAGTCCGCGCTGACCCTTTTCCGCGCCTCGAGCGGTCAAATTGTCGAAGCTTTCTGTGGTCGTGGAAGAACGCGTTTTGCAGGCAACAATTTCTTTGACACCCGGAGGCGCGCTGTTAGCTTGCCGACGCTTTTCGCTGGAACGAAGACGGTCCCATGGTCGTTCAAATTGCAAAGTTTGACGCGGCTTTGGGATTTTTAATTCTCTGACGTAAAGCAACGGTTATCGCCTGGCTCCGGAAGGGAGATGGCGATGAGCGGCGAGATAACGAAACGCGGCCCACATAGCTCAGTTGGCAGAGCACGTCCTTGGTAAGGACGAGGTCACCGGTTCGATCCCGGTTGTGGGCTCCAGGTCGAGCTCGCGACCGGCAGTAACAACTCAAAAAGACGAAGTTTAGTCAGTTTACAAACAAGGAGAATCGAGATGGCTAAGGACAAATTTGAACGGAACAAGCCGCACGTGAACGTCGGCACGATTGGTCACGTCGATCACGGCAAGACCACGCTCACGGCTGCGATCACCACGGTGCTCGCGAAGAAGGGCTTCGCCACGGCACGCGCCTATGATTCGATCGACGCTGCGCCGGAAGAAAAAGAGCGCGGCATTACAATTTCAACCGCCCACGTCGAGTACCAGAGCGACAAGCGCCACTACGCGCACGTCGATTGCCCCGGGCACGCGGATTATGTGAAGAACATGATCACCGGCGCGGCGCAGATGGACGGCGCGATTTTGGTCGTGAGCGCTGCTGATGGCCCGATGCCACAAACGCGCGAGCACATCCTGCTCGCTCGTCAGGTCGGCGTGCCTTCGGTGGTTGTCTTTCTGAACAAAGTCGACATGGTCGACGATCCCGAACTTCTCGATCTCGTGGAGATGGAAGTGCGCGATCTCTTGACCCAATACGAATTCCCGGGCGACTCGATCCCGATCGTGAAGGGCAGCGCGCTCAAAGCGCTCAATGGCGACGCCGATCAGGAGAAGCAAATTCTCGCGCTCATCGAAGCGGTCGACGATTACATCCCGGTCCCGGATCGTCCGATTGATCAGCCGTTCCTCATGCCGGTGGAAGATGTGTTCAACATTGAAGGTCGCGGCACCGTTGCGACTGGTCGTGTCGAGCGCGGCATCCTCAAGAAGATGGAGGAAGTCGAGATCGTAGGCCTCACCGATACTGCGAAGACCACTTGCACGGACATCGAAATGTTCCGCAAGCTGCTCGACGAAGCGCGCGCCGGCGACAACGTCGGTCTGCTCCTACGCGGCACCAAGAAAGAAGACGTGCAGCGCGGTCAGGTGATCGCGAAGCCGGGCTCGATCAAGCCGCACAAGAAATTCAAAGCGGAAGTTTACGTCCTCTCGAAGGAAGAGGGCGGTCGTCACACGCCGTTCTTTACGAACTATCGTCCGCAATTTTATTTCCGCACCACGGACGTGACCGGAACCGTCAAGCTGCCGGAAGGCGTTGAGATGGTCATGCCGGGCGACAACGTTTCAGTGGAAGTGGAATTGATCACCCCGATCGCGATGGAGAAGACCATTCGTTTCGCCATTCGCGAAGGCGGCAAGACCGTCGGTGCGGGTCGCGTGGGCGATATTCTCGACTAGAAAAATTGTCAGCGCGCTCCCGTTCGCCAAGCGGGCGGGAGCGCGTTACCTTTGGGAGCAAACGATTAGGTCAGTAGCTCAATTGGTAGAGTTGCGGTCTC
The DNA here is from genome assembly GCA_051005695.1 of Chthoniobacterales bacterium. Classification (GTDB taxonomy): domain Bacteria; phylum Verrucomicrobiota; class Verrucomicrobiia; order Chthoniobacterales; family UBA10450; genus JACCTI01. The sequence continues at coordinate 14,629 of JBPCJC010000013.1, read as the reverse complement.
CAAAACCGTCGGTTGGGGGTTCGAGTCCCTCCTGACCTGTTCAACCGCCGGCGACCGTTTGGGGTAAGAATTTCATGATCACCAAAAGCAAAAACTTCCTCAACGAAGTGAAGGTGGAATTGCAAAAAGCTTCCTGGCCTTGGGAACCGAAAGAAAAGGGGATCAAGCGCTACAAGGAGCTGACCGATTCCACCCTCGTGGTCATCATCGCCATGCTCTTGTTAGGCGGATACGTCGCGCTCTTCGATTTCATCCTCGTGAACGTGCTCCATTTCTTCACTCGCCTGCACTGATTATGGCCCAGACACTCGCCGCAAAAGATCAGTGGTTCGTTATTCACGTGCTCTCCGGTCAGGAGAACAAAGTGCGCGACAACCTGGCTAAGCGCGTCAAAACCGAAGAGATGAGCGACGTCGTCTTCGAAGTCCTCGTCCCGACCGAACGCGTCTCCGAAATTAAAAAAGGCAAGAAGAGCGAAACCACGCGGAAATTTTTCCCTGGTTACCTGATCGCGAACATGCACCTGCTCGACGAGAATAACCAACTCGTCGGCCGCACCTGGTATTTCATCCGCGACACTCCCGGCGTCATCGGTTTTGCCGGCGCGAAAGACAAGCCGATCCCGATGCGCCAATCGGAAGTCGACAACATGCTCGCGCAAATGCGTGAGCGCGAAGAGAAGGTAAAACCGAAAGTCAGTTTCGAAGTCGGCGAGACCGTCAAAGTGGCCGACGGACCTTTCCAAAATCAAAACGGCATCGTCGAAGAAATCGATCCCGAACGTGGCAAGCTGCGCGTCTCGGTCACCATCTTCGGTCGCGCCACGCCCGTGGAACTCGAGTACTGGCAGGTCGAACGCGGATAATCAGAAATTTTTAGAACATGGCCAAAGAAATCATAGCTCACATCAAACTGCAGATCCCTGCAGGTCAGGCGAACCCCGCACCTCCCGTGGGCACGGCGCTCGGGCCGCGCGGCGTCAACATCATGGCGTTCTGCAAAGAATTTAACGCCGCCACCCAGAAGATGGCGGGCGACATTTTACCGGTCGTGATCACCGTCTTCAAAGACAAGTCGTTCACCTTCATCACCAAGAGCCCGCCCGCCGCGATCCTTCTGAAGAAAGCGGCTAACATCGCCGCTGGCTCCAAAGAGCCTAACAAGACCAAGGTCGGGAAAGTCACCCGCAAACAAGTGATGGACATCGTGAAGCTCAAGGGTAAAGACCTGAACTCGCGCAACGACGAAGCCGGCTTCAAGATCATCGCCGGCACCGCCCGCCAGATGGGCCTCGAGATCGTCGATTAAAACGTAGGGCAAGCTCGCCAGCCTGCTGTCTGAGGTTCCGCGGTCTGGCAGATACTATCTCTCCCCGATTGTTACGGCCCGGATCGCGTCTTGCATCGTGTCTTACACTGCCGAAAAAGCGGCGCGACGCCCTCAAGCGGCGGGCTAACGCGCTAAAAAAAGCGAGTCCGAGATTGTTCGCGAATTAATCGATCGCGAGATCGAACAAAGCTCGCTCCGCGACCGCGTTCGTCATTTAATAGGTCCGCTCGATTCTTCGAAAATGATTGGCGCTGCTCATGCGCTCAAAGCAATCATTCGCAAACGAAATAGGCGTAAGTAACGCGCCGCCTCTCGCCAACGGGCCGTTGATTGCCTTGCTGGATGTTGCGGATGCCTCGCATGGCGGAACGGCCCCGAGCGGCTCGTGCAGTTTCTCGGAGCCTTCCAAGCAGACATCGCCGACGTAACCGACGGGCGATCGCTCACGATGGCGGCTGCCCTTATGCACACCTATCGGGACACACCCATGGACTTCGCTGATGCCACGCTAGTTGTATTAGCCGAGCGCATGGATTGCCCCGATATCCTAACTCTAGACGAACGTGGTTTTCGCACTTTTCGCTACGGGCGTAGCCCTCGTTTTATCTTGTCCTCCAAGATTAGACCACCAACTCGAAAGAGCCTAACAAGAACAAAGTCGTCAAAGTCACGCGCAAGCAGTTCATCGACACCGTGAAAACGAAAAACAAGAACTGCAGGCGCGCAACGACAAAGCCGGTTTCAAGATCCTCGCCGGGACCATGCGGGAGATGGGCCCTCGAGATTGTCATTAGCCGTCACGGATATCGGCGCCCTCACGATCACCGGGGGGGCCATCGCGGGCCGAACAAGACCGTGATTACGGAAATATAATCTGTGCTCTGGGCGTAAATGTGACAAATACACGCCAGCAGAGCTTCACCTTCCGAAGCTCCTTCGCACATCACTGCTCCGAAAGCCTCTATGAAAAAGAAAAACTCCGTTCGGTCCGCCTTCTTCAACCCCCGCGTGCTCGTCGCGTTTCTTCTCTGCTCGGCAGGGATTTTTCTCGCGCTTTTCGGGCTCGGTGTTTTCTCTGGCTCTTCGGCCTTAGCCCAAGGATCGAATGTGCAGGGACCGAATCCAAGCGCCGGCAATCCGAACGTGGAAGTGGGCGTTTCCTACAAGAACGACGTTTCGCCCCCGATGCGTGATCTGCCACCCGTAAGCGCGCGCGAGTCGAAGAAACAAGAACACGAAGCGAACGAAAACCCCAAGATCCCGCATCGCCACATCGACAGTGCCGATCCCGTGATCCAAAACCGGCACCGCTCGACCAATGGTTCCCTGCTGAACGCGCTCGCCCCGAGTGTGCCCGCCGCCATCCTGAACTTCGATGGCATCTCTTTCCCCGGCGTGGGATGCAATTGCGCGCCGCCCGATACGAACGGCGCCGTGGGCGTGACCCAATACGTGCAGATTGTAAACGAGGGTTATCAGGTCTTCGATAAGAACACCGGGAACTCGGTCCTCGGTCCGAAAAGCATCTCCTCGATCTGGACCGGTTTCGGCGGCGCCTGCGAGACCGGCGGCGCGGGCGACCCGGTCGTGCTCTATGACCATCTGGCGGGGCGATGGCTCATTAGCCAGTTTGCTAAAGGGACCACCAGCGGTCCGATCACCGATGAGTGCGTCGCCATCTCGACCACTGCGGATGCCAGCGGCAGCTACGCGCGTTACGGCTTTCACCTCGGTTCGAACTTCTACGATTACCCGCACCTGAGCGTCTGGCCCGACGGCTACTACATGAGCATGAACGTTTTCAATGCCGCGGGAACTTCCTATCTCGGACCGCAGGCCTTCGCTTTTGATCGCGCGAAGATGCTGATCAATCAGCCCGCAACATTCGTTAGTCCGGTCGGTCCGCTCGGCGGCTCGGTCGACCCTTTCCTGCCCGCTGACCTCGATGGCGCGACGCTGCCCTCCTCCGGTGCGCCCGCGACCTTTGTCGGCTTCCCAGGTCAGGCGTCCAATCCGAATTACACCACTTATCACTTTCACGCCGACTTCGTCACTCCGGCGAATTCCACTTTCACCACCTATGCCTTTCCGCCCGCCGCCGGCTATACCTCGCTCTGCCCGACGACGCGTGCCTGCGTGCCGCAAGCCGGAGTCACGTCGGCAAATAATCTCGACGGCATCGGCGATCGCCTCCTCTTCCGGCTCGCTTACCGGAATTTCGGCGACCACGAATCAGTCGTGGGCACCTACTCGGTGAGCGCGAATGGTGTGGCCGGCCTGCGCTGGTTTGAGCTCCGCAACGTCACCGCCGGCCCGGTGCAAGTTTATCAGGAAAGCACCTATCAGCCGGACACCACCTGGCGCTGGCTGGGCAGCACCGCGATGGATGCCCAGGGAAATCTTGCGATCGGGTTTAGCGCTTCCAGTTCCGCGATCACACCACAGCTCCGCTATGCAGCGCGTCTCGCGACTGATCCGCTGAACACTTTGGGCCAGGGTGAAGCGCACCTCTTCGATGGCACCGGCAGCCAGAGCGGCACTGGAAATCGCTGGGGCGATTACAGCGCATTGACGGTTGATCCGGTGGACGACAGCACCTTCTGGTTTACGAGCGAATACTATTCAGCGACCACTTCCTACAATTGGCGCACGCGCATCGGCAGTTTCAAAGTGGCCTCGGCGAATCCAACACCGACACCCACTCCAACCGCGACGCCAACGCCAACCGCGACGCCAACGCCAACCGCGACACCAACGCCGACGGCGACACCAACGCCGACCCCACAGGCTGACTTTTCGATCTCGATCAGCCCTACGACAGCGAAAGTGCGCCGCGCCGGTGGAACGGTGATTTACACAGTATCGATCGCTCGAAGCGGCGGCTTCAACTCGCCCATAAACCTCACGGTGAGCGGCCTGCCCTCTGGTGCGTCCGCCAGCTTTAATCCGAATCCGGCAACGACTTCTTCGAGTCTGCAGGTAACGGTGCCCAGTTCTTCTTCGCGTGGAACATATACTCTGACCGTGACTGGCAGCGGCGGCACACCCACGACCACGCACACCGCGACCACCACGTTAGTTAAGACCAGGAATTAGGTGCTTCGTCGCCTGCAGAAGGATTGGCGCTTTTTGCAGAAAGCCGCCAACATCGCCGCCGGCTCCAAAGAGCCTAACAAGACCAAAGTCGGGAAAGTCACGCGGAAACAAGTGATGGACATCGTGAAGCTCAAGGGTAAAGACCTGAACTCGCGCAACGACGAAGCCGGCTTCAAGATCATCGCCGGCACCGCCCGACAGATAAGCCTCGAGATCGTCGAATTTTAGCCGCGGATTACCTAGCGCGGCTCTGCCGCAACCGAAGATAAAAAATCCGTCACACCCAAATGGGTTTACCAAGGTGCGGCGCAAACGGTGATCAAGAACGCGTGCCGCCTGCTCCGGTTCGAGGAAACGGATTCGAACAGCCTCCTGTTATCGTCGAGCGCGCCGCGTGGCCCCAAGGTGGTAGATGATGATTGTTCAGTTCGCGGAAAAGGTAACGCACGCCGGCCTCAGGATCGGCGAAAAGCCCGCGATGGCGTCGGACTAATGTGTGGAATTGACGCGCTGATTTAGATTTCGGTGCCCCGACCGGACCGCCGATGAATTTCCTTTCCACGGGAAGTTTGATTCCGAATAATGCGCACGGTGCTGGGGAGTCATCTGCCCCCACGAACAAAAGGACAACTATGAAATTGATACCTCCTGGTTTGCTTGGTGTTTCGAAGTCACGGATGAGAAAGATCGCTCTCGGTACGAGCGCCTCCGCTCTTGCCATCCTCCTAGCTAGCGCTTCCGCGCAAACGGGGGCCCCAACGTCGCGGACGATAGACGGTGTATTCCTCAGCCGCGGCGGAGTCCTCACCAACATTGCGCTGGATGGGCAACCCGTTGCCGGCCTGGGAACTCTCGGCCGGAGCTTTGATGGACCGGCATTTAATAACAACAGCACAGTGGCATAATGAGGTCAAAAACGCCAACAATAAGATACGCGCAGCCGTTCCCACGAGTGTTCAAAACATCAATCCGGAGTTTATCCGGGTTGAACGCGTGTCCGGAACAACGCTTGACGTTATGAGTGTCTCTTTTGCCTCCGGCTCTCGCGATGGCGTGCGCTTTAGGATTGGAGTCGCGGCTGATGGCTCTATCAGCACGGCGCGGTGAACGGTCTAACCGGGCGACGCGGCTAACCACCAGGCCGGCGAACAACCTATTTTGCTTTATGAAAAAGCATCCACTGCACGCCACGCTCACTCTCGCCAGCGGGAGCTGATCTTGTTCTCGTTAGAAACTGCTCCGACAATTACTTCAAACCCAGTGATCCTATTCAAATAAACCGGAACGCACCTATGCAGCTGCTAGTCAGAGGAACTCTTCGGACGACCTGCCCTCAATTTTCGCTCGTAAGCGGTGCCATGAAGCTAGCATATGAAACGAGTTGCTTTAATCTTGTTGATCCTCATTGCACCAACGCTCGCAGCTTTGGCGGGTGCAAGCGAATCTACAAAGCTTTCAAAGCTACTCGTCGGGCACTGGGAAACAAACTCTCAGCCGCCGAGATTCCCAACCTATCTTGCCGACGGTACTTGGACCCTTATGTATTTAGGAAGTCCGTCCGTCCAAACCGGCAAGTGGCGAATAGAGGGGAAGACTCTTATTCGTTCCTACGACAACGCAGAGGTAAGACGGAGCGAAATTCTAAAGTTAGGCGGCTCTGAAATGATCCTGCGCACATTGGGCCAGGTGGATCACTACAAGCGGTTGACAAAGTCCTCGACCGTTACGGTTCCCGCAAGCGCAGTACGAGTAACGCCTCCGGATCCGTCGCCAGCCACTGCGCCTCCCGGCATCTGGATAACCGGTGAAGTGTTTTCGGAGAACGGTGTCCTTCTTTTGGCGATCTGCTGGTTTGCCAACGCCCGCCGGCCTTCGCTGACGAACTGCACGCCCGCGTTTCGCTCCTGCCGAAAGTGCCAGTAAAATCCTCCGCCCGCGAGCAGGCCGAGGCAGAGGAGGGCGAGGAGGCTCCAGCGAAAAACACGCGCAGTTTTCATCTTCGAGTTTTCAATCTGCGGGCGGGCATTCGTTTACGGGACGATGGTGTCGCGGCGGTGCGCACGGCTTTCGTTTTCGCTCCGGCGCGCGCGGGTGGTTTTGCGTACGGTGATGGTTTCGCCATTAGGCGTCGAACTTTCCGGATATTTTTTCGTGCTTGGCCAGACGAGGCGCCACGGCTGCGTCTTCACCGTCTGGGTAAAATCTTTCACGTTCGCGCCAGTCGCTTTCAAATCGGGCGCGAGCTCGTTCATCGCCGATTTCAATTTCTCGGAAGACTGGCGGAAGTTTTGCAGAGTTACACTGATGTCGTCGCTGCTGGTGATTTTTTCCACGTTGCTGCTGATGCTCGCGACGTTCTTCAAGGCCAGTTGCAGCGGGCTGTCGGACGCGGTCATACTGGTCAGGTTTTCCGCGAAGGTGCGCATTTGCGCGAGGGTCATGTTCAACTGCGATTGTTCATCGGTGATCCGGCTGAGGTTTTGCGCGGTCGTCTGCAATTCCTTCAAGGTCGCGGTCGCTTCCGTGGCCACGGGTTGAACAATCTCGATCACCTTCGCGATTGATTCGCCGAAGTCCGGCACGCGATCGCCGGCAAAGGTCTGGCCATCTTCCGACTTGCCGGAGGATTCATTACCGGCGGTGAAGTCGATCGCGTTTTCGCCTAACAAACCGAGCGTGATCAGCCGCGCCTTCGCGTCTTTGTACACGATCGCGTCTTTATCAACCCGGACATCGACGCGCGCTTCATATTTCGGTTTCAGCAATGCGGGGGTCGGCGAAGCATTCGGCGCCGGCGGCGGTTTCACCGAATCGGCCACGGCCAGGGCACGCGCGGCTTCTTCCTGCGAGACGGGCGAGTTTAATTTTTCCACCTGACCGATCTTTCGGCCCGCGAGCAGGACGGGCGCGCCGAGTTTAATCCCGGCGGCGTTATCCAAATAAATCTTGTAGGCGACCAGCGGCCGGAAGAGCCCGGGCGCGCCGAGGAGGATGAGAATCCCGGTCAGGATCACGACCGTGCCGAGCACGAGCAGGCCGGTCAAAATTTCATTTCGTCGCAATTGCATCTTCGGTTCCTTCCAAAATTGGGCCTTCCGTGCTTCCACTCAAGAACTGCTCCACCACCGGATTCTTCGATCTTTTAAATTCTTCGGTCGTCCCGGTCTCGATGATTTGGCCGCGGTAAAGCATGGCCATTTTGGTGCCAATCCGAAACGCGCTATCCATCTCGTGCGTCACGATGACCGAGGTGACCTGCGATCTTTCGCTCAGGCTGATAATCAATTCGTCGATCACCGAGCTAATCACGGGGTCGAGGCCGGCGGAAGGTTCATCAAAGAGGATCAACTCCGGATCCATCACCAGCGCGCGCGCCAGGCTGATGCGTTTGCGCATCCCGCCGCTGAGCTCGCTCGGCATTTGTTGCTTCACGTCCTGCATTCCCACCAGTTCCAATTTTTCGTCGACGATCCGGTCGATCTCGGCTTCGCTTTTCCTGGTCAATTCTTCGAGCGGCAGAGCGATGTTATCGCGCACATTCCGCGAGCTGAGGAGCGCGGAATATTGATAAACCATTCCGATGTGGGCGCGGATTTTTTGAAGCTTGCGCCGCTGCAGCCGCGAGACTTCGAATTGTTTGAAAAAAATCGAGCCCGCACTTGGTGGCAGGATCCCGAGGATCAAACGCAGGATGGTACTTTTGCCGCTGCCGCTCTGGCCCATCACCACGAGCCGATCCTGCGGTTCCACGACTAACGAGACTCCATCGAGGACAACTTTCTCGTCAAAGCGCAAATGGACATCGCGCAACTCGACGATCGGAGGCGGCGACGCGTTCATGGAAAGAAGACCACGTAAACGATGTTGAAGAGGGTATCGAATCCGATGACCGCGGTGATCGCGGTGACCACGCTCGAAGTGGTCGCGGTGCCCACGCCGGCGGCGCCGCCTTTGACATTCAAGCCGCGGTAACAGGCGATCGCGCCGATGAGCAAACCGAAGAGAAAACTTTTGAGCAGGCCGGTGATGATGTCGCGAATGAGGAGGCTGTTGAGAACGAGATCGTTGAAATAAACGAAGGCGATGTTGAAGTAGGCGTTGGAAATGAGCGCGGTGGCGACGATCGCCGCCACGCTCGAAATCACCGCCAGACACGGCATCAAGGCGAACAACGCCAGCAAGCGTGGCGCGACCAAAAATCGCAACGGGCTGATTCCCATCGCTTCGATTGCTTCCACTTCCTCGGAGACCTGCATCGTCCCGAGCTCCGCGGTGAAAGCCGCGCCGATCCGCGCCGCGAGCATGATTCCGGTGAGCAACGGGCCGAGCTCGCGGGTGAATGCGATTGCCACCAAACCCGGCACTAGGCGCTCGGTGCCGAAGCGCTGCAGTTGGTAACCGGTCAGGAGCGCCATCGTCAGGCCGAGGAAAAATGAAACCATCGCCACCAGCGGCACCGAGCCGACACCGGCGCGTTCGGTGTACCGAAAAAAACTCGAGGCGCGAAACGGCGAACGTCCACGGCGAACGTTGTCCACCGTCTCGGTGAAGGTGTTGATGATGAACCAGAACATGCTCCCGATCTCGCGCAGGAAACCGCGGCCGAGCGCGCCCACCCCCTGCACCACCGCCACGGGATTGGCGGTGATCGTGTTCTCGGATTCGCTGTTAAGATTGCTGCCGGGCATGGTCTAACCGGTGGAGTTTGCCTTAGTTCAATCCGCGGAAAAGGGGAAAGTGCCTGCGCGCAAACCAGCGGGCGTAAAATCGGGCGGCGCGCGCGCTCATTGCATTTGTCATTGAATCGCGACGCGTCTAGAGCACTGGTTTCCGCGAATCTCTTCTGATGCTGCCAGGCTTTTCACTCATCATCCCCGCATTCGATGAGGAAGGCCGCATCGAAAAAACTCTGCCCGACGCGCTCGCCTTTCTGGAACAGTTTAGCCCGGAGAGCGAAGTAATCGTGGTCGATGACGGGTCTAACGACCAAACCTCCGAGGTCGTGCGCGAAGTTTTTGCGCGCCACGAGGCGCTCGCGACCCGCTTGATCGGGCATTCGCCCAATCGCGGCAAAGGCGCGGCCGTGCGCGAAGGCTTGCTGGCTGCGACACGGCCAGTCGGCTTGTTTTCCGATGCGGACTTTTCTACCCCGATCGAGGAAGCGCCGAAACTGCTCGAGCCAATTTTCGCCGGCGAGATGGATATCGTTTTTGGTTCGCGGGCGCTCGATCGACGATTGATCGGCAACCGCCAGACGTGGCACCGCGAACAGGGCGGACGAGTCTTCAATTTACTCGTTAGGCTGGCGACCGGGCTGCCTTTTTGGGACACGCAGTGCGGTTTCAAGGCTTTTCGGTTGGAACCGTTTCGTCCGCTGCTCGCGGCCGCACGGAGTGATGGTTTTGGTTTCGATGTCGAGCTGCTTTATCTCGCGCGTAAAGCCGGTTTGCGTTTGCGGGAAATCCCGGTGCGCTGGAATCACTGCGAGGGCAGTAAGGTCAGTTTCCTGCGCGATAGCCGGCGGATGCTCGCGGAGGTCTTCGCGCTGCGTTCGCGGAACTTTTCCGCCTAACGAGTCTTCTCGATCAACTCCGCGAACTGCGCGAAGAAATAGCCCGCATCGTGCGGACCCGGTGCCGCTTCGGGATGATATTGCACGCTGAAAACCGGGAGCTCGCGGTGACGCATCCCTTCGACCGTGCCGTCGTTCAAGTTCACATGCGTGACTTCCACTTCCTTCGGCAATGATTCCGCCTCGACCGCGAAGCCGTGATTCTGCGCGGTGATCGCGACCTTGCCGGTGCGCAAATCTTTTACGGGTTGGTTGCCGCCGCGATGGCCGAATTTCAGTTTGAAGGTGCGTCCGCCGAAGGCGTAACCGAGCACCTGATGGCCGAGGCAAATTCCGAAGATCGGCGTTTGGCCCATCAGGCCGCGAATCGCTTGGTGTGCATAATCGAGCGCGCTCGGATCGCCCGGGCCATTCGACAAGAAAACGCCGTCGGGTTTCAACGCGAGCACATCCTCAGCGCTCATGCTCGCCGGCACCACCGTGACTCCGAAACCTTCCTGTCGAAGCCGGCGCAGAATGTTTTCCTTGATCCCGTAATCGTAGGCGACGATCCGGTGTCGAATCGCCGGCAAGCTTTCCCGGCGTATTTCATCCGCGCTTCCACGCGCAACTGACCAGCGCGCGCTTTCTTCGTCGCCCGGATCCCATTCATACGGAGCCGAAGCAGTCACTTCCTTGACGTAATCCATCCCGATCACGCCTTCGCCGCGGACCGCCTCCGCGACCGCTTCTTTTTCCGAAAGCGCAGCACTCGTTAGGCAAGCTTTCATCGCGCCGCGTTCGCGCAAATGCCGGGTCAGCGCGCGCGTGTCCACGCCCTGGATCCCTGGGATTTTCCAGGCGCGCAAATACTCATCGAGCGAGCGCTCCGAGCGCCAGCTGCTCGGCGTGTCGGTTAATTCCTCGATCACAAAACCGCGCACGTGCGGCGCGGCGCTTTCCTGATCGCGCGCATTCGTTCCGTAGTTTCCGATGTGCGGATAAGTCATGGCCACGATCTGTCCGCGATATGATGGATCGGTCAGCACTTCCTGGTAGCCGGTCATGGAAGTGTTGAAGCAAATTTCGCCCACGCGAGTGCCGGTGGCGCCAAATGACTCTCCCTCGAAAATCCGGCCATCTTCGAGTGCGAGAAGCGCGCGCATCGCCTGACCGTTAGCAGCAGAGAGCCGCGCACGAAAGGGCAAACCCAATCTAGAAAACGAAACGCCCGGACCATTACTGATCCGGGCGCGGTTGAAGTTTTTACCCCGCCAGTGCCGTTTAGGAGGATATCCCGTTCCCTTTCGGTAACGGGCGGGTGACCATCGCGAGAGCGTCTGACTTCCAATTAAGGCATGTCATCTTCTCCACTGCGACCAAGCCCCCTTCTGTCTGAAACATCGGTCCGGGAATCACACCTGTAATCTCGAACACCGCAGGGTAAATTTGCTGAGAGTCCTTGCTTGAGAGTTGAGCGAAAAACGCTGGTTTCCATCCCAACCCTCAAGCAAAAACTCCCGGCGCTCTCAAAGAACTACTCCCGCAGTTCTGCGCCCAATTCGTTTTTTAGTCGCTCGCGAATTCGGGTGTGAACCACGTTCACTTCGTCGTTCGTTAGTGTCCGGTTTTTGTCCCGATATGTCAACGTGTATGCCATCGATTTCCGGCCCGCGCCGAGATTCTTCTCCGCTTCCATGCCGGAGAAGAGGTCGAAAAATTCCACCTGCGCGAGCATGGGTTCGCCTGTCATCACGGCGACGATTTTTTCGTGCGCGAGATGGCTTGGCACGATCATCGCGATATCGCGGGTGACAGACGGGAACTTGTCCAGCTCGCTGAACTTGGTCGCCGCGCGGCTTTCCGCGCCTAACGAGTCGAGATCCATTTCCAGGACAAGAACCGGCGCGTTGGCGCCGAGTTTTGCTGCTGCTGTAGCGTGTAATTGTCCGGCGAATCCGGCAACGTTTTCGCGCACAAGAATCTCAGCCGCGAACCCGAGATCTGTTCGTTCGGTCCGACGAAACGAAACGGAATTTGAGAGGCCGAGACTCTCGACCGCACCTTTCAGGTCGAAGAAATCCAGCTTGCGAGGTTTACCGGCGCGCCAGTTGATCGCGCTCTGGAGTTCGCCCGAACAAAGAAGCGCGAGCCGGCGTTTCTCGCCCGCGTCCGGTGGCGTGAAAGTGTGCCCAAGTTCGAAGAGCCGGACGCTGCGCGCGCCTGCGCGCAGGTTACGCTCGAGTACGCCGAGCAAGCCCGGCAGCAAACTCGGTCGGAGCGCGACGTGATCTTCGCTCAAAGGATTTTTCAGCTCGACCGCACCATCGGAAAACCGTTCGTGCCCTCGCGGAATGAGCGCGGAAGTGCGTGCCTCGGAAAAACCAAGTGCGCACAAACGCTGGCGAGTGCGCGCTTCGAAATCGTATCCGCGATCGCCCTCGCTGATGGGCGTGAAAACACTCCGATTGCGGCTCGGAATGTTCTTGATCCCGAATTGCCTAACGACTTCTTCGATGAGGTCGACGTCGCGCTTCAAATCGCTCCGGAACGTCGGAATTTTCCAGGTCGTGCCTTCGACGTTCGCGTTTGTCGGGAGCAATCCGAAATTGCGCAAACCGCGATCGAGATCGCCGCGTGGAACGGAAACGCCGAGAAGTTGATCGCAGCGTTGATAGCGCAGCCGCACATTCACCGGAGTGATCGAGATGTCGCCCGCGACGGTAACGTTGGGCGACGGTTGCCCGCCGGCGATTTCGCGCATGAGCTGGGCTGCGCGCGCCGACGCGCGCAGGGTCATTCCCGGATCGATCCCGCGTTCGAAACGGTAACTGGCATCGCTCGGCAGGCTCAAAGTCCGCGCCGTCCGCCGGATGCTCGCGGGCGCAAACCAGGCACTTTCGAGAAGGACCGTGCGCGTGGTGTCGGACACGCCGGTGTCTTCGCCGCCCATCACGCCGGCGATCCCGAGAGTCCGAAGGTCGTCGGCAATCACGAGATCGTTTTCGTCTAACGAGTAATTCTTTCCGTCGAGGGCAAGGAACTGTTCGCCGGCGCGGGCCAGCCGAACGGTGATCCCGCCTTGCAATTTCTCCGCATCGAAAGCGTGCAGCGGCTGACCTAATTCCAGCATCACAAAATTGGTAATGTCGACGATGTTGTTCACCGCCCGCAGTCCGCTCCCTTCCAGTTTTGCGCGCAACCAATCCGGACTTCGCCCCACGGAAAGATTTTCGATTCGCCGTGCGGAATAGAACGGACATTCGCGCCGCGCCGCGATCTTGACGCTGGGGTCGCTGCTGGTTTTCGCTTCCGCGATTTGCGGGAGACGCACCTGCGTTCCGCTCAGCGCCGCGATCTCGCGGGCGAGTCCGAGATAGCTCAGGAGATCGCCGCGATTCGGAGTGATTTCGACATCGAGAATCGTGTCGGCCGGGAAGAGCGAGCCGATGGGTGCGCCGATCGTCGCTTCCGGCGAAAGGATGAACAGGCCATCGCTCTCTTCGGAAATTTTGAGTTCACTCGGGCTGCAGAGCATGCCCTGCGATTCCACGCCGCGGAGTTTGCTGACTTTGATCTTGAGTCCGTTAGGCAACTCCGCGCCGGGGAGCGCGACCGGCACTTTGTCGCCGGCTTTGTAATTCTTCGCGCCGCAAACAATCTGGCGATGATGGTTGGTGCCGTCATCAACATCGCAAACGCTCAACCGATCGGCGTTCGGATGTGGTGCGGAAGCGTTGATCTGGGCGACGACCACGTTTGCGAGATCGAGCCCGCGCCGTTCGATGCCTTCGATTTCGATTCCGGCGAAGGTGAGCAAGTCGGCCAGGTCTTCGATTTTCGCCGGCAGCTCAACGAATTCCTGCAGCCAGTTAACGGAAAATTTCATCGCGCGCTATCCAGATCTGTCATCCTGAGCCGCGAAGCGAGCGTGGGGTTGCTGAACGCATACGCCGCTGCTGTGAGATCCCTCGCCGTCTGCGCGGCTCGGGATGACACACTTCGAGTGTTGGACTTCCCTGCTCATGCGAATTGCCTCAGGAAACGCAGATCATTTTGCGAAAACAGCCGGATGTCCGGGATGTCGAACAGGATCATCGCCAACCGATCCATTCCGAGGCCGAAAGCGAATCCGGAAAATTTTTCGGGATCGTAGGCGTTATCGCCGCGCGCACGATTGAGCTCTTCGAAGACCGCCGGATGCACCATCCCGCAGCCGCAAAGCTCGAGCCATTTCTCGCCGCTCCGGAGCGCTTTCGATTTCACATCGACTTCGAAACTTGGCTCGGTGAAGGGAAAGAAATGCGGACGAAAACGAATCTCGGTTTGCGCGCCTAACAACTCCTTCAGGAAAAATTCCAACGTTCCTTTCAGGTCGCCGACAGTGACATCGGCGTCCACGTAGAGTCCTTCGATCTGATGAAACTGCGCGCTGTGGGTCGCGTCCACTTCATCGCGTCGATAGGCCGCGCCGGGCGCGATCACGCGGATCGGCGGCGCCGCGGTTTGCATCGTACGCACCTGCACGGTCGAGGTGTGAGTGCGGAGCAGCCGGCCGTCGGGCAAATAAAACGTGTCCTGCTCGTTGCGCGCCGGATGATCGGGCGCGGTGTTGAGCGCATCGAAGCAATACCATTCCGTCTCCACGTCCGG
>JBPCJC010000012.1:0-52578 GCA_051005695.1 Chthoniobacterales bacterium | reverse complement strand
CCAGACTTCACTCCAGTCTTGCTTACACCAGCCCCGTCATCTTTGAATCCCACCTGAACAACTAAACTATAGGAATTGGTCCTAACACACTGTCCGAAGAAACAATGCAAGCCCAAGCTGACCCCTTATCCCTCTACGCTCGCGAAGACGAAAATCGTGTCGCCCCTGGCGATACCTTTGCCGCCATACATCGTCTTCTGCTCGCCGAAGGCGAACATCTCCGCCGCCGGATCAATAACCTCCGCTTTGATCGCGAACGTCATCCTTCTTACCTCGAGGTATTAGGTTTATTGGGTGCCCATGGGCAATGCCTGACGAGACCTTACTTGCCATCCTTAACATTTTATCAACTCTTCCGCGAGAGCGAAATTATGAAGCTGACCCCTCGCTTTTCCCCGCGCCATTTCTCTAGCTAGTCCCTCTTGAGCAACGCTCGCAGATGTTGCATCCTAGAGGGCAATCGCGCAAAAATCTGATCTTTGGATCCGCCGTTGCACGCTTTTAGCAAATCCTCAACTATGTGAACGAATGACCGGTAGGCCGGCGTATCTATTGCCGCCATTGGGATTGTTCCCGCCCGCACAGAATTGTTCCTTCGGAGGAACGCTTCAAACCCCGGAGGGTGAACATAAATTCTCTCCGACTGATCTTCTCCTCCGCGCAGAGAACCGGGCAGCATGGTCTGCCAGAGTAGCTCGATCTCCTTTGCCACGTTATCCGGCAGCGCAATTTCACGCCTCATAATGCGAACTGCGTTTAACTCCTTCTCGGTATCGTATCCCCACCGCTCTGCATCAATGGCTTTGCTCAACGACGGAGTCGCGCGGGTGTAGCTGAGCCAGAGTGCGCCATTAGGTTTGCTATAGACTTCCAGCGTCTGATCGACATCAGGCTCGTAAAAGGTAACGTAGAGTCTTTGGCGCCAATTCGCAGGATTGAACATGCGGGCCTCAAACTCCCGGCGAAATTTATGTCCTCGCGGTCCCTGGCGACCGTAGTTTCTCGATTCTTTAATGAATAAGGCGTTTTCTCCCGAGCAGACCTCGGTGAGAACGCACAGCATCACAGCTAAGTATGTAGCGAGCTTGTTCTTCATCCTTAATGGGAGGGCTCTAGGCTTTGAGAGAAATGAACTTCCGGGTCCGTTTGGCCGCGGCGGTAAATTAGATATTTACCTGTTGCGGCCCACTCTTTGTTCGTGAAATACATCGTCCTTGTCTTTACAGTCTGAAGATCCGGAATCTCCGACGGTGGGCCGAATCGCGGTCCCGTTCGGCTATGATAGTGGATCACGAGAGCTTCCTGACCCCTTTTTATCGCCGGCATCTCTTCCCGAGCGACACGCTTGCTGTCCAGATCCATCGGATTACTACGGACTATCTTCTCATCTTTCGGGCCAATTCGATATGGCGGACCATCCGTAATAAGGCCCGTTTGTGTGACGTCTGGCCTGTGCGTCTCCTCGCCAAGCATTTGGACCGCCCGCCCATGCGCCGAGTTCTCAAAATTCTTTCCGTTCCCGCCTTTCGAGACTAGGGCCAGAGAAACGTTACTACCACCCCACTGAGCGGCCAGGATGGCCGAAGTTACGAGCGAGCCGCCCGAAGTGCTCCCGTGGATCCCGGAATCAAAGCTGATGTCATATGTTCCCGGACGCCGTTCGGCTTCCCCGAGCGAGACCTGCAGTCCCGTGGGATCGCCATGATCCACCGGATCATCGGCGCAGTAGCGGAAGAGATTCACATCCCCGGCGTCGAAGCCCGTGGGATCGGCCTGGAGAAACCTCCCCAGCTCCGGCTGATACATCCGGTGCCGGTAATCGTAGATCCCATATTGCGGGAAATACTCCCGGCCCTGGAACAGGAAGCGGTTGCCGTAGTTACTCGTCGGCCGCGCGCCACTCCCATCCCAATTGGTCACCGTGGCCGTGCCAAAGGCACCGTAGCTGTAGCGCTCCAGCCCGTGCCCGCCACCATCGAGGAGCGCGGTCACATTCCCATGCACCTCGTACTGGTAGCGCAGGTGCTGGTTCCCCGCCACCTGATAGCGCCAGAGCAGTTGACTCATTCGCTCCCGCTCACTTCGCAGGTTACCCATACCTGCACACCCGTCCATGTCGCGCTTTCCCAAAGCGCTCCATTCGTCCGCTCCCGGCCCATAGACGTTCCAGGCCAGGTAATTGCCCGCCCCGTCCCATTGACTCGCTCGCGCCCGCTCGGCTCGGCCTTTCGGCCTTCCCGTCTATGTCGCGGCTTCCCAACTCGCTCCATTCCATGATCGGTTTCCACCCGTCATAGGCGTAGACGGTGATTTTCACCCCGTCCACCGTCCGCTTGAGCACCCGCCCCAGTCTATCGTAGACGCAATACATGCTGCTCCCACCTTTGGCCACGCTCAGCATCTGCCCCTCGGCGTTGAAGCTGTAGCTCGCTCCGTTGTAGCCTGTCAGGTTAAACCGATTGTCGGTGTAGCTCAGGCTCTGCCCGCCGATCGTGGTATACTGGTTGATCGAGTCCGCCTCGGCACAACTTGTGGTTCTAACCCTGCCAAATTCACTTCATTTTTTCTGGAGCTCCGCTGGCGGCAAAAGATCACTCAATAAGAACACGGCCGCTTCCCCTGTCTTCAGAACTACCCTCCCAAACCTAAATTTCCCAATGAACGGTTTTAGTCCCTCTACATTGACATCCAGGCCCGTCACCGCCAAACCTCGAAATATTGTGACAGTTGCGGCCTGCCGACTGTCAGGCGCCGACGCGGCAGTTCTCCATGGTCCGTTTCGATCATCACTGACTTGAAGCCGGCTTGATATTACAAATCTGCCATCATCAGTCACATGCCCTTCAACAACGAACGGTCCGGTGGCCTGACCCGGAATCACGTTGCGGCTAATTAGAAGTTCGCCGACCAGTTCGTCGCCTTTTCTCACACCGGCCAATTTTACGGTCACGGGGGCGTCGTCTTCGGCGCCATCGGTATGGACCGCGCGAAACCAGCGATCTTGACCATGGACACTCGTAATCGCGACCACGGCGGCGATCGCAAGAATGAGATAAATTATGTTATCCTTCCTGGCGATTCCCTGGTGTAAACACATATGAATTAGGGTATCGCACTCCAAGCGTTCTCGATCATTGTCGCGGATACAGGTCTCGCCGGAAATTTTGATATATTGTGAGTTCCATACTCTCCCTCGAACTCGGCTACTTGGGAGGCACGTTCAATGAGGTAGGAGTTTTGCAGCCTTGGCTCAAAGTAACCCGCGGCACCATCAACTGTTCCAGAGAACCCCCCGGTTCGGAACTTCGCGACGGTGCTGAGCCCTTCGCCACTTGTCCACCAGTCACGCCAAGCTCTAACATGCTGTAGCTCACGCGTGACCACATCAGTTCCTAAACTTTGCCTTTCAACAGACCAGTTGAGATTACTGCGTACCGTTAAAGAGCCGTTAGATTCCGCTGCAGCGTGTACGTCAAACAAAGTAGATCCGCCGCCGTCTCTCTTGGAAAGGGTACCATTTTCAGCCGTGTGAACGCTCATGTCTCTGTTGCGCCAGTTGCCTCCGGTATCTGGTACATTAACAGTTCCATTAAAATGGGCCGACGAGCCGCTCTTGCCCGACAATTTGTTAAACAACTTGCCCAACATGTCTTTGGCATCATTCACCGCGCGCCGGATAGAGTCGGCGCGGCCGGGCCCTAGGAGACCCCTCGCATTGCCAATGTCGACTACTCCGCTTCCGCCAACTATTTCGGCGACGCCCATTGAGACCAGCAAGCCCGTGGGATCGCCCTTATCTACCGGATCATCGCCACAGTAGCGGAAGAGATTCACATCCCCGGCGTCGAACCCCGTGGGATCGGCCTGGAGAAAGCGGCCCAGCTCCGGCTGATACATCCGGTGCCGATAATCGTAGATCCCATATTGCGGGAAATACTCCCGGCCCTGGAACAGGAAGCGGTTGCCGTAGTTACTCGTCGGCCGGGCCCCGCTCCCATCCCAATTGGTCACCGTGGCCGTGCCAAAGGCATCGTAGCTGTAGCGCTCCAGCCCGTGCCCGCCCCCATCCAGCAGCGCGGTTACATTGCCATGCACATCGTACTGGTAGCGCAGGTGCTGGTTCCCCGCCACCTGGTAGCGCCAGAGCAGCTCATCCGCCCCCGGCCCATAGACGTTCCAGGCCAGGTAAGTGCCTGCCCCGTCCCATTCCATGATCGCTTTCCACCCATCATAGGCGTAAACGGTGACCACCCCATCGACCGTCCGCTTGAGCACCCGTCCCAGCCCATCGTAGACGCAAGACATGCTGCTCCCACCCTTGGCCGCGCTCAGCATCTGCCCCTCGGCATTAAAGCTGTAGCTCGCTCCCTTGTAGCCGGTCAGGTTGAACCGGTTGTCGTTGTAGCTCAGGCTTTGCCCGCCGATCGTGGTATACTGGTTGATCGAGTCCGCGGGATGGCTGGGGTCGCCGGTTTGGTAAACGGTCGGCGCACCGCCATCCGTGGTTACGCTAAGCCGGTTTAGGGGGCTCATCGTATAGTCCACTGTATGGGTGGTGGTCCCGCCTTGGGCTGCGTCGGGCTCAGCGGGGTCTGGTACAGTGCTGTAGTCCACCAAGAGCGTCGCCGGACTCGAATCTTGCTTTCCATCCATATAAGCAATGGCCGTGAAATACATCTTGGTACCGGTGAAAGCGTACGACGATCCGGCATAGATGAATGTTTGGCTGTCACCCACCGCGCCGCCATTATGCGTTGGATTGCGATAGTTGGTCGCGTTTGCGGTGAAGAAGATCGTCGCACCCGCTGTGCTGCATGTCATTGTGACGTGACGCGGAACTCCCGTTTCGTCGATGCTAACCATAGGTAGCTGCGATGGCGGCGGCGCAGCATTCACGTGAAGTGTGGCACTCCGGCTGGTGGTGGTCCCGCCGGGATTACTCACCACCACCGAAAAAGTAGCGCCGTCATCAGCGGGAAACTGCACCGGCGCACTTGAGTATGTGCTGCTGGTAGCGCCCGGTATATCATTGACACCCCTCTTCCATTGGTAGGTAAAAGGTTCCGCCCCCTGCGCCACGACGTTGAAAAATGCGGTCTCCCCCTCCGTGTGGGTACAGTCAATCGGCTGCCAGCTAATCGTCGGCGGCGGCGGCGGGGTGGGGGCAGCGTTTACCGTGAGAGTGGCGTTGCGGCTGGTGATGCTCCCGCCGGGATTGCTCACCACCACGGCAAAGGCAGCGCCATTGTCATAAGTTGTCGTGGCCGGAGTCGTATAAGAAGCGCCGGTGGCGCCGCCGAGGTTCGAGCCATTCTTCAGCCATTGGTAGCTCAAGGGGGGCGCACCGGTGGCGCCCACACTAAAGGTCGCCGTTTGTCCCGCCGTGACGCTAGCGGCCACGGGTTGTGCGGTGATCGTGGGCGCCGGTGTGGGCGTGGCGTCGGGCGAGCCGATCGGGCCCGCGCTGTAGCTCGCGTGGGTTAACTGGTTCAAGTCGTTGAAATCAAAGGTATCGCCCGGGCCGGCTTGTTCATCTCGCCAGGTAGCGCGCTCTCGCCCGAGATTATCATAGCGGTAGTGGCTCCGGGCGACCCCGTGGTCGGTATAATCGGTATTCTCCCACACGGCCGGGCGATTGAGCGCATCGATATCGGACACGTTCGTCGCCGAGGTTGCTCCCAGATAGTTGCTCTTGCGGTTGGTCATGTTGCCGGCCGATTCATAAGTATAGGTAAACATCGCCTGTGGCGTAGCTGAGCCATCGTAGATCGTGCGGAGCTGGCTGCGCCTGGTGTAATCGTAACTCACGTTGTATAGGGAACCAGGAATCTTGGTGTTTTGGGGATTCCCATCGGGATCGGGGTCGTGCTGCACTCGGTGCGTTTGCGAGCCCGCGCCCACCTGCACGGTCTGATCTTCCCAAAGCAGGCGGTTGGCGTCGTCGTAGCCAAAAGCCACCGTCGTCTGCCCGCCATTGGTCTGCACGCTGGTCATCCTGCTAGAAAAATCCAGAGCGGTGGTCGTTTCCGGGCCGATGCTCCAGTCGGGCACGCTCCCCGTGGTCGCAGGGCTCACGTTCCAAAAGCGGTGCGTTTGCCGGTTCCGGTTATCGTATTCCCGATGCTCATATTGGTCGCCCACATTCTTGTGCAGATCCATGTTCCCCGCGATGTCGTAGTGCCACGATTCGCTGCGCGCAATGTTCGTCGCATCCTTTGGGAAAGTCGCGCCGATCTTGCGGCCCATCACGTCGAAGGTAAAACCGTAAACTGCGCCCTTTTGATCGGTCACCCAAGTATGGGTGCCCGTCAAGTCGCGATAATAGGTGATGGTTTGATCCGCCGTCGGCGACTCATTCCTCCGATAATCGTAGGCATGCCAGAGGCGGGTCATCGCGTCATAATCCCAGGTGCGGAAAGAGTTGTCGGGTCGAGTTTCGCGCATTTTGTTCCCCACCCCGTCATATTTCCATTGGGTTAGTTCGTTCAATGGCGGCGGGGTGAGAACGCTGGTCTTCCGGTCGCGTTCGTCGTAGCCAAAGGTCGTAACGTAGTTTGAACTGATCCCGTCATTCCGAGGATCGGCCACGGTTTTAAGATTCCCGACGGCGTCGTAGGTATAGCGAGAGGTCGCTTCGTCGGGCGTTCCCGTGGCCACTCGTTTCCAGATCAAGCGCCGATTCAAGTCCCAGCCTTGGTCGACAACCACTCCGCCCGGCGATTGCTCGTGGAAAACGAAGCTGCTCGTATGCTTGAGGTGGCTGCCTGCCACCTGGCTCCGGCCCGTGGGATCCCAGTAATCGTAGCTCTTCGTGGTTACGCGTCCCGTCGGGTCCGTGATCGAGGTCACGCGCTTGAATTCGTCGTAGGTAAACGAAGTGCGCTTGTGCACATTTACGAACTGGCTGGCTGGATGTATCTCGTCCAAGGTCCAGGCAAGAGTCCCATCGCCGTTGTACGCGTTCGTCGTATAACTCCCGTCTTGATGCGTGGTTTGAGTGATCTGATGCCGGCCGTTATATTGATACCAGGTTGAGTTGCCTCGCGGATCGGTGACCTGGGCGAGCCGATCCTTGTCGTCGTAGAAATATTGGGTGGGGAGAGCATCCGGGCTAGGATCGCTCTCTGTTGGCGCGGGCCAGGAGGCATATTTGAGCCCGCGGCTGTCGTAGCGGGAATGCTCGCTGCCACCGCTGGTCATCAGATGATCCGTCACCTGCCCGAAACCATTGTAGGTAAATTCCTCAAAACTAGAGTCCGGATACTCGACCCGCCAGACCCGGTGATTCGCATCCCGCCGGTAGGTGGTGATTTTGCCGTTCTCATCCGTGGTCGTCTGCACATAATAAGGCGCGGCCGGATTATCGTAGCTCCAATCGCGGTGCGTCGCCGGATTGTCCGGGTGGATTTGTCGAGTAGGGCGCCCCAGGACCAGTTCGGGAACCTGCTGCGTAACGTGGGTCAGCATGTCCGTAATCCGGATCGGCATCTGGAACCTATAGACCCAGTTGTATTCGAGGCGTTCGACGTGGGTGGGATCGCCCGAAAAATCAGTCACGTTGTCGACTTGCACCTGCCCTTGATTCGTGTCCTTGTTAAGGTAGGAGATGGTCCGCGTGGTTCCTTCGCCGCGGGTTTCCTTGCGCATATAATAGCCCGGCGTATTGCCGCTGGGGGCGCTGTACGTATAGGGCAACATCTCCACCCGAGAGACCATAACGCCGTCAACATCAAAACTGGCCGCATAGTGCTCTTCCAAGACGGCGGTCATTGAAGGATCGCCCCTGAGGTCATTCAGTGGGTTGTTAACATAAAGATATTTTACCTGCTTTAGAGGTCCCGCGAACATTGGGTCGGATCCCCACACGAGCCGATCGATCGGGTCGGGCGGGAGCGGGTCGTTGCTGTTCCTTTTGGGCCGTGCGACCTTGAGGTAGATATAATGAGCCTGGATCGGTGTTCCTGTTGCCGGGTCGAGGACGTCATTGTAGGTGATGTCGTAGTACTTGCTGGGGTCAGGCGAACCCGCATAAGGAGGGGGGTCAGTCAAAGTTGTTCTGTAAGTGACGCTCTGATTGAGGCTCGTGGTCACGGTGCTAGTGATAATATGACCTGAGGTTGTGGGTTTACCGATCGTAATCGTTCGGCCACCGGGTTCTTGGATTACGGTTCCGAGGGAAGTCGTAGAAATAGTGACTTGCTGTCCGAAAGGGTCAACGATATTGGCCAGATCCAATGCGCATCCGGCATCTGCACAGTTGGCCATGTTCCAGGTGACGACGCTTCCATCTGTGAGATGGAGGTGGGCATGAGCTCGGTCGGCGTCGATCGTGAGATATTCGAAAATTCCCGTGTAGCCTGTGTAAGTGCCGGGGCCTCCGGCCGGGCCACCAGAGGGCTTCCTTAGCGAGATCGTCCGTCCGTCCGGAAAGCTAATGGTGTAACCATAAAACCAGTCATTTCCTCCGGGATTGTTGTCGCCTTGCCGGAGTGACTCCCATTGCTCGATCCCCCAGGACCAATTGCTCCTCCAGTCACCCCCGCGCGAGTTCCACGTCCGGCTATAGGTAAAAGGCAGCACAGCCCCCGGGACAACAATGTCAGTCACTGACCTGCTGGCGTTCCTCTCGTAGGCATCCACGGCGCCGGCGCCTGTATCAATCGTCCCGCCAAAACCTCCGGTAAGGCCGGTGGGCGAATCTCCGCCCGGTCCGTCAACCGAGGTGCTCGGCGGTCCGGCGTCGGGCGGTGTAGTTGCGGGCGGGTCGCCATCGGGCGGCTGGAAGTTGGGAGGGCTCATATTATAACCCGAAGGGTCGGTTTGCCCGTTCCCTGGAATCGGTACCGCGATGGTGCCGGCCAGAACAATGCATACCGGAATCAGCAGTTCAGATAACCTGGCAAGATCGAAACGGCGGTGGGAGGCTTTCATAGAATGGCGGTTGGGTTCCGCAGGCCGGTTTCGACCTAAGCTCGCCCGCGCCCTGCAGAGAGAATAGGGTTCGTCGGAAACTGCGTAGTCTATCGGGCGCTATCGTGCCCAGAGCGGCGCCCCGCTGTCAATAGCGCGAATTCCGTCCATCGCGCGCATCGCCTGCACGGGTCGCTTACCCGACGGCAGACCAAAGGTGCTTTCCCGGATCGCGGCGAGTAAATCGGACAAGGAGATCGGCCAGATCCTCGGCCTCGCGGTGGGCCGGTGAGCCAGCATCTGGAAAGAGTCTCCAGGCGCAGAGGTGGTAGTAATAATTCTGGGCCGGACGAATATCGTCTGGGGTAGTTTGAGTCAATTCCGGGTCAAACAAAATCCGTTTGGGCTAGCTGGGAATATTTTTCGCACAGGTGAAATTCGTCTGGCCCCAGAATTTTCAATCTTGAGAGCAAACGAATTTCGTTTAGCCGAGAATAGCTCAAACACCCCAGGAAGAAATTAGGCTGACTCAAAAATGGCCTTAACTACCCCGGACGAACTTTATGTGGGTAGTTAAAGTAACAAAAATAAGGCATCCGCAGCAGTAGGCATGACGGCTGCTAATTCATCGTTCATGAATTTCGCTGGATAACCCCGGAGGGAGCCACCAAGATTAAACTATAGCAAAAAACGCTAACATCTCTGGCCTCTAAAAGTGCCGAAAACGCCCTCCCCTGGTGATTAACCTGGGAACGAAAATGGAACACGGGCTGATCATCTTTGGCTCCGAGCTGGAGAGCACGCAAGTCAGGGGAGTTTGATACCCAGAGCTATCTCTACCTAACGAGTCCGGCTGCTCCCACCGAAGCCGCCGCTCGGGCTGGTGGGATTAAAGCCGATGATGCGCTCGAGTTTGCGCTGCAAGCGCGGATCGGCAGAGGTGTCGGCGGCGGGAGCCATCGCGGCGATGTGCTCGACGGCGCGGGCCAGCTCGCGTTGCTCTGGAGTTACGGCGGGATTGGTTTCCGCGGAAGCGACGCGAGCGCGCAGGCCGGAAAGCATCGTGGTGAGGGTGGCGTTCTCTTCCTGAGTGGCTTCTAACAGGTCTACCATCCGCTGGAAGCTGAGGTGAAACGGGACGGTGGCGAAATCGATCTCGGTGGCGGTGGAGATAATGTCGGTAGGAGTGGTGATCAGTTCCGAGGCGGCGAGGGGATTCCACTGCGCGGGGGGATGGAAGTAACCGATCTCGCCGCGATAGGCGGAATCGGCATTCGCCACCGGCAGGTAGCAACTGCCGGCCATTGGTTCGACTTCGATGACGCTCTCTTCGGCGCCATTCGCCGTAAGTAACCGGAGATGGACTTTGCGTGCTTTCGGGGCGAGGCCGCGGAAGGCTTTGTTCCAATCGATATCCCAGAAGGCGAAGATGGTGCGCGGGTCGCGCGCGAGCAAGCTAAGGCTTTCGGTGCCGTAGGAACGCGGAAGCTGGGGCGCGTCGGCTTCGTCCGGTTCGGCGGTGACTCCCGCGACGACCGGGCGCGCAGAGATTTGGAAACTGGAGCCGGCGTCCGCGCCGGGATCATCGGCGGAAGCGGGCGGTGTGGTTTCGAATTTCATGGCGCTCGGTTTGCGGGAAAGAGGTTACTCACAGTGAGGGCCGCGCCAAAGGAATTCTCGCGCGGGGCGTGGTGATGCATTCCGATTGCTGTTTTGGGAGGGCGCGGGAGATTGCACGAACGCCCGCACCTATTCGTGAAAACCAGCATCATCTGTAACCCGGGCGCCGGCAGCGTCGTTGATCGCGATGCGATTCGCGAGAAGCTGGCGCGGTTCCCATCGGCGACGATCCATTTTACCGAGAAGGCTGGCGATGCGACGAAGCTGGCCGAGCAGGCACTGGCGGACGGCTGCGAATTGGTGCTGGCAGCCGGTGGTGACGGGACCTTGAACGAGGTGATCAACGGCGTGGCGCCGCACGCCGAGCAAGCGCAAGTGGGCCTGGTGCCGCTGGGAACGGGAAATGATTTTGCGCGCATGCTGAATTTGCCAGAGGCGCTCGATGATTGCATCGAGGTGTTGCTCGCGGGACAGGTGCGCCCGACCGACCTGGTGCGGGTGACGAGCGATCGGGTGCGTTATTTCATCAATGTGTCGGCGGGCGGTTTTAGCGGGACGGTGAATGAGTTACTAACCGCGGAGATCAAGCAAAGCTGGGGGCCGCTGGCTTACCTGCGCTGCGCGGCGGAGGCGCTGCCGGAGCTACGAGCTTATCGCACGGAGATAACTCTGGATGACTCGGAGGTGCTCCAGTTGGATCTCTATAACGCGGTGGTCGCGAACGGCCGCTACGTGGCCGGTGGGACTTTGATTGCGCCGGAGGCGGAGATCGACGATGGCCAGCTCGACTTGGTGCTTATTCCAAAAAATAGCGCGGGCGATATCGCGCTGGTGATCGCGCAGGTGCTGATAGGCGCGCACCTAACGAGTGCGGGCGTGGTCTTCCGGCGCGCGGCAAAGGTAGCGGTGAACTCGCAGCCGGGAATGTGGTTTAATGTGGATGGCGAGCTGGTAGGCAATGAACCGGCGTTATTCGAGGTGATGCCGCAGGCGTTACAATTTCTAGCCGGGCCACGGACATGAAAAACGAGAAGGTAGTTAGCATCGAGAAGCTGGCGGGAATCGCGCACGCGATGGCGGCGGAGGGTCGTCGGCTGGTGGTTACTAATGGCTGCTTTGATCTCCTGCATGTGGGGCATGTGCGTTACCTGGAATCGGCCAGGGAGCTGGGCGATGCGCTCGCGGTAGGTCTGAACGGCGATGTCGCGGTGCGCGAACTTAAGGGCGCCGATCGACCACTGAACCGAGAACAAGATCGCGCCGAAGTAATCGCAGCTCTGGCGTGTATCAATTACGTGGCCGTGTTCCAAGAAATGCGCGCGACGCGGTTTCTCGAGACGGTGCGACCAGCAATTTACGTGAAGGGCGGCGACTATCAGCTGGAAACGCTGGACCCGGAAGAGCGTGAGGCGTTGGAAAAAGTGGGCGCGGAGATCAGGATCATTCCATTCGAAGCAGACTACTCGACTTCGAGTTTAATCGCACGAATGCACCGCACGTAAGCATGGCTTTGTTGCGGATTGGAATTCTCGGGTCGGGCAAGGGAAGTAACTGCCGCGCGATCCTCGAACGGATTCAGAACGGCAGCCTGCAGGCGGAGGCGCGGCTAGTGATAGCTGATCGCGCGGACGCGGGAATATTAGAGATCGCGCGAAGCTTCGGGGTACCTAACGAATACATTCCCGTGCAGCGTTACCGCACGATCCTGGAACCGGAGGTGGAAACTGAGCTTGCCGGAAAGCTGCTCGCCGCCGGCGTAGGGCTAGTCGTGCTAGCTGGTTTTATGCGCGTGCTCAAGGCTCCCATGTTATCAGCGTTCCCGCACCGCATGATCAACATTCATCCGTCATTACTTCCGAAATTTCCCGGCCGGGAAGCGTGGAAGCAGGCTTTGGCTGCCGGCGAGACCGTTACCGGTTGCACGGTGCATTATGTGGATGCGGGAGTCGATAGCGGCGAAATCATCGCGCAACGGGAAGTGCCAATTCTGCCTAACGACACTTCGAAAAGCTTGCACGCCCGCATCCAGGTCGCGGAGCGGCAACTTTATCCGGAAGTTATCCAGGAGTCGTTTACCTAACGACTAATGTTCCTCAGATTTCTGGTCGCGATCCAGCAACTCCTGGAGCGCGCGCGCCGGAGGCTTGCCTTCGTAGAGGACAGCGTAGACCTGGTCGATAATCGGGGTTTCGATATTAAGCCTGCGCGCGCATTCGTAGGCGCTCTTGGTGGTGGGGATTCCTTCGGCGACCATCTGCATGGAGGCGGTAATTTCTTCGAGCTTCCGGCCACGGCCGAGTTCTTCGCCGACACGGCGGTTCCGACTGTGCTGGCTGAAGCAAGTAGCGACGAGGTCGCCAGCGCCGCTCAGTCCATAAAACGTGCGGGCGTTCCCACCCATCGCAATCCCGAGCCGAACCAATTCCGCGAGGGCGCGAGTAACTAGCGCGGCTTTGGAATTGTCGCCTAGGCCGAAGCCATCGCTGACGCCAGCGGGAATGGCGAAGACATTCTTGAGCGCGCCGCCGAGCTCGATGCCGACGGTTTCGTTATTGGTGTAAATGCGAAAGCGTGAACCGCCCAGATAGCGCTGAAGTTCTTCGGCGCAGGCGCTGTCTTCGCAGCCGAGGACGGTGGCGGTGGGGAGATCGCGCGAGACTTCGACGGCGAGATTCGGGCCGGAGAGAACGGCGACGGTGTGACCGGGAAGTTTTTCGGACAGGACTTCGGTCATGCGCTTTCCGCTGCCATGCTCGATGCCTTTGGTGCAACTGAGCAGGACGGCATTATTCGCAAGGTGCACGCGGAGGTTTTCTGCGATTTCGCGAACGGCTACTGACGGCGTGACGAAGACGACCAGATCGGCTTCCGAGCAATCGGCCAGGTTGCTGGTAACCGAAATGGTTTCCAGCAGATTGACGCCGGGGAGGTAATCGGCGTTTTCTCGTGACGCTTGTAGGCGTGCGACGCGCTCGGCGTTATGTCCCCAAAGGGTGATTTGATTGCCGCGGTTGGCCCAAGTTACCGCCAAGGCTGTGCCCCAACCCCCGGCTCCGAGAATGGCGGTGCGCTGGAAATTCATTTCCGGTCGAAACGATGTTCTGTGCCGTTAGCGAGACGGACCAGGTTAGAGCGATGACGCCACACGACAAGCACGGTCATGGCGATTGAAAAATAAAGTAGCACCATGCCGCGGGTGAGATGCCAGTGGATGAGCGCGGCGACGACCAACGGAAGCGCGCAAGCCGCAAGGATAGAGGCGAGCGAAACGTATCGAGTAAGGAGAAATACCGCGAGCCATACCAGAAAGATTGTCGCGGCGGCGATTGGCATAATTCCTAGGAGCGATCCGACCGATGTAGCAACTCCTTTACCTCCTTTGAAGCTTAACCAAACCGGGTAGGAATGGCCAACGACGCAAGCAGCGGCGGCGAGAATGGCAAAAAATTCCAGGTAGGCGGCACCGGCTGGGTTTCGCGAGGCCAGGTAAAGCGCTACGCGAACAGCGACGAATCCCTTCAGGGCGTCCGCGATGAAGACGCCAATTCCCCAAGGCTTTCCAACCACCCGCAAGACGTTTGTTGCTCCGACGTTACGACTACCATGTTCGCGGATATCCAAACCATTCAGCTGCCCCGCGAAGTATCCAAACGGGAGCGAGCCAAGCAGATACCCAATGAAGAAAACGATCGCCGATAGGAACAACATAGAAGTGGCGGTTCTAACCCGAATGCGAGTCTGCCAGGGTCATCGCCCTCGGTCCCCGATTTTTCTGTAACCAGATTGCTATGATCGCGACGTCAGCGGGAGTTACCCCGCTAACCGCGCTTGCTTGCCCGAGGGTAGTCGGGCGGACTGTGCCAAGCTTCTGGCGGCTTTCTGGTCGCATGCCGGGAATTTGCGAATAATCAAGACCGTCGGGCAATGGATTACTCGCCTGACTATTAACGTGGCGGTTTTGCGCGGCTTGACGACGAATATAGCCGTCATTTTTTAAATCCGATTCCAACAGGATCCAGATCTCGTCGGGCGCAATTTCGCGAATCTCGCACGGAATACTTTCCACGCTGAAGCCCGGCTGCTTGAGCAATTGTTCCAAGCGCTCTCCATGAAGGAAGGTTTTCTTAGCTATGTCGGCAACTCCAACCAGGACCGAAATCTTGTGCTCAAAAACGGACCAGCGCTTCGCGTCGACCAAGCCCATTTTACGGCCGACAGGAGTTAATCGCTGGTCAGCATTATCTTGGCGCAGCCGCAGCCGATCTTCCGCGCGGCTGGTAAACATGCGATACGGCTCGTCCACGCCTTTTGTTACCAAGTCATCGATCAAAACCCCGATGTACGACTCGGAACGCTTTAGTTCAAGAGGGGGCAGGTCCCTTACTTTAAGCGCGGCATTGGTGCCAGCGATTAATCCTTGAGCTGCAGCTTCTTCGTAACCCGACGTGCCGTTGACTTGACCCGCGAAGAAGAGACCGGAAAGTTTCTTCGTTTCCAAAGAATGGTTTAGCTGTATTGGCGGAAAGTAATCGTACTCTACCGCGTACCCTGGCCGCAGAATCTCGGCTTTTTCCAACCCGGGTATGGTTTGGAGGAATGAGAGCTGGACGTCGTATGGCATACTGGTCGAGATTCCGTTGACGTAGAACTCCTTCGTCTGGAGGCCTTCCGGTTCCAAGAACAGCTGATGACCGGACTTCTCTGGAAACTTCACGACCTTGTCTTCGATTGAGGGGCAATAGCGCGGCCCTGTCCCTTGGATTCTTCCGGTATAAAGGGGCGAACGATTTAAGTTGCTCCGAATGATCTCGTGAGTTTCGGGTGTCGTGTGGGTAATCCAACAGGGCACTTGTTCCATGTGGAACGATGCCGAATTCAGAGTGAAAATGGCCGCCGGCAAGGATTCTTCCATCGGCAGAAAACTAAATCGCGGCGTAGGGGAGTCGCCGTTCTGAATTTCGCAACAGCTGAAGTTGATCGAGCGGCGATTGATTCTACAAGGCGTTCCGGTTTTAAACCGACGGACCGTGAACCCGAGGTCTCTCAGACTATCGCTTAGTCCGGAGTTGGTATCCGCCATACGACCGCCCGGCTTGGAATTTTCACCGATATGAAGTAATCCGCGCAAGAAGGTGCCCGCGGTTATGACTATCGTGGCGGCAGCAATGGTTACGCCGACGTCAGTTTCGACTCCGGTTACGCGATCCTTATCGCTTAGTAAACGGACGACGGAGGCCTGCATAATGTCAACTCCAGGGGCCGCCTCCAAAACGTCTTTCGCCCGAAATTGGTAAGCCTTTTTATCGCATTGTGCCCTTGGCGCGCGGACGCTCGCCCCCTTGGCGCGATTTAGCATTCGGAACTGAATCCCCGTTGCGTCGGCGTTCGAGCCCATGAATCCACCCAAAGCGTCAATCTCTCGGACAATATGGCCTTTGGCTGAACCGCCAATCGCGGGATTGCAAGACATTTGACCGATCGTATCAAGGTTCTGAGTTAGGAGAATTGCCGAACACCCCATCCTGGCGGCAGCCAAAGCGGCCTCGATACCGGCGTGGCCACTCCCAACCACGGCGACATCGTATTTTCTCGGAAACTTGAAATGTTCCACGTGAAATTAATTTAAAATTCCCTGTCTACTGCGAGGCAGCAGAGTCTCAAGATTCAAGACTTGGATGACACCGGACAGGTTGGAGGAGAAAACCTCCAACGACGAATTGAATTCCGCTAATACCTGGCGGCACGCTCCGCAGGGGACAATCGCCTCTTTCGAGTCAGCCACAATGGCAATTTTAGTGAACCTGCGATGGCCGGATTGTATGGCCACGCCGATCGCGACGCGCTCGGCGCACATGGTTAGGCCGTAGGAGATATTTTCTATGTTGCAGCCTGTGAAAACAAGGCCGTCGTCCGCGAGGAGGGCCGCACCAACGAGAAATTTTGAATAAGGGGCGTAGGCATTCTCCCGAGCGCACGATGCCAGCGCAATCAACTCTAGGTCATTCATGCAATTTTGGATTGAACTCGCTCCGGGATTGCGACACCATCCAGTTCGTCCGATTCCGCCTTCGCGGCGACCTGAGCCTCTTGAAGCAATCGGAGGGCGATGCGTCCGAGCATCATTAATATAACCACCGAAATAGCCAGGCCACCTCCCCAGATTACAAATTCTATACCTCGGGGGTGCGTCTTACCCCTAACGAGTTTTAGGCCTAGCTGACCCAGCGTTCCGAGATAGGCGTAAAGGAACAGGCCGGGTGCTTGACCGACCGCGACCCACAGCATGCAGGTGCGAAAGCGGATCGTCGTCAAGCCGTAAAGATAATTAAGCAAACTTGTCGGAAAAAGAGGATGTAACTGACTTAACAAGATAATCTTCCACCCTTCCCTCTCTACCGCAGGCTCCAATGCTCCGAGCGTAGGGTTACGCAATAATCTGCGATGCAACCACCGCCGGCCGACCCACCGGCTGATGAAAAACGAGATCGCCGCTCCGGTCACGTTTCCAACCAAGATGATGAAAAACCCCCACCAAAGTCCAAAGAAAAAGCCGCCGCCAATGCTCAAGAATCCTCCAGGTAGGAGCAAAATATTGCAGCAGGCGTAAAGCAGCGGGTAACAAATCGCACTCCACGCGCCCCAATGCATTACCTGCTCCTGCACTTTCGCCAGCTCATCAGCGACGGACACGTAACGCGAAATCAAAAAAAGCGCCGTAGAGACCGCGAGCAGTCCGGCGACCTGAACAAAGAGTGCACGGCGAACTTCGAGCATGGCGACCAGGGTCAGTCCATGCTACCCGCAAACGCCGCCGGCTCAACCCTGGTCTCGCCCCGGGAAGAAACTCCATCGGCGATCCCGCCATAGCCAACTCAGACGGCGATGGGCGCACGGATGGCCGGATGCGGTTCGTAATTCTCCAGCTGAAAATCCTCGAACCGGAAACCACCAAGTTCAGTGATCGCCGGATTCAGACGCATCCGCGGCAGCGGCCGGCAATCGCGCGAGAGTTGCTCGCGGGCCTGCTCGAGATGGTTTCGGTAAAGATGCAGATCGCCAAAAGTATGAACGAACTCACCACTCGTTAGGCCACAGACTTGCGCGACCATCATCGTCAGAAGCGCATAAGAAGCGATGTTGAAAGGCACGCCAAGAAAGAGGTCCGCGCTTCGTTGATAAAGCTGACAGCTCAGTTCACCACCGCGCACATAAAATTGAAACAGCACATGACACGGCGGCAACGCCATCGCGTCGACCTCGGCCGGATTCCAGGCGCTCACAATAAGCCGCCTGCTTTCCGGGTTGTGCTTGATCTGGTCGATCACGTTTTCGATTTGATTAACCGTCGAGCCATCAGCGCCGCGCCAATCGGTCCATTGCGCGCCATACACCCGGCCGAGCTCTCCGTCTTGATCAGCCCACTCATCCCAGATGGTTACGCCGGCTTCGTTTAACGAGCGCACATTGGTATCGCCGCGCAGGAACCAAAGCAGCTCGTGAATAATCGATTTCAGATGAACCTTTTTCGTCGTCAGCAGGGGAAAACTCTCGCGCAAATCAAAACGCGCTTGCGCGCCGAAAACCGAAATCGTCCCGACGCCGGTGCGGTCCGCGCGCGTTTTCCCTTCGGCGAGCACCAGCCGCAGGAGATCGTGATATTGACGCATGAGATAAAGCTAGAGATGCCGCATGAACACGCGAAGAGTCATTCGAAACTTGCGTTGATCGCCACCTGGCGCGCCAGAAAAATTCTTCCTCCGAATGAGTGCCACCTCCACCAATCGCATCCTGATCGTAGAGGACGAAGTCGACGTCGTTGATCTGCTCACTCTCAATTTGCGCAAGGTTGGCGGCTTTACCATTTCAACCGCGGCTGACGGTGCTGCGGGCCTGCGCAAAGCGCGCGAAGAACTTCCGGCTCTGATTATTCTCGATCTTATGCTGCCGAAAATGCGCGGTCTCGAAGTCTGCAAAATTTTAAAAAACGATCCCGCCACGCGTCACATTCCGATCATCATGTTGACCGCGAAAGCGGAAGAGATCGACCGCATTGTTGGCTTGGAATTTGGCGCCGACGATTATGTAACCAAGCCCTTCAGCCCGCGCGAAATGGTGCTGCGCATCAAGGCGATTATGCGCCGCGGCACCGGCGAAACCGCGGAAGAAAAGATGACCATCGGCGCGATCAGCGTGGATCCGGCGCGTCACGAAGTGACCGTTGGCGGGAAGGTTGTTCGCCTAACGAGTGTTGAATTCAAGCTCCTCGCAATGCTGATGAAACGCCGCGGTCGGGTCCAGGCGCGCGATCGTTTACTCAACGAAGTCTGGGGCTATGAAAGCGTCATCGACACCCGCACCGTCGACACACATGTGCGCCGCCTGCGCAAAAAACTCGGCAAAGCCGCGGATGCCATCGAGACCGTGCGCGGCTTTGGTTACCGATTGCGCGAAGGCCGGTGATGTGGTGGGCAATCGTTAGTCTGGCGCTTGGCGCGGTGCTCGTCCTCGGTTTCTATGTGCGCCGACGCTGGATTGAACCTTGGCGGGAAATGGAAGAAATGGCCGGTGACGTTCTCGCCGGTAGACCGCCGCGAAAATATTTAGTGAACGCGAACGACCGTGCTCGTGCCGCGGGTTTAGCGATGGAAAAAATCGCCGCCCGTATGACCGAGCTGGACCAAAGCGCGCACCAGGGATCGATCAGCGTCCAAACTATTTTCGGCGCGCTCCCGGACGCGCTCGTCGTTGCCGATGGGCGCGGCCGCATTCAAATGATGAACGAACAATTCGCGCGAGTTTTTGGCGCGAGCGACCCGGGCCACACCGTCATCGAAGCGACGCGTGAAGCCACCGTCGACCGGCTCCTCACCGCCGCTTTGCAGGAGCAGGCACCACGCACCGGTACACTTTCTCTGGTGCGGCCGACTGAGGGGCGAATGGAATTGGAAATCAGCGCCGTCCCGTTCTCAAAAAATTCCCGCGGCACCGGCGGCGCGGTGCTCCTGTTTCGCGACGTCACGCATCTCCGGCAGGTCGAAGAAATGCGGCGTGATTTTGTCGCCAACGTTTCGCACGAGCTGCGCACGCCGCTTTCGATTTTTCGCGGATATCTCGAGACCTTGCTGGACGATCCGAAGCAACCACCGGGCGAGCTGGTTCGCATCCTCGAAGTGATGGAGCGGCATTCGGAGCGTTTGAATTCGTTAGTCGATGACGTCCTCACCCTCGCACGGCTGGAAGCGCCCGAATCGCAGCTCGATCTGGTCGAGGTCTCGTTAGGCGATTTCCTCTGCGGAATTTTGCGCGACTGGGAGAAAAGATTTTCTGCGAAACAGTTGCGCGCCCAACTGGAAGTCACGGCCGAGATTAAATTGATTTTCGCCGACGAAGGCCGGCTCCAAGAAGTCATCTACAACCTGCTCGACAACGCGGTAAAATATTCCCCGCCCGGCGGCGCGATCACCGTCCAGGCCGAGAAAATGGGCGAGCAAGTGCGCTTGAGCGTGAGCGACGAGGGGATCGGAATTCCGGCGCGCGAACTTCCGAGAATTTTCGAGCGATTTTATCGCGCGGACAAAGCGCGCAGCCGCGAGCTTGGCGGCACCGGTCTCGGTTTATCGATCGTGAAACACATCGCGCAGTTGCACGGCGGCAGCGTCGACGCGGCCAGCGAAGTCGGTCGCGGCACCACCATCAGCGTTATCTTACCGATCGATCCGCCTCAGGCAGTCGGCTGATTTTTTCGCCAGTAACGCAGCGCCGCCGTGACTGCCATTCGACTTGGATCAGCGGCCTCGTAATCGACGACCTCAGTTTCGTTCGCGCCGCCAGCGCGCAAATCATCCGCTTCGTATTCGGCAAACGCAGGAACCAACTGGGCCTCATCAGCACCAGCGCGGACGCGATCGCGAAACCAATTGGACCATCG
This sequence comes from Chthoniobacterales bacterium, assembly GCA_051005695.1. GTDB lineage: Bacteria > Verrucomicrobiota > Verrucomicrobiia > Chthoniobacterales > UBA10450 > JACCTI01. The sequence continues at coordinate 32,120 of JBPCJC010000012.1, read as the reverse complement.
ACGGACGCGTTCTTCGAGCGCATCGAAATGCTCCGCGATCGCTCCAGTGACTTCGCCGAAGTGCGGCAGATAGAGGTTTGTCACATCGAGGGCGCGCATTTTTTCGATCGATTCCAGCCAACGTTCGACATCCAACTCGGGCGGAACAAACGGCGGAATCACCGGCCCGCCACCGATGCGCACACCGGCGATATCGCCGCCGAAGAGAGAATCGTCCCAGTGATAGACGTGATGATGATTCGCGTGACCGGGGGTTTCGATAACGCACACTTCCAGATCGGCGATCTTCACGCGTGCGCCGTCTTCGAGGATGCGAAGTCTGTCTTGCGGAACGGGCGCGAACTTTCCCCACAAACGCTTCATGTCGTCACCGAAAATTCGCGTCGCCGATTCCACCAGGCGGCTCGGGTCTAACAAGTGCGGCGCCCCGCGCGGATGGACGTAAACCGTCGCGCCCAGCTCCGCGAAGCGCCAGGCCGCACCCGCGTGATCAAAGTGAATGTGACTCAAGAAAACGTGTCGGACATCCTGAGTTGTCGCGCCGATAGCGAGGAGTTCAGCTGCGATATTTTCGAAGGTCGATTCCGGGCCGGTGTCGAAAAGAATCAGCCCATCTGCGTTCTCCAGCGCGGTCGCGGCGATTACATGCGGCCGGCCGAGTTGTCGGGTATCGATGACGTGAAGCATCGCACGCAACCTTCACCGAATTCCGCCAGCTCGCGAAATCTTCGCGCGATTTATACGTGCGAGCGCCGCGGGCCGCGCGACATTAAGCGAGGAAATGGATCCGATTCGGAACATCAAATTGCGCTGGCTGCACGGCATGCTCGGCGATCTTCGCTACCAAAGCACCGGGCTGCAGTTCGCGCAGTTCGCCGCGCAAAAATGGCAACCGGCGATTAACGCGTTTCGATGCGAGAGCGCCGTTCGCATCTGCGTCGATCTCGCCGGGATCGACAAATCGCACATCGATCTCACGTTCGAACCTCAGCGCGTGGTCGTGAAAGGTTCGCGGGTTCCGCCCGAGCCGGCGGAGCGTCATGGGCGCGCTCTGCAAGTGCTCGCGCTCGAGATTGATTATGGGCCGTTCGAGCGTGAAGTGAATTTACCCGCAGATGCGGAGATCGATCTGGCAGAGGCGCGCGCCGAACAGGAGAACGGTTTGCTCTGGATTATTTTGCCGTTGAAATCATGAGCGACGAACAAATCCAGGTTTTAAAATCGCAGGAAAATTCCGCGGCGGAGCAATCGGCCGCAGCGGCCTTCGGTGGACTCGACGGACGCTCGATCCCGCGCATCCCGGAAGAGCTTTCGCTTTTGCCGACACGCGGTTTCGTGATGTTCCCGGGGACGATCATTCCGCTGACGGTGACGCGTCCGGCGTCGATCAAGTTGCTCGACGAAACCCTGCCGCGAACCAAGATCATCGGGCTCCTGAACCAGCGCGACGAAGAGCTGGAAGAGCCGACGGCGCAGGATCTCTACTCGTTAGGCACAGCCGCGATCGTGCTCAAGCTGCTCCGGCAATCGGACGAACAGATCGTCATGATCGTACAGGGCATCCGGCGTTTCTCATTGCGCAAGATCGTCGCAACCGAGCCGTATCTCCGCGCGGCAATCGACCTGCCGGATTCGATTTTGCCGCCGCCGTCTAACGAGTGGCAGGCGGAATTCAAAAACCTCCGCGAGAGCGCGGCGCGCTTGATTGAGCTCACGCCAGAGGCGCCCGAACAAGGCGCGGCGATCGTGCGCAACATCGAAGATCCCGGCCAGTTGGCAGATTTTCTGGCGCCGAATCTGGACGTTCCGGTCGCGCAAAAGCAGGCGATCCTCGAGGAGCTGGACGTCATGAAGCGAGTGCGCGCGGTGCAAACCAGCATCACCTCGCAGCTTGAGATTGCGCAGATTCAGCAGCGTTTGCAGGATGATGTGCAATCGCAATTCGGCGACGCGCAACGGAAGGCGTATCTACGCGGACAACTGAAGGCGATTCAGCGCGAGCTCGGCGAAGGCGACACCGGCGCGGACGAGCAGGTGGCGCTTTTGCGCACGCGCCTGGAGGAAGCGCAGCCGCCGGCGGAAGTGCGCGCGCAAGCGGAGCGCGAGTTGAAGCGACTCGACATTATTCCCGCGGCGAGTCCGGAATATTCGGTCATCGTCAGCTACGTCGAGACGATCGCGGAGTTGCCGTGGTCGAAAATGAGCGAGGACAATCTTGATCTCGATAAAGCGCAGGAAATTCTGGATCGCGATCACTACGATCTCGAAAAAGTGAAACGCCGGCTGATCGAGTACCTGGCGGTGCGAAAATTAAACCCGCAAGGGCAGGGACCGATCCTTTGTTTTATTGGGCCGCCGGGTGTCGGCAAGACGAGTCTCGGGCAATCGATCGCCGATGCGCTCGGCCGAAAATTTTCGCGGATGAGTCTCGGCGGAATGCGCGATGAAGCGGAGATCCGCGGGCATCGCCGCACGTACATCGGCTCGATGCCGGGCCGGATTATTCAAGAACTGCGACGTGTGGGGACGCGCAATCCGGTGATGATGTTGGACGAGATCGACAAGGTCGGAACGGATTTCCGCGGCGATCCTGCGAGTGCGCTGCTTGAAGTGCTCGATCCGCGGCAGAACTTCGCGTTTGTCGATCGTTACCTCGATGTGCCTTTCGATTTGTCGCAGATCATTTTCATTGCGACCGCGAATTACATCGGAGGCATTCCGGGGCCGCTGCAGGACCGGATGGAAATCATTTCGCTCGCCGGTTATACCGAACGCGAGAAGCTGGAGATCGCGCGAAAATATCTCGTTAGGCGCCAGCTCGTGGAGAATGGATTGCAGCCGGAGCAATGCGAATGGAACGAAGACGCGCTCCGCATGGTGGTGACTGACTACACCCACGAAGCCGGGGTGCGCGATCTCGAGCGGCAGATCGGCGCGGTCTGTCGGCGGGTCGCGTCGCGGGTCGCACGCGGCCAGACCGGACATTATTTGGTGACACCGGATGTGGTGCGCGATGCGCTCGGGCCAGTGCGTTTTGTGCGTGAACAAGCGCTGAAAGTGAGCGCGCCGGGCGTGGTCACTGGATTGGCTTATACGCCGTATGGCGGAGAGATTTTGCACATCGAGGCGACTCGTTATCCCGGGAAAGGGAATGTCACGCTAACCGGTCAGATCGGCGAGGTGATGAAGGAATCGGTGCAAGCCGCCCTCAGCCTGGTGCGGAGCCGCAGCGGCGCGAAGGCGAAAGATTTTCGCGAAAGCGACATCCACGTGCACGTGCCCGCGGGCGCGGTCCCGAAAGACGGGCCGTCGGCGGGTGTCGCGATGTTCACCGCACTCGCTTCGCTCTTCAGCAATACGCCGGTGCGCTCGGATGTCGCGATGACTGGCGAAGTGACTTTGCGCGGATTGGTTTTGCCGATCGGCGGGCTGAAAGAGAAAAGCCTGGCGGCGATGCGCGCGGGAATTACGACCGTGATTTTTCCGAAGCTGAACGAGAAGGATTTGGTCGATGTGCCGGAGGAAGCGAAGCAGAAGATCAACTTCATCCCGGTGGAAAACGTCGATCAGGTTTTAGAGAACGCGCTTGTCGGCGCGTGATTCTTTTTGTCATCCCGAGTCGCGAAGACGACGAGGGATCTCGTCAAAGCACGATGGATTCCCAGCAATCGCGCGCGCGACCGCAGCCCAGGTTATCGGTCTTAAGTAATTCGTTATCCCTTGCGAGGTCCTTCACCGTCTACGCGGTTCAGGATGACACATTGAGCCGGCCGGATCGGCGGTCTTACCGTTCGGCGCCTAACGAGTCCTAACTTCCAGCGATCGCCGGTTCGCGCCTAACGACTATGGACCGGCGGCGCAGAAGCGCTTCCAAAATCGGCGGCGGCGGCGGATAAAGGAAACGGAGGACGGCATCGAAGCGAAGCCCCCACGCGCCTTCGGAGTGATCGGCGCCTTCGGCTTCGAAGTAATGCAGGTCGTCGTAGAGCCGCCAGCCTTTCTCGAGGAGAGCATCACGCAGGACGGGCGCGCGTTCCCAGCCGGGTTCGTTGGTGCCGGTATCTAGCCAGATTTTTAGCGGCGGGCGCGCTTCTTCAGCGACTTGTTCAACGATTTTATAGAGCGCGCAATCGTCCCACCAGATAGAGGGCGACATGACTGCGAGGCGCCGGAAAACATGCGGGAACCAGAGCCCCAGCACGATCGTCGCCAGGCCACCGAGCGATGAACCGCCGAGGCCGGTGTATTCCGGTTCAGGCAAAGTGCGATAGTGGGCATCGATGAACGGCTTCAGCTCCTCGACCAAAAAGCGTCCATATAACCGAAGCTGACCTTTGCTGCGTTTACGTTTCCCTTCTTCGAGCCGGCCGCGGCTGGGCGCGTATTCGTTAATGCGATTTTCGCCGGTGTTGGCGACTGCGACGATGATTACCGGGTCGATCAATTTCTGCTGGACCAAACGTTGCGCAGTTTCATCCACGCCCCACTCGTTGCCGCCGAAAGCAGTCGCGGCATCGAAGACGTTCTGGCCGTCCTGCAGATAGAGAACCGGATAGCGACGAGCCCCTGCGCGCCGATAACCGGGCGGCAAGTAAACCAGGACGTCGCGGCGGTTGCCGAGAATCCTGGAAGCGAAGCCGGGATGGCTTTGGATGTTACCGGTAAGAGTGTGATCGGGCATGAGCGGAATGGTTATCGTGGAGGAAATACGCCTTGTCGATGCGCACTGGACGCCCCGAAGTTTGCCGTCGGCGATGAGAGCTGCATAGCGGAAGATTGCTCGACTTCCGCTTTGCCTCTGCCGGAGAGTGACCCGCGATGACGGAACGCTACGTTCGTTGGTGGACTCCGCATTTGAGCCGTGACTTCGAGATGCTGATTTTTGGCGAAGGTCGCGGGCTGCCGTTGATTCTTTTCCCGACTTCGTTCGGGCGGTTTTATCAAAACAAGGATTTCCACGTGACCGATGCGTGCGCTGAGTATGTCGATAGCGGGCAGGTGACGATTTACTGTCCGGACGCGATCGATCTCGGCAGTTTTTACAACAAGCAGATCCATCCCGCGGATCGGATGAAAACGTACATGGCGTATGAAAATGTGATCACCCACGATGTCTTCGATCACGCGCGGCGCGAGTGTTCGAGCCATCGCGTGGGCGTTTGCGGCGCGAGCCTCGGCGCTTATCACGCGGCCAATCTTGCCTTTCGCCATCCGGACGCGGTCAGCCATCTGATCAGCTTGAGCGGCGCCTTCGACATCAGCGATTTTTTTAACGGCTACTACGACGACAATATTTATTTCAACAGCCCCTACGATTACCTGCCGAACATTCCCGATCCCTGGCGCTTCAATCACATGAAGATCATCCTTGGCACCGGCGAATGGGATAACACCCGGCACGAAAGTCATCGGCTCTCGCAAATCCTGAACGCCAAGGGGATTCATCATCTCCTCGATGATCGCAAATGGTGCGGGCACGATTGGAATTATTGGCGCGAGATGTTGCCGCATTATTTGTCGATGATTTAAACCCGGTTTAGTCTGCGCACTCGTTTCCCCTTTAAGGTAATCTATGAAAAAAATCGGAATCCTCTTCGGTCAGGAAAACACTTTCCCGCCGGCATTCGTCGAGCGGGTGAATCAAAAAGCGGGCGGCGAAGTGCACGCGGAATTCGTCCGGATCGACAAAGTCGTGCAGGGCGAGCCGTGCGGTTACGACGTCATCATCGATCGGATTTCGCAGGACGTGCCGTTCTATCGCGGCTTCCTCAAGAACGCTGCGCTTACCGGGACTGCGGTGGTGAACAATCCGTTTTGGTGGAGCGCGGATGAGAAGTTTTTCAACAACGCGCTCGCGACCAAGATCGGCGTCGCGGTTCCGCGGACAGTGCTGTTGCCGTCGCACGCCGTCCCGCCGGATACGAGCGACGGTTCCTTCCGCAACCTGGCCTACCCGATGGATTGGGAAGGAATTTTCGCCTACGTCGGCTGGCCGGCGTATTTCAAACCGTTCGCCGGCGGCGGTTGGAAAAACGTCTACAAGCTGAACAACCCGGAAGAATTTTTCCGCGCCTACAGCGAGACCGGGCAACTGGTGATGATGTTGCAGGAGGAAGTGAAGTTCGACATGTACTTCCGCTGTTACTCGATCGATCAACGCAACATTCGCATCATGCCCTACGAGCCGCGGCACCCGTTTCACCTGCGCTACCAAACGGAATGGCAGACGCCAAAAAACATCCTCGAGAAAGTCCACGAAGGCGTCCTCACCTTGAATCAGTATCTCGGGTACGACCTGAACACGGTCGAGTTTGCCATCCGCGACGGCGTCCCGCTGGCGATCGATTTTTGCAACCCCGCGCCCGACGCGGAGGTGACCAGTGTCGGCCAGGCGAACTTCGATTGGGTCGTCGAAGCCGTCTCCGAAATGGCGATCCGCAAAGCGCGCGAGCACCAGCCCGGCCGGGACAATCTCAGCTGGGGCAAGTTCGTGCAGGCTGCCGCCACCGGGCGGACGCTGCACGATCTCGCCTAACGAGTTGTTGGTTTAACGCACGGCGGCGGCGGTTTTCTCCGCCTGCTGCGCGTGGTTCCCTTCGCCAAATTCTTCGATCATCTTGCGGTTGAACGCCGGGATGTCGTCGGGTTTGCGGCTGGTCACGAGGCCGTTATCGACCACCACTTCTTCGTCGACCCAATGGCCGCCGGCGTTTTTGACGTCGGTCTGAATCGCGGGCCACGAAGTGAGCTTGCGCCCGCTGACCACGCCGGCATCGATCAGCACCCAGGGCCCGTGGCAAATCGCCGCCACTGGTTTGCCTTCGCGGAAGAAATGTTTCGCGAAGGCGAGCGCGGCCGGAGTGGAACGCAGCTCGTCAGGATTCATCAGTCCGCCGGGGATGAGGAGCGCGTCGAAATCTTCCGGGCGCGCCTTTTCCAAGGTCAGGTCGACCTCGAATTTGTCGCCCTTGTCGGCGTGATTCATTCCCTGGATTTTCTCGGATTTCGGCGAAACGATTTTCGTCTCCGCCCCGGCTTCCTCGAGCGCGGCCCGCGGCTTGGTCATTTCCACCTGCTCAAATCCGCTGGCGACGAGGATCGCCACTTTTTTGCCATCTAGTTTTCCCATGATGTTTTCCCTTGGTTAAGTTGCGTCGGTCCCGCTCGTGCGGGTCCAGTGAAGGTTACGCAACCCAAACTGTCATTGGACGCCGTCCGCGCCCGTGCGCGGCGATTCGATCTTTTCCGAGAACTCGGCGGCGGCGTTCCCGTAGTAGCTATTGCCAGTGATGATGGCACGGGCTCTTTGGACGAGGAGCGCCCGTTTTCAGGTTAGGTCCAAGCCGCCCGCTAATAACTCGGCGGGCGGCCCAACCTGAAGGCGCAAAACCTTAGCCGTTGGCGACGGCTGACCGGCGGGCGCGCGCTTCCGCGGAGCGAACAATGTAGCTGCCGGCCTGCTTGTCGGTTTCCAACTTCAAGAGCCGGCGCTTTTGCGCTTCGAGCAGGAGATCGTTGAAGGCGCGGAATCCGTGCGCACGTTCATTGAATCCAGGATTTTGCCGGCGCATCGCCTGTTTCACCAGCGACCCGCGAATCGGATAATCGTCGCCGCGTTCCGCGCGCAGAGCGTTCAAGGTTCTAGTCAGCAAATCGAGCGCGCGATCCGCCGAAGGACCTTCTGATTTCGGTGCTTCGTCTTCCTCCCGTGGCGCGGCGACGGCGGCGGTCGGGCTGCGTTTGCCGGCGGATTCCGCGCGCACCAGGTCGTCGTAATAGAGAAACTCGTCGCAGTTACTGATGAACAAATCGGAGGTCGATTTTTTCACGCCCACCCCGATGACCGTCTTGTCGTTCTCGCGCAGTTTGCTGACCAGAGGCGAAAAATCGGAGTCGCCGCTGATGATCACAAACGCGTCGACGTGGCTTTTGGTGTAACAAAGATCGAGCGCGTCGACCACCATCCGGATGTCGGCGGAATTTTTCCCAGACTGTCGGACGTGCGGGATTTCGATCAGCTCGAAGGCGGCCTCGTGCAGACCGCGCTTGAAATCCTTGTAGCGATCGAAATCACAGTAAGCCTTCTTGACCACGATGTGTCCCTTGAGCAGCAAACGCTCGAGGACCTTGCGAATGTCGAACGCGGGGAAACGCGCTTCCCGCGCGCCGATGGCGATATTCTCGAGGTCGAGGAAAACAGCCATCGTAGAATCGGATTCGTGTGTGATCATGATTCGTTAGGCTAACCTGTCGCTAGCTCCGCCGCACTTAGGACCAGCCGCTCGACTCGCCGGTCGGTGCCAAGCGCGTCAATGATTTCGGGAACGTCGTCCAGCGTCACCCGGCCGTAGAAAAAATGATCCGGCTCGACCAGAATGGTCACCCCGGAGGCGCATTGATCGAGACAACTCGAAGCACAAACCCGCGCCTGAACCTTTGCCAGCCCGCGCGTTTTCAATTGTTCCTTAAGCGCGCCGTGCACCGCCTCCGCGCCGCGCCGCGCACACGATCCTTTCTCGTGATCTTCCGCGCGGCGATTGGTGCAAACAAAGAGGTAGCGCTCGCGCTGCGGCATGGCCGCAGGTTGGCAGCCGATGCTTCGGCGGTCAACCCGGAGGCGTCGATGCGCAATTGCGTTTATCATCCCGCCAATGGCGAAACCAAAAACGCCCGAGTTCTGTCCGGTCTGCAGCGAAGCCGTGCCGCGCGGCGCTCTCGCTTGCCCCGAATGCGGCGCGGACGATCGCTCCGGTTGGCGCGATGACGCCGCGGCCGCGGACGGCTTGGATCTGCCGGACGCGGACTTCGATTACGAGCGTTTCGTCCGGGAGGAATTCGGCTCTTCGCCAAAGCCCCCCGGGCTGCGCGCGATCTGGTGGATCACCGCGCTCGTGCTTTTACTCGCGTTGGGCGCGCTCTATTTCTACGCGCGCTAACCACTCGTTAGGCGGACGGAGAGGGCGATGGGGAAGGCGAAGCTTCCATGTCGCTCTTCTTCATCGACTCTTTTTTGTGCGACATCGAAGTTTTTTTCTTCGTTGTCTTCATGCCGCTCGAGGCAGTGCCTTTTTTGGCCGACATCTCGGAGTTGCTCGAGCTGGTGGTGGTCATGGTTTCCTTCTTCTGCGCGCAGGCGCTGAGGAAGGCGAGACCGATCATCGCGGTCACGAGAGGGAGAATATATTTTTTCATAGGAGATTTAGACGAGGCGAGATTGTCTGATCGCCGCCCGCCTAACAAGAGAATTCATCATCCGATCGGCCGAAAAGTGTGTTCCATTATTCCGAAGAAAAACGCGCAAAAATCCGCGCAGATGAGATTCTAGTGTAAGATGAAGCTTTCGGGGAAAATCGCGCTAGTCACGGGTAGCAGTCAGGGAATTGGTGAAGGCATCGCCATCCGATTGGCCGAGGAGGGCGCGGATGTGGTAATCAATTATCTGGGGAACTCGAGCGAGGCGGATGATTCCGTCGCCAAAGTGCGGGCGGCGGGCCGGCGCGCGTTCGCGGTGCAGGCGGACGTAAGCAAAGTAGGCGACATCCGCCGCATGATCGACGAAAGCGTGGCGGAGTTTGGTCGGCTCGATCTCCTGGTGAACAACGCCGGGATCGAGAAGAATGCGCCGTTTCTCGAGGCGACCGAAGCCGATTACGACCGGGTGCTCGCGGTCAATCTGAAGGGTGTCTTTTTCACCACACAAATGTTTGTGGCCCATCTGCGCGATGAGAAACGGCCGGGCAAAGTGATCAACATCAGCTCGGTGCACGAAGAGATGGCCTTCCCGCATTTTGCGAGTTACTGCGCAAGCAAAGGCGGCCTGCGGATGTTAACGCGCACGCTCTCGGTGGAGCTGGCGCCGCTCCGAATTACGATAAACAACGTTGCGCCGGGCGCGATTCAAACGCCGATCAACACTGCGCTCCTCGCGAACAAACCGAAGCTCGAGGCGCTGCTGCACAACATTCCGTTGGGCCGCCTCGGCCAGCCATCCGATGTCGCCGGCGCAGTCGTTTATCTCGCATCGAGCGATGGCGATTATGTCACCGGTTCCACGTTGATCGTCGATGGCGGATTAATCCGTCATTACGAAGAGCAGTAAATTTTTCGACGCGGAAAATTATTGCGCGCGGAGCGCGATCATCGGGTTCACCCGGGTCGCGCGTCGTGCCGGGACGAAGACCGCGGCCGCGGCGACTGCGCTCAAGACCGCCGCGACCGCGCAGTAAATTCCGAGGGTGTCGCTCATGTTCACCCGGAAGAGAAAATTCTGTAGCGCTTCCGTGCCGATAAGTTTGAGGAGCGCCGCCGCGGTGCTCACGCCGATGAACAAACCGATCGCCAGTTGCCATGCACCCTGGGTCATGACCATTCGCAAGATCTGCGGACCGCCCGCGCCCAGCGCCATGCGAATCCCAAACTCCTGCGTGCGCTGATTAACCGAGAAACTCATGACCCCGTAAAGGCCGACCGATGAAAGCACGACCGCCGCGATTCCGAAGATGGTGAAGAGTGAAGCGGTGATTCGGTTCACGCCCAGGATTTCATCGTGCAAACGCGCGGGCGTGCCGCCGAAATAAACCGGCAGATTCGGATCGATCCCAGCGACCGCCTTGCTCAAGATCGGCGCGAGCGTTTCCGCGTTTTGTCCCCGATGCGCCCTGACGACGACGGTGACGAACTGCGGTGACGGCGGAACCCCGAGGAGCGGAGTGTAGAAACCGCTGTCGTCGGTTTGCTGGTTGAACGGCCCCTGCATCAAAGTCGTCGGGACGACGCCGACGATCGTGCGCCGCGGCTGCGGTTGCGCGGGATTAAACGGACGAATCCGTCGGCCGATCGGGCTTTCGTTCCCATAATATTTGCGCGCGAAGGCGGTATTCACGATCGCCACCGGCAGTTTCGCGTCGTCGTCTTCGATTGTGAAATCGCGCCCCACGAGAATCTTCAAGCCTAACGACTCGAAGTAGCCATCCGAGACCGCCTCGGAATTACCACGCGGCCGATCGCGATCGGTCACATAAGTTTTTCCATCGACTTCGTATTGGCCGAAGTTTCCGAAGGTCATGCGAAAGCGCGCGGTCATCGACGCGCTTTCGAAGGCCGGGTTCGTGCGAAGATTGCGCAACGCGCGCACGAAGAATTGCTGGCGCGCTTCGGACGTGGGGTAATCGCCTTCGAACAATCCCATCCGCGCGCTGTAAACCGCGCCCTCGTCGTAGCCGTAATCAAGCGTCGTTTGATTGCGAATCGATTTAATCTGCAGGGTGGCGGCAATCAGGAGCGCGGCGGTGAGCGCGATCTGACCGATCACGAGCACGCGAGTGAGTGCGTTGACGAAGCGGCTGCTGTTCCCGCGGCCGCCTTCCTTCATCACTTCTGCGGGATTGGCGCGCGCACTCAGGAGCGCTGGGATCAGACCGGAAACAAGCGTCGCCACTAACGTGATCCCGACCGTGAACGCGAGCACGCTGGCATCGATGTCGAAGGAAACCCAATACGGCAGGGGGAACGGCAGCGCCGAAGTCGCGCGCACCAGCAGCTCGACCGCGTAGTAAGCCATGAGCACACCGGCGAATGCGCCGATCGCCGCGACCAAAAAACTTTCGGTCAACATTTGCCTAACGATACGCCAGCGGGTGGCGCCGAGGGCGCCGCGGATCGCCAGTTCTTTCGCGCGCAGCGCCGCCCGGCCGAACTGCATGTTCATCACATTCACGCAGGCGATCAGCAGGACCATGATGACCGCACCGAGCATCGCGTAGACCGTCTGCCGGAGTTGAGGGCCGACGAAAGTATTGAGCAGGGGCTGCACGCTCGCGGAAGTGAGCTGGCCGTTGGTTTTCGGAAATTCCTTCGCCAGCCGCCGCGCCAGTTCAATGTATTCGAGGTTCGCCTGGTCGAGCGCCACCCCCGGTTTCAAGCGTCCGATAATCGACGGGCCGATGCGTGATGGATCTTCGCGCGGCTTGATCGGGAATTCGTTGAAGAGCGGAATCCAAAGCTGCTCGGAGACCGGAAACTTAAATCCTTTCGGCATCACACCGATGACGGTCGCGGCCTTGCCATTCACGCGAATCGCCTGGCCGACGACCTTCGGGTCGCCCGCGAAATCGCGCTGCCAGATCTCGTAACCGAGGATCGCGGTCTTCTCCGCCCCTGGCTGGTTGTCTTCCCGCGGTGAAATTGCGCCCGAGGATCGGCGCGACGCCGAGGATGCGGAAAAAATCCTCAGTCACGTAACCGCCGGTATAACGAACCGGACTATTCTTGTAGCTGACGTTGATCGTCGAGCCATTCAGGTAAACCGTCATCACCGCGAATGACTTCTGCGCCTCGCGCAGGTCTGCGTAATCCTGCGACGACGGAATGTTCCCGGCGCCGTTATTGTTCTGGTTGTCGGTCGCCTGCGGATCGATGAAACCGACATTCATCAACTCCTCCGGATGCGGAAAAGAAAAACCGCGGAGGACAAAAGCGTTGACCACCGTGAACTGCGTGGTGACTCCGCAAATCCCGAGCGCGAGGACGATGACCGCGAGGATGCAGAAGGTCTTTTCCTTCACCAGCACGCGCAAACCAATGCGCACATCCTGCAAGAAAGATTCGAGAAACATGATGGTTTGGACTTGTTAGGCGGAGGGACGCGGCAAAGAAATGATCACCCGTCGTCGGGGGAAACGACGGGCTCGTTAGGCGATTTTCCTTTATGGGCCACGGGGGCGCGCGCATGATCGCAGCTGGATCAAACGCGCGCCGCGTGGCTCGATTGCACGATCGCCGTGCTGTGGATAACGCCGCCGGTCGGCAGGGTGATTGGCTGTTGCACCACCTGCCAGATGGAGAAGAGCGCGCTCAACATAAAGATGAGGTAAACCGCGCTTTCTGAAGCGCCGCGCTCCCGTTCGTCCTCCCGCACGATCAACGCATAGGTTGATTCGAACGGTTCCGGATTGTCTGTCTTGGTTTTCATATTTGGTTCCAGTTTAGTTATTCGGTTGTTCCTAATGCAGCGGGCGTGCCAGCCGGTGCAGACCGGTCACAAGCGATTGCCGAGCAAGCCCTTGAAAGTTTGATTCTTTCCGCGCGTGAAAACTTTGCCGTGTCGCCTGCGGGATTAATCGTTCCGCGCATGGGACGATTGAAGGTCGGCTGAAAGTGGCGCCCGTTTTCATCTTCTCTGGTGAGATGCGGTCACACTTCCGTTTGGATTCAATAAACCGAACACGCGCTCTCAATGACTCAGAGACGCCGCCGCCGAATGCTTTTGTCTAACGAGTGGTTGCGCGGGCGTGTTGCATCTATTCCGCTTCGTCGAGCAAGCTTTCCCAAAGGTCGCAAATTTCGTCGTAGCAACCGCCGGTGAGATATTTCAATTCCGGATAATGCGAATCGATGTTCGGCCGCTGGAATGGTTTGGGCCCATGAAAATGGATGATTCGCGCGCGCGCGAAATCTTTCCAGTACGGCTTCCAGTTTAATTCCGGCGGCAGATTTTCCCAAAGCAGCGCGCCTTCCGCGGAACGATAAAAATTGCGATACGCGCCCTGGTCCCAGCTCATCGCCGGTAACGCGTTAATGTTCGCGCGCAGATAATCGCGAAACGCCGCGTCGCACTGAAACATCTCCGGCAGATTCATCCACATCACCCCGGTGTTCATTTCTTCCGGGCGCGCGCGCTCGGCTTCGACCGCGACCGAAAAATATTTTGGATGCAGGGGTGCCAGCAGGTCGGTCACTTCGCCGCGAAAAATGACGTCGCAATCGGTGTAAAGCACTCGTTCGTCGAAAGCGCCCTGGTGTTGCAACAGCGGTAATTCGGCCCGCAGAAAAACCCCGCGCGTGGCCGCGAGCAACTCAGGATTATTCCGACGCTGGCCGAGGAGCCGGAGCTCATCATTCAGAAAAGTCCGCCCCTGAATAATCGGCACCTGGTGTTGATCCAGCCAATCGGTGAACTCGTTAGGCTGGCCGTCATAAAGGCAATGCGGCCGCAGCGAGGTGTGGAGGAGCGCGGTGTGAATCGCGACCTTGGCCATCTGCGCATACGGCCGCCACGCCGGGCAGCCTTCGTTGATCCCGATGAACCACTGCATCGCGTTTCCTGGTTAATCCGCGACCGCCGCGGCGAGCGTGATCGCCGGTGAATTCGGATGGGTGGCGTCGTTCTTGATCACGTGAATTGTTCGGTAGCCACTGCGGGCGAGCATCTTCAAAAGCGAGCCGAGCGTCGGCCAAAACGCGGTCGCCGAGAGTCCGCTTAACGGCTCGTTAGGCCCGCCCTCGTGATGCACTTGACCGCGGAAACCTTCGCGAATCTCGGCCGCGTTCAGGTCATCGGCGTAATGCGTCCAGACGAAGAGCGCCGGCGCCGATCGCGGCAGCTGGTCGAGCAGCTTCCATGGTTCCGGCAGGTGATAAAGCAGCCCGGAACAAAACACCGCGTCGAACTTCCCGAAACGGCTCAGCTCCGTTTCCTCCAGGTTCGCCTGCACGAACTCAATCTTCTCCGCGCCTAACGAGTGCCGCACCAACTCGGCCTTGCGAATATTGGCTGCGCGACCTTCAATCGCGACCACGCGTTCCACCCCGTCTCGCGCCGCCAGTTGAATCGTGTGGGCGCCTTCCAATGAGCCCAGCTCCAGGATGCTGCGCGGGCGCGGGATGGATTGGAAGAATTGCGCGATGCGCTCGTCCTCGCGCGCGCTGATCGTGCCGCCGTAGTCCGCGCCGCCGATGCGGAATTTGTAAATCCACGGCTCGAGTGCGGCGAACTTCGCGGTCAACTCCTGCGCTTGCGATTCGCTCGAAGTTTCCATCATCGTCCCGGCATCATTTCGAACAACGCGCCCTTGAAGTATTCCGTCTCCGGCAGAGTTGGCAGCACTGGATGATCGAGCGCCTGCTCGAAGCGGCGCAACCTGCGCGCGGAACGCCGCGCATCGACCAGTGCCTCGGAAATTGTTTGCGCGAAAACGGTTTCGTTCACGTGATGCGAGCAGGAAAAAGTCGCGAGCAGGCCATCCTTCGACAGCAGCTTGAACGCGCGCACATGCAGTTCGCGATAGCCGCGGAGCGCATCATGCAAACCGCCCTTAGTTTTGGTAAACGACGGCGGATCAAGGATGATCAAATCGTATTGTGCCTCCGCCTTTTCGGCGGCACGCAGGAATTGAAAAACATCCTGCTCGATCCATTGCACCGGGAGTTGGTTGCGCTCCGCATTTCGTCGCGCGGCGGCCAAGCTTTCCACGCTTACTTCCACGCCGATCACGTGCACCGCGCCGGCGCGCGCACACGCGAGCGCGAACGAGCCCTGGTTGGTGAAGCAATCGAGCACCCGTCGATCTTTCGCGAACGCTGCGACCGTGGAGTAGTGCACGAGTTGGTCGAGATAAAACCCGGTCTTCTGCGCCTTCAGCAGATCGATTTGAAAATGAATGCCGTTGATTTCGATTTCACTTTCCGGGGCGGCTTCGCCAAAGAGCACGCCGGTTTTGGATTCTAATCCTTCGGCGCGGCGCACCGGCGCGTCATTGCGCTCGATGATCGAAATCGGCGCCAGCGTTTTCAGCGCTGCGACGATCAAATCCTTTCGTTGGTCCATTGCCAGCGTCAGTGTTTGCAGCACCAATTGATCGCCGTAGCGATCGACGATCACGCCCGGCAAACCGTCGCTCTCACTCCAAACCAGCCGGCACAGCCGCGGATTCACGCCGCGACGCGCGCGATATTCCACTGCCTGCGCGAGTCGGCGTTCGAAAAAATCGTGGTCGAGATCCTGTCGTCGCCGCGAAAAACGCCGGGCGACGATTTGCGATTTACTATTGTAGATCGCGCTCCCGAGAAGTTTGTCGCGTCCGTCCTTCAGCGAAATGACTTCGCCATCCACCGGATCGCCGAACGCCTTCAGCACTTCGCCGGAGAAAACCCAATCGTGCCCGTGAAGAATGCGCGCGCGCGGTTTAATGACGAGGCCGGCCATGGTCGGAAGGTAACCGCAAGCTTCCCGCTTGCATCCGATAGGCGCCAAGTCGGAAGCTTGTTTACGTGCAACCTCTCACGTCCCTCGATCTGCCGATTCCGAAACTGCGCAGTGGCAAAGTGCGCGAAGTTTTTGATCTCGGCGAGACCTTACTCTTTGTCGTGACCGATCGGCTCTCAGCTTTCGACTGCATCCTGCCCGATCCTATCCCCGACAAGGGCGCGGTCCTGAACCAGATCTCGGCCTTCTGGTTTCAACGTTTCACCTTCACCCCGAATCATCTGCTCGCGTTGCAATTCGATTTGCCTAACGAGTTGAAACCGTTTCGCGAACAACTTACCGGACGCTCAATGCTGGTGCGGAAAACCGCGCCGTTGGCGGTGGAATGCGTCGTCCGCGGATATCTCGCGGGTTCAGGTTGGAAAGAATATCAGGCGAGCGGGACGATCTGTGGGCAGAAATTGCCGAGCGGGCTGGAGCTCGGCTCGCGACTGCCAGTGCCGCTCTTCACGCCCTCGACAAAGAGCGACGCCGGACACGATCGCAACATCGATTGGGCGGAATGCCAGAGCATGCTCGGCGGGGAAATCGCGGAAGAAGCGCGCCGCTTGAGTTTACAAATTTACGCGGCGGGGCGCGACCACGCGGCAGACTGCGGGATCATCGTCGCGGACACGAAATTCGAGTTCGGCAAAGTCGATGACGAATTGATCCTGATCGACGAATGCCTGACCCCGGACTCGTCACGTTTCTGGCCGGCGGATAGTTACGTCACCGGGCAAAGCCCGCCGAGTTACGACAAACAATTCGTGCGCGATTATCTGGAGACGCTCGATTGGAATAAGACTCCGCCGGCGCCATCGCTCCCGCCCGAAATCATCGCCAAGACTTCCGCGAAATATCGCGAAGCATTCGTTAGGCTGACAGGCACGGAACTGGCGCGCTGATTATTTCGGCAACAACTCCCCGACCAGCCCACGCTCCTCTTCCAACTCCGCGACCGAGGCGTTGAGCTTCTCGCGGCTGAATTCGTTCAAGGGAACATCCTGGACGATTTCCCATTTGTTTCCACTCGCGCGCACCGGGAAGGAGGAGATCAGACCCTTGGCCACGCCGTAGCTGCCGTCACTGCAAACCGCCACACTCGTCCAATCCCCGGCCGGCGGTTCACTCGTTAGGCTGCGGACGGTGTCGATGATCGCGTTCGCCGCTGAACCGGCGGAGGAAAGGCCGCGAGCCTTGATGATTGCGGCGCCGCGTTTCTGCACCTCCGGGATGAAAGTTTCCTTCAGCCAGCTTTCGTCGCCGATCACGTCTGGAGCAGATTTTCCGTTGATCTTCGCGTTGTAAAAATCCGGATACTGCGTCGCGGAATGATTGCCCCAGATGGTCATGTTCGTGACTGCGGTGACATCGACGCCGGCTTTCTGCGCGAGCTGCGCTTTCGCACGATTTTCGTCCAGCCGGGTCATGGCGAACCAGCGATCCGCCGGAATGGATTTCGCGTTGTTCATCGCGATCAGGCAATTGGTGTTGCACGGATTTCCGATGACCAGGATGCGCACATCTTTGGCCGCGTTTTGCTCGATCGCCTGGCCCTGGCCGATAAAAATTTTGCCGTTGATGCCTAACAAGTCGCCGCGTTCCATCCCGGCTTTGCGCGGCACGCTGCCGACGAGCAGGGCCCAGTTCACATCCTTAAAGCCTTCATTCAAATCGGCGGTCGCGACGACTTTTTTGAGCAAAGGAAATGCGCAATCATCCAGCTCCATGACCACGCCCTTGAGGGCATCGAGCGCGGGCGGGATTTCGATCAAGTTCAACTGCACCGGCTGGTCGGGCCCGAAGATCGCGCCCGAGGCGACCCGGAACAAAAGTGAGTAACCGATTTGCCCGGCCGCGCCGGTGATTGCGATTTTGATCGGAGAAGTCATACGGCTTTCTTAGCCGCAGATGACCGCGAACGAAACCGGGAATTTAGGCGACGCGATCGAGGAATTCGGCGCGCAGACTCTCACTGCTCGCGATCGTTTCCTTCAGCAAATGGCGGGAATCGGGGAGCGCGCGGGCGCGGAAGCAGACTTGATAAGCGAAGAGCGTTTTCGAAATTTTTATGAGCGCGCGATTGAGCGCGAGGAGCCCACGGCTCCAGCGATTCGTGCCGAGCGCGAGCGGAAAGGGCGCAGGCACGCCGCATTCTTCCAGGACTTCGTAACCGGATTGCTCGAGCAGTGCGCGGAGTGATTGGAAAGTGAAGAGCCGACGGTGTCCGAGCCCGAGAATTCCTTTGCGGCTGTAATTGAACTGACCGAGCGCGAGCATCGCGCGGGTGACAAAAAAGGCGACGTTGGCCGCGGTGATAATGACTTCCGGACGTTGCCCGCCCATGCGCCGCCGGAGTTCATCCATGAACGTTTCCGGATCGTGCAAGTGCTCGATTAAATCGATTAGTAGGATCTGTTGATACTGCGAAATTTGCGCCGGCAATTGCGGCGCGAGCGCGGGATTGACTGCGCCCTCGGCGATCTCGTTGGCGGCAAAATCAATCGCATCCACCCGGCAATTCTTGCGGCGCAACTCGGCGGCGACGTTCGCGTGGCCCATCGCCAGTTGCAGGACGTCGTGACCCGCGGGGCAGGCTTCGACGGCGAAAGTTTGTGAGGAAGCGAAGCCAAGTTTGTCGCTGTGCGCTGCGGCCTCCGGGTTGACGTCAAACTTGCGATCGTAAAACAAATGGATCCCGCACAGCCGCGCTTTGATCGTCGTCCGGAAAACGTCCCAGGCGTATTTCATCCCGTTGACGTGACAAATTTCGTCGCCGTAAAAGGTCGGGATCGGCAGCTCCGCGATCCGCAATTTTTTCAGGACGAACTGGATGATGATCTCGGTGTCGAAATGGAAATCGCCGGTGTTTTTTTCGAACGGGATCTGCGCGAGCGCGGCCGTCGAGTAGAGGCGATAGCCGGAATGGAATTCCGAAAGCGCGGTCCCGAGGAGCGCATTTTGAAAGCGGGTCAGGACCTGGTTGCCGAGCCATTTGTGGGCCGGCATCCCGCCGCTGCGGGCGGCGCGTTTGTCGATCATCCGCGAACCGAAAACGGCATCAGCTTCGCCCCTAACGAGTGGTTCGAGCAAGGCCGGTAGTTTCTCCGGCGCGTATTGGCCGTCGCCATGGACCAGCGCGACGATATCGAAACCGTGGTCGATCGCGTAGCGATAGCCGAGCTTTTGGTTGCCGCCATAACCTTGATTTACCGGCGTGCGCAGAATCGTGATCTTGAATGGCGGACGCCCCTGCTCGTAACGCAGGCCTTGCTGGAAAGTTTTGTCCTTCGAGGAATCGTCGATGATCAACACCTCGACATTTGGCGTGTGCAGACTCGCCGGGATGCGGCTGAGGACTTTCTCGATCGTCGTCTCGGCGTTGTAGGCGACGATGAAAATGAGCAGCCGTTTGCCGTGGAGATCGAACGTATCGGTCGCGGCTTTGTTTTGCTCGGGGAAAAGCATGGTTTTCATGGAGCTAGAAGCAGGCCATTGCGCCTGCGGATTCCGAGGGCGTTAGCTCCCGTTCAGCCCGTTCCGTCCGGGATTGCCGAGGACCGCGTCCGCCGTGGCTAGCAACTGTTTGTCGTCATTGCCGCTGAGATCATTCAAAAAACGTCGGATGCGGCTAAAAGATTGGCGCAGGAAAAGGTCCGCGGCGCGGCGTTCGCCGGGCATCGATGAGCCGTTCTGGCCGATGCCTTGCATTTCCGAATCCAGCCGGCTGAGCACGCAGGCGGAGGCGAACATCTCCATCGCGGAATTGGCGATTCGTTCCTGCACCAACTGCATATCCATGATCGGCTCGCGGTGCTGAATCAGTGCGCGATTCACCGTAAGATTGAACTTCCAAATCAAACGACCGAACAGCGCCGCCTGCCCGCGCAATGATTCAGTCTTTACCGGCACGCTCGGCACCTTCACCGCTGCGCCGAGGCGGCTCATGCCCGCGCCCCAGGCTTTCATGCGATCGCTGCGCCAGGGTTTTAACATCGTGTCGAGGATCTCCTTGAACTCCATCCCCGGTCCGCGCATGCCCACGAGCGCGACGAACGAGGTCAGGACTTCGTTGCTGCCTTCGCCGATTTGATTGATGCGGGCGTCGCGCAGCATCCGGCCGAGGGGTGAATCATCGAAATACGCGGCCCCGCCGTGGATTTGGAAGGTATCGTTAACTGCTTCCCACAAGCGCTCGGTGGTGAAGACTTTCAGCATCGCCGTCTCGAGCATGTAATCCTCAAGTCCGCGATCGATCAGCGACGCGGTCACGACGGTCATCGCTTCCATCGCGTAAATATCGGCCGCCATCCGCCCGATCTTTTTCTTCACCAAATCGAATTCGCCGAGCGTCTTTTTAAATTGCTTGCGCTTGTTCGCATGCTCGACCGCCATCCGCAGGCAGGTCTTGGCTGCGCCGGTGCAACACGCGCCGAAAGTTGTCCGTCCGAAATCGAGCACGGTGAGCGCGACGCGCAGACCTTTGCCGATCGGCCCGAGAATATTTTCCTTTGGCACCTTCATGTCGCGCATCGCGAAACGTCCGGTGGCGGTGCCGCGAATCCCGAGCTTCGGCATCCGCGCTTCCAGCATTTCGAAACCTTCCATGTCCGGCGTGACCAGAAACGCGGTGATCGCGTCCTTGCCCGGCTTTCCCGGGACCGGTGTCCGCGCCATCACTGTCAGCACCTGCGAGATCGCGGCATTGGTGATGTAGCGCTTCTCTCCATTCAAAACATAATGCGAACCATCTTCACTCGGTGTCGCAGTCGTCTGCACATTGGCCGCATCGGAGCCGGCTTCGCGTTCCGTCAGTGCGAAGGCCGCGAGCTTTTCCCCGCGGACTAACGAGGGCAACCATTTCTGTTTTTGCTCGAACGTGCCGAAAAGCAGGAGCGCGCGAATGCCGATGGAATGGTGCGCGTTCGTAAAAACCGAAGTCGACGCACAACGTTTGCCGATTTCCTCCAGCACTTTGCAGTAAGCCATCTGGGTAAATCCGCGCCCGCCAAATTCCTTCGGCGCCGTCATCCCGAGCACGCCCACGTGGGCCAGGCCATCGATCACGCTTCGCGGGATATCCGCGATGCGATCGATCTCCTCGGCATTCAAATTCCCATCGAGAAAGGCGCGCACTTCGGTGAGCGATTCATCCAGCTCGGCCTGCTGCGCCGCCGGCACCCGCGGATACGGCATCGCCCAATCGGCCACGAATTGCCCCGCGAAAAGTCCCTTCGCAAACCCGAGCGCTTCCGGCCCGGTGAAGAGCAATTCCTCGGCTTCCTTGATTTCTTTCTGCCGCTGAATCTCTGTTTCGTTCATAAAGTCACAATCCGGTTGGTGGTTTTCCGGGGAGCGGCGGCCATGCAAAAACTCGCGCCGCGCTGCTGGCGTGCGCCAGCGAATCCCGCGCGGGATAAATCGTGGATTTTGCCCTCGCTGACAACCGGTAATTTGGTGACCGGGCTGGCCAAGTCCGATAACGTCCCTTTCTTCGCAGCCGAAACTTCCGTCATGAAATTCGCTCCTCTCCTTTATCTCTCGCTCGTCTTCACGTTGCTTTCGCCGCTCGCAGCCGCGCCCGCACCGAAGCCGAACGCTGAAGCCGGAAAGGCGCTCCACAGCTTCTTCGATTCCGAATGGGACTACACCATGGAGCAGAATCCGACCTGGGCTTCTTCGTTAGGCGACCGCCGCTGGAACGATCGCTGGGAAGACTTGAGCATGGCGGCGATCGAGAAACGCGAGGCGCACACGCGCGAGGCGCTCGCTCGTTTTCAAAAGATCGATCGCACGAAGCTCTCGATCGCCGACCAACTGAACTACGCTCTCTTCCTCAAGGATCTCCAGGAGGAAGTCGCGGGATTCAAATTTCGCGAATATCTCCTGCCGATAAACCAGCGCGGCGGTATTCAAACCACCGATGAACTCGGCGATCGTCTCCGATTCCAAACGGTCAAGGATTACGACGATTGGATCGCGCGGCTGAAAGCGCTGCCGACCGCGATGGAGCAAACGATTGCGCTCATGCGCGAGGGCGCGAAGGCGAAAATTATCTGGCCCAGGATCGTCCTCGAACGGGTGCCGAACCAGCTCGACAAACAGATCGTCGAGAAGCCCGAGGAGAGCCCGTTCTTCAAACCGCTGACCAAGTTCCCTAGCGAGTTCAGCACCGCCGAGCGCGACCGCCTAACGAAAGCTGCGAGCGAAGCCATCCGGGCCGACGTGGTTCCAGCCTTCAGGAAACTGAAGGATTATTTCGTCGGCGAATATCTGGCTGCGGCTTTCGATCAGGTGGGCGTCTGGCAAATGCCGAACGGGCGCGAGTATTACACCTATCTGGCGCAGAAGTTCACCACCACCGATCTCACGCCCGAGCAGATTCACGCCAAGGGCTTGAGTGAAGTCGCCCGCATTCACGCCGAGATGGAAACGATCCTGCAGCAGGTCGGCTTCACCGGAAGCCTGCAGGAATTTTTCACCAAGCTCCGCACCGATCCGCAGTTCTACTACAAGACTCCGGAGGAATTGCTCGAAGCTTATCGCGCGCTCGCAAAAACCATCGATCCCAATTTGGTAAAGGTTTTCAAGACTCTCCCGCGGACCCCGTATGGCGTCCTCCCGATTCCCGACAAAATCGCGCCCGACACCACTACCGCGTACTACAGTCAGCCCGCGCCCGATGGCTCCCGCGCCGGCACTTATTACGTCAACCTCTACAAACCGGAGACGCGTCCGAAGTGGGAAATGCCCGCGCTAACCCTGCACGAGTCCGTTCCCGGCCATCACCTCCAGATCGCGCTCGCGCAGGAACTCGGCGAGATCCCGAAATTCCGCCGCTTCGGTTTTTACACCGCGTTCGTCGAAGGCTGGGGGCTTTACGCAGAGTCGTTAGGCGAAGAGATGGGGATGTATCAAGATCCGTATGCGAAGTTCGGCCAGCTTACTTACGAAATGTGGCGCGCGGTCCGGCTGGTGGTCGATACCGGGATGCATTTCATGCAGTGGGACCGGCAGAAGGCGATCGATTACTTTATGGCCAATGCCGCCAAATCCGAGAACGACATCGTCAACGAAATCGATCGCTACATCTCCATGCCCGGGCAGGCGCTGGCCTACAAGATCGGCGAATTGAAGATCAAGGAACTACGCGCCCGGGCCAAGGACTCGTTAGGCGAAAAATTCGATGTCCGCGAATTTCACGACATCGTTCTGCTTTCCGGCGCGGTTCCGCTCGATGTCCTTGAGGGAAACGTTGACACCTGGATCGCCACAAAAAAGAAATCCGAATAACACGAAGGTGTCCATCCCGAGGCGGCGAAGCACCCTGAGGGACCTCGCCAACGCAGCCTGGATGGGCGAAATCCTTCAGCGTCTCCGCGGCTCAGGATGACAACGCAGCGGGCGCGCGCGCCGAATGGCGGCGAAGTCTCAGCTCTGCGGCGGCGCTTCGCCGAGCTGTTTCACAAACAGTGGGATCGAAGCTTCATGGCGGCCATCGACCGCGAGGTCGATCGAATACTCGCCGAAATTCGGCAGTTTCATCTGCTGAATCTGCAGGACGAAACAGGCCGTAACCGTGCTCTCGTTAGGCGGAAATTGAATGCGCGACCCGGCTTCTAGCGTCTGCATAACCGCTTTCCCATCGGAATCGACGAAGGAAATCCGGATGCGCTTGTCGCCTTCTTCCAGCCGCTCGAAGCGCACTTTC
This sequence comes from Chthoniobacterales bacterium, assembly GCA_051005695.1. GTDB lineage: Bacteria > Verrucomicrobiota > Verrucomicrobiia > Chthoniobacterales > UBA10450 > JACCTI01. The sequence continues at coordinate 8,385 of JBPCJC010000012.1, read as the reverse complement.
ATCGCCAGCGAGCAGAGGGGATGGGTCACCGGCGTGGTCGCGGCGTTGATCCGATCGAAGGAGCCGAGGACGTTTAATTTCCCGCCCGAGTCCACCGTCGCCGCATCACACAAAGTAAAAATTTCGACCTTCATCCGGCCGGAGGTTACGCCGATCGGGCCGCGGAGTCGAACGGCTCGCGCGAATGAAATACGGGCTGGCATCGCGCGGAGGAAAGCGCAATTTCTCGGCCACGTGAAGCTTCCTTCCCCCGGAATTCTGGGATTGATCCTCTTCGCCTCGGAGGTGTCGCTCGGGCTCACGCGCCGCTCGCAAAAGGACGCGGCCGCGACCGACGCGAACTCGCTACGCCTGCTTTGGATCGTGATCATGGCGAGCGTTATTCTGGGGATGAAAGCGATTCGATTTTGGCCGGAAGCGCTCCTCCCGCATCGCCCCGCTTGGGCGCTTATTGGCCTGATTGTTTTTGTGCTCGGGCTCGTCTTGCGCTGGTATGCGATCATTCATCTCGGGCGTTTTTTTACCGTCAACGTCGCGATCGCAGCCGATCACCAACTCGTCGAAACCGGCCCGTATCGATTCGTTAGGCATCCGTCCTACACCGGGGCATTGCTCGCTTTTCTGGGCTTCGCGCTTTCGCTCGGAAATTGGGCCGCGATCCTGGTCCTGGTGCTCCCGATCTTCGCCGCCTTCGTTTACCGGATGAATGTCGAGGAACGCGCGCTGCGCTCCGCGCTCGGTCAATCCTACCTCGCCTACATCGCGCGCACGCGCCGCCTGCTGCCGTTCATTTACTAGCGCGTCTCGCCCGCCATGACGTCGCTTTCCTTTAACGGGATCGCGAACGGTTCCAGTGGCATCGCGTTATCGTGTTCGAGAAACTCCGCGCAGAGCCCGAAGAATTCCGCTTCCGTTTGCACCCGCCGAATCCGGTGTAGGAAATCGCCGGTCGGCTCAACCCCGAGGGCGATAAAGTTCATGTATTTTTTCATCCCCTGGACTTGCGCCGACTCGCGCAATCCGCGGACATGCACCGCCTGATAAAGCGCGCGGACATAATCGAGCAGATCGCGTCCGGTCGGATGGAAAATCGTCGTGCCCACGCGTTGCTCGCGAATTTGCCGGAAGAGCCACGGATTGCGGATTACGCCGCGGCCGAGCATTAGCCCGCGCGCGCCGGTGAGTGCGAGGACCGACTCCGCTTTCGCCGCGGAATAAATATTTCCGTTCGCCAGCACTGGGCAATCGAGGAACTCCACCGCCCGCCTAACGAATTCATAACGCGGAGCGCTGCGGTACATTTCCTTGACCGTGCGCGCGTGGATGGTGAGCAGGTCTAACGAGTGCCGCCCAAAGACCGCGAGCAGTTCCTCAAAAACTTCCGAGTCCTCGAACCCGATCCGCGTCTTGACCGTGAACGGAATCTCAAGCGCGGCGCGCAAGGCCCCGAGGATGCGATCGATCTGTTCCGGCTCGCGCAGCAAGCCGCCGCCGGCGCATTTCCGGTAAACAATCGGCACCGGACAACCAAGATTCAGATCCACCGCCGCGACTGGATAATTTTGCAATTCGCGCGCCGTGCGCACGAGCGCTGCGATGTCATTGCCGATCATCTGCGCGATCACCGGGCGGCCCGTGGGATTTTCGGTGATCGATTTTAGAATCTGCGGATCAAGGTGCGACTCCGGCAAGACGCGAAAATATTCCGTAAAATAAACGTCCGCGTTTCCGTAGCCGCCAATCAGGCGCATGAACGGCAAATCCGTCACGTCCTGCATTGGAGCGAGGGCCAGAATCGGCGCGGGCTGGCGCAGCAAGCAGGCCAAGGATGCGCGCGCGTTCACGGTCGAATCATCGCGCGCCCGCGCGAAGTTTGCACGGCGGCGCCGCGCTCAGTGCGCGCCGGAATACTTCGCATCCTTGGCCTGCTTGCGGACGGCGTCGAAGATTTTGCGGATCGCAATTCGACTGCCGTTGTTCGCGATGAAGGCTGGGAGCGCGCCGCCGCTGTCGGTGAAAATGGAATAAGTCGCGCGGGTGGAATGCGGGCCCTGCGGCTCGAGGAGCCAACCGCCCTGGCAAAATTTTACCCGTTGTACGCCCGGCCGGACAGCGGGCCCGAGCTCGTTCGCAGCCTGCCAATGAATCCGATAACTGTGGCCATCCGGGCCGACCCCGCGCTCGTGTTTAGATTCGAGCGTGTAATCGCGATCGCTCACGAACGGCAGATCGAGCCGTTGATAGGCGACAACCTCATCGCCTTCGCGTTTCAAGACGCGGCACTCCGCCGTGTAAGGCATGAAGGTTGGATAAGCCTGGGTGTCATCGAGCACCGCGAAGACGACCGCCGGCGGCATTTCGATTAGACCCACGCCTTTGAATTCTTTCAGCGAAGTGCCCGCGCGCATCCGGCTGTAAATGGCCACGCCGTGTGCGCTGGCCTCTTCTTTCCACGCTGCGCTCGCGGTCTTTTCCGTATCATCGGCCAAGGCAAAGGTGCTTCGCGCGAAGACGAGGATGGAGATGAGCAAGAGCTGTTTCACTGAAACCGGCCGGCAACCCAGCCGCGGAAACAGTTCGTGCCTCGCCCGGTGATCGGCCCCCGCTCCACTAATCTTCGGCCGATTCGGGCACGGCGCGTTCGGCCGCTTGAAACCCGATCCTGGAGTGCGTGCCGTCGCAAAACGGCTTGTCGATCGACGCGCCGCAACGGCAAAGCGCCATCCGCTTTTGCGCGGGATAAGCCTGCCCGTCCGCGTCTTTTAGTTCTACCGGTCCGTTCACAATCAGGGGGCCGTTCTTAATGATCTCGATGATTACTTCCGACATAATTTTGTTCTCGTTAGGCCAAACGGTTTACCAAATATTTCCCGCGCCCGGACTGTAGGAGGCGCTGACGACAGAGTTCGTGATCAAGCTTTCACATTGCACGAGTCCGTTGAAGCGCGTGGTGCCCGCATCGACCGTGATCAGCCCGGCGCTTACCTTCACCTCGGCGGCGTTGATCGTAACTTTGCCTGCGGCCAGAATGGTGATCCCGGACGGCGTCAGCCGGAGATGGTTGCCGTTGTTGTCGAGAATCTCGATCGTGCGCGCACTGTCGTTGAGCGCGACCTGGTGGCCACCGGGAGTTTCGAGGAGGAGCGCGCGCTTGCCACTGGTGTCATCCAAGGTCAGGCGGACGCCTTTGGGCGCGCCGATAATTTGTTTCTGGCTTACCGCGACCGTGGCCTCGGTAATGGTTTTCTTTTTTGCAGGCATGGGAATCCTCTCGTTAGGCTTCGGGAAAACTGAAGCGCAGCGCTTTGTGCAACCGCGGAGGCAAGGCCGGCAAACTGCGTCGTTCGATCAGGAAAGTGATCACGCCCGCGAGCTCGCGAAAGATGTAATTCTTGTTTACTGCGCCCTGGAGATATTGTTCGCCGCTACTCCCGCCGGTGCCGACGCGGGTGCCGATCATGCGCCGGACCATTTGCAGATGGCGATAGCGGAAGTTCGCCAGTTGTTCGTCGATTTCGATGAGCGCATTGAGCAAACCGAAGGGCAAACGGAAGAGTGGCTCGTCGCGGTAGAGCATGATGAAAAGCGCGCAACGCATCGCCGGCGCGGAAAAGTCGCCCCAGCCATGTCCAAAAAAAATCTCATCGAACTTGCCTAACAAATCGTGCTTATCATCGCGCTCCGACAGGCTGTCTTCAAAAAGCGCGCGATAACGAACCCAGAAAGGCGGTCGCCCCTGGGCGTTCGGGCCGCGTTCGCCGAGCCATTCGCTCCAATAGATTTCGTCGAAAAAAGGCGCGCGGGCGAGCCAGCGCTCGACCATTTGCAGGAGCGAGGGCCGCTCTTCGGCCGCGCTGATTTCGGCAAAATCGCTCTCGTTGAAACCGCCGAGCTCAGTGTGCTTGTAGTATTCGGGACGGAAACGATTTTCCATCCGCAAGCCCAGGGCGGCCTCGATCTCGCGGAATTGTTTGCTCTGAAAACCGGAAGCGCCGTGAAGCAATTCGCGGAACTCGAGAAAATCCAGCGGCGTCATCGTTTCCAAAACGTCGACCTGATGATTGAGCAGCTTCCAAATATCGACGATCCGTTTCAACCGCTGCACCACCACGTTCATGTCCGGGCCGTCGTCGTCCGCCGCGGGTTTACTCAGGACTTCACCGCAAGCCGCCAGCTCGTGCAGGATTTGTTTGAACCAAAGCTCGTAGGCCTGGTGGATGATGATGAAAAGCATCTCATCATGCGCGATCAGCTTGCCTGCTTTCAGACTGAGCGGCTTTTGCAGCTCGAGGAGTTTTTCGATCCCGAGATAATCGCCGTAATATTGCAACGGGCGTTCGCCATTAAACGGGCACTCCATCGAGCGCAGTCTCGCGCACCCGCCGCGGCGGAGTCAATTGCGCGCAAAACTACGGCTCGATGACCGTGCGATAAAACCTGCGTGGGCCCGCGCCGGAATCAGTGATCTGCGTGCTGCTGCCGATCGCGGAAACTTGATCTTCAAGAAGAATCCAAGTCGCGGCTAACAAGTCGTCTTTGTAATCAATCCGATAGGTTTTTCCGGCGACGGAAGCAAAGGCAAGGACGCGATCGTTGCCGCTGCGTGCGATGGCGGTGAATTGGAACCGGCCCGTAACCGAATTTGGATTCGTGCCGGCGCGGAATTCCTGCAAGTTAGTGAAGCCATCGCCGTCCTTATCTTCGTTCGCGTGCTCACCAGTTAGTGGCGTGACGTGACCGAAATGCGCGAGCATCCATTGATCGGGCAAACCGTCGCTGTCGCTCGGCGGCGGAACGATCGTCGTTCCAGAAAACTCGGAAGTGTTGCCGTTACTCGAAGTCGCGGTTGCGGCGATGGCGTAACCGGTCGGAACAATCGCGGACAAGTGTGCGGTAAAAGAGCCCGCGGCCACCACGGCAATTGAGCCGACGAAATATTGTCCTTCGCCAAATCCGGAGAGATCGCCGCTCGGGCTGGCGAAGAATTCAAGCGTGCCGGCACCGCCGGTATAATTGCCGCTCACCTCCGTTCCGTCTGGATTGGCTGCGCTACTCTGCGCGGCGGAAATGAGCAAGGGAAAAACTTGCGGGCCGTTCGCACCGGTGTTTCTCCACCGCGTAACACAGGATCGAAGCGTCATAATTTTTTCCTCCGCGGCAGCCGACCGCATCTTGCCGCCTTGTGGTGCCGTGACTCACTCCTTTTCGGACCCTCGTCCGCGCGAGCGTCCTTGCGGAGGCCGCGCTTCGGCGGGAGCATGGGACTCACTCCTCACCAATGTATTGCAAAACTCTTCTTGGCTTTCTCGTGCTCGCAGGCTCCGCTTTCGCGCAAGCGACGCCGGTCGCCACTTCGTCCCAACCCAAACGCCCCTTCACTTTCGAGGAGATGATGAAGCTGAAACGCATCGGCGATTTCGCTCCTTCGCCCGATGGCAAGTGGGTTGTCTTCAGCGCGCAGGATGTCGATCTGGAGGCGAACACGAAGAAATCCCATCTTTGGATTGTGCCTGCGGCCGGCGGCGAAGGGCGACGTTTGAACCTGACTGAAAACGAAGAGGAACGGCCGCGATTTTCGCCCGACGGCAAGCGGCTCATCTGGACTTCGAAGGCAACCGACCCGACGCAGATTTGGATGTCGAACTTCACGCCTGACAGCGGCGGACTCGACGGGCAGCCGCATCAGGTGACAAATATTTCCACCGGCGCGGACGGCGCCATCTGGTCGCCGGATGGAAAAAATATCGTCTGCGTTTCCTCGGTTTATCCGGATTGCAAAGACGACGCTTGCAACCAGAAGCGTGACCAGGAACACGAAAAGAGCAAGGTGAAGGCGAAGATTTTCACGCACCTGCTCTTTCGACATTGGACCACGTTCACCGACTTCAAGCGCAGCCATCTTTTTGTCGTCAGTGCCGACTCCAATGCTTCCAAGCCTAACGAGTCGCGCGATCTTACCCCGGGCGATCACGATGTTCCGCCCTTCAATCTCGGCGGGCAGGATATGTATGCGATTTCCCCCGATGGGCAGGAACTCGCCTACACCTGCAACCTCGATGAAGTGGAAGCGACTAGTAAAAACAACGAGATCTTTTTGGTCCCGATCGCTGGCGGCGCGCCGAAGAAAATTTCCACCAGCCCGGGAAGCGATACCACACCGCTTTTTTCGCCGGATGGGAAACAGGTCGCCTGGCTTTCGATGGCGCGGGCCGGCTTCGAAGCCGACAAGCAAGCGCTCATCCTCTACCAGCGCGATAGCGGACAAATGCGGAACGCGACCGCGAAATGGGACCGCTCGTTAGGTAGTTTTGCGTGGGCGCCGGATTCCAAGGCGATCTACATCAGTGCGGAAGATCACGGCGAATCGCCGATCTATTCGCTGTCGCTGGCCGAGGGCGCGCAGCCGACAGAATTGGCGCGGCTGTATGCAGGCGATCTGGTTTTCGGCGACAAGGGTCATCTCTTCTTCAGCCGAATGTCGATCGCCGCGCCTAACGAGATCTGGGCGATGGACGTGAGCGACGCGCGCAAAGGCACGGCGCACGCGGTCACGCAGGCGAACGACGCGCTTCTCTCGCAAATTGCGATGCAGCCGCTCGAGTCCTTCAACTTCAAAGGTGCGGCCAACGCGCCGGTCCAGGGTTTCCTGGTCAAGCCGCCGGACTTCGACTCGAGCAAAAAGTATCCGGTGAAATTTTTGATCCATGGAGGACCGCAAGGCGCTTGGGGAGATGACTGGTCGTATCGCTGGAACCCGGAACTCTTCGCCGCCAACGGTTACGTCGTGATCATGATCAATCCGCACGGCTCGACCGGTTACGGCCAGGCCTTCACCGACGAAGTCAGCGGCGATTGGGGCGGACAGCCGTACGAAGATTTAATGAAGGGGCTAGATTTCGCGGAGAAGACATTCCCGTTCATCGATAAGAAGCGCGAAGCCGCGCTCGGGGCGAGCTACGGCGGTTACATGGTGAACTGGATCGAAGGCCACACCGATCGTTTCATGTGCATCGTTTCGCACGACGGCGTTTTCAATACCGAGACCGCTTTCGGCACGACCGAGGAACTTTGGTTTCCGCTTTGGGAATTCAAAGGTCCGCCGTGGAAAACGCGTGAGCTTTACCGGAGATTTTCGCCACATCTCTTCGCGGAGAAATTCAAAACTCCGATGCTCGTGGTTCATGGCCAGCTCGATTACCGACTCGATGTTTCGCAAGGCTTCGATCTCTTCACGACTCTTCAGGAAATGAAAGTCCCCTCGAAGATGTTGTACTTCCCGGATGAAGGTCACTGGGTCCTGAAGCCGCAGAACGCGCGCCTCTGGTACCAAACGGTCAACGACTGGGTCGACCAGTGGACCGCGGCGAAGTGATCGCCTAACGATGAAGAGAAAACCTACCCCGATCTCCGTTCGTTCCGGCGGGGTGGAATTTCTTAAGATCAACGCCGCCCGCCGCGACTGGCGCGACACCTATCATTGGATCCTCTCGTTGACCTGGCCGCGCTTCGCCGCCTTCATCCTCGGCGTTTATCTTTTCATCAACTGCGCCTTCGCCGCGGCCTACGCGTTCGGCGGGCCGTGCATCGGCAAGATGACGCCCGGCTCATTCCCCGCCGCCTTCTTCTTCAGCATCGAAACTCTGGCCACGGTCGGCTACGGCCACATGTATCCGGCGAACACTTATGGGCACATCGTGGTCACGCTCGAAATCATTATCGGGATGTTCTGGATCGCGGTCATCACCGGGTTGATTTTTGTTCGCTTCTCCCGGCCGACGGCGCGGATTTTATTCAGCGATTCCATCCTCATCGGCAATCACGACGGTCGCCCGAGCCTGATGTTTCGCGTCGCGAATTTGCGCCACACCAGCATGGTCGAAGCGGAATTCCGGACAATTTTTTCGCGCGACGAGAAGGTTAAGGAAGGCGAAATGATCCGCCGCTTTTACCCGCTGAAGCTTTATCCCGAGCGGATGATCAGCTTCCCCGCCGCGCTCGTCATTCGACACACGATCGATGAGCAGAGCCCGCTCCACGGCGTGACCGCGGAAACCTTGAAAGCGAGCGACGCATTCTTTCTCGCTTCGACGGTTTCGATCGAGTTGGTCATGGCCGCATCGGTGCAAAGCCAGAAAGGCTATTCTTACGAGGCTGTCCGTTTCGGCGAGCGCTTCGTCGATGTCTACGAAGAGAAGGAACACGGCACCCTGGTAGTCGACTACGGCCGCTTGCATGACACCGAACCGGTGCCGGAAGTGCCGGCAACGACTGGTTAGGCGATCAGCTTTACGACTCGTTAGTGCGCCGGCGCCGAGGCGCCGCTGGACGGTTTCTTTCAAAACCAAATCGCGCGCGCGTCGACCGCGGCGGACGCAACCCAAATCC
>JBPCJC010000011.1:0-49851 GCA_051005695.1 Chthoniobacterales bacterium | reverse complement strand
TGCCAGCCACGGTGTCGTCCGCGAGGATGGTGTTTAGGATTCCGGTCTCGTTACTCATGATTCTGGCCCAGTGCGCCATAAAGGCGTCGCGGTCGCGGCTGGGGAACGCCGCCATACGCGTCGCCTCAGCATCCAGCTGATGTTCAAAAAAAATCGGAAGATCTTCCTGGGTTACTTCGCGGAGTGTAACAGTCATCTGATCAGACCTAACGAGAACAAGATCAGCTACGCCCGGTAAAAAGGCATATATCGCCACAGATTGTGTCGATCGATGATCGTCTCTTCAAAGATCACCCAATAGTTGAAGAATATGGCCGCGATAGCGATCTTAACGATCCAAGGCAGACGAGGAGATGAATTGGGTTCTTTCATAGTGGCTTGATCTAATGCTGATACACCTAACGAAAACAAGATCAGCCACCGCTGGCGGGAGCGCGCACGGCGGAGGGAGAAGAGGTTTGAGTCGTGGGAAATTTGGCCGTATGCCGACCAACGGTTGGCTGCATCGATTGGTTAGGCCTTTTCATCGACTTCTTTGAGGGTTATTCCGTCCTTGGTCTTCCAATCCTTCAATCCGTTGGCGCTACCGCCCTCGATGGCTGCTGCGGCTGCGCTAGGACTCGAAAACTGGGCGTCGCGTGTGAATACATAAAAACCGTCCTTCTGAGTGAGCGTGCCATCGGCGATTAGTTGCTTTCGCGCGGCAATTGATGCAGGCCACTTCTTGGTGGCTTCGAGCTCCTGCAGGACGGCAGTAGAACCCTTGAGCACGACAAAACCATCCGGCGTGCGATAGCCGCGTCCCTCGGCTCCCCGCCGACGACAAAATAGGAGTCCACCGGCCTGCGGCTTCGCCGCTGGCTGAGCGACAGGAATAAGAAGATCGGAGCCAAGCACAGGGAAAAGCTGGCGCATGTAAGAAAAAAACGCCTCCATATCGGCGCGGTCAGCCTCGGGAAGCTTCGATCCACCAGGTTGGTTCTGCTCAAGGGTAAATCGGCCTACCTGAGCGGCCTCGGCGAGCAATCTGCCTTCGAGGTATCTGACATGCGCCTTAGTTAGGTTCTCGTCCTTGCTGACGAAGACGATGGCTGAAACCCATTCTTTTACCTTGTGCTGTTTGAGGCGTTCGCGAATAACCTCTGCTTCGCCGATGTAGGCGCTCAGCGCGCCGGAGAGCGGGTCAACGCCTGACAAAATATAAATGCCCGGCTTGGCGAGTTCATCGCGCTGTAGCAGGTCGTCAAGCTCCGTTCGCGGCGCGGCGATAGCAAAGCCAGTCCAATTTATGATTTCGGCTGTGCGCAAGCTCTTCGCCTCACCGCGAGGAAGAAAGAGTTTGATCGTTGCCGAGTTCATTGCGCGCTTAAAGGCCTAACGAGACTCAAGATCAGCCACGGCTCTGGGAGGCGCGCATGGCTGCTCCGTGTGTAATCTAGCTAAGGTTAACATGAAAATCGCAGCGCAGTAGAGCCGTTGGCTGCATCGCCTGGTTAGGTGTGGCGCGTGGCAGCACGCTAGACATGAACCCAACAGACTCTGGAAAGATGTGTGCTCTGGCCACTCCAAGGCATGGAACCAAAACTCTGGAGAAAGCGCGAGCACGAACTGCGCGACGCAGGAAAAGACCTCGCACGGGAAGTCCGTTTGCCGCCTCGTGCTCGCAACCGGACCGGCCTGCAACTCACGCTCCCCTCGCCAGCAGAGGCAGCCGCTGGCACCACCACTGATATCAAAGGCCGCCCTGAAGTAACCCACGGTGTCATCTCCTAGCTCAAGCTCCCACACACCTAACGAGTATTGGGCGGATTAAATCCGTAAAACAAGGCGGGATACATCCGTCTATTCCGCTGGCCCGCAGGGCAGCCATCCCTGTAAAACGGATTCATGCTCGATATGCTGCCGGTGCCACTCCCGGCTGACAAGGACAAAAGCTCTTCGCCGGCGTTTCGAATCTCGCGGACGGAGAAATAGTAATCTCGCGTCTTCTTCAACTGGAGTTCTAGCCTCTCTCCATCGCGGGTCCGCCAGAGGCTTCTCATCAAAACAAAAATGCCGCGAGAGCTTTCGCCCTCGCGGCATCTTGTCGCTGGAAAACGCCAGTCTCCAAGGATAGCCGGTTAGATTACCATCAGAGTGGAGGCATCGCTCCAATCGGTCGGGTCGGCCGCGCCGACGGCGTTGGCCTGCACGAGATAGGCCTGACCGCGGGTCAGAGCCTTGAACGCCACACTGGCCGCCGTCGTCTGCGCGGTTTGCACAAATGTGGCCGAGGCTGAGACCAGCGCTACCCGCCAGTTGTAGGTGTAGGCACCATAGATCGGCGTGGTGGAACCATCGAGCTCTCCGCTATTCGTCCCGAGGAGGAGATCGGGGGATCCGGCTGGCCCAGAGCACCGATCGGCCCGCGCGTCGGCTTCCGGTATGGGAACATGCTGGACTGCGGCTTCGCCAAGTCGCCGTCCGCGGTCACCGTCAGGTAGCTGGCCAGAGCCCGCAGGAGTGCGACTAACACGGCCCGCTTTTGGTTCTTGAATCGTGATCAGTTCCTTCCCGTCGTTCGCCGCGTCGGCGATGGCGCTATTGAAGGCATCGAGCGCAGCTTGCAGCGCGATCAATGTGGGCGACGGAGTTACGAAGTTCGCATTTCCGGCCAGCGCCGCGATCACGATCGCTGCGCCCCTGGGCGATTGGGCATTAGGCAAAGTGTTGAGCCAAGGTATTGCTGTTTTAACTATCATTATTTGGTTGTCTTTCTGGTTTGGCTTTCTGGTTCGCGAGTTATTCACTTACTGGCCGTGCCATTATTTAAGTAGCCCCGCGGCCAGACCTAACGAGTGAAAAGTATAGTTTTGCGAGGCTCGATTTTTGTAAGCTTCGGAAAAGAATTGCCGTAGATGGCCAGTCCATGCCCGTTTGCGAAAAAGGCGTGTTTGCGGCCATTTTTGGACTGATACGTGCCTAACAAGCCGTTAGCAGATTCTCGGAAGTGCGACTCAGAACTGGGAAAAAGCAACTCGTTAGGGCTGCTTTCGGAGTGTCCCGAAACCCTTTCGTGACATCCCGAACGGCGTTCCTGTAGTCACGAAAGCCGTCCGTGATATCCCGAGAGACGCGCTTTCTTGGCATTTAACGCAGGACTGAACCGGTCCGGTTGCCATGTTGTCGCCGGAGCGCGTTCGCCAGTGTCGATAATCAGCTCTGACCCTGTTTCCCCCTTTTATTTTGTGCCATGTTCACCGACTTCGATCGAGCGCGGCGGCGACGTCGTCACTGACTCTTACCTGGCTCGTTGGCTGTTGGAGATTGGACGCAGTTGGATGAGGCGGCTGGCTCGTGGGTATTTTCAGAATGGAATCAGAGCAGCGGCCCGAATAGGACGCCTAGCCCGCGAGATTAATTGTCTGTTCTCTCCGAGTTTTAGCGCTTTAATAGAGGAAGCGCGGATTTTGTTCGCGGAAATCTCCCGGCAAACTGAAATCAAAACATCGATGAACCCAAAACCAAATTACCTCGAGCGCGCAAAGGCACTCATCAAAACTAACTCCCTACGGGCAGGTGCCCTGGCGGTAATCCCGCTTTCCGCCATGGTAGCGGCGGGTGCGCCACCGCGACCGACGCACGCCTATATTGGTGTAGACTGCGCTTCGGGAGGCGGTTTTGACTGGACCGGTGGTCCAGATGGGACTGGCAAGGGCAACTGGAGCAACGCGGAGAATTGGTCTCCTAAGGGGATTCCGAACGATGCGGCACAGGAGGTCTGCATCTATAACACACCGTCCGGTGGCCCATTCAATGGCCCAACGCTCGACATCACAGTAGTCTTGCGAGTCCTCAACCTATTCAATGGCACGCTGGTAAACGGGGTCGGGTTCAACAACCTTACTATCGTTGGTGGAACCTATCTGGCCGGAACGGTCCCGTACGGCATTCTCAGTTCCCATGGTGGCACGTTTACCCTGGGAACGTTAGCCAACTACGATTCCAGCACGAGCACGCTCGCAGGTGGCGGCCTCACGGTCGATAACGGGGGCACCATCCGCTGGGTCGGCGCGAACGTGGTCAACAACAATGGCTTCCTCTTCATCAGCGGCGCAACCTCACGGGTATTGAACCAAAACGGCGGCGCGAGCGCCTTGACTAATCTGGCCACTAACGGCGGCACATTGCAGTTTGGCAATGGTTTTGATTTCACCACGATCGGTAATTTCACCAATACGGGCGCCCTTTTAATTAGCGGCGGTCCCAATCCAACCACCTTCATGGTTAGCGGCCAGTTGACCAATTTCAACGCGAGCACGCACGCGATCAGTGGCGGCACCTACACCATCGATGATGGCGGTAACAGCACGGCGACGCTGCAGTTTCCTCAGGCTGATATTCAGACGCTTTCTAACGCTACGGTTACGCTCAAAGGTGCTGGTGCGTCCATTACTGATCTTAGCGGAGTGGATGCCTTTCGTAATTTGAAACTTGTTCAGGGCGGATTTTTCACCACTGGGGGTACACGGACTATCACGCCGGCCGGGGGCACTTTCACAAACGACAACAGCACGCACAAGATCGACAGCGGCGCGACTTTCACAATTCAAGGCTTCCACAACAGCATCAATGGCGGCGTGACGAAAATCAGCGCTCCGACCGCGAACGCGAACACCACCCTGTTGATTAACGGCAGTTCCGTGATCAATGGTGGCCGTTTTGACTTTGGGGGGCAACCTGGCGTAAACACGATATACACCACCACCTTGCAGGTGATCAATGGGATCGAGTTCCGTGGAGCGTATCTAACCGGAACTGGAACGACTTATGCAGACATTGGATTGATTAACCAAGCCCGTTTGACTCCAGGAATCGGTTTCCCAATATTTCCTGCAAGCCCGGCACCACGGGCGATTCGCTCGGGCGTAGCCTCTCGTACAAGCTCTCCGACGTCTGCAAGTCACTCTGCCGGCGAGCTTACCTTCCACGGCAACGTAATCCTCGATGGCACGACGAACGTGGATATTGCGCTAGGAGGTTATTCACCGGGATTGGATTTCGACGTGGTCACACAAGTAGCTCCTGGAAATGTGACACTCGGCGGGAACCTGAACCTCTCCTTTTTCAACGGCTTCGAAGCGAACGTAGCAAACAGCGACACCTTCGACATCATTACCTCTCAGAGCCCGCTGCAGGGGAGTTTCGCGAATGTCGCCAGCGGTAGCCGCCTTATAACGGCGAATAGAGAAGGCAGTTTCGTTGTCACCTATGCCGGAAAAAACAACGTCACGCTGAGTAATTTTATGCCGATCGTGCCGAAGATCATCTCTTTTTCCTTAACCTCTCCGGGCCGGGTCCCGACGATCACTTTTACGACTGCGTCCGGGTTTCATTATGCGGTAGAACGGAAGGACGACCTAGGGGTGGCGACATGGACTACCCTAGGTAACGCCAGCAACATCAGCGGTAACGGGAACCCGATCTCCGTGGCCGATCCCGACCCTGGAGCGGGTGACTTACCGAAACGCTTTTACCACGTCGTGTTGCTTCCGTAGCAGGATCCGGCTTGGCTAGCAGCGCAGCCTGCTTTACGCAAATTTCCAGCCGTGCGGGCCAACGGCATAGTTCCGTCTCCATAACCCGTGCCGACGATGCTCACCTACAATTCGACTGAATACGCAAACGGCATCCAGAACGAATCTACCTACTAGACCAAGCCGCTGGATACCGTCACGGCAAATGTCGGCTAGCGAAGCGTAGCCTAACAACGTGTGATACTAGAAAAAAATTCACGGTAACGTGGCGCAAGGTTTTCTGGACGATAAGGAACGCTAGCGGCACGGGCTTTGTTACAAGCCATCTCGTAGAACTCATCGTCATCACAAAGTCGCTCGATCAATTCATACCACTCCCGGACATTTTCCGCCGGCACGGGTCGTGCGCTTTTCATCGTAAGATTGGTCGGCAGAGGCAGGACAAATCCGCCGGCACCACAAGTCTCAGGAAGTCCGCCGCGATCCGATACGATCGGTGGAATCCCGTTAACAAGAGCTTCGGCGGCGGTTCGGCCGGAGGGCTCGGCCCAGACCGACGGCATAACAACGAGCCGCGCGACTCGGAATATGTCGCGCGGTTGCGCTACGAGAGGTGAAACCATCAGACTTTCGTGCCTAGTTAAATCAAAGCCTCCGAGAGCGGCCGCGTCCAATAGGGTGTCGCTCTGCGAGCGACCTTCAATCACGAGCATCGGCAGATCAGGCCGTCGCCTGCCTAGCTCCTCTGCTAAGCGGGCAAAAAACATCACACCCTTTGCAACCGAAGGGTTGATATAGGTTACGAAGATTCGTTCCTGGGGTTCGGGCGCGAGTACTTCGTCGAAATCGAGAGGCGTTGGCAGAGCCGCCCATCGGCCCCCATGGAATGCTCGATAACGGTTCAAAACAAAGTCACTGCAGGCCAGAACCGCATCGACGCCGCCACTCGGATAAAAATAACCGGGATGGGCGCGGAGATAAGCCAGGTTACGCAATCCAAATACGACCGCCGCCCCGTGGCGCCGCGCTTTTTTCCGCCACTCTTCTTCCCACGACAATGCCCCAAAAGTGAATACGATATCCGGCGGATGGTCCGTTAGCTCTCGATCGAGCAGTGCTTCAAATCGCGCAATGGTGGAGGCACTTAAACCTCGCAAACTGTCCTCCACTTCGAGCAGTGTGCATTCCACGCCGTGGTCATCGAAATGGAAGAGACAGGTCCCGTGGTCGTTTGCTATCGAAAGGTCGAAACCGTTTGCGCGAAGGAAATCCGCGGGACCGCCTGGTAGACTGCCTGATTCTGTCGCGGTCGTGGCAAGGGCTCGGACCCTAAAGGCACGTCCATCGTTATTACTCTGCCCTAGCATACGGCTGATCGTCCGCATCGATCGAGCTGCTCCGCTCGAAGGATCCTGTGGCATCTGGGTGAGTAAAAGCAGGATGCGCTGAACCGGAGAGTTAGTCGAAACTTGTCCGGAGGCTGAGTTCACCAATTTTATGTTAGTCTTTGGTTGTCGCGAAAGATTGACGTATCTGAATTACCAACACCTTCACAAAGTCGGCGTGCGCGGCAGGAGGTCGCGCACCCTGAACATTATTTCAGCCTTTTGCAATAGCGGCACCGGCGCGCCCGTCATGAAGCATTTGAGTGATGTCTGGTTCTGGAGAAATGCTCAAAGTTTTGGATCCCGGTTATAGCTCTTTTCGGCTGGAAACGGGAAATATTTTCTCACTCATGTCCGTTTTGGGTGGCGGATTACGCGTTCATCAGTGAGGAATAATTATGACCAAGACGATTCAAACATTGCCGAACACATCCGCTCATCGGATCAAAATTCGCCTGCTGCTCGCAACCTTCATACTCGCGAGTTCAATGGCTTTTGCGCCGCGCGCGTCCGGCCAGACCAACTCCACCTGGCTGGGCGACGGCACCGGCAATAACTCGAACGGCAATTGGAGCAACGCCTCTTTGTGGAATCCCGCCACCGTCCCGAATAACAGCGGTCCCGCGCTCTTCGACGTGACGATTCCCTACTACCCCGGCAACCAGCAATTCAACGGGCCGCAACTCGACATCAACGTTACGATCCGAAACCTCACCTTGGTAAACCGCGTTTTCCTGGATAACCAAGGCTACATCGGCACCACTCTTAATGTCACCGGCTCTACCACGCTAAGCACTACGCCAGGGCATGAAGGCGAAACCGCCGCCGTCTTCGCCTCCGGCGACTTCCGCCTCGGGACGCTCACCAACTACAATGCCACCACGAAAACTCTGCAGGATGGATTCTTTTTCGCCCTCAACGGCGGCTCCATCCAGTTCCGCGGCGCGGATATCGTCACGAACAACGGGACCCTCGTCGTGGGCGACGGCTCCCAGATCCTCAATCAGGACAACGGCGTAGTCGCTTATGCAAATCTAGCCGTCAACAACGGTGGATTTAACCTGGGCGGCGGACACAATTTCACCACCGTCGGGAACTTCACTAACAATGGCGGGTTTTCCGTCGGCACCTCCGGCAACCTGTCCAGCGTCTTCACCGTAGGCGGGTTGCTTACGAACTTCGACCCGGCGACGCACACGCTCAGCGGCGGCTTCGATTTCACGGTGGACTCCGGCACAGGCACGGGCACGGCCACTCTCCGGTTTGCCGGCGCGGACATCCGCACCCTCACCAACACCTCCGTCAACATCCGCGGCGCGGGCGCGTCGATCCGGGATCTCCAAGGCAACAGTGCCTTCAGAAACTTGGAGACCATTCAGAACGGCTCCTTCACCAGCGGAGGAATTGAGACCTACACGCCGAGCGGCGGTACGCTCATCAATAATAACTCCCAGCACACGATCTCTCCTGGCGCCGTCATTACCGTACAGGGAAACTTCCACGTCATGAATGGCGGGAGCACCATCATCAGCGCGCCGACTGATAACTCGAACACGGTCGTAGTGGTGCAAGGCAGCATGTTGATCGATGCCAACAGCAGCGTGGACATGGGCGGCCAGCCCGGTGTGACCACGCAATACCACACCACGCTTCAGGTCATCAACGGGATCGAATATCGTGGCGCATTTCTCACTGGCACCGGCACTACTTTCGCCGACATCCTCTTCACCCAAAACGCGCACATCCAACCCGGCCATTCGCCTGGGCAACTAACCGTCCAAGGCAACATCACGATGGACAACACCACCTCCACGGAAATGCAGCTCGGCGGGACGAGCGCGGGCGATCAGTTCGACCAAATCGTGCAAACTGGCGGCACGGTTACCCTTGGCGGCAAACTGCTCGTCTCATTCGTCGATGGGTTTGAAAACGTCGTCACGAACGACGACACCTTCGACATCATCACTTCGGATGCAGCGCTCGGCGGCTCGTTCAGTAACATCGTCAGCGGTCAGCGCCTGGCGACGAGCGATGGCAAAGGCACCTTCATCGTCACTTATAGCGGGAAGACCGTCACTTTGAGCCAGTTCTTCCCGCCGCCGAAAATTCTCTCGGTCACCAAAATGCCTAACGAGCATTTCAAGATCTTTTGCCAGGGATATCCCGAAGCCGGCGTCTACCGTCTCGAAGCTTCAGATGATTTGAATCCAGTTAATTTTTCCTCGATCGAAACGATCGGGACGAGCGACGGCAGCTTTCTCGAATTCGAAGACTTCGACTCGGACAACCATCCGAGGCGGTTTTATCGCATCATTTTTCCGGACGACTCGCCGCCTGCCGCCGCGCGAATGCACGCGACCACGGCGCATCATCGAAAAAATTTATAGCGCCGATCCGCGTAGCGGGCGCTCATTTGCGTCCGTTCTTTGCTCTTGCCGCGAATCAGAGCGGATGAGTACTGTGTCGC
The DNA here is from genome assembly GCA_051005695.1 of Chthoniobacterales bacterium. Taxonomy (GTDB): domain Bacteria; phylum Verrucomicrobiota; class Verrucomicrobiia; order Chthoniobacterales; family UBA10450; genus JACCTI01. The sequence continues at coordinate 40,483 of JBPCJC010000011.1, read as the reverse complement.
GGATGCGATTAACTCTTCGGCGATCCGCGGCCACACTCGGTTCCCTTACGCTGATTTGTTTTTGTTCCTGCGAACGACATCATCCCGATGAGCTCCCGCCGGAACAAGCCGAGTCCGCGATCGGGGCGCACGCCCATCCTGCCGGGACACACGGCGAGCAGGTTAAGGGGCAAAATCACGGCGCCGCATCTTCTCCGACGCCCGCGGAATTCTTTCCCGCAAACACGCCGCACTAGTTCCGGAGATCGTTATGGTCCAACACAAATACGCGACCACCCCGCCGAACATCAGCACGATGCCGCCGGGGGTGCCGTTCATTATCGGCAACGAAGCGGCCGAGCGGTTTTCGTTCTACGGGATGCGCTCGATCCTGATCGTGTTCATGACGCAATACATCGTCACCAGCAGCGGTGCGACCGATCACATGGGCGACGCCGAGGCCCGGCAATACTTCGCGCTTTTCGTCTCGGCGGTTTATTTCATGCCGATCTTCGGCGCGATTCTGGCCGAAGGATTCATCGGCAAATACTACACCATCTTCTGGCTCTCGATCGTTTACTGCTTCGGCCATTTCGCGCTGGCGCTTAATGACACCCGGCTCGGTTTGCTTCTCGGGCTGGGGCTTATTTCGATGGGTTCCGGCGGGATCAAGCCGTGCGTCTCGGCGAATGTCGGCGATCAATTTGGCGAATCGAACAAGCACCTGCTCTCGAAAGTTTTCGGCTGGTTTTATTTTTCGATCAACGCCGGCTCATTCATCTCCACCATCGCCTGCCCGTTTCTTTTGCACGATCCGCGCTTTGGTCCGCGCTGGGCTTTCGGTATTCCCGGCGTAGCCATGGTTCTGGCGACGATTTTCTTTTGGCTCGGTCGCAAGAAATTTGTCCACATCCCGCCCGGTGGTCTGGGTTTCGTGAAGCAAACCTTCAGCAAAGAAGGTCTCGGCGCGCTTGGGCGGTTGGCGGTGGTCTACGTTTTCGTGGCCATGTTTTGGTCGCTCTGGGATCAGAGCAGCGGCGGTTCTTGGACCTTGCAGGCACAGCATATGGATCTGAATTGGTTCGGCCTCCATTTGCTCCCGTCCCAGGTGCAGACGGCGAACCCGATCTTTATCCTGCTCTTCATCCCGTTGGTGAATTACATCATCTATCCGACGGTCGATAAATTTTTCCTGCTCACGCCCCTGCGCAAAATCGGCATCGGCCTCTTCCTCACCGCCGGTAGTTACCTCGTCATCTGGCACATCCAAAAATTGATCGACGCCGGCGGCAGACCGAGCGTGAACTGGCAACTCCTCGCCTACGTCATCCTCACCTTGGGCGAGGCGATGGTCTCGATCACCGGCCTCGAATTTTCCTACACTCAGGCGCCGAATAAGATGAAGAGCGCGGTCATGGCCTTGTGGCTCTTCACCGTTTCCATGGGCAACCTTTTCACCGCGGCGGTGAACTATTTCATCCGCAACGCCGACGGCACCGTGAAGATGAACGATCAACAATACTTCCTCTTCTTCGCCGTCCTGATGCTGGCGGCGGCGGCGACGTTCGTGGTCTTCGCGATGTTCTATAAAGGCCGCACCTATCTGCAATCACAAGAGGTGACCGCGGACGAATACGCGACCGAACCGTTGTTGGCCGGCGGCGCGCCCAGCTAAGGCCGCCCCGCCCCGCGCGTCATCAGCGTGTGTGTGTGTGTGTGTGTGTGTCATCCTGAGCCGCGCAGACGGCGAAGGACCTCGCGCTGGGTCCTTGGTTTTCTTCGAACCATTCGTTAGGCAAGCAGCCTGTGTGAGGTCCCTCGACGCGCTTCGCCGCCTCGGGATGACACAGGCGGAGCGTTATCGACCCGCCGCCAGCTCCGCCGTACGCGCCCATGTTCTCGTTAGGCGAGCGTCCCGTCCCGCCGCGCAGATTGTCTTCAAGGTGCCGCGGATTGCCTGTAGCCGGCAAGTGCGTGGTATTTGATTGGCCTCTCCGCCACCGCTCCATAAGGTTTCGCCCATGAAGTTTACGCGCACTCTCCTGGCACTCGTTAGTCTGGCGTCCGTCGGTACCCTGCGGGCCAGCCCAGCGGATGAGGAATTCCAGAAACTGGCGGGCGATTACATCGAGAGCGTTTTGCAGGCGCATCCCGAAGGCGCGACCGAACTCGGCGATCATCGTTTCGATGCCGAGCTGACCGATTATTCGGCGGAAGCGCGCTCGAAAGAATTAGCGGACGACAAGGAGCTCTTTGAAAAGCTGAACACCTTCAGCGGCAGCGCCGATCTCACCGGTCCGAACAGCGTCGATTTCCGGATTCTCAAGGAGAACGTCGAGGGCGCGATCTTTGAGCTCGAAGAACTGAAAGAAGCCGACTGGAACCCGTTGGTCTACAACCAGAGCCTGGCCAACTCGCTCTACCTTTTGATCGCGCGCGACTTCGCCCCGCCGGAAGAGCGCATTCCGAATTTGCGCAAACGAATGGAAGGAATTCCCGCGGTCATCGCGCAGGCGAAAACGAACCTGCAACACTCGCCGAAAATTTACACCCAGACCGCGATCGAGCAGACGCAGGGCGCGATCTCGTTGGTGCGCGAAGGGCTTAGTCCATTGCTCACGCGCGCGCCGCAAATGAAAGGTGACCTCGCGCCCTTGCAGGAAAAAACCGCGACCGCGCTCGAAGAGTACAAAGCCTGGCTGGAAAAAGATTTGCTCCCGCGCTCCGACGGCGACTTCCGGTTAGGCGCGGAAAAGTTCCGCAAGAAACTCCGGTTCTCCCTCGCCTCCGACATGTCGATGGAGGAAATCATGAGCCACGCGCGTGCGGATCTCGCGGCCACCCAAACCGCGATCTACCAGACCGCGCTTCCGCTTTACAAAAAGTATTTTCCGAAAGCCGACGCCGCCACCTTGGCCGACAAGAAAAAGGTTACCACCGGCGTGCTCGATAAACTCGCGGAGGACCATCCTACGGACGAAACCATCGTCGGTTACGCGCAGAAAGTTTTGCGGGAAGCGACCGAGTTCACGAAAGCGAAAAACCTGGTCACGGTTTACGACAAGCCGCTCCAGGTCGTGGTCATGCCGGAATTCAAACGCGGCCAGGGAATCGCTTATTGCGATTCGCCCGGACCGCTGGAGCAGAATGGCGAAACCTTTTTCGCGATCGAGCCCACGCCCGAAAGCTGGTCGAAGGAACGGAAGGCCTCCTTCTTTCGTGAGTACAACAACTACATGGTCCACGACCTGACCGTACACGAAGCGATGCCGGGCCATTTCCTCCAGCTCTCGCACGCTAATCTTTTCAAGGCGCCCACCCTCGTTAGGGCAATTTTCCGGAGCGGTTCTTTCATCGAAGGCTGGGCGGTTTATACCGAGCAGGTGATGGCCGAGGCCGGCTTCGGCGGACCGGAAGTGAAGATGGAGCAATTGAAAATGCGCCTGCGCGTGATCTGCAACGCCATCCTCGACCAGAGCATTCACGCCGGAAAAATGAGCGAGCAGGAAGCGCTCGACCTGATGGAAAAAGAAGGTTTCCAACAGGAAGGCGAAGCAGTCGCGAAATGGAAACGCGCCCAACTTTCTTCCACGCAGTTGTCGACCTACTTCATCGGCGTGACCGAGCATCTCGACCTCCGCGAACGGGCGAAAAAGAAGCTCGGCGATCAGTTCGATCTGAAGAAATACAACGACGAAGTCCTCTCCTTCGGCAGCCCGCCGGCGAAGTACGTCCGCGAGTTAATGGGGTTGTAACACAGGCTGGAAGCCTGTGTTACTTGCGCGTCAGCCTAACGAGTTCATCGAGGTTGAAAATGCGGCGCGCGCCCGTCTTCATTTCCTGGAAAACGATCTCGTACCAACCCTGCATCCGCTGCACCCGGTAGCGTTTCCCGTCGATCCGGATCGGTTCCCGCGCGATCACCCGATGGATCACTTTTTCGTAGCGCGAGCGCGGCCAATGCCGCATCCGCCGCCGGTTCCAATCAATCGCATCCCCGACATCGTCGTAGGATTTGGGGCGTTCCGGAAAATCTAGAAACGAGCGCGCATCGCCCGCAAAAACCGACTCGATATGCTTGAGGGTAGGCGCATCGCTAAGCTGCCGAATCTCCCGCCGAAACGGCTGCAAGGTTTCCGCCGAGATCGCCCGCAAACTTTCCGTGCGCCCATCGCGCAGCTTCCAGATCAGCGTATTCGGATCGGCCGTGAAAAGGTTGTGCTGCAGCGACGACGCAAGCGCACGCCAGCCGCGGCGCGAGGAGTGTTTGCGCAGCCGAAACGGCGCCGGCCGCGGGAGATTGTGATCGTCGATTTCTTTGACCGCGTAAGTCTCCCAGACTAACGCGCCCTCAACCACGCCCGCGATGAATCCACAGGTCGCGAGCATGAGCGCGGCGTCGGGCGTGAAGTCCGCGGTGACTTCAAAACGCGAGCCGCGCGGCCGCACACCAATCGCGCTGCTCCTGCGATTGGCGGCGAGCAACGCCACCGGCATCGGCAGCAGATGCGCGAGCAGATGGGCAAACTTCGCGCAAGTGCGCCTGTTCGATTTCCGCGCGGACGGAAATGAAAAATTGTAATGCGTGCTGAAACCTTGCAAGCGCGCGTGGCATTTATTTTTCCGGCTCCAGGCGTCGAGTTCCCGCCGCACGTAACGAATCTGCTCCCACAAAAGCCGGGTCGCGCGATAGGCGCATCCGGGTCCGAGCTCGATGATCGGCGTCGCCACCTCGATCACGCCGGTGTCGAAATAAATCGCGCCGCCCGAGGGCAATTGAAACGAGCGCCCGGGGCGCGGGATCATCCGTTGGCGGATCAACTTGCGCGGGGTCGCGAAGATTCGTTCCGGTCTCCGGCGGACGTCGTCGATGATCAGAATCAACTCCGCCTCGATCCCGAGGACCGCGCGCGGCGGCGAGCGGCGCAAATCGAGATGCGCTGCGCGGTCGTTGCCGTTCCTGCTCGCGCCCTTCATCGCCGCGGCTCAAGCTTCGCTGCACTCGTTAGGCGTGACCGTCAGGAAACCGAGATCGAGATGCAGATGATCGTCGCCTTCGCGGTAGGGGCGGACCTGGACCGCCTGGCCTAACGACTGCGCGATCTCCGCATAACGCGCGATCGATTTTTCGTCGTTCAGGTAACTGTCGCCGACGCGGTAAATATCGGCCGCGGTGCCCCAGGCGTGCATGCTCTTGCGGCCGGGATTGCGGCGATGCGCGGGCGAGCGATAACCGCCGTTGGCGCTGACGAAAACGCTCGCATTCGCCGCTCGTCGGAAAGCTTCGAGGTATCCCGCGAGCAAAGCGATGGCGCACGGAACGTAGTGGGGGAAGGTGCGCAGCAGGAGATCGGCTTCGCGGCAATCGACGATGATCAACTCCGCGAGCTTGAAGTGCGGCGCGAGCCGGATTTCGTGGGCCGCGGGCCAGCTACCTAACGAGTAAAAGAAACGCGGCCGGCGATGGGCGCGGCCATCGTCACCAGTCAACAATTCGTTAGGCTGAAGGAGCGCACGATATTCCTCCGGCAAGCTCAGGCCGTCGACGACTTCGAGCTTATCCGCGCTCATGACGCGACCTTCTTGCCGGTGACGCCTTCGTAAACCGCTTCGGAAAGGCGCTTCACGGTTTCGCGCCGGCCGTTTTTTTCCGGCGTGACTTCGGTGAGGATGGCGACGATGTAGGGCTCACGTTCCGGCAGGTAAACGATCCCGACATCATGACAGGCGGTGGAAATTTCTCCGGTCTTGTGGGCCACAGTGGCGTGAGACGGTAAACCGGCCGGGATCATTGAAGTAAATTTCTGGCTCAGCAGAATGAGGATGACTTCGCCACGGCTCGGCTTGGTCAAAAAATCACTGCGCAGGGTGGCAAAAAGCTGAACCAAACCATCGGCGGTCGTCTCGTTGTTCAAGCCCTGCCCATGCGCGCGATCATCGGCCACGCCGCGCCGCAGATGCACGCCGCTGACACCAGCCTCGGCCAGCACCTGCGTCGCATATTCCACCCCGAGATGGTCTAACAAGAGGTTGGTCGCGAGGTTGCTGCTCCAGATGATCATGCTTTCCGCAAGCGCGGCGACGCGCGCGGTCCGTCCGACCGATTTGTAAAGCTGCGGATAACCGTCCGCGTTTGGATCGAGACGAAAGGGAGTGCCATCGAGCGCGCTCCGGAAACGATTGCGTACGTGCAGCGGATCGGTCAGACGAATCCGGCCTTCGTCCACTGCTTTGAAGAGCGCGAGGAGGATCGCCACCTTGATCGTGCTCGCGGCATGGAAAAGGCGATCGCCGTGGAACGAAGAATCCGCGCCGGTCTCGAAATCGTGCACCGAAACCGCGCAGGCCACGGTCTCCCGTCCGCGGGCGATTTTCTCGATCGCGTCGCGGAGTTTTTCACTGGGGATTGCTTCGGCCATGGTCGCGGCAGCTATTTACAATGCGAACGATGGGCCGCAAACTCCGCGATGCCCAAGCTCGCCACCTGGATGCGCCCGAAAGATGAGCCGTTCTTTCGCCGCTCGTTCGCTCCTTTTCCCGAGGTGGAAATGCAAAATGCGATCGCTGGTCCGGTGAGCATCGCGGAGACGCAGGGGCTCTTGTTAACCGGCGGCCCGGACATCGCGCCGGAATTTCTCCGCCAGGAAATTCCCGATCCTTCGGTGCTCGATAAGGACGTTGATCCGGCGCGCGACGCCTGGGAATTTCAGGCCGTGAAGGAAGCGCTCGAACGCGAGTTGCCGATCTTTGCGATCTGCAAAGGCTTGCAAGTTTTCAACGTCGCCCGCGGTGGAACTTTGCGGCTCGACATTCCGGGGCACGATCGCGCGGAGATGAAAGATCACGATATCCAGCCGCTGCGCACCGAGAGTGCCGCGGCCCATCGCTTCGAAAAAGTAAACAGCTCGCATCACCAGGCGGTCGACCGGATCGGCGACGGTTTCGCGGTCGAGGCCTGGTGCGCGACCGACGATATCATCGAGCAAATGCGCCTAACGAGTTATCCATTCGCGCTTGCAGTCCAATATCATCCGGAGCGGGGCGAAAGTTACGCGCCGCTCTTCGCCGATTTCGTCGCGCAGATGAAAAGTTGAGGCATGTCCGCATCGCAAAACACGATCGCGATCGTTTACGATTACGACCAGACGCTCAGTCCGAGCTACATGCAGGACGAGGTCGTTTTCCCGGCCTTCGGGATTAACAAGGACAACTTCTGGCGGAAATGCAGCGAGCTGGTGCGCGAGGGCGGCTACGATAGCGAGCTCGCTTACATGAAGGTCCTGCTCGACACCCTCGGGATGGATCGGCCGACGAACGCGGAGTTGAAGTCGTTAGGCGCGAATCTGAACTTCTACCAGGGGCTGCCGCAAATGTTTGAAGAGTTCGCCCACGGCCTGCTCACCCAGGAACATCTCGATCACGGGATCGCGGTCGAGCATTACATCATCTCCTCGGGGATGAAAATTTTGATCGAAGGGAGCCGGCTGGCCGGTTTCGTGCGCGCGATCTTCGGCTGCGAATTTGCCGAAGACGGCGAAGGGCGCATCACTTTTCCGAAGCGCGTCATCAGTCACACCCAGAAGACGCAGTACCTTTTCCGGATCAACAAAGGCCTGCTCGATATGTCGGAGGACGTGAACGATCACATGGACCCGGAGATCCGGCCGATCCCTTTTCCGAACATGATTTATCTCGGCGATGGCCCGACCGACGTCCCGTGCTTCACGGTCATGCGCAAGAATCGCGGGGAAGCGATCGCGGTCTACAATCCGGACGATCCGCTCCGAGCTGGTTTCAAAAAATGTTACCAGCTTTCGACCCATGCCGATCGAGTGAAACACATCGCGCCGGCGGATTATCGGCCGGGCACGCATCTGCGGATGTTGCTCGAGCAGATGGTCGAGGAAACGGCCAACCGCATTATCGTGGAACGCCGGACGGCGATCGAAACCGGCACGATCCGCGCCCCGAAACATTGAACCGGATCGAGGTTCCTTCGTGTCTGGGGAGCGCAGGCTGCCAGCCTGCCGGTTTCGGCTGCCAGCCGAAACCAATCCATAGCTGGCCAGGCTGATTGAACGGGTCACGTCCGCGTGTGTTGCCGGCAACTGCAGGCTGGCAGCCTGCGCTCCCCAGAACGGGGAAGAGGTCGTTAGGCGATGCGGTGTGCTAACGTCTTTGCGAATGCCAAATCGAATCGACCGCTGCTTTGCTGCTCTCCGATCGCGCGGTGAGAAAGGTTTCATCGCCTACATCGGCGCGGGCGATCCGTCACTCGCGCGGACCGTCGAGCTGGCGCTCGCGCTCGAAAAGGCCGGCATTGATTTGCTCGAACTGGGCGTGCCCTTTTCCGATCCGCTGGCCGACGGAATCGTCAACCAATTGGCCGCGCAGCGCGCGCTGGAAGCCGGCGCCACCGTCCGCGGGGTGCTCGATTGCGTGCGCGAAATTCGCCGCGCTTCGCAGATGCCGATCGTCCTCTACACCTACCTCAATCCCATCGTGCAGTTCGGACTCGCGGAGTTTTATCGCGCCGCCGAAGGCGCCGGCGTCGATGGCTTGTTGATTCTTGATTTGCCGCCGGAAGAAGATCTCGACGAATCCCGCGCAGCGCTGGCTCACATTCGGCTGATCGCGCCGACCACGCCGCGTGCGCGACTCGAAAAAATCTGCGCGCGCGGTGAGGGCTTCATCTATTACGTCTCGCGCGAAGGGGTCACCGGTGCGCAGGATTCGGTGGCTGCATCACTCGCCAGCCGGGTCGCGGAAATTCGCGCCTGCACCAGCCTGCCAGTCGCGGTTGGCTTCGGGATTTCAACCGCGGAGCAGGTCGCGGAAGTGGCGCGCGCGGCGGACGCGGTGGTCGTCGGGAGCGCGATCGTCAATCAAATCGCCGAGAACGGCGGCGACGCCAACTTGGCCGAAAAAATCCGCGCCTTCGTCGAACCGCTGGCCCGCGCGACGAAGCGCTGAGCGCGAGAATTTGCGCGCCGCGAGCGGCGTGTTAGAAACCAGCAATGCCGAAGCTCGATTTCATCAAGATGAATGGCGCGGGCAACGATTTCGTCCTGCTCGATAATCGCGCGGGCGATCTGCAGCTGGAACGCGCGCAGATCGCGCGACTCTGCGATCGCCATCGCGGCATCGGCGCGGACGGAGTTTTAATTCTCGAACCGGCGAGCAACGGCGCGGATTTCCGGATGCGTTACTACAATGCCGACGGCGGTGAAGCGGAGATGTGCGGCAACGGCGCGCGCTGCTTCGCGCGTTATGCGAATCGCGTCGCCGGCCCGCTACAAAAGGTGTCGTTCGAAACGCCGGCCGGAGTAATCGCCGCGGTCTTGCATGGCGAGCAGGTAACGCTGCGGATGAGCGATCCCCAGGACCTGCGGCTCGATCTTCAGATCAGCGCGCTTGGACAAAATTTTCTTTGTCATTACGTCGACAGCGGGGTCCCGCATGTCGTCATTCCGGTTTCGGAAGTTGCGGCGATCGATGTCCGTGGCATCGGCGCGGCGGTGCGGCAGCACGACGAATTCAAACCGCGCGGCGCGAATGTGAATTTTCTCGAACGGCGCGGCGCGCAATCGATCGCCATCCGCACTTACGAGCGCGGAGTTGAGGATGAAACGCTCGCCTGCGGCACGGGCGTGGTGGCGAGCGCGTTAATTTTTGCGGCCACCGAAAACGCCAAATCTCCGGTGCGCGTGCAAGTCAAAGGCGGGGACGAATTGCAGGTGGGCTTTGCGCGCGCGGGCGAAGATTTTTCCGAGGTCACACTCAGCGGGCCGACGGATTTCGTTTTCGAAGGCCAGGTCGAATTATAGAATGTTCCGCGGCACTTTCACTGCGCTGGTCACGCCCTTTCGCGATGGCGCGATCGACGCAGCCGCGTTCGAAAAATTAATCGAAAGCCAGATCGCCGCCGGGATTGACGGGATCGTCGCCATCGGTACGACCGGTGAAACTCCGACCCTGTCGCACGACGAACGCGAACAGGTCATTCGACTCGCAGTTGAAATTGCGAAAGGCCGTTGCCAAGTGCTTGCGGGCACCGGTTCATATTCCACCAGCGAAGCGATTGCGGCCACGAGTGCGGCGGAAAAGCTGGGCGTCGATGCGGCGCTGATCGTCGCACCGTACTACAACAAGCCGAGCCAGGAAGGACTCGTTAGGCATTTTAGCGCGATCGCGTGCGCGACGAAATTGCCGATCATGCTCTACAACATTCCCGGGCGTTGCGGAGTCGATATTAGCGCCGCGACCGTGGAACGTTTGGCTAACGAGTGCAAAAATATTGTCGCGATCAAGGAAGCGAGCGGCAGCGTCGAACGAGTGAGCGATCTCTGCGCGCGCCTGCCGAAAACATTCAACGTCCTCAGTGGCGATGACGGTTTAACGCTGCCCTTCATGGCCGCGGGTGCGGTCGGCGTCGTCAGTGTGGCCTCGAATTTATTGCCCGCGGAAGTCTGCGCATTGGTGCAGGCGTTTCGCTGCGGCGATGTCGTTTTGGCGCAGAAATGGCACCGGCGGCTGAGCGGTTTATTCAAGGATCTCTTCATTGAACCGAATCCCGTCCCGGTGAAAACCGCGCTCGCCTGCCGCGGGATGATGTCGGCGGAAGTGCGTTTGCCGCTTTGCGAAATGACCGCGCCTAACGAGGAGCGTTTGCGCGAAACGCTGACGGCGTTCGAGCAGAGCGCGTGATGAGTGCGCCGCTGCAAATCGCGCTGATCGGCGCCACCGGGCGGATGGGTCAAGCGATCAAAGCCGCCGCCGCCCGTGATCCGGAAATGAAAATCGCGGCGGAAGTGGACGAGGGCGATGATCTCGAACAACGGTTGCCAACCTGCGAGGTGGCGATCGATTTCAGTCACGCGAATGCGACGGCCCGAAATTGCGCGGCTTGCCTGAAACATGGGAAACCGCTGGTCATCGGGACGACCGGGCAAGCGCGCGAACAACTGGCGGCGATCGAGGCGACGGCGAAAACCATTCCCGTCCTGCTGGCTTCCAATTTCAGCATCGGCGTGAACACGCTTTTCTGGCTGACGCGTAAAGCCGCGGAAATGCTGGGAGACGGTTTCGATCTCGAAATTGTCGAGACGCATCATCGGCTGAAAAAAGATGCGCCCAGTGGAACGGCGAAACGCCTCGCGCAAATCCTTTGTGAAGCGCGCGCGCTCGATTGCGAAAAGAATCTCGCTCACGGGCGCGAAGGCTTGGTGGGCGCGCGGCCTAACGAGCAGATCGGGATGCATTCGATTCGCGCGGGTGATGTTGTCGGCGATCACACAGTGATTTTTGCTTCCGCCGGGGAGCGCCTGGAGTTGACCCACAAAGCTTCCAGTCGGGAAACTTTTGCGGTCGGTGCGTTGCGCGCGGCGCGCTGGATCATCGGCCAGAGGCCCGGTCTTTACAGCATGGAAGACGTGCTCGGGTTGTGAGCTCTCGGGCACGTTTCGGTGCGAAGCTTTCCCAGGGTCATCCCGAGCAAGCGAAGACTGCGAGGGACCTTGCGCAGGGCCTTTGGTTGGCGCGGGATCGGAAAGTTAACCAAGCATCCTGCGCGAGGCCCCTCGGCGCGCTGCGCCGCCTCGGGATGACAGGTGGTTGAACGATGAGGGCGGGGATCGCGCTTGGTTCCAATTTGGGCGAGCGCTTAACGAATTTGAAAATCGCGCGTGGCCGCGTTTGCGCTTTGTCGCGTGCAGAGTTGCCGTGGCTCGCGTCCGCGATTTACGAAACCGAGCCGGTCGATTGCGCGGAGGATGCGCCACAATTTCTGAATGCGGTCATGGAAATCGGCTACGCGAGCGAGCCGCAAAGTTTGCTCGCGGAGCTGCGCGAAATCGAAATCGCACTCGGACGGCCGCGAAAACATCCGCGCAACGCGGCGCGCACCCTCGACCTCGATCTGCTTTATTTCGGCGACGAAATCATCGCGACGTCGGAACTGGAGTTGACTCATCCGCGGATGCACACCCGGCGTTTCGTGCTCGAGCCGCTGGCGGAAATTCGTCCGGATTTAATCCTCCCGGGACAAACCGAAACCGTTTCTGGTTTGCTGGCAAAATTGCCGACGCGCGCGCCATTGGTGCGAGTGACTTCGGAGTGGTAACGTCTGCGCCGATGGAGGATTTCCGCGAGAAAAAGAAGCGCGGCGAACGGATCACTTCGCTGACCGCCTACGATTATCCGACCGCGCGTTTGCTCGATGAAGCCGGGATCGACATCATCCTGGTGGGCGACTCGTTAGGCATGGTCGTCCTCGGTTATCAAGACACGACCGAGGTGACGCTCGACGAGATGTTGCATCACACCCGGATCGTGGCGCGCGCGGTCAAGCGGGCGCTGATCGTCGCCGATCTGCCGATTCACACTTACGATGATGCGGAGCAAGCGCGCGCGACCGCGCGCGCCTTGCAGAAGGCCGGCGCGCAAGCGGTCAAGCTCGAGGGTGGGGTGAGTCACGCCGGGCAGATCAAAGCAATCGTCCAGGCGGGGATTCCGTTGATGGCGCACATCGGAATGCTGCCGCAAAGCGTGCGCAAGGAAGGCGGCTACAAACTCAAGGGCCGCACCGAAGCCGAGGCGGCGGCGCTGATCCGCGATGCGAAAGCGGTCGAAGAAGCAGGCGCGTTTGCGGTGGTGCTGGAAATTGTCGCCGCCGAAACTGCGCGGCAAATTTCGGAGGCGATCGCGATTCCGACGATTGGAATTGGTTCGGGCGAAAGTTGCGACGGACAAATTTTAGTGACGCACGACTTGATCGGAATGTTTCCGTGGTTCGTGCCTAAGTTCGTTAGGCCGGAAGCGGACGTGGCCGCGGAGATTCGCAAAGCCGCGCAAGCTTTCATCGAGCGCACGACCAATTCGGCGGCGACCGCGAGCACGCGCCCCGTTTGACAATCCTCGCGTGGTGCCGGTTCGTTTCTCTACCGATGAGAAGCATTCCGCCCGCGCAGGAGTTTGACGACGAGGCTATCTGGTCCGGGAGCAAGCAGCGCAACTGGCTCTTTGTGGGCCTGATCCTGTCGCTCCTGCTGCACGCCGCGCTCTGCGCTTATTTTTATCGGACGCAATTCCAACCGCTGACGCCCGCGATCAAACCGGCGGAGCAAACCGCGACCTTCAAGGTCAAGAACGTCGACCTGCAACCGCTGGAGAAGCCGAGCATGGATCAGATGGCGGCCGCGGCCAGACCGGTGCCTGACAAGAGCAACGTGCAATTGCCGGACGAGAAAAAATCGTTCGATCAATTGCTCCAGGAAGTGCATGCCACGACCGCGGTGCCGGACGATACCAGCGATGTCCTGCCGGATAACCCGAAGGTCGACCAGAACGATGCCACCTCGATCATGAGCGAGATTGATCGGAGTACGGCGCAGGTGCTCTCGAGCAATCCGAACGCGGCCCGGACGCAATCGTTGCTCAAGGACTCTGCGGTTTCGGCGCGGCCGCAACCGGCGCTCACCGGGACCGAACTGGCGACAAGCACAACGATTAAGCGGCCGAACGTTTTCAATAAATTACCGGGCGACAGCGCAGGTCCGGACCGCGGACGCGCGCCCGGTTTCAGCGATCTCGATTCGCTCCTCTCGCAAAAGGGACCGCTCGGTTCGGGGACGGCAATCCGCATGCCTAACGACCAGTTGTTTGGTTATGACAGCGCGAATTTGGAACAGGGCGCGGTCGAGCAACTGCAAAAGCTCGGGGTGCTAATCAAGCGCAACCCGAAAGCGACTTTCCGGGTCGAAGGCTACACGGACTCGTTAGGCGCGCCCGATTACAATCACGACTTAAGCCAGCGACGGGCCGATCAGGTGAAGCAATACCTGATCGGGGCGGTTGGAATTAATCCCGCGCAGATCGAAGCGCGGGGCTATGGGGCGACGAAATTTTTGGTCGCCCCGCACGGCATCGTACCCGCGACCGGCTCGTTGGAGGAACAGGCGGAGATTGCGCGGCAGCGCGCGAACCGGCGGGTGGTCATCGTGGTCGACACGAAGTAGGCCCTACCAGTTTTTGATCCACTGCGATTGATCCGCCGGGACTGGCGGGAAAACGCCGCCGGTGCTCCAAAGATCGAAGGTCGGATTATAACCATCGGTGCCGGCGGGCGCGGCGGCTTTGACGGTTGAGTAACCGTAAGAGTTACCGAAAGGATCGCGGATGTAAGTTTGCGCTCCCGGCGGATTCGGGCTGAGCATGTTTGGCTTGAGCGACGCGCCGAGATAATTCTTGCCGGTGTCGGGCGTGGTCGGGTTGCCATCCGTGTCGCCGGTGAGCTGGATGTAAAGATAGCGGCTGGCCTTTTGATATTCGGAGACGCTACTGCTGGAGTTTGGCTTGAAGGTCTCCGTCTCCGGCGCGGTCGGATAAATTCCATTCTCCGCCTTGTAACTTTCGAGACCGGCAGAGAGCGCCGCGATTTCGGCTTCGGCGCGGGAACGCGCGCCTTTCTTTTGCACGTAACCGGAGGTGGCGAGAATCAAACCGGCGAGGACAACGATGATTCCCATGACGATGAGGAGTTCGATGATCGTGAAAGCGACCTGCGCGGTCAACGCGCGGTTCGGGGAGCGCAGGCTGCCAGCCTGCCGATCGCGGCAGCCTGCCGCGATCACTCGCGGACATTTGGGGGGCGCGGGACGCGGCAAGCCCGGGGTGTTTCTGGCAGGCTGCCAAAAACTGCAGGTTGGCAGCCTGCGCTCCCCGGAATTCGCGGTTGTCTGGGGTTGCGAGCGCATCAGGTTTGCTCTTGCAGTCCGCTGATGATGCTGATTAACGGCATGAAGAGCGCGATCACGATCGTGCCCACGACGACGGCGAGAAAAACAATCATGATCGGCTCGAGCATCGAGGTTAGGCCGGCGACAGAGTTGTCGACTTCGTCGTCGTAGACCTCGGCGATTTTCAGGAGCATTTCCGGGAGCTGGCCGGTTTCTTCGCCGACGTCGATCATGCTGATGACCATCGGCGGAAAGGCGCCGCTCGCTTCCAGCGGTTGCACGATCGATTCGCCTTCTTTCACGCTGTCGTGCACCTGGGTGATGGCGTCGGCGATGATGGTGTTGCCGGCGGTCGCGCGGGTAATATTGAGCGCCTGCAGAATCGGCACGCCGCTGGTGACGAGCGTGCCGAGAGTGCGCGAGAAACGCGAGATCGAGGTCTTGCGCAAGAGGTCGCCGAAAAGCGGCGCGCGCAATTTTACCTGATCGATCGCAATTCGTCCGCGCACCGTCCGCCCGAGGAGTTTCATGCCCACGGTCACGAAGACGATGACGAAGATAATCAGGCCCCAGTGATTCTTGATCGCGTTGCTCACGCCGATGACGAAAAGGGTGATCGTCGGGAGCGGTTTGTCGCCGAGCATGTCTTTAAAAATCTGCTCGAAACGCGGGACGATGAAGACGAGCAGGAAGGACATGATCGCGACCGCGAGAAAAAGGACGATGATCGGGTAGACCATCGCAGCCACGACTTTGTTTTTGATCTTCTGCGCCTTTTCCTGGAACTCGGCCAGGCGGGTCAGGACGAGTTCGAGGACGCCGCCGAGTTCGCCGGCGCGAACCATGTTCACATAGAGGTCGTTGAAGATTCTCGGATGCTGCGCGAGGCCCTCGGAAAAAGTGCTACCGCCCTGAACCGCGTCCGATAAACCGCTGATGGTTTTCTGGAGAACTTTGTCGCGCTCCTGTTTCGCGAGGACGGTGAGCGCGCGCAAAAGCGGCAGGCCGGAATCGATCAGGGTCGCGAGCTGGCGGGTGAAAATCATCAGCACCTTTTGCTTCACCTTCTTGCGCTCGAAGAGGACGATGCCTTTACGCGGCGCGGAAGGAGCGGCGGCCGCGCGGACTGCTTTCACTTTCTGTTTTACCGCCTTGGTTTCGGACGCGGTGGCCTTGCCTTCCTCGAAAACATTCGTCGGGAAATAACCGGCCTGCCGCAATTGGCCGATCGCTTCGTTAGTCGAATTGGCGTCCACCAAACCGGTGGATTCCGTTCCGCGCGAATCGAGCGCGACGTAGGTGTAACGCGGCATAAAAGTCAGGTGTATTTGAGCACTTCTTCCACGGTGGTGTCGCCTTCGAAAATGCTGCGTAAACCGTCCTGCCGGAGGGTGACCATGCCGAGCTCGATCGCTTTTTGTTTGAGAATGACGGAGGGCGCACGCTCGTTGATCAATTCCCGGATCGGGTCGTTGATTTTCATCAATTCGTAGATGCCTTTGCGTCCTTTGTAGCCGGTGTTGTTGCAGGTCTCGCAGCCTTTGCCGTAGAAAAATTGTTTCTCGCCGATGTCCCGTCGCGAGAGCCCGAGCTGATCGAGAAAGCTCTCGTTAGGCTGATACGGTGTCCGGCAATTCGGACAAATGCTGCGGAGTAAACGCTGGCCGAGGACGGCTTCGAGGGTGGAGGAAATGAGAAACGGTTCCACCCCCATATCGATCAAACGCGTGACCGCGCCGGGGGCGTCGTTAGTGTGCAGAGTGGTGAAGACCAAATGGCCGGTGAGCGAAGCTTGAATCGCGATCTGCGCGGTCTCGAGATCGCGGGTTTCCCCGACCATGATGCGATCCGGATCCTGCCGAAGAAAGGCGCGGAGGACGCGCGCGAAGGACAAGCCGATGCCCTCATTCACCGGCACCTGGACGACGCCTTCGAGGTCGTACTCGACCGGCTCCTCGGCGGTCAGGAGTTTGGAATCAATGGTGTTGATCTTGCGCAGACAGGAATAGAGCGTGGTCGTTTTTCCGGAACCGGTCGGGCCGGTGACGATGAAGATTCCGTTCGGCCGATTGATCACCTCGACGATGTAATCGTGGACGTACGCCGGCATGTTGAGCGCTTCGAGATCGAGATTCACGGTCGAGCGATCGAGCACGCGCAGGACCACGCTCTCGCCGAATTGCGTCGGCAAAGTCGAGACGCGCATGTCGATCATTCGGCCCGCGACATTTTTTTGGATACGCCCATCCTGCGGTAACCGGCGTTCGGCGATGTTTAAATTCGCCATCACTTTCACGCGTGAAATCACCGGGAGCGCGAGGTGTCGCGGAGGCGGCGCCATTTCGTAGAGCGCGCCATCGACGCGGTAGCGAATTTTGAATTCATGCTCGAAGGGCTCGAAATGGATGTCGCTCGCGCGATCCTGAATCGCCTGGAACAAAATCAGATCGACGAAGCGAATGATCGGGGTCGCGTTCGCTTCCGCCTCGACATCGACACCCGCGGCCTCATCGCCGCGCAACTGCAAAAGCTCGCCGGTGTCGCCGAGTTGCTGGAGGATTTCCTCCATGCTCGAGGTGTCGCTGCCGTAGTGGCGCTTGATCAGCTCCTCGATCTCGCCGGTCGGCGCGACGACCACGTGAATGTCTTTGCCGAGCGCGAAACGCAGATCCTCGGCGACGCGCAGATCGAGCGGATCCACCAGGGCGACCGTGATCCCGTGATCGTTCGCCGCCAGCGGGAGCGCGCGATGCAGCCGCGCGAGCCCGCTGGGGATGAGGCGCAAAATCTCCGGCGCAATTTCCCGGCCGGCGAGCTCGACGAATTCCGTGCCTAACGAGTCTGCGATCGTCTGATAAAATCCGTGTTCGTCGAGCAGGCCGTTGTCGACCAGCGTCTGCGCGAGCGTCTTGCCGTTGAGATTCGCTTCCTGAAGGACGTCGTCCAGCTGCGTCCGCTGAAAGACCTGCTGATCGAAAAAAAGCTCGGCCACCTGGTTGTTGTTCATCAATTCGCGTCTCCCAGGGTGATCGAGATCACTTCCTCGGCTGAAGTCATGCCGCCGAGAACTTTGCGGACGCCATCTTCGCGCAGCGTCCGCATCCCGAGCTCGCGCGCTTTTTGCCGCAGGAGCAGGGTCGATTTCTTGTTGTTGATCATGTGGCGAACGTCGTCGTCGATGACGAAGATTTCGAAAATTCCCATGCGCCCGCGGAAGCCGGTCCCGCGGCAACGATCGCAGCCAACCGGTTGCATCACCTGGGCTTCGCCTAGCTGCGAGGACTCAATCCGGAGCGCGCGCATTTCGGTTTCGCTCAACTCCGCCGGCACCTTGCAGTGCGGACACAATCGCCTAACGAGACGTTGGGCCATGATCGCGCGGACCGACGACGCGACCAGGAACGGTTGCACCCCGATATCGACCAAACGCGCGACCGCGGAGGGCGCGTCATTTGTGTGCAGGGTGCTGAAAACCAGATGGCCGGTGAGGCTGGCGTTGGTCGCGATCGAGGCCGTCTCGAGATCGCGAATTTCACCGATCATGATGATGTTCGGCGCCTGCCGCAAAATGGAGCGGAGCGCCGCCGGGAACGTCATCCCGATGTCGGCATTTACCTGCACCTGGTTGATCCCGTTCATCTGATACTCGACCGGCTCTTCCACCGTGATGATTTTCCGGTCGGGCTTGTTCATGTAATGGAGACACGCGTAGAGCGTGCTCGTCTTCCCGGAACCGGTTGGGCCGGTGACCAGGAGAATGCCGTCGGGCAAACGCAGGAGACGCTCAAAAGTTTCCTGGTCGTCGCTCAAAAAACCAAGCTCCGGCAGGCCGAGCGTGAGACTCGATTTATCGAGCAAACGCATGACCACGCTTTCGCCGTGATTCGTCGGGATAGTGGAAACGCGGAGATCGATCGGCTTGCGCACCACCTTCACCTGGATGCGGCCGTCCTGCGGCAAACGCTTTTCCGCGATGCTCATCGAGCCGGTCATGATTTTCAGGCGGCTGACGATCGCGGCTTGCAAGCGTTTCGGCGGCGCCTGCATTTCCTGGAGGACGCCATCGATCCGGAAACGCACCCGGAATTTTTTGTCGAGCGGCTCGAGATGAATGTCGCTCGCGCCCAGCCGATGCGCTTCTACCAGCAACATCGAAACCAGCCGGATGATCGGCGCGTCCGTTTCATCGCCGCGGTCGAGTTCGCCGCCTTCGGTCAGCTCAAGGCCGAGGTCGACATCATCGCCCAGCCGCTCCGCCATGATATCGGAGGCTTCATCGGCGGTGCCGTAATACTTGATCAACGCCTCGCGAATTTTGTCCGGGCTGCTACAGACCAATTCGATCTCGCGTTGCAGCAAAAAACTCAGGCTATCGATGGTGTCGATGTCGAGCGGATCGCTCACCGCCACGATCAAACCGGTGTCGCCGTAGCCCATCGGCACCACCTTGAATCGGCGCGCATCTTCCGCGCGAATCTCCGCGATCACTTCCCCTGGAATCACTTTCGCGGAAAGATCGACCCAATCCATATGCGCCTGGGTGGCGAGCGCGCGTGAAATGTCGGTCGCGGAGACGACTCCGTCGCGGGTCAGGACGTCGACCACATTGTTGCTACCGTCTAAACGTTCACGCGCGCTTTTGATTTGCGCGCTCGTCACCAGCCCGACGTCCTCGAGGACGCGGAGCACGTAATCTTCGTTCGGAGACAAGGGTAGTTTCGAAAACTCCAGCGCGATTTCGCGCCTTCGATTTCAGGCTAGGATGCGGCGGCGCGCAGGTCAATCAACTCGACGCGCCACCCGCGCCGATCACTCGTTAGGCAAGCTCAGAGTTGCGCGCGCTCCTGCGGCGCGGAGAGGTCGAGCGCCGGGCCGATCGGGACAATGCGCGTCGGATTAATTTGCTCGTGCGTCATGTAATAATGCCGCTTGATGTGATCGAAATTCACCGTCTCCGCGATCCCATCGTGCTGGTAGAGATCGCGCAAATAGGGCCAGAGATTTTCGTAATCGACGATCCGGCGGAGGTTGCATTTGAAGTGGCCGTGATAGACCGCGTCGAAGCGGATCAGGGTTGGAAAAAGCCGCCAATCGCTCTCCGTCATCCGCTTGCCTAACAAGTAGCGCTGGTGCGCCAGGTGGGCGTCGAGTTTGTCGAGGGTTTCAAAAAGTTTGTGTGCGGCGCGTTCGTAGGGTGCTTGGCGGGTCGCGAATCCGGCGCGGTAAACGCCATTGTTCACCCGGCGGTAGATCAAGTCGTTCAAATCGTCGATCTGCGGTTCCAGATCAGCCGGGAGGAAATCGTAATCGTTCGTCGCGAAGTCGCGAAACTCGCGATTGAACATTCGGATGATGTCGTCATCGGAGTTGCTCACGATCCGGTTCGTTTGTTTGTCCCAAAGCACCGGCACCGTGACTCGACCGTGGTCATTCGGATCGGTCGCCCGATACGCTTCGCTCAGGAATTTGAAATCGTTGACCGGATCATCCGGAAGCGCCCAGCCGCGTTCGTCGCGGATCGGATCGACTACCGTTATCCCGATGGCCTCTTCGAGACCTTTGAGTTTGCGCAGGATGATCGTGCGATGCGCCCACGGGCAGGCTAACGAGACGTAAAGATGATAACGATCGCGCGCGGGCCTGAAAGGGGTGGAGCCGTCGCGCCGCACCCAATGGCGAAACGCATCTTCCTGCCGTTCGAAGGCGCCGCTGGCCGATTGTTCTGCTGGGAATTGCGACATAATTTTCGCAGCCTAGCACGACTTCGAAAACCGTGAACCGCGCCACTCCCATCCGTCTCGCCATGTGGTCCGGCCCGCGAAATATTTCCACCGCCATGCTCCGGGCCTGGGGAAATCGGCCGGACACTTTCGTCATCGACGAGCCGCTCTACGCTTTTTATCTCGCGCAAACCGGCGCCGATCATCCCGGCCGCGAGGAAGTGATCGCCGCCGGAGAAACCGACTGGCGCAAAGTGGTCGCGCGCCTAACGAATGCAACGCCGGCCGGGTGCGCGATCGTTTACCAGAAACAGATGACCCACCATCTTCTCCCGGAGATCGAGCGCGACTGGCTCCTCGGCCTAACGAATTGTTTTTTGATCCGCGATCCGCGCGAAGTGATCATTTCCTACACGAAGAAGAATCATGCGCCGAGCGTGGCCGATCTCGGTTTTGTCCAGCAGGCGGAGATTTTCGATTTCGTCTGCGCGCGCACCGGCCAAATTCCGCCGGTGATCGATGCCCGCGATGTTTTGGAAAATCCGCGGCGCATGTTGCAACGCTTATGCGCGACCATCGGCATTCCCTTCGATGAGACGATGCTCTCCTGGCCGCCCGGCCGACGCGCGACCGATGGGATTTGGGCGAAGCATTGGTACACCGAAGTCGAGCAGTCGACCTCCTTCCGCGCCTACGCTCCGCAAGACGAGGAAGTGCCGGGGGACCTCCGCGTGCTGCACGATGAGTGCCGCGTCATCTATGATCGCCTTCACCAGCATCGACTGAGCTGAGCGATGTTGCCGTGACGGATCGCCGAAGAGAGCCTCGCGCAAAGGTCGCCAAGGAACGCCAAGTCAGAAGATATTAAATCTGAAAACCGTTGCGACCGTCGCGCCCTTTGCGGGAGGCTCTCTTAATCCATGCTCCAGCAATTCGACGAACGAAATCGCAACCTGTTGATCAACATTAACGGCGCGCTGAAACATCGCGACGAAGCCGGGATCAGCCCCTTTGACTCCGCGGTCCAGGGCGGCGATGCGGTCTGGGAAGGATTGCGTTTATACAACGGGCGCATCTTCAAACTGCACGAGCATCTCGATCGCCTCGAGCGCTCGGCGCGCGCGCTGTCTTTCGTGGAAATTCCGCCGCGCGCGAAAATCATCGAAGAGATCAAGCACACCCTGGCGGCCAATGAAATGCGCGACCAGGTGCACCTGCGTTTAACCCTGACCCGCGGGCTCAAGATTACCTCGGGAATGGATCCGCGCCTGAACCGCAGCGGTCCCACCCTGATCGTGCTCGCGGAATTCAAGGCGCCGGTTTATGCGACCAGCGGGCTGGCGTTAATCACCAGCAAGATCCGCCGGCCGCCGCCGGAAATTCTCGACCCGCAAATACATCACGCGAATTTGTTGAACTCGATCCTCGCGAAAATCGAGGCGAACCATGCGGGCGCGGACGACGCCCTCATGCTCGACACCCACGGCTTCATCGCGGAGACGAACGCGACCCACGTTTTTCTCGTGCGCGCCGGCGAGCTCGCGACCAGTTTGGTTCGCGCCTGTCCGGAGGGAATTACCCGGGGCACGATCCTGGAAATTTGCGCGGCCGAGAAAATTTCCTGTCGCGAAGCCGATCTCTCGTTAGGCGAGGTTTACGCTGCCGACGAAATCTTTTGCACCGGCACCATGGGCGAGCTCGCCGGGGTTATCCGGGTTGACGGAAAAACCATCGGCCGCGGCGAAGTCGGCCCGATGACGAAACGCCTGAGCGATCTTTACTCTACGCGTACTTCGAGCGAAGGGACGCTGGTCGTTGATCCGTAAAAGTCAGGGCGCAAGAGTGGTGGCGGGCGCGAAGTGAGTGCCGAGTTTTGCGACAGCGAAGCAACCGATTGCTCCGGCTATCGTCTGAGAAATGAAAATCGAAGAACACTAGCTCCTCGATCGGGTCATCCCAGATTTCTTTGCTGATTGTTCCCGGCTGGATTGGCAGAAGATCCGTTTCGAAATACACGTCCTGGTCCTTTAGACGAGCGAGACATTTCATGCGGACGACTTTGCCAAAGGAATGCTCGAGTAGGAGAACGCGTCGGCCTTTTTCAAGGTGGAAATTGAGGAGGAATGAATCGAGCTCCGGTCTGTCGGTGATTTTCGCGGCCGCTGGATCTACCAGCTGCTCGACATCGACCTTGAGGTGCACCTGAACTTTTTCGCCAAGCTTAATGGCGACCGTTCCGGTGGGAGGGAGAGGCACAGCGGTTTCTTTGCGGTTCAAGTCGCGGAATGGCTGCCGCTGTTCGTAGAGCGCCAAACGCTTGGAATCCGTCGCTTTGGGATCGAGCGCGTCCGCTTGCTTGGTGAACTTGATCGCGTCGTCAAATTTGCCGGACTCCGCGTAGGCGGCTGCGAGCGTTTCGATTTCCTGAGAGCTTTGCCAATGGGTTAGCTCGCAAGCTTTGGTCGCGTAACGAACGGCCTTAGCGCCATCTCGATATTTTGGCGACGGGCCAGCCGACAACAGGTAAGCCGCGACGTCATAGGATCGGGCGTTTTCGGGATCGAGCGCGATCGCCTTTTCGTAATCGGCGAGGCTCTGAGGATACCCGTGAGCGATTTTGTGGAGAATGCCTCGCAACACGTAAGCATCCGGTTCCTTCACTCCAAGTTTGATCGCGGCGTTGAGATCGGTCATCGCGGGCGCGGTCTTCTCCTGGTCGAAATAGCAATGCGCCCGAGCAATCAGACAGTCGGTGCGGATCCGGTTGCCCGGCGGATGCGCTTTGAGCGCGCGCGTGAAGTCCGCGATCGCCGAGGGCTGGTCGCCGCTCTCGGCGAAGGTAACGCCGCGGTTATACCAGAAGACCCAACTCGACTCGCGCTGGATCGCTTGATTGAGATCGGCGAGGGCCGCGATGTAGTTTTTATTTTGGCGATACGCCACCGCGCGGTTGTTATACGACATCGCGTTTTTCGGATTCGCCTTGATCACTTCCCCGAAAAGCGTGATCGCGAGATCGAGTTTCCCCTCGCGGAACGCCGTCTCGGCCGCGTCGTATTTTTTATCAGCGGACTCGACTGCGTGCGCGCTGGTCGATATCAACCAACCCGCAAAGACAACGAATAGAATCAGTCGGAGCATGGCGGTGCGGACTTTGCCAATTTCACTCCGGCAATAGCAAGGTGAACCGCAGCGTTTCACCTGCCCGCAGCAAGTGGCTTTAATTGCGCGCCATCTTCCGGCATCTTCCTGCCAATGGCCGACGCGCTCACCCCGATGATGCAGCAATACCAGCGGCTGCGGGCCAGTGTGCCGGCGGACACGCTGCTTTTGTTTCGCCTTGGCGACTTCTACGAGCTCTTCTTCGAGGACGCGAAAGAAGCTTCCGCGCTCCTCAACCTCGCGCTCACCAAACGCAACAGCGTTCCGATGTGCGGCATGCCTTATCACGCCGCGCAGAATTACATCGCCAAGCTCATCAAAGCCGGCCGGCGGATCGCGGTTTGTGATCAAACGAGCGACCCGCAACCGGGGAAAATCGTCAACCGCGAGATCACCCAGATCATCACCGCGGGCACGGTCAGCGAGCTGGATTTATTGGAATCGAAGCGCGCAAATTATCTCTGCGCCGTCTGGCAACACCGTGGCGTTTTCGGGTTGGCTTACGCCGATTTAAGCACCGGCGAATTCCGCGTCCTCGAAGTCGCGACCAAGGAAGCCTTGCAGGACGACCTCGCGCGCATCGCCCCGGCGGAATTGCTCGTGAGCGATGAGCAGCCGGCCAACTTCGCGCAGATCGAGGGCGCGCTCGGTTACGACAGTTACGCCTTTCTGCCGGAACAGGCCGGGTTCACGTTGTGCGAGCATTTTGGAGTCAAGTCGCTCGATGGTTTTGGTTGCGCGCAAATGCCGGCGGCGATCGGCGCGGCGGGCGCGATCGTTCATTACCTGAAGCATCAACTGCGGCGCAAAATCGATCACCTGACCGCGCTCCGCTGCGACGTTTCCGGCGAGCACGTGGTCCTCGATCTCGCGACCCAGGCGAACCTCGAGCTGGTTGCATCACGCGGCGTGCGCGACACGAGTTTGCTGGCTGCGCTCGATCGCACGGTCACGCCGATGGGCGGGCGGAAATTGCGCAGCTGGATTTTGCAACCGCTGCGGACCTTGCCGGAGCTGCATCGCCGGCAGGAGATGATCGCGAATTTCTTGCAGGAACCGGATACGCTTGCCGGGATTCGGATCGCGCTCAAAGGCGTGCGCGATGTCGAGCGCGCAGTCGGCCGGCTGAGTCAGGCCTCGGGAAACGCGCGCGATCTGGTCGCGCTCCGCACCTCGCTCGAGCAGGTGCCGGTGGTGAAACGCGAGCTCGGCAAACTGATCGATCGGCTGGGCTACGGCACCGATGGCTCGCGCAAAATCTATGCGGCCGACCTCCAGGATGGCCTGCACGAGTTGCCGGAGCTTTTGCAAAAACTGACGCGCGCACTGGTGGAAGATCCGCCGTTCGTGCTCAAGGAAGGCGGAATTTTTCTCGATGGTTACTCGGCCGAACTCGACGAGCTCCGGCGCGCTTCTCACGAAGGTAAAAACTGGATCGGCGAACTACAGGAACGCGAAATCGCGAGCACCGGGATCAAGTCGCTCAAGGTCCGTTTCAACTCCGTCTTCGGTTACTTCATCGAGATCACGAAATCGAACCTCGCGAGCGCTCCCGCGCATTACACCCGCAAGCAAACCACTGTCGGCGGCGAGCGTTTCATCACTCCGGAGCTAAAGGAAATCGAGGCGCAAATTCTCGGCGCGGACGAGCGCGCGCGGCAGTTGGAGTTCAGGCTTTTCCAAACCTTGCGCGAGGAAACTTTGCAGGATCTGGCGACGCTCCAGGAACTGGCCGGCGCGATCGCAGTCCTTGATGCCCTGGCCGGTCTGGCCGAGACCGCGCGCCTTTTCGGTTATGTCCGGCCGAAGCTCGACGAGTCACTGCGGCTGGTTATCAAGGACGGCCGGCATCCGGTCCTGGACCAGAACCTCGCCGAAGAAAAGTTTGTCCCTAACGACACCTCGCTCGATGGCGAGAAGATCCGGCTGGCCATCATCACCGGTCCGAACATGGCCGGTAAATCCACCTACATCCGGCAGGTGGCGCTGATCGTCCTGATGGCGCAGATCGGCAGTTTCGTCCCGGCAGCGGAGGCGGAGATCGGGCTGGTCGATCGCATTTTCACCCGGGTGGGCGCGAACGACGATATCTCCCGCGGGCAATCCACCTTCATGGTGGAAATGAACGAAACAGCTAACATCGTGAACAACGCGAGCGCGCGTTCGTTAGTTATTCTCGACGAAATAGGACGCGGCACCTCCACCTTCGACGGGCTCTCGATCGCCTGGAGCGTGGCCGAGTTCTTGCACGACAAAATCAAGGCGCGCACCCTTTTCGCGACGCATTACCACGAGCTGACCAAGCTAGCCGAGCAACGCAGCGGCGTTTGTAACTACAACGTCGCCGTGCGCGAATGGAACGAGCAGATCATCTTCCTGCGCAAAATCGTCCCCGGCGGCGCAGACAAGAGCTACGGCATCCAGGTCGCGCGCTTAGCCGGATTGCCGAAGGAAATCCTCGACCGCGCAAAAGACATCCTCGCGCACCTGGAAAATCCAAACGGCGCAACGACTGAGACCACGCCAAAACGAAAGCGGACCAAAGCCGCGATGCCGACCGCGCAGAAGCCGCAGATGGAGTTGTTGTGAGGCGGTTCCATCAAACCACGGGTTCCAATGGCTATCCCTTGCCAGGGCCCAGATTTGTCGTCTTTTTGGGCATGGCCTTTCCGGGGCTGTCATGCTCGATAGCCATCACGACGATGGGAAACGTTGTTGCTTCTTTGAACTCTACTTCGATGTAACGAATCGCGTCGGAAAAGGACGGGGTGCGGTCAGGCAGGAATTTCTGCATTCGGTCATCGGGAACTACGATCACACCGACGTCGATCTCTGCCTTCTGAAGGCTGTTTCGCAGATGGACGACATCGCGAATTAGAAGATCGCTCCGCGCCGATACTTGAACCTTTACATCGAGAATTGCGGCGAAAGGGGGATTACTACGCATGTGCTTGCCGCGATGAAAGCCTCCCGCAGCGATCCGAGCCCAATCCTTGTTCGAAGAGAATGAGGCATGAATTTTTTCCCTAATCGGTGCAGCTCCGTTTGCTCGGACGAACTCCTGAAGCGTTACATGAGTAGCAAACACTATCTCCTGAACTTGCAGAAAGAGGTCAGTTAATCCTAGTCGGGCAATTTTGTCTTTCCCTCGACCGTAAAAAGCCAGATTGGTGATTTTCAAAGCGCACGCTCTCCGCAGACCTGCCGATGCCACTGGACCACGTTTGCGTAGTCAAGAAAACTGCATCGATCAACGAGCCCGCTTACTTTGAAAGTAGGACGGTTCACTTGGGTGCTGAAACGAGAGCGACGTCCATCGTTCGCGACAATCGTGAATCGTGGTTCCAAGTATGGGGCAATCAGCCGCACGTCATTGAACCTAAGCAGGCCCGAATAAATTGGAGTAGAATGTTCAATCTCAAAGAGGTGCGGTAATTTTGGCCGATCCTGCTGCCGCCCATATCACGTCGATCTCTCGCGCACACCTGTCCAAATCGCGGTCGAAGCTTAGATGATTACTAACGGGGAAGTTTGAAGTAAGGCTCCAATCTAGGCGCGTACGATCTCCTCGCGGTAGCCAGATCGCGTGACCTTTCCGCGCGCCGATAGCAGCGATAAGCGTCTGCACCTGGTTATGTGCTAACTCCTTATTCCAGCGGTCAGATGCAAAAGATTCCAACGCGTTTGACTCATTCCAGCCAAGGTAGCCCTCGACGTTGAATCGTCCTGCACGCGCGATGTACAGCTCTGTTCCTGTAGCTGAAAGATAAACTTGAACCTTGAACTGCCCATCGGGCGCGGGTGGGGTAGTGCTAAAAACATCCTCGAAGTCGCGGTAGGGTATTAAGAGGGGTTCGGCCTGATTCTCCCAAAGAAAGCACACGAGGGACTGGAAACCCCCAAGCTGCGCTAGATCACTCTGCCGGAGACCGTAAAAGGGCCTATTTCCATCGTGCAACTTTGAAAACCGCACATAAATTCGCCGCCCTTCACCCAAATCAAAAAGCGACTGACTGCCCGGCAGTTTTTTCCGGTGTGGAAAACGGCGTTGCAGCTCGCTGAACAGGCGCGCCTTTACATCGACCATCTTAGGACGAGCCGCTTTACTTCAGAATGCGAGCGCACTCGAAGAGCCACTCCCGGCACCAATCGTAATACCGCGCTTCGGTAACACGATCGCTAAAGCCATTTTTGTAATCCTTTCCGAGGTTGAAGGGAGGATCAGCGAATACGCAGTCGACCGCGTCCGAGCGGATGTTAGCGATGACTTTCAGGCAATCGTCAGCGAAGAGGAAGCCTCTCCGCGTGGTCAAATACGGCCGCACGTCCAGGTTCTACGCCGGTCGAGTGTCAGATGCAATCCGCAGCACAAAATGGGTGCCCACAAGGCCGCAGAATGACATTTAGCTGGTCCGGACGGAGTTCGGTCTGGCGCGGAGGGAGTTTGGTCCGGCTCGGACCAGGTTTGGTCCGGCTTGGCGGGAGCTCTTTCCGGCTTGGAATGGGTTAATTCCGAGCCGGACAGAGTTATTTCGACCCCGAATTAACCTTTTCCGAGACGGAATGAGTTAATTCGGACACGGACAAGACTCCGGGCGCGCTGGAATAAGTTCAGTGCGTGCCGGATTGAACTACCGCTGGACCGGATAAAACTCTTTCGCCAGCCCTCTACCTGGGGTTCTCGACGCTGGCGGCGCCGCTGGCGCCTGCGGAGCCGAGGAATCGCCCGCCGATTAGAAGGGAAGCGCGAGGTCCGTTTTTGTTGCTTTTAAGTCCTCCGAAGTCGAAGGCGCATTCGGTTAGAAAAGGTGCGCGGCGAACCGATCAGCCAGCCCGCCGCAACCAACCACACCTTATGTCCCAATTACGCGTCCTCCTCTACTTCGCCACCGCGGCGGATCACGGCCTCGAAGAAACCACCGGGGCCGTCCTCGGCGACAAAGGCATCTACGCTAACGCCACGATTTTTCCGATGCCGCCAGTCGCGAAAACGGCCGTGGCCGCGGCGTTGAAAGCGTTCACCGACGCGATGGCGGCGCAGGCGCAGGGCGGGACGCAATCGACCGCGGCCAAGGACCAGGCGCGGGCGGCGCTGGTCACGCTCCTGCGGCAACTGGCGCTCTACGTCCAGACCGTGATCCAGGATAACGACGCCTACGGGTTAGCCGAGTTACTCCTGAGCGGGTTCGATGCGGTCTCGACCACTCGCGCGCAACAGCCGCTGGTCGCGCCGAGCATTCTCGCGATCGAAAACTCGGGCACCAGCCAGTTGACCCTGCGGGTGAAACCATCGGCGAACGCACGCATGTACGAGGTGCAAAAACAGACGGTGCCGAATCCGAAAACCGGCGTGGGCACAACCGGCGAGTGGGAATCGGCGGGCCTGTTCGCTTCCACGCGCGGGATCGCGGTGGGCGATCTGGTGCCGGGACAAATGTACGCTTTCCGCGTGCGCGCGATGGGCGGCTCGACCGGGCAGAGCGACTGGAGCGATGCGGTCGGTCACATGAGTTTGTAGGGAAACGCGCGCGCACCTGCTTCGAACGGCCGCCTTCTGGTGAAGACCGGGAGGCGGCTTTCTTTTTCGCGGGCGGCCTGCCGCGAGGCCGAGAGTGTCCACCCTTTAGGTGATAGACGAAAAATTGTTCGCCTTTAATTACGAATATTCGTCTAATCATCGTTAGATCAAACCAGCCTTATGCGCGCAATCAATCGACTCTTTATCTTCTTCCTAATGATCGCATGCTGCACCGCGGCGAAATCCCAGATTCTCATCTCTTACGGCAGCGGACCCAACTACTACGTGGGGAGCTTCAACTTTGACGGTTCACCGATCAATCCAACGCTGATTAGCGGCACACAACCCTTCCACGACATGGTAAACGCAGGTGACCGCTTATTTGTGGGAACCAGCGGTGGCGTAGCCGAGTACACGCTCTCGGGCCAGCTTGTGAATCCGCTTCTAATCTCAACTTCGAATGGAGCGAGCGCGCTCTCATATGCTAATGGTTCGTTGTTTGTCGCAAGTTATGATCAGTTTCAGATGGGCAGCGGCGTTATCGGGCAATACTCCCTTTCTGGACAGCCGATTAATGCAAATCTGATCACCGGAGTGGATAGTCCCATCTCGATGGCAATTTCCGGAACAAGCCTGTATGTCGCGAACTATCACGGTGGCATGGCCGGCGCAAGTATTGGCCTGTACACTACATTCGGCGCAACGGTGAACGCCGCGTTAATCACCAACTATATATACGCACCGTTTGGATTGGCGATCTACGGCTCGCTTCTGTACGTCTCGAGTGAGAGATATAGCACACCGCTGCCCGTGTATGGTCACGTAGATACCTTTTCTCTTTCTGGAGCGCCCCACCAGCCGAACCTAATCGCAACGATACCGAGTCGCGGCATTGCAGTCGCGAACGACACGATCTACATCGCGGTGAACACAGCCGGTTATGAATTTCCTCCGAACGGAGGCTTAGTCGAAAGCGATCTCAATGGCAACTCGCTGTTGGAGAGGGCCGGGTTGAGTGGCGCTCAACGAATTCTTGTTGTGCCGGAACCACGAACATGGTCGCTGGTCTTAATCGGCGCTGTCGTCATAGCTAGCGTATCATTCAAAGGGCGGCGCACCGTTCGCACAGACTGATCTAACCAGGCGATGCAGCGAACCGCTGGCCGCTCCGCGTTCTAGCTTTCGATGACCTCCACACTTACCCTTGCAGCCACACGCGTTCTCCCTGGCGGTCGCTAATCTTGTGTCTCCTTAGGCGGAGAGAGCAATGGGCACAACACGGCCAGTTACATCTGTTATGAGAGGAGTCCTCTCGTCGATAGGTTATCGACGCTTCTCTGGCTCACCAAATGAGATTCCAACGCCGAATATTCCAGGGATGATTTCTCCCGCAGAAATGTCATTCTTTAGCGAAAGTGCAGCTCGCTATGTAGGACGTGAAGGCGCGGTGGTTGATCTCGGTTGCTGGTTGGGTGCGACCTCAATCGCCCTCGCTAAAGGCATTCTAAAGCATGCTCCTGATGCGGCGATGCCGAAGGAGAGAGTTCTCGGCTTCGACACGTTCACGTGGGAGGACTGGATGCCAGCGCAGTTAACATACGGCCTCTATCAGCCCGGGGACAGCCTCCTCCCCGAGGCGCGCCGCCTCGTCCGCGACCATGGAGGTGGCGCGGTCGAACTCATAAGAGAAGACTTACTCCTGTTTGAGTGGAAAGGGGGCGCGATCAAGATCCTGTTGATCGATGCGATGAAGCATGACAGCCTCGCGGGCCAGATCACCAGGGCGTTTTATCCAAGTCTGCTTACCGGAAGTCTATTGATACACCAGGACTTCAAACATTATTACACTAGCTGGATACACGTGCTCCAGTATCGGTTGCGCGAGTATTTCGAGTTCCATCGAAGCGTTCCGAAAAGTGGAACGGTCGCATTTGAAGTGCTCAAGCCAATTCCGCGGGAGGCAGCGCATCGAGCAACGGATTTCGCAGGAATTTTGGACGAAGAAATTGATGCCGCATTTCATCACTCGATCGATCTCGTCGGACCCGCTGATGCCGCTAACATCGCGGCCAGTCACGTGATGCAGTATGTTCATTTGGGACGTCTGGACCGAGCTTCTGAGCTGGTGGAGATTTATCGCCCCACCGGAATGTTGGACAAAGGTGAGTTTCCTGACCTACTGGGTCGGCTTAATATACGTGCGCTCGCCAGTCGCTGATCTCAGGTCTCAGACCGAGCGCGCGATCTTTAACCAAGACGGATCGTGGCTCCCGAAATCGCCCAGTGCTTGAAGCGCCGGGAAACCCGTAGCGCAGGGTGTGAGTCCGACCCGGGCGATGGAACCTTCACTCAAGCCAGTTGACCGTGCGGAGTTACAGCCGTCCCCCAACGCGCGCACGTACGAAGTTCATAGACGAAGTATTTGGCTGCTCCGTTGGCAAAATCTCGCTCGGTTTTTTGCACTGACGGCGGGAATGGGCGCCCCTATAGTGCCGCGCAAATCATGGCCGTGAAGAGCGAGAAAGAATTGAGCGAGACGCAGCGGAGCCACTGGCTGAAGGCGGTCGCGGCGGTGGAGATGCGGAATTTCGGCTACGCGATTTCGCTGCTTCAGGGCATCCTGAAACAGGAGCCGGAATTTCTCACCGGCCGGCAACTGCTCCGGCGGACGGAGGTGACGAAGTTGAAGGCGGAGAAGAAAAAATTCTTCACTGTCTCGACGGCGTCGATCGGGGTGATGAAGGCGCAGCGCGAGGTGAAGAAGGCGCCGGCGCACGCGATCGAGCTGCTGGAGAAGGTGCTTGAGGATGAGCCCTACAACCGGCAGGCGAATCTGCTGATGAAAGAAGCAGCGGTGGCGGCGGGCTGGCCGCAGATCGGGGTGCTCGCGCTCCAGACTTTGCTCGAGGAAAAACCGCGCGACAGCAAGATTCTGCACGAGCTCGGCCGGCTTTATCATGATCTCGGCGAGAGCGACAAGGCGGTGCAAATTTACACCCGCATTACCGACGCTGATCCGACGGACGGGGAAGCGTTGCGGCTGGGGAAAGATGCGGCGGCGCGCGCCTCGATGAAGACGGGTGGCTGGACGCAGGCGGAGAGCTATCGCGATTTAATCAAGGACAAGGACCTGGCGGTTTCGCTGGAGCAACAGAACCGGATGGCCTTAACCGGCGAGTCGCTCGAGCAGCAAATCACGGAGACCTACGAGCTCCATCAGGCGGCGCCGGAGAATGTGGATCACGCGCGTCGGCTGGGGGCGTTGCATGAGCAGAAGGAAGATTTCGAGAATGCGATCGCCTGGTATCAATACGCCGCGGAGTTAACGAATAGGACTGACGCCGGCTTGCTCCGAAAGGTTTCCGATTTGGGGATGAAACGCTCGGAGCTGGAGCTAGCCGCGCATGAACAATTCCTGGCCGCGCACGGACCCGGCGAGGAAGGATACGCGGAGCACGCGGCGGCTTTGCAGGAGGCGAAACGGCAGCGCGCGGAAAGGTCGATCGAGGAAGCGCGTAAACGCAGTGAGCGCAACCCGACCGATCTGCAATTGCGCTTCGAGCTGGGGGAGCATTTGCTGGATGCCGGCCGCTACAAGGAGGCGCTGCCGGAATTGCAGCGCGCACGGCAAAATCCCAACGCCCGCCTAAAGGCGATGAACTTGTTAGGCAGATGCTACCAGCAGCTCGGGATGCTCGACCTGGCGGCGAAGCAGCTGGAAGAAGCGGCCTCGGAAATCCTGGCGATGGATCCGATGAAGAAAGAAATTATCTACAACCTTGGGCTAGTTTACGAGCAGATGAGCGACGGCGAGCGTTCGATCGCGGCGATGAAGCAAATCTACGAGGTCGATTACGGTTATCGGGACGTGGCCCAGCGGGTGGAGAGTTCCTACCGGAGCTAGGAGCGGTTGCGCCGAGATTGTGACGTCCAAGGCCGGGCGGGCCTGCGATTTTAGCTTGGCCGGACGTTCCGGCCGACAAACCAAACAAACTGAAAAAATTCTATGAAAACTCAATTTACGAAACTCTCCCGCCACAGCGTCATCGCCCTGGCGGTAGGCGCACTTTGTCTTAGCGGCTCCGCCTTTGCGGCAGACACCGCGATGAAAAAGGACACCGCGATGAAGAAGGATAGCGGAATGAAGATGGCCGACCAGGACAAGGACTTCATGATGGCGGCCGCGAAAGGCGGGATGGATGAAGTGGAAATGGGGAAGATGGCCGAGAAAATGGGCCAGAGTGCCGACGTGAAAAGCTTCGGTAAACAGATGGTGACGGATCATTCGAAGGCCAACAAAGAGCTGATGGGATTGGCGAAGAAAAAGGGCGTGACTCTCGACACCTCGAGCAAGCCCGAGAAGATGGAGAGCTCGAAGTTCGATCACGAATACATGGAAGAGATGGTCAAGGATCACGAAAAAGACGTGGCCGATTTCGAGAAGGAAGCGAAGAGCGGCAAGGACGCGGACGTGAAAGCCTGGGCGAGCAAAACGCTCCCGACTCTGAAGTCGCACCTGCAGATGGCGAAAGACATCCAGGGCAAGATGAAGAAGAGCTAGTTCTCGTTAGGCTCGATATTTTAAACGCGGCCCGCCCGAGTGGTGGGCCGCGTTTTTCTTTTTGCGGGGCGGCTCACGGCCGCTTGTCTGCGCGCTCGATTCCGCCACATTGGGAGCGATGATTTCACCGACCTCCGTCAAGGCTGCGCTCCAAAGTGCCGAGGCCCGCGACTCCGTTTTCCTCCAGGGCTGGGTGCGGACGCGGCGCGATTCGAAGACTTTTTCTTTCATCGAATTGAACGACGGCTCGAGCCTGAAAAACCTGCAGATCATCGCGCAGGATTCGCTGCCGAATTACCCGGAGATCCAACGCCTAACGACTGGTTCATCGATTGCCGTTCGCGGAAAACTGGTCGCCTCCCAGGGGAAAGGCCAGAGCTGGGAAGTGGCCGCGGACGAGCTGACTATTCTCGGCGCGTCGGATGAAAGTTATCCGCTGCAGAAAAAGGGGCACACGCCGGAGTTTCTGCGCGAGATCTCGCACCTGCGGCCGCGCTCGAATTTGTTTGGCTCGGTCTTTCGGGTGCGCAGCCGGCTGGCCTTTGCGATTCACACTTTTTTCCAGGAACGCGGCTTCGTCTATGTGCACACGCCGATCATTACCGGGAGCGATTGCGAGGGCGCGGGCGAGCTCTTTCGCGTCACGCAAATCGACCTGAAAAATCCGCCGCGGACCAAGGAAGGCGAGATCGATTACGCGCAGGATTTTTTTGCGCGCTCCACTTACCTGACGGTTAGCGGCCAGCTGGAAGCGGAGGCGTTCGCCTGCGCGCTGAAGAATGTTTACACCTTCGGCCCAACCTTTCGCGCGGAAAACTCGAACACCTCGCGACACGCGAACGAGTTCTGGATGATTGAGCCGGAGATGGCCTTCTGCGATCTCAACTGCAACATGGATGTGGCCGAAGAGCTGGTGAAATATCTCATCCGCGACATCCGCACGAATTGCCCGGATGAACTCGAGCTCTTCAACAAATTCGTCGACAAGGAATTGAACGCGCGCCTCGAGTTCGTCCTCGAACGGCCATTCCAGCGCATCAGTTATGCCGAAGCGGTCGCGCTGTTATTGGAGAGCGGCGAGAAGTTCGAATTCCCGGTCGAGGACGGAACGAATCTGCAATCGGAACACGAGCGCTGGCTGACCGAGAAACATTTCAAGTGTCCCGTGACTGTCTACAATTATCCGAAGGAGATTAAGCCGTTTTACATGCGCTTGAATGATGACGGTAAAACCGTCACCGCGATGGACGTGCTCGTGCCCGGCATCGGCGAAATCGTCGGCGGCAGTCAGCGCGAAGAACGGCTCGAGGTTCTTGAAGGAAATCTGCGCCGACACGGAATGGATCTGGCGGATTACAAATGGTACCTGGACCTGCGCCGCTACGGGACCGTCCCGCACTCGGGTTTCGGTCTCGGCTTCGAACGCATGCTCATGTTTGTCACCGGTGTCCCGAATATCCGTGATGTCATTCCCTTCGCGCGCACGCCGGGCAGCGCGGAGTTTTAGCGAACGATCGCGCGCGTCTTCCTGAGCCGCGCGGACAGCAAAGGACCTCGCGTCCTCGCGTTGATTTACGCTCGTCCTTTGGGATAAATCGCAGCTCGTGGGCGAGGTTCTTCAGCGTCTGCGCGCTTCAGGATGACAGGGCGAGACGCGACTAGTTGAGCGCGCGGAATTCACTCGACCACTCGGCGCGGCCGTCGGTATAAAGAGGTGACACGCCCACGGCGCCAGGGGGGCATGCACCCACACAGGAGGATCACCATGGCTAAGAAAAAATCGGCAGAAGTTCCGCCGCGCAGAAATTGCGGCGCGATGGCAGCACACATGATGTTGCTCGAGAAGTTTCCGTCGTTTCGTCTTGCGCAGATGCAGCTGGAAGGCGCGACGGAACGCCGGCGCGATCTCGGGCACGATCAAACCAAGAGCAAACTCGTGACCATCAAGACGGTGGTAAACGTGGTTTACAACACCCCTGAGCAAAATATTTCCGATGCGCAGATCGCCAGCCAGATCGCGACCTTGAACAAGGATTTTCGCGCGACCAATCCGGACAAGAGCAAGACGCCGGCAGTTTGGAAAGGGCTGGTGAGCGATCCGCTGATGCAGTTCAAATTGGTCAAAACCACGCGCACAAAAACGACCAAGAGCGGCTTCGGCGCGGACGACGCGGTCAAGCAAGCTTCGACCGGCGGG
Organism: Chthoniobacterales bacterium; assembly: GCA_051005695.1. Classification (GTDB taxonomy): domain Bacteria; phylum Verrucomicrobiota; class Verrucomicrobiia; order Chthoniobacterales; family UBA10450; genus JACCTI01. The sequence goes on along the minus strand of JBPCJC010000011.1, from coordinate 4,611 downwards.
ATCGCGCCGACCGATTCAAAATCCAATCTGAATCTTTGGGTCTGCGCGATGACCGGCGGACTTCTCGGTTACGCGCAATTCCCCGGCGGCCCAGTGGCGACCGATGGGGTGGTGATCAATTACCTTTCCTTCGGCGCCAGCGGGACGGCCAAGGCGCCGTATAACAAGGGTCGAACCGCGACCCACGAGATCGGGCATTACTTTAACCTCCGCCACATCTGGGGCGACACGCCCGGTTGCAGCGGCAGCGACATGGCCGCGGACACGCCGAATTGCGCGGGTCCGAATTTCGGTTCGCCGACCTTTCCGGTGGTGACGTGTAATAACGGGCCCCACGGCGGCATGTTCATGAACTACATGGATTACACCGATGACGCGGCCATGTTCATGTTCACACCGCAACAGGTGAGCCGAATGCGAGCCGCGCTCGAGACGGTGCGGACGGGTTTGATCTAGCGCGGGCGCGAAAGCCAGTGCCTGCGAAATCCGCGCCTAACGAGAGCTTGTTCAAGCGTGTGTGGGTGCATGTGCACGAGGAAGATTCAACCGAGGGGCAGGTATATCGTCCGGAAGAAGACGACATTCCGTTGTCGCGCCGGCCGCGGGAGCGAATCCAATTGCGGCCCGATGGTTCAGCTAGTTTTTCGGTGCCGGGACCGGACGATGGCTATGTCGAAAAACCGGCGAGTTGGACTAACGAGGAAGAAGGCTTGGTCATCCGCACACGCGGTGGCGAACAAGAATTACGACTCGTTAGGCAGGAACCTTCACGCTTGATCATTCGCGCCCACTAACCCGTGAAGTCTTCAAAAAAATCCGCCGCTCCGGTGAGCGCGTTTGAAGTCAGCGCGCGGGTCGGTCGGCAGGCGTTGGTTTGCCGGCCCGCCCCCGACCGCCGCGCGCCACTCGCCCGGCCGCTCCGGATTTACACGCTCGATCCATCGGTTTCAGATCGGCTGGGAGGCGTCGCCACGGTGCAGGTGCCATACGAAAAATTGGAATCGGGACCGATCGGCGCGCTCTTTAAAATCAATTGCGAGGGCGCGCCGGCGCCGTTGCAAGCGGCGGCGCTCGATCTCGATGATCCGTTGCTGCTCATGGAAAGCGGACTGTCACCGTCGCCCGCGAACGGCCAGTTCCATCTGCAAATGGTCTATGCCGTTTGCAGTTTGACCTACGACGCTTTTCGCCGCGCGCTCGGTCGCGATATCGCTTGGGCGACGGAACCGATCGACGACGGTCCGCTGCGGCTAACCGTGCGCCCGTTTGGAGTTCGCGCCGCTAACGCCGGTTACAGTCGCGAGGCTGGTGATCTTTCGTTCGGTTATTTTTCCGTGCGCGGAAAACGCGCCGGCTTCACCCTGCACGACGGAATTGTCTGCACGGCGTTGAGTCACGACGTCATCGCACATGAAACCACGCACGCGCTCCTCGATGGTTTGCGCTCGTCGTTCATGCATCCGACGAACCTCGATGTTCCGGCGTTTCACGAAGGCTTCTCGGATTTGGTCGCGCTCTTTTTGCATTTCACTTATGCGGATGTGGTCGAGCGCGCGATTCGCGAATGGCACGACGGCGCCGCGGGAATTTCGCTCCTGACCGATCTCGCGCGCGAGTTCGGTTATGCGCGTTCGAAAAGCGGACGCGCGCGCGCGTTGCGATCGGGCGTCGATCTCGAAGGCATCGCCGCTTTCGATAGCGACGTCCTGCCGGGCGAGGGGAAGTCGCCGAAAATTTACGATCCGAACCTCGAGCCGCACGTGCTCGGCTCGGTTTTGGTTTCGGCAATTTTTGAAGCGTTCGCCACCGTGGCGAAACGCAAGATCGGTCGCTTTTTCGATATCGCCGGGCTCGATTTGCGAGCGCTCGGGCGCGATCGGCTGCGTGAGCCGTTGATCAAAGTGATCGCGCAGGAAGCGAGCAACGTGGCCGCGCAATTCCTCAATATCTGCATCCGCGCGATCGATTATTGTCCGCCCGCGGATATGGAATTCGGCGAGTATCTGCGCGCGCTCATCACCGCCGATGCCGACATGGAGCGGACGGATAAATGGGGTTTCCGGGAAGCGCTCATGCGTTCGTTTCGCCGGCGCGAAATTTTCCCGAACAACGTTCGCTTCATGACCGAGGACGCGGTTCGCTGGCAATCGCCGGAAGTGGCGCTCAGCATTCCCGAACTAGCGTTCGCGAAACTGCGTTTCGCCGGCGAACCCGGCCAGCCGGCGAGCGCGAAGGAAATGATCCGGCAGGCAAATGTGCTCGGGCGTTTCGTCACCGATCTAAAAAATGCGCGCCATTTTCAATTGATCGCGCCGGGCGGAAAATTGCCGAAGGGAATTGTGCAGGCGCCGCCAGCGCAGGTGGAGTCGATCCGGGTTTCGCGGCGCGCGGCTTCGGATGGCCGCGTGCTGTTCGATCTCATCGGCGAAATCACCCAAACCTGCACCGTCCAGGCCGGCAACGATCTTTTCGAAATGACCGGCGGTTGCACCGTTATCCTCGATCCTGAAGGCGAAGTGCGTTACGTGATTTCCAAGCGTTTCAACGAAGCTCGTCGCGCTCGACAACATGCCGCGATCAGCGGACCGCTGAAGGATTTTTGGAAAAAATCCGGCCGAAGGTTCGAGCAAAAGCCAGACGTGTTGCGGCGCATCCACGCTGCCTAACGAGGACACGCCGGGACGGCCAAGCGATCACTTGGCGCGAGCGACTCTGATCACGTCCACAAAGCAAACGAGGGGAAGCCTTGCGGCTTCCCCTCTTTGAATTCGTTAGGCTCGGAGCGTTACTTCTTGCCTTGGCCGGGCCGGTAATCTTCCTCGGCCGCTTCGAAGGCTTTCTCCAGGCCGACCATGTCTTCGCCGGGGCGAAGATTATCGAAGGCTTCGGATTCGCGCTTGAGCTCTTCCTCGGAGTAATTCGCGGCCTTGATCGAGAGACCGATGCGGCGCTCGACTTTGTCCACCTTGATCACGCGGGCTTCGACCTCCTGACCGACCTTGAGGATATCCTTCACCTTGGTCACGTGCTCTTCGCTTAACTGCGAGATATGCACCAGGCCGTCGATTTCGTCCTGCAATTGCACGAACGCACCGAAGCTCGCGAGCTTGGTCACCTTGCCGGTCACGAGATCGCCGATCTTGTATTTGGTGTCGATGTCCTTCCACGGATCGTCGCTCAGTTGTTTAATCCCGAGACTGATCCGCTGGTTGGTCTTGTCGATGTCGATGACTTCGGCTTCGACTTCGTCGTTCTTCTTGAAGACTTCCGACGGGTGATTGATCTTCCGCGTCCACGACAAATCGGAAACGTGAATCATGCCGTCGATTCCGTCTTCTAATTCCACAAACGCGCCGTAGGCGGTCATGTTGCGGATCTGGCCTTTGACCGTGCTGCCGATGGTAAACTTCTTCTCGATCTCATCCCACGGATTTGCTTCGAGCTGGCGCAGGCCTAACGAGATCTTCTGTTCTTCTTTGTTCACCCCGAGAACAACCGCTTCCACTTCCTGGCCTTGCGTAAGGACGTCGGACGGACGCATGATTCGTTTGGTCCAGGACAATTCGGAAACGTGAATGAGCCCTTCGACTCCTTCTTCCAATTCCACGAACGCGCCGTAAGGCACGAGATTGGTGATCTTGCCTTTGACCCTCTGGCCAGCCGGGAATCTTTCCTCAATCTGATCCCAAGGATTCTTTTGCGTCTGCTTCAGGCCTAACGAGACGCGCTCTTTCTCTTTATTGATGTCGAGCACGATCACTTCAAGGGGCTGTCCAACTTTGAGCAACTCGCTCGGATGCCCGAGACGACCCCAGGTCATGTCGGTGATGTGGAGCAAACCATCCATGCCATCGAGATCGATGAACGCGCCGAAGTCGGTCAGGTTTTTCACGCTGCCTTGGACCATGTCGCCGACCTTCACGCCTTCGAGGAACTTCTGCCGTTTCTCGCTGCGCTCCTGCTCGATGAGCTCGCGGCGGCTGAGGACGACGTTCTTCCGGTCGTCGTTAATTTTAACGATCTTGAAGTCGTAGGTGTTACCGACAAACTGCTGCAAATCTTTCGGCGGAATAATATCGATCTGCGACGCCGGCAAAAATGCTTCGACGCCGATGTTCACCATCAGGCCGCCTTTAACGACCGATTTTACCTTGCCCTTGATCAAGCCATCACCAGCAAAGACCGCGGCGATCTTGTTCCAGTTCTGGCGATAAGCGGCCTTCTCCTTCGAGAGAATGACCATGCCCTCGTCGTTCTCGAGTCGCTCGAGGAGGACTTCGACTTCGTCGCCGACTTCCATCGAGTCGAGATCATCAAATTCATGCGCGGGGATGATGCCCTCGGACTTGTAGCCGATGTCGACCATTACTTCGCGCGGACGGATTTCAAGGATGCGACCTTTAACGATGCTTCCTTCTTTGAACTCGCGAAATGATTTCGCGAGCAGTTCCTGCATTTGTGCCATAACGTTTAGTTTCCCCTGCGTGATCGGACGAAACAACGCCGACCGCGTTCCAGGTTGGAGCGAGCGGTTCCTTAGGCCGCGCTTTCCCCGGAAAAGGGGGCCGCAAATTAGGCATGTTCCGGGGAGCGGTCAACTGGCGGCGCCGC
>JBPCJC010000010.1:0-42866 GCA_051005695.1 Chthoniobacterales bacterium | reverse complement strand
CGGTTGCGGAAGCGATGCAGGCCACGGTCGAGCTCTTGGAATTACGGCCGGCGGCGATCGAGCACATCGATCGCGTGCTCTTCGATCAAACCAAGGGGCAGCTGGAATTCAAAGCTGTACGCGATCTCCTCGAGCTCGATGCCAAACCCTGCGAAGCGATTTTGCTCGTCGAATTTTACGACGACGAAGTGGCGGCGCGCTTGCACTCGTTAGGCCAGCGACGACTCGGTTTGCGGACCACGATTTGCAAATCGAACACCGAGATCAATCTCGTGCTCGGGATGCGAAAAGCGGGCCTGACCCTGCTCACCGGACGGAAGGGCGCGGCCAAACCGGTGACCTGCATCGAGGACGCGGCGGTGCGGCCGGAAGATTTGCCGGCCTACGTCGCGGGCTTGGAGTCGATCATGAAACCGCTCGGGGTCGAGGTTTGTTACTACGGGCACGCCGCCACCGGGTTGCTCCATGTGCGACCGGTGCTCGATCTGCATAGCGCAGAAGATTTACGGAAGTTTCGTCAGATTGCGGAACAGACTTCAGCACTCGTTAGGCAATTCAAGGGCTCGCTCGCGGCCGAGCACGGAGTCGGGATCGCCCGCACCGAATTCATGCCGGAACAATTCGGCGAAACCGTCAGCGGCTTGATGCGCGCGGTGAAGCGCGCTTTCGATCCCGGAAATCTTTTTAACCCCGGCAAAATCCTTCCCGACGGCCGTTTCAAAATCGACACGCTCTTGCGCTGGGGCGCGGGTTACGAAATCAAATTACCGTTCGAACCCCGGCTTGCCTTCGCCTTTAAGGATGAGTCGTTCGTCGGCAATCTCGAGCAATGCAACGGCTGCGGCGGCTGTCGCAAAGATGCGCCGACGATGTGCCCGACCTTTCTCGCCACCGGCGAGGAATACATGTCCACCCGCGGGCGCGCCAATGCCATCCGCGCCGCGCTCGATCTGCGCGTCGCCGGGCCTGATCCCTTGCGCGCGGTGGAACTGGAAGCGGCCCTGAGCAATTGTCTTTCCTGCAAGGCTTGCACGACTGAGTGCCCATCGAACGTGAATCTCGCGCTGCTCAAAGCAGAGCTGCTCTACGCGCGGCATCGGCGCGATGGTCTGCCGCTGCGCGAGCGAATTCTGAGCGCGGTGGACTTGTTAGGCCGGCTCGGTTGCGCGACGCCGGCGCTGGCAAATTTCGCACTCGATTTTCCACGGCTGCGCGCGCTGATGTCGAAGACGCTCGGCATTTCCGCGCTCCGCCCGTTGCCGCATTACGCGCGCGAACGTTTCGATAAATGGTTCGCGCGACGCGAAAGGAAAACGCGCGCGAGCCGCGGACATGTCATTCTATGGGACGACACTTTTGTCCGTTATCACGAGCCGAATATCGGGGTCGCTGCGGTCGCGGTGCTGGAAGCGCTCGGCTTCGAAGTCACTCTCCCGCGCGGCCGAAAATGTTGCGGGCGTCCGGCATTCAGCCAGGGAAATCTCGATGAAGCCGAGCGGCTCGGTCGCCATAATCTCGCGCTGCTGCGCGGCGGCGATGGGTCGGTGCCGGTGTTGTTTCTGGAGCCGTCCTGTTACTCGATGTTCGTCGAAGATTATCGCGAATTGGGTTTGCCGGATTTCGCAGCGGTGGCTTCGCGCTGTTTCCTTTTCGAGAAATTCGTCGCCGATATTTTGGAGCGCGAACCGGAAGCGTTGCGCTTCCACGAACAAAATAGCGAGGTCGCGATTCATGCGCATTGTCACGTGAAGTCGCTGATGAAACCGGCGTTCATGGCGCGGCTGGCGGAACGGTTGCCGGGTCGGAAGGTGACCCTGCTCGAAACCGGATGCTGCGGGATGGCGGGCGCCTTTGGAGCGCTCGATTCGAAGTACGAACTCTCCCTGAAAGTGGCCGAGCCGCTGGTGCAAAAAATCAACGCCCGGCCTAACGAGACTACGATTGTTGCATCGGGCACGAGCTGCCGGCACCAGATCGAGCACCTGACTCCACGGCATCCGAAGCACATGGCGGAACTGCTGGCGGACGCGCTGGCGTGAGCGTTTCGCGCTACTCTTCGCCGTCGAAGTAGTCGGTTTCGCTTCCGCGGACGATCACATTTTCATCGCCTTCTTTGCGGACCGCCCACTTGCCACTATCGGGATAAAAACAGGAATCGCCGATCGGATTGTCCGCGACCACGTAGTAAACAAAATCCTCCTCCCCCACGCACGACAGCTGATGCGCTTCGCCGGGTTTGAAGAGGAAACTGTCGCCAGATTTCGCTTCGGTTTCGCCGGACGCGTCACGGACTTTGCCGCGTCCGCTCACGACCAGGTAAAGTTCCCACTGCGCGCCTTCCGCGTGATAAGGACAGTAGGCGGCGCCGGGCGGAATGCGCGCCAAGGTCAGATCAAACGGGTGCCGCTTGTTTAGGTCTAACGACTTCTCTTCGCGGCCGAGCGCGACCGAAATTTCCTTGCTGAACGAATGAAATTTTCCCGCGGGCGAATGCCGTTCGCGCTCGCTCAGATCGCTGAGGTTGATCTTCTTCATCTCTTAAAATGGAGTTTTCATTCCAAGATTTTTGACTAGGAAGGAAAGCTGATCGGTCATGTCCTCGATCACTTTCGAAGTTGGTTTGCCGGCGCCGTGACCGGCACGCGTTTCGATCCGAATCAGGATCGGCGCGGGCCCAGCCTGCGCTTGCTGTAGGGTGGCGGCGAACTTGAAACTGTGACCGGGAAAAACGCGGTCGTCGTGATCCGCGGTCGTAATCAGCGTCGGCGGATATTTTGTTTCCGGCCTGATATTATGCAGCGGCGAATATTTTCGGAGCGCGGCAAATTCTTCCGGATTATCGGACGAGCCGTAATCCGAAGCCCAGGCCCAGCCGATGGTGAATTTCTGGAAACGGAGCATGTCCATCACGCCCACGCCCGGCAGCGTCGCGCCCCACAAATCCGGCCGTTGCGTCAGGCACGCGCCCACCAGCAGTCCGCCGTTGCTCCGGCCGCTGATCGCGAGTTTCGGCGTCGAAGTGTATTTGTTTGCGATCAGCCATTCGCCCGCGGCGATGAAATCATCGAAGACATTTTGCTTCTCCAACTTGGTCCCGGCGAGATGCCAATCTTCACCGTACTCGCCGCCGCCGCGGATGTTCGCGACCGCGTAAACGCCGCCCATTTCCAGCCAGACCGCGATCTCCGGCTTAAAGCTCGGGGTGATCGAAATGTCGAAGCCGCCGTAACCGTAAAGCATCGTCGGGTTGGCGCCGTTTTTCTCCAGGCCCTTCTTCGCGGTGATGAACATCGGGATGCGCGTTCCATCTTTACTCTCATAAAAAACCTGTTCGGTTTTGTATTCCTCCGACTTGAAATCGACCTTCGGCCGGAAGAGGGCCGTGCTTTGACCACTCGTTAGGTCATACCGAAAAATCGTCGTCGGCTCAGTAAAGCTGACGTAGCTGTAGAAGGTTTCGGTGTCCTTGCGTTTGCCAGTGAAACCGCTCGCGCTCCCGAGGCCGGGCAGCGGAATTTCGCCGGACGGTTTCCCCGAAAGCTCATACAGCCTAACGAGTGAATGCGCGTCCCGCAGGTAATTGGCGATGAAACGATCGCCGACCACGCTGACGCTATCGAGCTTGTCGTCGGTTTGCGGGACCAGCTCCTTGAGTTCACCCGGCTGCTTGATGTCGATCGCGATGATCCGGCCGCGCGGCGCATCCAGGTTCGTCTCAAACCAGAAAACGCTGCCGTCGTGGCCGAGAAAATTATATTGCGCGTCCTGCTTGCCGAGAAGCTCGATGACCGGCGCTTTTTCCTCCGCGAGGTCCTGGTAGAAGATGCGATTTTTCGGATCGGTGCCCTGGGAAGCATTGATGATCAGGTAGGCGCCGTCTTCGGTGACTGCGGAACCGAAGATCCAATCCTTGTGGTCGGGTCGCTCGTAGATGAGCGCGTCTTCGCTCTGCGGTTTCCCCAGACGATGAAAATAAATTTTGTGAAAATAATTCGCCGCCTTCAGCTCCTCGCCCTGCGGCTCCGCGTAGCGGCTGTAGAAAAAACCCGTGCCGTCATGGTTCCAGGCCGCCCCGGAAAATTTGATCCACTGCAGATGATCTTCAAAGTCCTTGCCGGTCTCGATGTCGCGCACTTTCCACTCCTGCCAATCTGAACCGGCGACCGCCAAACCGTAGGCGAGAAGCTTGCCATTATCGGAAATCGCGGCGCCCGAAAGCGCCGTCGTGCCGTCTTTCGAAAGCGCGTTCGGATCGAGCAGAACGCGCGGTTCGCCGGGGAGTTTGGCGTCAACGTAGAAGACGCTTTGGTTCTGCAATCCGCTATTCTTGGTGAAGAAGTAATTGCCGCCTTCACGAAACGGAACGCTGTACTTTTCGTAGTTCCAACTTGCGGTCAGGCGCTCGTTAATCCGCTTCCGTTCCGGAATCGCTTCCAGATAACCGAAGGTGAGTTTGTTCTCCGCTTCAATCCATTGTTTCGTGGCCGGCGCGTCCGCATTTTCCAGCGGGCGATAAGGATCGGCGATTTTCGTGCCGTGATAATCGTCGCTTTGCGCACTCGTCGGCGCCTTCGGATAGGCAAATGCTGGCGCGGGATTTTCCTTCGCGTAAACAAACCCGAAGCCGGAGCCGAAAAGTATAAGTGCGACGGAAAGTGGGAAGCGTTTCATCGTGATCCTTTGCCATAACCTCGTTCGTAAAGCGGAGCAATCGCCGCGGCCGGCGAGCTTGCGCCCGCGCGCGCGTTGACGAGATTGGCCGCCGCCAAATGCTCACCATCTCGCAAGTCACCAAAGCCTTCGGCGGGCGTACGCTTTTTGAAGACGCTTCGCTGCAAGTGAATCGCGGCGATCGCGTCGGCCTGGTCGGCCCGAATGGCGCGGGCAAATCGACGCTCTTCTCGCTCATCCTCGGCGAAGCGACGCCGGACGCGGGCAAGGTCGCGCTCGAGAAAGCGGCCACGGTCGGTTTTTTGCCGCAGGAAAATGCGCCCGCGGGTGACGAGACGGTTTTGGAATTAGCGAGCGCAATTTCGTCCGAGCTGACGAAGGCGCAGCGCATCCTGAAAACGACGCCGGAAGATTCGCCGGAACATCACGAAGCGCTGCACGCATTTGACGAGCACGGCGGCTGGCAGATTGAACCGAAGGCCAAACGCATTTTGCACGGACTGGCGTTTCGCGAAACGGATTTCGAGCGACCAGCGCGGACGCTCAGCGGCGGCTGGGTGATGCGCGCGCATCTCGCGCGTTTACTCGTGCGGGAGCCGGATTTGCTCTTGTTAGACGAGCCGACTAACCATCTCGATCTGGAGTCGTTAGTCTGGTTTCAGGAATATCTGAAGAATTATGCCGGCGCGATTTTGATGATCTCGCACGACCGCGAATTTCTCAATCAACTGGTCGGCTCGATCATCGAGATCGCGCATCGGCGGTTGCAACGTTATCGCGGGAATTGGGACAGCTACGTCGAACAAAAAGTCGCGCGCGAAGAGCAACAACTCTCGGCCTACAAGAATCAGCAGAAAGAAATCGCCTCGCTCCAGGCGTTCGCCGATCGCTTCCGCGCTAAGGCGAGCAAAGCGTCGCAGGCCCAGAGCAAACTAAAGCAGATCGATCGGATGGAAAAAATCGAGGCGCCGCTTTCGCAGGAGAAGACGGTGCACTTTCATTTTCCGCAGCCGCCGCGCAGCGGGCACCGGGTGATCAAGTTGGAGAATGTCGATCACGCTTACGGCGAGCTGGTGGTTTATCGCGGGCTCAATTTCGAAGCGGAACGCGGACAGCGCACGGTCCTCGTAGGTCCGAACGGCTCCGGAAAATCCACTTTGCTCAAGTTGTTAGGCGGCTCGCTCGAGGTGCAAAACGGCACCCGCGAACCCGGCCACAATGTGAAGGTGGGATATTTCTCGCAGTATCGCGTCGAGATGTTGAAACCGATGATGACCGTGCTCGACACCGCGCGCGACATGCCGAATCCGGTTTCTGAGCAGGTTGCACGAACGGTGCTGGGTTCGTTTCTTTTTCGCGGCGACGACGTTTTTAAAACCACCGCGGTCCTGAGCGGCGGCGAAAAGACGCGGCTGGCGTTGGTAAAGTTACTCCTCGATCCGCCCAATCTTTTGTTGATGGATGAACCGACGACGCACCTCGATGTCGGCAGTATCGACGCGCTCGTGGGCGCGCTCGCTCAGTACGAGGGCACGCTGATTTTCATCAGTCACGATGTTTATTTTATCCGCGCAGTCGCGAAGACGGTGCTGCACATCAACGCGGGGCAACTGGTGCCCTATGCGGGCGATTACGATTATTATTTGGAAAAATCGCGCGCGACCTCCGCGCGCTCTGCCCTAACGAGTGGTGGCCAGAAGCTGCAAAATTTGCAACCGCCAACCAACGGCCAGAGTGCACCGGCCGCGGCCGCGCCCGGTTTGCGGCAAACGCGCGAGCAACGCCGGGCAGAATCGGAACAACGCAAAGCGGAAGCGAAAGTGAAACGCGATCGCGAGAAGCGCGCCCAGGAAATCGAGATGCACATCCTGACCCTCGAAGGCCGCCAGAAAGAAGTGGCGGCGGAGTTGGAGAAACCCGAAACCTACGAGCGCGGCGGCGCGGCCATGGAGTTGAACCGCGAGATGCTCAGCATCTCCGCGGAGATGGAGCGGGCGAACAAGGAATGGGAAGCGCTCGCGGAAAATTAGCGCGCGCGCGAAATTTTTTTGCGGGCTAGCCGATGTTTGGCATCACCGCTGCTTAAGAAAGACCTGCGAACTGGGACTCACCTACTAAATATTGAATCTCCCTGATTTCAGCAGCGCGACCAGAAATGGTCGCGTTTTTTTGCCTCGATTGATCGCGCACGGCGCGGTGCTCGCCACCGCGCGCGACCTAGAGTCGAGTTGGCGGTTAGGCGCCGAAGACTTTTTTCACTTCGCCGACTTTCTCCTGAACTTTGCCGCCGGCTTTTTCGGCGGTGCCACGGTCCTGGAGATCGGGATTGCCGGTGATTTCGCCGGTCTTTTCTTTCACTGCGCCTTTCGCCTGATCGATGTTGCCTTGGATTTTATCTTTTGTGCTCGAGTCCATATAAAAAGGATACGCAAAGCGGGCCCGCGCAGGACGTGTTCGGTTTAGCGCAACTGCGCGAAGAGCAAGCCGGTATAGAGCGCGAAGAGCGCGGCTACCATGACCGCGAGCGCCTTGTGATACCACTCGCGGCGACTGATCCAACCGAAGAGGCCGAGCGCGGCAAAGAGGAGGTGAAACGCGAGGTTAGTCCGATCCGTGAACGCGCCATCGATGACCAGGTCTTTGGCCAGGCTGACGCCGACCGTGAACAAGAGAAGCGCGCAGAACCAGCGGCGTTGCGCAAAATAATTTGCCCGCAGATCGATCACCGCCGCGCCCTCTTCCAGCGGCGGCAGAACCAGACTGGCGAGCATGTAGAGCAGGATCAGGTGCACGAGGACGATGGCGAAACCGGCGAAGGTCCAAGCGTGATGGGTGCGCAAGCCGAACATCGCCCACCAGGTCTGGGCGTAGATCGCGAGGAGGATGAACGACCAAAGAAGCGACGGCCAATAAAGGCGCACCCGCCCGCGAGCCTGGAGCAGGCCGCGGAAGCCGGTCAGGATTTCGGCGATCGCCAGGCCGAGAATGATCGAGAGAAGAACCGAGAGATAATTGAATTCATCCATGCGTGCGCGTCGGCGGAGGACTCGTTAGGCTAGGATTGTACGCGGTGATCGGAGTTCGCGGCGGTACCGGATCGTAGGTGCCGAAGGGAACCCAAGGCAAACAACGGCACAGGCGTTTCACAGTGAGCCATAAGCCTTTCGGGAAACCGTGCGTCTGCATTGCGATCAAGGAGTAGGCCGAACAAGTCGGCTGGAAACGGCAATGGACAAAATGCGAGGTGAAAGGTCGGATGTGTTCGTGATAACCGGCGTAAACGATTCGGTTATAACAACGCACCGACGTCTGCGCGTCCGCCGGTTTTCGCCAATCCCCCAAGGCCACCGCCGCGAGGACCAGAGCCACGCCTAACGAGACCAGGAGCCAGGGCTGCTTCAGGGATTGCCGCAGTGCGGACATTTCGCGCTGCCTGCCAGGCGCTTCTTGGCGCAATGCGAGCAGGGGACGAGGACGCCTTTCGGGCGCATCAGAAGATAGAGGATCAACCCAAGCAGGCCGGTGATCACGGTCACAACCGTGAGGAGAACGGCGTTATCCATCCCGCGGCTTTTGGCGTCTTTATAAACCCAGACGGCAATGGCGATTTGGATCGCCAGCGCCACCAGCATGACGATGCAGCCGCAGCCGAGGCCGGCGATCGTGCCGGCCGCGCCCGCGTGATCATTGTTATCCTGCGCGAAAAGTGCGCCGGCGAGAAAGAGCAGTGGAATCGCGGGGAGGAAACGCTTCATACGTTGTGACTACGAAGGTTTCGTCGCCGATGTCAATCCGGCATTGTCGGCGAGGTGCTACGGAGGCGGCTTGCGCAGAGAAAAATGAAGACGAGCCGCGCGGTTTTCATTCCTGCCGGCGATAACGCGTCACTTGCCCGTCGCGATCTTTTAGCTCCAGGGTTTCCGCGGCGAGCGTGGCCGCAAAGGTCAATTCCTCCGGGACCACTTCGAGTTTAATTTTTAACTTCGAGCCTTCGAATGAATAACGTCCGCGAATCGACTGTCCGTGCGCCGGTTTTTCCATGACCGTTCCGTCGGCGCGGAATTCAGTAGTCTCGCCGCCGCCGGATTCCTGCCAGCAACCAACGATCGTCGGCGTTGCGGGCTCGGGAGATTTTTGCGCGGGCTTTCCTGCCGGTGGCGAAGGTGGGCGCGCCGGCGGTGGTGGAGGGGGCGGCGTGGAAGAGCCGAAGCCGAAGAATTTTTTCATGGCGCAGAACGGGTAAAAATTCGCGCTCCCAATTTAGCGATGGCGACGAGCGCGTTTATGTACTACACGCGCCCGGAAAAAGTTCGCCTGCTTTTTTTTGCTCGCGCGCGAGAATTTTTTTTACGAAACCGCGTTCGCGTCTTTTTCTTTGCGCGCCGCGAGCGAACGAGCGATCGCCGCCCGCAGTTGCGGCCAATCCACCGGCTTGGTCAGATGTTCGTTAAAACCTGCGGCGAAACTGGCGGCGACATCTTCCGCGGTGCCGAATCCGCTCAGCGCGATCCCGGTTAATCCGTGCGTCGCACGAAGGCCGCGCATCAGGTCCAGGCCGCTCCCATCCGGCAGACCGAGATCGCTGATCACGAGATCGAAAACTTCTCCCGCCGCGATCGCGCGCCCTTTCGTGATCGAGTCCGCGTGCACGACCGAATAACCAGAGCTTTCCAGGATGCGCCGCAAGACGCGCGCGGTGTCGGCGTGATCTTCGACGAGCAAAATTTTCACGCTCGCGGTTACGCTTGTTTCCAGCGGTAAATTGACCGCACGATCGAGGAGCGAGGTCTCGATCGCGTGCAGAACGATGGTGAAGGTTGAGCCCTGGCCGGGCCCGGGACTGATGGCGTTGATCGTGCCGCCATGCAGATCGATCACGCGTTTGGAAATCGCCAACCCAAGACCGAGCCCGCCGAATTGGCTGGTGATATCGCGTCCGCCTTGCTCGAAAGCGTCGAAGATTCGCGGCAGCAGATCGGGTTCGATCCCGACGCCGTTGTCGGAAATTTCCACGACGATCTGGTGGGTCTGATCGTTCCGCGTCGAAAGATCGAGCCGGCCGCCGGGCGGGGTGAATTTGGCGGCGTTCTTGACCAGGTTCCAGAAGACCTGCTGCAAGCGGGCCGCGTCAGCCCAGCAATGATGCTCGCGCGCTTCAAACCGGCGCGTGACCGTCAAGTTTTTCGCCTCCAGCTCGGCCTTGGAAATAATGAGCGCGTGTTCCAGCGAAGTGTGCACGTCGACCGCGTCGTTGTGCAATTCGAGTTTGCCGTGCGCGATCCGAGTCAGGTCTAACAAGTCGTCGATCAGGAGCGCTTCCAGTTCGACGTTGCGCTGCAGGACTTCGAGGTCGCTCCGGAGGTCGCCGCTCAAATTGGGTTGTCGTCGGAGCGCGGCGATCGTCATCAGCACCGGCGTCAGCGGCGTCCGCAGTTCGTGCGAAAGCATCGCCAGGAATTGATCCTTCGCGCGATTGGCGTCTTCCGCGTCCTGCTTGGCGCGACGGAGCGCGTGCTCCGCATTTTTTTGTTCAGTGACATCGATCAAAGTGCCGATAAAACGCGAAGGCCGGCCGTCGCCATCGAAAACCACCCGGCCCTTTTCCGCGATCCAGCGTTCCTGACCATTCGTTAGGCTAACGGTCCGGTATTCGATATCATAACGCGGACCGCTTCCCGGCTGGAGGACGCGTTGCACGGTCTCGTGCGCAATGTGGCGATCATCCGGATGGAGCGCCGCGAGGTAGTTGTCGTAGGTCACCGGTGCGTCCGGCGGCAAACCGTATAATTCCTGCGCGCGCCCGGAGAGACTGAGCTCACCGGTTTGCGGGAAATAATCAAACGTCCCGATGGCGGCTGCTTCCGTGGCCAGGCGGAGACGATCTTCGCTTTCGCGCAGTTTAGCTTCCGCTTCGCGCGCGATTAGCTCCTGTTTTTTGCGCTCACTGATGTCCGCGCGGAAAATCACGATCCCGCCTTGCGTCGGATAAATCCGTGTGTCGACCCAGCGATTCCACGGCTTATGAAAAAACTCCGATTGCACCGGACGCCGCTCATTCATCGCCTGATGCGCCAGCTGATAAAATTCGCTGCCGACGGCCTCGGGAAAAATTTCCCAGATGTTGCGGCCAATCATTTCCGCCTTCGAGCGGCCGACAAATTCCGCAACGCGATCATTCACGTAGGTGTAACGCCATTCGAAATCGATCGCGGAGAAGGCGTCGCTGATGCTGGAGAGTAACGCCTCGCGCTGCTCGATTAATTCGCGCACCTGATATTGCCGGGAACGTGCGCGCCAGGCCACGCGGACCACGCTGATCAAAGTGCTGCTGCGCAACGGCCGCTCGAGGAGGCTGACGTTCGCGCTCGGGCCGAGGAGATCGAGAATGCGCACGCTCGCTTCCTCGATGTGACCGCTGTGGGTGAGGACGAGGAGCGGCAAGTCCGACCACGGCGGTTGCGCGGAGAGACGTTCGCGGAAGCGTTCCAATTCCGACTCGACCAGGGCCTCTTTCGCCATCAAAACGGCGCCGGCATTTTCGTCCAAGCGATCGATTAGTTGATCGAAGCGATCGCAAATAATGCTGTCGAAGCCGGCGGCCGCGAGGGCCTCTGCGGCGAGGAATGCGTCCCGGCCGACCGGAGTGAGAATGAGGACGGGCGAACCCGCGTTCTCAGCCGCGGTCGTCATCGCGCAGGGTCGATTCTTGCAAAGGCGACTCGCGTTGCGGCGTTCCGCTGAAAATTCCGCGGAATTCGGTCAATGGCCGGCCCACCACGATCTCTCGGTCGTTGATGATTACTTCGCGAATCGTTTGCTCGTGTGTGCCGGTCCTCTTTTTCACCACCGAGACGGCTTTGTGGACCGCGCCCGAAGCTTCGTAGTAACGCAGCGCGATCACCGTGTCCGCAAGGTAAGTGACATCGATCGGCGCGCGCATTTGCCCGAGCATTCCGTGCGGCGCCAGCATCATGATCGAGACCACGCCCTGTTGATTCAGATACGTCACCAACTCGTGCAATTGCAGGCTGAGCGCGCGCTCGTCGCCCATCGAATGTAGGTAACCATTCAGGCTGCCGATCTGCACCAGGCGCAGGCCGTCCTGCTCCACCGAGGCGCGGATTTGATGGGCCAGTTCGCCCGGCGATTTTTCCGCGGGATCGATCTGATGAATCTGGATCACACCTGCTTCGACATAATGCTCGAGTTTTAGTCCAAGATTTCGCGCCCGCGCCATCACTGTACCGAGGGTTTCATCGAAAGAATAAATCGCGCTCTTCTCGCCGTGCGCGGCTGCTTCGAGGAGGAACTTCAATGCGATCGTCGATTTACCGGAACCCGCCGGGCCGATGAAAAGATTGCTCGTCCCGCGCATCAAACCGCCGCCGAGCAATTCATCCAGCCCTTCGATTCCGCTGGAGATGTTATCGTGCGCGAAAGCTTTCCGATGTTCCGCTGCCACCAGCCGCGGATAAACCCGCACCCCGCCGGTCGCGATCACGAAGTCGTGATAACCGCCGCGATATTTGCTTCCGCGAATTTTCATGACGCGCAGCCGGCGGCGATCCGTTCCGTACTCGGGCGCGAATTGCTCGAGGACGATGACGCCGTGCGCCAGGCTCTCCACCTGCGGATCGCTTCCTTCGCTGCTCCCGTCGTCCAGCATCAGGGTGGTGCAATTGCGCCCGGTCAAAAATTGCTTCAGCGCCAACAGTTGGCGGCGATAACGCAGCGATGTTTGCGCCAATAAGCGCAGCTCGGAGAGCGAATCGAAAACCACCCGCGCGGGTTTAATCCGTTCGATCTCGTCGAGCAACAACTGCGTCGTCTGGGTTAATTCCACCTCGGAGGAATGAAAGAGCGTGTTCTGCGCGGCGACCGACAGTTGCGCTTCAATCGCCGAGACCTCGAGGATCGCCAGGCCATCGAGATCCCAGCCGTGCGAGCGCGCCACTTCATCGAGTTCCTCGCGCGTTTCCGAGAGCGTAATGTAGAGAACTTTTTCGCCCGCTTGAATTCCGGTGCGGAGAAATTCCAGCGCCAGCGTGGTCTTGCCCGTGCCCGGGCGGCCTTCGATTAAATAGAGGCGATCGCGCGGCAGTCCGCCGCCGAGGATATCGTCCAGGCCGATGATTCCCGTCGGGCAACGCGGCGCAATCATCGGCGTTGGGTCCGTCATCGGCAGGGAGAATACGAGGAGTGTTTGCGAACACCACAGGTTTTTCCCGCGGCCTGCGTTGTTTGGTTGAAGGAAATTCTCAGCGCCACAAACTTCCCGCATGTCCGCCGGTCTTGAGATCAATCTCGTCGTGCCCGATCTCTGGCAACAGGAAGCCGTGCGCGCCTTGCGCGACGGTCGCGACGTCGTCGTGCAAGCGCCGACCGGCTCCGGAAAAACTTACATCTTCGAGCTGCTCTATTCCTCGCTTAAAGGCCAGGCCATCTTCACCGTCCCGACGCGCGCATTGGCGAACGACAAGTTAGCCGAATGGCGCGCGCGCGGTTGGGATGTCGGCATCGCCACCGGCGATCTCGCCTTGAACCTGGAGGCGAAAGTGATTGTCGCCACCCTCGAGACGCAGCGCGCGCGTTTCCTCCGGCGCGACGGCCCGAAACTTTTGGTCGTCGATGAATACCAGATGATTGGCGACGCCGTCCGCGGCGTGCACTACGAACTCGCGCTCGCGCTCGCGCCTAACGAGACTCAATTACTCCTCCTCAGCGGCAGTGTCGGCAACCCGCAGGACATCGTCGCCTGGCTGCAACGGATCGGGCGCGATGCGGTTTTGATTTCCCACCAGGAACGGCCGGTGCCGTTGGAAGAAGTGGATCTGCGCAATCTCTCCGATTCCCAATTCATCCAGACGAAAGCGTTTTGGCCGCGAATGATCGGGCGCGCGCTTCGCGCGGAACTGGCCCCGGTTCTGGTCTTCGCGCCGCGCCGTAACGCCGCCGAAGAAATGGCCCAGTCAATCGCTTCCGCGATGACGGTCCGCGATCCCTTGCCCCTCTCGTCCGCGCAGGAAGCCCTCGCCGGCAAGCGGCTGGCGAAACTCTTGCGCGCCCGCGTCGCCTATCATCACAGCGGGTTGAGTTACGCGGTCCGCGCGGGCTTGATCGAGCCGCTGGCGAAAGCGGGCCAGCTCCATGTGGTCGTCGCGACGATGGGTTTGGCGGCGGGAATTAATTTCTCCATGCGCTCGGTTTTGATTACCGGCACCAGTTACATGGCCGGGAATTTCGAGCGCCATGTGCAGGCCGATGAACTCTTGCAAATGTTCGGCCGCGCCGGCCGCCGCGGGCTCGATGAAACCGGTTACGTCCTGCAGCTCCCGGATATTCCGCGCTTGAGCGACGCCCGGCCGCGGCAGCTGAAACGCGCCACGCAAGTTGACTGGCCGAGCCTGGTGAGCGTGATGCGCAATGCCGGCGAGAGTCCGCGGTTTCACGCCGCGGTCGAGCTCAGCCGCGCGCTCTTCAGCGCCCAGAAAATTCCCATCGGGGCCGAGCACTCGTTAGGCACGGGGGCTCGTGCCTGCGGGCTTTGGGTGGATGCGGAGCGGGCGCGTTTTATCCGCCGTCCGATCACGGAGATTTTGAATTCGCGCGAGCAATGGGAACCGAAAACCTCCGCGATGCAAGTCTCGTTAGGCGAATTACTGGTTCGTGAAAACGAACGCTGGGTGCGTGCGCTCACTGTTCCGCGAATGCTGGACGGCCGCGGCTTCGGCAACCTTTGCCGGTTGCAGGATTCGGGAATTTACGGACGCGAAATTCCGTTGGCTACGATCACGGAAGACGGCCCCGTCCTGCTAGTGAAATGGCTGCGCAAAATCGTCGGCGTGAAAGCGCTCTCGCGCGTGCACTTTACCGAGCGCGTTCTGCCGCGGCTCTCTGAATGGACCGAGGGCGCGGAGGTTTCCGAGGTGGTCACGCGCGGACAGACGATTTCCGCGCGGCTCGATTTTTCGCCGGTAAAAATCAGCGCGATTATCGATTCGTTAGGCGCGGCCCTGCAAGCTCCGCCGGAGCGTGCAGGCTTGCCGCTGGTTTGTCGCGGCTGCGATCAAAAGGAGCACGATCTGAATGTTCCGATCGTGGCTTCGCCCGCGTTTGCCTGGCGGCGATTAGGTCTCGTGGAAAAAGATGGAACGCCCACTCGGCGCGGCATCGTTTTTTCTTTCTTCCAGGGCGGCGAAGGTCTCGCGGTCGCAGGCGCGCTCGAGGACGAACTCTATCCGATCGACGACTTGATTTTTGATCTGGCAAACATTCGCGGCGGGCCGCGTTTCGCAGGCGAAGATGCGCCCATGGGCGGTCGGCTGGGGATTCTTTGCCA
The DNA here is from genome assembly GCA_051005695.1 of Chthoniobacterales bacterium. Lineage (GTDB taxonomy): Bacteria > Verrucomicrobiota > Verrucomicrobiia > Chthoniobacterales > UBA10450 > JACCTI01. The sequence continues at coordinate 27,856 of JBPCJC010000010.1, read as the reverse complement.
GCGCGTTTACGAGCGCGCGGATCATCCCGGTTATCTCGAGATGGGCACGCCCGCACATTACGGTTCGGGCGCATCGGATGTGATGCGCGAAGTCATCACCAATCCGGGTGCGCGTTCTCGCCTAACGAGTGATTCGTTGCGCGCCGGCGACATCGAGCGCGCGCTCATGGAATGGCGCAGTCTCCTGCGCCACATCGTGCACGCGCCCGATCTCGCATGGAATCGCTGGCGCGAGCTCAAAGCCGCGGCGCAAGATTTCGTCGAGAACACGAGCTCGCCGGCGCTTCTGGAATTTCCCGCTTTGCTGGCCGCGCAACAGCGGCGACTACTTTGATTCTGGTGAATCCTGTCTCAAATTCCACGCCCGCGGCTCTCGGTTACCGCATGCCTGCGGAATGGGAACCGCACGCTGCCACCTGGCTCTCATGGCCCCGGCGCGAAGGGATCAGTTTTCCGGATGCTTACGATCGAGTGATGCCGACTTTTCGCGCGATGGTCGCGGCCTTGATCGAGTCAGAACCGGTCAACATCAACGTCGCCAACGGCGCGCACCAAGCGGAAGCGCGCGCGGTTTTGCAAGGGCTCGCGCCCGATCGGATCAGCTATCGCGAAATCCCGACGAACGAACCGTGGTGCCGTGATCACGGACCGATTTTTCTGACCCGCGAAGAGGAACCGCGGCTGGCGATTTTGGATTGGGATTACAATGCCTGGGGCGGGAAGTATCCGCCGTGCGATCTCGATGACGACGTCCCGACGCGCGTCGGCGAGTTGCTCGAGCTGCCGGTTTACTATCCGCAGATGGTGCTCGAAGGCGGCTCGATCGAGGTCAATGGAACGGGCGCGCTCCTGACTTCGGAATCGTGTCTGCTAAACCCGAATCGTAACCCCTCGTTAGGCCGCGCGGGGATCGAGCAACGCTTGCGCGATTATCTCGGGGTCAGCGAAATCCTCTGGTTAGGCAACGGGATCGAAGGCGACGACACCGATGGGCACATCGATGACCTGACCCGTTTCGTGGCCGAGCGGACGGTGGTCACGGTGGTCGAACAAAATCCCGACGACTCGAACTACGCGCCCTTGCAGGAAAATTTGGCGCGTCTACGCGAGCTCACGATCGAAGGTCGTGCGTTAAAAATTCTCGAGCTGCCGATGCCGGCGAAGATCGTGCGCGACGGGCAAGTCCTGCCGGCGAGTTACGCGAATTTTTATATCGCGAATCGCAGCGTGCTCCTGCCGGTGTTCGGTGATGCGAATGACGCCGCGGCGGTGGAAGTAATCGCGCGCGCGTTTCCGGATCGGCGGGTGCTGCCGATCGATTGCCGCGAATTAATCTGGGGCTTGGGCGCGTTTCACTGCCTCACGCAACAACAGCCAACGCTCTAATTCGGCGAACGTTTCCTACTGCGCGGGAAACGCCGAGGCCGGCAAACCGCCGCGCGAGGCTTCGTGGATTTGATAGCCGCGCATCCCGTTGATGTCGCGATTGAGCGCCGGATTCTTCCGCGCGCCGCGCGGTTTTCTCCGTGCGCTAGACCGTCGGCGCCGGTTGATAGCCGCTCTTCAAAATGACGTCGTGCAATGCCGGCGCGTGCGTTTTGCGCGCATCAAAAGTTACCGTCACGCGCTCGCGAGTGGCGTCCGCTTTCACTTCTTTCACGCCCGCGATTTTCATCAGCGGCTCGCGCAATTTGCGCACGCACTCGTCGCAATCGTTGCCTTCGGTGGCGATCTGAATCGTCTCCAGGACTTCGTGATCGGCGGTGTCGTGCAGGTTATGCGGGTCGGCTGGGTCCATCATTTATTCTACGTGCGCCGGGATGGCCGCGGTTGTTTTTCGCAACGCCGGCTCAAGCACGCGCCAGACGTTTTCCGCGAGAATGCGCTGGCCGGCGGCGTTCGGATGAATCAGGTCGCCCAGGTTCAACGACGGGTCGCCGCCGACTCCGGCGAGCAGGTACGGCACGAGCGCCGCGTGATTTTTTTGTGCGAGCTCGGCAAACATTTCACCAAACGCACGCACGTAACCTTCCGCGTTTTCGATCGGCAACTGCATCCCCGCGATCACCACCTGCACGTGCGGATGTCGCGCGCGCACCTGGTCGATGATCGCTTGCAGATTGGCGCGAATTTGCGAAACCGGCAGGCCGCGAAAGGCGTCGTTGATCCCGAGCTCGAGAATGAAAATATCGATCGGCTGCGCGAGATGTTTCGGCAATCGCTGCAAACCGCCGCTGGTCGTCCCGCCGCTGGCGCTCGCGTTCAGCAGCCGCACTTTGTCGCCGGCCGCGTGCATCTTCTGCGCGAGCAACGCGGGATAAGCTTGCTCGCGGGTCAGGCCATAGCCGTCCGACAAACTATCGCCGAGCACGAGGACGTGGAGCACACCGTCCCGAGCGCGCGGCGCGGCTTCGGTGGATTGGAAGACACCGGCAGAAAGGATGGCCATGATCAGGAGCGAGAAAGGTTTCAAGCGAACCTTCAGACGCAATCCGCGGCCGATTCGTTCAAAGACGGCGGCGACTTTCGCAGTTGCGTTCGCGAGAGGGCGCAATTAGTAAACCGGCCCCGCGATCACCTTCGCGCGCGCCGGTTAAACTCCCAACTCAACCTACTTTTCCACTATGGCTAACTACGGAATCAACGGCTTCGGCCGCATCGGGCGCAACGTCTTGCGCGCCATGTCGCAAGAGGATGTCGAACGCGTCCAAGGCATCAACGATTTGACCGACACGACCACGCTCGCGCATCTGCTCAAGTGGGATTCGGTGCACGGGAAGTTTGACGGCGAGATCGGGCATGATGAGGAAAACATCATCGTCCGCGGGCACAAGATTAAGATCAGGAAGGAGCGCGATCCGGGCGCGTTGCCCTGAAAGGATCTCGGCGTGGACGTGGTTTCGGAATCAACCGGACTTTTCACCGCGCGCGAAAAAGCCGAGCTGCACATTTCCAAGGGTGGCGCCAAGCGGGTGCTGATCAGCGCGCCGGCAAAAAATCCGGACGCCACCATTTGCCTCGGGATTAACGACAACATTTACGATCCGGCGAAGGACAAGATCGTCTCGAACGCGAGCTGCACGACCAATTGTCTGGCCCCGATGGCCAAAGTCTTGAACGACACTTTCGGGATCGAAGCCGGCTTCATGAGCACGATTCATTCGTACACCAACGACCAGAATATTCTCGACTTGCCGCACGCGGATTTGCGGCGCGCGCGCGCGGCCGCGGTCAACATTGTCCCGGCGAGCACGGGCGCGGCAAAGGCGATCGGGGAAGTGATTCCGGAGTTGAAAGGGAAACTGAACGGCGGCGCTTTCCGGGTGCCGACGCCCGATGGTTCGGTGACCGATTTCACCGTGATCCTGAAAAAGAAAGCGACCGCGGAGGAGGTGAACGCAGCATTCAAGAAAGCGGCGAGCGACCCGAGCTTCAAAAACGTCCTCGAATATTCCGACGAGCCACTGGTCCTACAGGACATCGTGGGCAATGCGCACTCCTGCATTTTCGACAGCGGACTGACGCTCGCGCTTGGCGAAAAATTTGTGAAGGTGGTCGGCTGGTACGACAACGAGTGGGGCTACAGCAATCGTTGCGTGCAAATGCTGGAGCTGCTCGGGCAATAGTTTCGATCATGAACAAGCTCACGCTGCGCGATCTCGAGGTGCGCGGGAAACGCGTGCTCGTGCGGGTGGATTTTAATGTGCCGATCGAGGAGCACGGCGACCACGTTCATATCACCGATGACACGCGTATTCGCGAAAGTCTGCCGACGATTAATTATCTGCGCGAACACGGCGCGAAGACGATTTTGATGGCGCATTTCGGCCGGCCTAAAGGGAGGCGCGTCGACAAGTACACGCTTCGGCCGGTGGCGGATCATTTGCACACGCTGATCGATCAACCGGTGGCGTTCAGTCACGATATCGTGGGGACGATTCCGGAAGAAATCATCGCGCACATGCAGGACGGCGACGTGACTTTGCTGCAAAATTTGCGCTTCGATCCGGGCGAAGAAGCGAACGATCCGAAGTTCGCCGAAGCACTCGCGAAGCTGGGCGACGTTTACGTGAACGACGCCTTCGGCGCGGCCCATCGCGCGCATGCCAGTACGGCGGGAATCACCCGGTTCATCAAGCAATCGGCGATGGGTTTCCTGATGGAAAAGGAGCTGAACTTTTTGCATGGCGAACTGGAGAATCCGGCAAAGCCATTTGTCGTCATCATGGGTGGCTCGAAGGTTTCGGATAAGATCGGGGTGATCAAAGCGCTCATGGAAAAAGCGGACACGATTTTGATCGGTGGAGCGATGGCGAACACGTTTTGGAAAGCGCAGGGCGTGCCCGTGGGGAGCAGCCGGGTGGAGGCGGACAAGCTCGATCTCGCGCGCGAACTCCTCGAGCACGCGAAGAAAAAAGGCGTGAAATTTTTACTCCCGGTGGACGCGTTGGAGACGGATGAAATCAAAGCCGGCGCGCACAAGCGCAACACCAGTCGCGTAACGACTGAGCATGGAATCACCGACGGCTGGCAGGCGGTCGATCTCGGGCGCGCGAGCATTGCGCTTTACGAAGACGAGATCGCGAAAGCGAAGACGATTCTGTGGAACGGACCAGTCGGCATTTTTGAGATTCCGGATTTTGCCGAAGGAACGATTGCGATTGCAGAAGCGGTCGCAAAAGCGAGCGCGGTCAAAATTATCGGCGGTGGAGATTCGGTGACGGCGGTGAAACAATTCGGACTCGCGGACCGGATGACCTTCATCTCCACCGGCGGCGGCGCGTCGCTGGAATTACTCGAAGGCAAGGAACTGCCCGGCGTTTCCTCGTTAACCGACAAATAAAAAATGCCGGACCGCAAAAAAATCGTCGCCGCGAATTGGAAGATGAACATGACGCAGGCGGAAGCAGCGGCTTTCGTCGAAACGTTTTTGCGCGAACTCGGGGACTCGCAGGAAGTGGAGGTGGTGATTGTGCCGCCCTTCACTGCGCTCGCGAAAGTGAGCGACGCGCTGCGCAACACGCCGAACGTGAAGCTCGGCGCGCAGAATATGTCATGGGAAAAAAGCGGCGCGTTCACCGGCGAAATCAGCGCGGCGATGTTGCGCGATCTTTTTGTCCGCTACGTCGTCCTCGGGCACAGCGAACGGCGCGCGCTCTTTGGCGAGACGGATGAGATCGTGAATCGCAAAGTGCGCGCGGCGCACGAGGCGACGCTGCGGCCGATCGTCTGCGTCGGCGAAACCCTGGTGCAACGGGAAGCTGGCGAAGTGGAGAAGGTGCTCGGGACGCAGTTGCGCGGCAGCCTGGCGAATTTTGGCGCGAAGGAATTAATGGAGACCGTAATTGCCTACGAACCGGTTTGGGCGATCGGCACCGGCAGGACGGCGACGACCGCGCAAGCGCAGGAAGCACATGCCTTCGTTAGGCAAACGCTCGCGGAAATCTCCGATCAAAATACTGCCGCGCGGATGCGGATCCAGTACGGCGGCAGTGTGAAACCGGACAACGCGCGCGCGCTCATGAGCGAGCCGGACATCGACGGCGCGTTGGTCGGCGGGGCCAGCCTCGATCCGCGGAGCTTCGCGAAAATCGTGCGCGGCGGTTACGCGGGCGAAGGCTGAGGCTCGGGCGGGTGAATTTTTTCCACGCGCGTTGTCATCCTGAGTCGCGGAGAGGGCGAAGGATCTCGCACGGCACTGACGATATCCCGGTTTGCGCGTGGGGCCGCGGCGGCACGTGTCATCGCGATTACCCTGCGCGCTTTTGCGAGGTCCCTCGTCGTCTCCGCGACTCGGGATGACACAAAGAACTTGGAGAACGCGCGGACAATTTGCTCGCGCCGCGTCTGCTTATTGCACTTGGAAGATCTCGACCTGGCCGACGCCTGTCGTTCCGCCGACGCCGGAAACCGACGCGGTGTAGCTGCCTTCCGGGAGGGTGATGATGACGGCGGATTCTTCCGGCCGCGGAGGTTGCAAACCGATGGTTTGAATCTCGCCCGCGTCTGGGTTGCTTTGCCAATCGTCATTCATCGCGATTACGTTGTGGTTGCCATCACGAAGCACGAGCGTCGGATTTTGCAGCGAGCCGTCGATCCCGTGATCGCCTAACGAAGGCCCGAGACCGCGGACGATGACGCGGCGCGAATCACTGCCCCTAACGATAAATCCGGCGACCAATTCATTCACTCCGGTGCCGACTGGGCCGACGGTGGAAATGTTGCGAAAGGTGGCGCCGGCACCGCTGTCGATATCGAAAATTTCCACCAGGCCGACGCCGGTGTGGCCGTTCGCGCTCCGCATCCGTGCGGTGTAACTGATGTTGGTCGCGCTCGACGGAACGTCGACTAGGATCGCCGAATCTTTGTCCGATGGGGGCGCGATTTGGAGATCGATCAGTTCCTGCTTATTCAGCGCCGTGCCCCAATCATCATTGCTCGCGATCACCTGGCCGTTCGCGTCGAGCAGCTCGAGCGTCGGATTATCGAAATTACCCGCACCGGGAACCGCGACCGCGCGCGCGACCAACCGTTTCGCGGAGCCGCCGCGCACAATGAATCCTGCGGTTAGCATTTCATTGCCCGCCGGAAAATTCGCGCGCGTGGAAATATTCCGGATACGGCCGGGCGCGGTGACGACGTTGACGTTGAAGGTTTGCGAAACCGGGCCGGCGCCATCGAGATCGAAGCCGGTGACGGTGATGTTGGCGGTGCCGAGCTGGAACGCGGTCACGAGCAGGTTGCCTTCACTTGCGCTCGCGGTGGCGACATTCGGGTTATCGCTCGTCGCTGAATAACTGAGCGGAGACGCGGGAATAAATTCCGGGACGGAAACGAGATTCGGAATTTTCGGAACTTTGCCGCTGTTATAATCTGCCAGCGTGTAATCGCGCACTGGCAAGGTATCGAAGGCACCGCCGAAATTAAAAGTTGGCTGGGCCGCGATCGAGTCGACCACGTTCATCCCGTCGCCGACCACGTGACCGAAAACGGTGAAGCCGCCATTTTGGGTATCGAGTTGCGCGGTCCCGCCGCCGTTGTCGCGCAAATTAATGAACCATTGGCTGGTCGCGCTGTTCGGGTCGCCGGAAAGTTTTGCCATCGCGATCGTCCCGCGAGTATTGGAAATAAAGGGCTCGTTTTGCACCGGCGGGAAGGCGGCGACCGCCGTCGCCCGCAAAGCTCCCGTGCCGTTAGGATTCACTGTGCCGAGAAATCCGCCGCCCTGGAGGACGAAGTTCGACACCGAACGATGAAAGAACATCGAGGCGCGGTCGCCGTTCGTCGGATCGATCGTGAAGTAGCGGTCCGAGGTAATGTAATTCAAAAAATTCGCGACGGTTTGCGGCGCCTGCGCCCCATCGAGCGCAACCTTGATCGAGCCGAAGGGCGTGACCATCTTCGCGGCCGCCGACGCATCCGGATCGGAGAAGTAGGGCGACATGTCGATCACGCGCGTGGTCAAAAGGTATTGATCGTAATTTGGAATCTGCGCGCTCACGACCGGGCCGACGTTGGGCTTCACGGTTAGGGCTTGGGAAACGAGCGCGCCGGAGCCGAGCGCGAGAGCGGTGAGCAGGAGCTTTTGGATTCGATTCATCGGGCGGTTTCTTTACACCAATTCCGGAAGTACTGCCAACGCTGCGCGTACTTTTTGCGCGGCCAATTTTACTTCCGGATTTCGAGATAAGTGCGCGTGCGCACCTTCCCGGTTTCCGGATCGAGCGCTTCGATTCGCATCGATTTTAAAAACCAGCGGCCCTCGATTTTTTGCGCGGATTCCACTTCGAAACGCTTCGCGAGTTTGCCGTTCCAATCATAACCCTGCAGGCGCATGAGCGCGCCACCTTGCTCATCCACCCAGAGGAGAACGTTGGAATATTGCGAGTCGCGAGAAGGCGGTTTGAGTTGAAGCTTCCAACACTTGCGCGTGCGCACAGTTTCCTCGCCGAGGACGTGGCCATCGGGCCAATAGAGAAATTTCAGCGCCAGGTCCTCGTAAGTCACGGCAGTGCCGCGCACTTTTTGGTCGAACTCCGGGCCGGAGATTTTATCGACACCGCTGCGGGTGATTTCTTCCAAGCGTGAATCTTTTTCGCCGAGCTTCAGTTGCAACGCTTCCACCGGATTAGCAAAGCTGTAACGAATCGTGCTCCCGTTTTGGGTGAGGCGAAACGGCACCACCAGCGCCTCCTGGCGCAGTTGCCCCTGAAGATCGATCTCCTGTTGCGCTTGTTGCAGGCGCACCGAGGCGAGAATTTCCTGCGCGCTCGGCGCGGCGCTCACGCTTGCACTCGTTAGGCAAAGGACCAGCAGAATTGGTAATCGGGCTTTAAGTTTCAAGGATTAAGCTTTAAGTGGAGCCCTCGGTGGACCAGGCAGTTTTTCATCTCATCAACGAACAATGGACGAGCCCGGCGCTCGACTTGTTCATGGCAGCCGTGAGTAACCTGCAAATCTGGCTGCCGCTCCTCATCGTGCTCGTGCTGTATGCGCTAACCTTTGGGGGATTCAAGGGACGCGCGCTGGTTTTCTGCGTCGCGATCGTGCTGCTCGTTTCCGATACCCTGGTGGTGAAAACCTTGAAATCTTCCATCGCTCGCCTGCGTCCGAAACAGGCGCAAAGCGTGCGCCTGGTGCAGCTGCAGAAAACCCGGCCGGCGTTTCTCACTTTGTTCCGGAAACCAATCATTCGTTATTCCGATGCCAGCGATCGCCATACGTCCGGGCCCTCGTTTCCTTCCGGTCACGTGAACGATAACGTCGCGATCGCGGTTTGTTGTCTGCTCTTTTTTCGCTGGGGTTGGCTCTATTTTCTGGTCGCCGCGACCATCGGTTATTCGCGGATTTATCTGGGCGCGCATTGGCCAAGTGATATTCTCGCCACCGCCTTTATGGCCGCGGGCGAAACGCTCTTACTGATGGCGTTACTGGAAGCGATCTGGCGCTGGGCTGCGGCCAAATGGGCGCCGGAATCATTCGCGCGCCATCCGCGACTGATCGGCGGCGCGGCCTCGTGAGCACGACCCGCGTAGTCTGGATTTTCCTCTTCCTGCTGACCGCGATTCGGTTGGCCCTCATCGGCACCACCGATCTTTCCTTCGACGAAGCGCATTACTGGATGTGGTCGCAAAGTCTCGCGCCAGCTTACTTCAGCAAAGGGCCCGGCGTGGGGTTCACCATCTGGTCGAGTGTGGCGATGTTCGGGTCTAACGAGTTCGGCGTGCGCTTTTGGAGTCCGGTGCTGGCGGCGGGCACGAGCTTGTTGCTCTACTATTTTACTCGCCGGGTTTTCAGCGCCACGACCGCTTTCTGGATCGTGCTCGTGGCCAACGTTACCCCAATTTTCAACATTGGCTCCTTCGTCATGACGATCGATCCGCTCTCGATCTTTTTTTGGACGGCGGCGATGTTTAGCTTCTGGCTCGCGCTCGAACGCGCCCCGGAATTCTCCTGGCATTGGCCGCTCACTGGCCTGCTCATCGGTCTCGGATTTCTTTGTAAATATACCAACGCACTCGAGCTGGTTTCCGTTCTGCTCGTGCTCGCGCTGGTTCCGCGTCTGCGGCGAGAATTTCGCAAGCCCGGCTTGTACTCGTTAGGCGCGGTTTTTCTCTTCTGCACGATTCCGCCGATCATCTGGAACGCGCAACATGCCTGGGCCACCTTCGGACATCTGCGGTCGCGCGGGAATTTCGACCGCGCGTTTGGTTTTCATCCCGCGGAACTGCTCGCTTTTCTCGGGATTCATTTTGCGATTTTTTCGCCTCTTCTTTTTCTCGGTTTGATCTGGGCGATCGTCGCCGGCTGGCGGCGCGCGCGGCAGCAGTTCAAGCGAATCTTCCTGCTCTGGTTCGGGCTCCCGATTTTCATTTTGTATTTCGTGATGTCGATCAATCGCGCGGCCAATCCGAACTGGGACGGCCTCGCTTTCATCAGCCTGAGCGTGCTCGCAGTTTCCTATTGGCGGGAGCGGATCGAGTCGCGGCCGCGCATGGCGCGCTGGGCCGCGACCGCTCTGGTTCTTGGCTTGATCCTGAGCGCGCTCGCGCTCGACAGCGATCTGCTCCAGCTCGTTGGATTCAATTTCCCAAAACACGATCCCGCGGATCGGATGCGCGGTTGGAAAACGGGCGCGCGCGCGGTAGAGCAAGCGCGCGATGAACTCGAGGCGAAGCTCGGCGAGAAGCTTTTCGTGATTGCCGATGAACGCGATCGCGCCTCGGAATTGTCGTTTTACTTTCGCGATAAACGCCTCGCGGGCGGGTGGCATCCGCCGGTTTACATCGTCGAGTCGCAGGCCATCCTGAACCAATTTTCCTTCTGGCCGCGCTACGATGAATTTGTCGCCGCGCCGGCAAAAACCCCGGGCACGGAAGGCGATGTTTACACGGAAGAAAGTGGCGTCAATCCCTTCGAAGGCCGGAGCGCGCTTTACGTCCAGGCGAACAACAAACCGGAGCCGCCGCACAATATCACCGCCGCCTTTCAATCGGTCGATGAGGTGCAAACGATCGAAGTGCGACGGCATGGTCAGCTCTTGCGCATGTACCAAGTTTTTCTCTGCCGGAATTATCGGACGTTGCCGTTATGACGAACGAGCCCGCGCTTTCGGTCGTCGTCCCGCTCTTCAACGAAGAAGATAACGTAGCTCTCTTGCAGGATGAACTCGCGACCGCGCTCGCCGGGTTGGATTACGAAATCATTTTTGTCGATGACGGTTCGCGCGACCAGACGGTAGCTCGAATCAAGCCTGATCCGCGGACGCGGGTTTTGCCTTTCGCGCAAAATGCCGGCCAGAGCGCAGCCATGTATTCCGGCCTGCATGAAGCGCGCGGCGCGGTCGCGATCCTGATCGATGGCGATCTGCAAAATGATCCCGCGGATATTCCGAAACTCCTGCGCGAAATCGAGCGCGGCGCGGATCTGGTCTGCGGTTACCGCGCGCAACGCAAAGACACCACGGTCAAGCGCCTAACGAGTCGTATCGCTAACTTCGTCCGCAGCCGATTCACCAAAGACGGAGTGCGCGATACCGGCTGCACCTTGAAGGCGATGCGGCGCGAATGCGTGCACGCGTTGGTGCCATTCAAAGGTATGCATCGGTTCATTCCCGCGTTGGTCAAGGGCGCCGGTTACTCGTTAGTCGAAGTGCCGGTGAATCATCGCCCGCGCCAATTCGGCGTCAGCAAATACGGCCTCGGCAACCGCGCGGTCCGCGCGACCGTCGATATGTTCGGCGTTCGCTGGCTCCTCTCGCGGCAGCTCAATTATAAGAAGCGCGACTGAGTCGCGTTTGCCGCCGCATCCCTTAGTTTGTCATCCCGAGTCGCGAAGACGGCGAGGGATCTCACGCACGCGAGACTGTTCACCCAACTACTACCAGACGAATCAATCACCCTGTGCGAGATCCTTCGGCGCGCTTCGCCAGCCTCAGGATGACAGGCACGCGCCGACGTGGCTCGACCGCTCGTTAGGCGAGCGCCGGCTCGGCTTGCGGCTTGGGATCGACCCACTTGCCGTGTTCGCGGATGAGATCCTGCAAACGATCGACCGCTTCGGCTTCCGGAATGTTGAACTTCACCGCCGTCTTGCCGACGTAAAGATTGATTTTCCCCGGCGCGCCGCCGACGTAACCGAAATCCGCGTCCGCCATTTCACCCGGGCCGTTCACGATGCAGCCCATGACCGCGATCTTGACGCCCTTGAGATGAACGGTGGCCGCTTTGATCCGCGCGGTCGTGGTTTGCAGATTGAAAAGCGTGCGCCCGCAGGAAGGACAGGCCACATAATCGGTCTTGAAAATGCGCGTCCCGGCGGCTTGGAGAATGTTGTAGCTCAAGCGCAAAGCCTGGCCCGGCGCGGGTTCACCCTGGACCAGGATCGCGTCGCCGATTCCATCGCAAAGCAGCGAGCCGATGTTGGTCGACGCGATCAGCAACGTGCGCAGGAAATCGGAGTCGTCCTGGGTTTGGCCTAACGAGTCCTTGAGCAAGATCGGATGATCCGGCGCGACCTTCGTGACCTTGGCGGCGAGTAAGCGGAAGGCAGTGATCACCGGCAGATCGATCCCATCGGCAACCGTGATCAGCCGCGCCGGTTGTTGCTGGAGCCGCGCAACCGCCGCATCGTCGCGCGGATCGATCTCGGAAATGAGGGCGCGCTCGTAAATCAGTTCCGGCTGGTAATCGCCCATGCGCTCGACCTTGTGCGCAATCTTCTCGAAGCTCGTTTCGCGCACGAAGACGCGCACCGTTTCCTCGCCGCCGAGCGCGACCTCGCCGGCGATGCCTGCGAGTGAAAGCGTCTGCGTCGGCCGCCGCTGATAGGAAAATGGATCGTAAGAAAGCGCGACGTCATCAGGAAGCGTCGCTGCGTTTTGCCCGGCGCGCTCGCCTTGCAGCCTAACGAGTGCTTGCGCGACCGGAATTTCGTGAATGCTGTCCTCGGTGAGGGAGACGCGAATGGTGTCGCCGATTCCATCAGCGAGGAGCGAGCCGATGCCGATCGCGCTCTTGATTCGCGCATCTTCGCCTTCGCCGGCTTCGGTCACGCCGAGGTGGATTGGATAATTCCAGTCCGGGCCTTCCTTCGCGAGCCGCGCAACCAAGAGGCGATAAGCGTTGATCATCACCTTCGGGTTGCTCGACTTCATCGAGAAAATGAACGCGTGGTAATCGAGGTCGCGCGCGATGCGGGCGAACTCGAGCGCGCTCTCCACCATCCCGAGCGGCGTGTCCCCGTAGCGGTTCATGATCCGGTCCGAGAGCGAACCGTGATTCGTCCCGATGCGCATCGCGATTCCGCGCTCCTTGCTCAGCCTAACGAGTGGTGTGAACCGATCGCGGATGCGTTCCAACTCGGCGGCGTATTGCTCGTCGGTGTATTCGAGAATCTTGAACTTTTTCGAGTCGGCGTAGTTCCCGGGATTGATTCGCACTTTGTCGACCCACTTCGCCGCCTCCATCGCGGCATCGGGTTTGAAATGGATGTCGGCGACGATCGGCACCTCGCAACCGCGCGCGCGCAATCCACGGACGATGTGTTCGAGGTTCGCGGAATCTTTCACCGTCGGCGCGGTGATGCGCACGATCTCGCAACCGACATTCGCGAGCTCGATCGTCTGCGCGATCGACGCTTCGGTGTCCATCGTGTCGCAGGTGATCATCGACTGCACGCGAATCGGATTCGCGCCGCCGACTCCCACGTGGCCGACCATCACTTCGCGGGTGACGCGGCGTTGGGAACGAAAAGGATCAGCGCAGTAGCTCACGGGTTACATTTACCGAGCCTCGGACGGCTTCGCAATGCGGCCGCGCGCTCGTCGCTGTCTAGCGCTTCTGGGTGGCGGGAATCTTAGGCTTGGCGGAATCCGAATCTTTGCCAAATAAATCGCCGATGTCGAAGAAGCTGACGTACGCCATGTAGCCAATGATCAAAACCGCGCAGCCGGTCTGCACGAATTCGAGCACGCGGAGGTTAACCGGTTTGCGCCGGACGGCCTCAATGATGGCGAGGACAATGTGGCCGCCATCGAGCACGGGAATCGGGAGCAGGTTCAGGATCGCGAGATTGACGTTCAAGACGACGCTGAACCAGAGCGCCAACTGCCAGCCGCGCTCGCTTTGAAAGAGGAGATAATAAATGCGCCCGATCCCGACCGGCCCGCTTAAGTGTTGCAGCTTCACGTCCGACTTCGGCGACGCGACGGCGGCGATCGTGTTGATCGTGCTCGTGATACTGTTGTAGACCTGTTCGATCGGGTCCGGATGCGCGATCGACATCCGCCCGGTGGCGTCCCAACGGATCCCGATCCGCGCACTTTTCTGGCCTTTGCCGTTGTCGAGCATCGTCGGCGTAACCGTGGGCTCGAGCAGTTTTCCGTCGCGCATCACCTCGAGCGCGAGCGGTTCGGTCGGATGTTGTTCGATGTAATCCGCGAGCGTGTCCGGATGGAAAATGCGGATGCCGTTGAAACTGCGGATGACATCGCCGTGTTGTAATCCGGCCGCGGCCGCGGGCGTGTTCGGCTGCACTTCATCGATGATCGGCGTGAGTGCCGGCAGCATGAGCACCTGGCGCACGCTTTTGCGCCGCCAACCGCTGGTCTCGGAGCGATACGGGGCCACGTTCAAGACTTGGACCGCGCCGTTGCGTTCGATTTTAAATGGAATGGCCGCGCCTTCGCTGCGGACGATGTTCCAGATGACGCTGTTGTTCATCCCGGAGAAACGCGTCACCGGCCGACCATCCACTTCGAGAATGTTATCGCCCGGGAGCAGCCCGGCTTTCTCCGCGGGCCCGCCTTTTTCCACGTAACCCACCACCGTGGTCATGTCGGATTCGTTAACCGGATGGCCAACGGCCCAGACGATGCAGGCAAAAACAAGCGCGAGCCCGAGACTGAAAAGCGGGCCGGCGAAGGCGACGATGATTTTGTCGAGTGCGGAAATCTTCGGCAACTGCGCGCGGTCGACATCGACGGTGCCCTCGATGATATCCATCGGGGCGAGCTGCGGGAGCGCGACGAATCCGCCGAAGGGAATCGAGCCTAACGAGTACTGGACGCCGTTGACCGTTTTTTTCCAGAGCGGTTTGCCGAACCAGACGCCAAATTTTTCGATCACCAGCCCACGCCAGCGCGCGGCCAGAAAATGCCCGAGCTCATGCACGATAATGAGGAGGTTAAATAAAACCACCACCTCGAGCATAATGAGGAGGACGCGAAAAAGGTGCGGGATCATCGTGAGAAGAAGCGCGGAGTTAGCTGGCCCGAATCACAGCCGCGGCTTCCGCGCGCGCCCATTGATCGGCCGCCAATATCGCATCGAGCTTGGCGTCCGCAATCGAGGCGTGTTGATTCATGATCTGCTCGACCAGGTGCGCGATGCCGGGGAAGGTGAGGCGTTTTTCAAGGAATGCTGAGACTGCGATTTCGTTCGCCGCATTCAAAACAGCCGGAAGCGTGCCGCCCACTTCGCCCGCCTGCCGGGCGAGGTCGAGCGCGGGAAAATCCTGGTAACGTGGGGTGAAAAATTCGAGCTGGCGGAGTTTTCCGAGATCGAGCGGGGCGAGGGAATTCGGAACCCGCTCCGGCCAGGTGACAGCGTATTGAATCGGGAAACACATGTCCGAGTTACTCATCTGCGCGAGGACGGAGCCGTCGGCGAATTCGACCATCGAGTGCACGATCGATTGCGGGTGCACCACCACTTCCACCCGAGCCATCTCGACGTCGAAGAGCCAGCGCGCTTCAATCATTTCCAAGCCTTTGTTGAACAAAGTCGCAGAATCGATCGTAATCTTTGGGCCCATATTCCAGGTCGGATGTTTCAAGGCCTGCTCGACCGTGATCGCGGCGAACTGTTCGTTAGGCAATTGCCGGAACGGGCCGCCGGATGCGGTCAGAATCAGGCGGCGAACTTCCGCATTCTGTCCGTCGAGACATTGAAAGATGGCGTTGTGTTCGCTGTCAACCGGGAGGACGCGGACGTTTTTTGCCGCTGCTGCTTTCATCACGATTTCGCCCGCCATGACGAGAATTTCTTTGCTCGCGACGGCCAGATCTTTACCGGCTTCGATCGCCGCCAGCGCCGGCCGCAAACCGCCGGTACCGACGACCGCGACCAGGACCATGTCCGCACTCGTTAGGCGGGCGATTTCGCAAAGACCCTCTTCGCCGAGAAAAATTTCCGGCGAGTAAGTTAGCTGCGCGCGGAGCTCGCCAGCTTTCGTTTCGTCAACCAGGCAAACTGCTGCCGGCCGGAGATCGTTTGCCTGCGCGGCCAGCTTGGTGGCGTTGGATTTGGCCGCGAGGCCGACGATTTCCATCCGCTCCGGAATATCGCGCGCAACCTTTTGCGCGCTCTCGCCGATGGAACCGGTTGCGCCGAGCACGACGACACGTTTGCGCTTCATCGCGGGCAGAATTTACGGTACCCGGACGACGAGCCGCAGATAAAAAAAGAGGAGCGGCGCGGTGAAAAGCAGGCTGTCCACGAGATCAAGGGCGCCCCCGATTCCGGGGAGAAAATTCCCGGAATCCTTAACTCCAGTGCTGCGTTTGATGATTGATTCCGCGAGATCGCCGACGACGGCGGCGAAGCCTAACAACAAGCCGAGAATGGTCACGTGCGTCCAATTTAAAACCGCAAGATGGCCGGGCATGAGCGCGAACATGCCCCAGCTCGCGAGGAGCGAGAAGAAGAGCGCGCCGGCAAAACCCTCCCACGTTTTCTTCGGGCTGATGTGCGGGACCATTTGGTGTTTGCCGATGACGCTGCCGGTGAGATACGCGCCCATGTCGCTGAATTTCGTGATCGCGATCAGATAGAGATTGTAGAACTGACCGGTGACCGCGCCGGATGGCGAACGCGGCGTGACGTAAACAATTTTGGTGATGAAGTTATAGAGCCAGAGCACGTAAAGCAGACCGAAGAGCGTGTAAGCCATCGTCCGCAACGGCGCGTCGTCGCGCAGGCTGGCGAACATTTGCCGGGTGAAAACGGTCAGCAAAAATCCGAGCAAGACCGCCATCTCAAAGTCGTAGGATTGCGCCGGCCCGACCTTCGAAAAATAATAGAAACTCCCGCAGAGCATGATGCTCCCGCAGACCATTGCGGTGATCTTGAAATTCGGCAGACCCTTGTGATCGAGCATCCCGTAAAATTCCCAGAGCGAGAGCAAGCCTAACGAGCCGATGAGTGCAAAAAATCCCAGCTCATAACCGGAAAAAATGATCAGCAACGCGATCGACCAAAGTGCGAGCGTGCTCGCGAACCGGAGAACAAAAGTGAGCCGACCGGTGACCGGTTTAGGAGCAGCTTGCGCGGTCGTCACGGCCATGGCTGTTCACCATTAGGAAGACCGAAGTCAAAGGCAAGCATCGAGCGGCGGCTTTGCGCGGAAGGGGCCGCCGGTTAGTATTCTCGGCATGAGCACGACGATGCAGGCAGTGGTCAAAACCAAAGCGGCGCCGGGTCTGGAAATGCAGGAAGTGCCGGTGCCGGAGGTCGGGCCTAACGACGTCCGGATTCGCGTGCAGCGCGCCTCGATCTGCGGGACCGACGTGCACATTTATAATTGGGACGCGTGGGCGCAGAAAACGATCCCGGTGCCACTAGTGATCGGGCATGAATTTGTCGGTGTGGTCGATCGCGTCGGCAGCGCGGTGACGGATTTTAAGGAAGGCGAACTAGTTACCACCGAAGGCCACATCGTCTGCGGACATTGCCGGAATTGTCTCGCGGGCCGGCGTCATCTTTGTCCGAACACCAAGGGCATCGGAGTGAATCGCCCCGGCGGTTTCGCGGAATACGTTTCTGTTCCTTACAAGAATATCTGGCGCTGCGATCCGCGCATTCCGCTCGATGTCATTTCATGTTCGGATCCGTTAGGCAACGCCGTCCACACTGCGCTCTCCTTCGATCTCGTGGGCGAAGATGTGCTCATCACCGGCGCGGGCCCGATCGGTTGCATGGCGGTGCCGATCGCGAAAATGGCGGGCGCGCGCAAGGTGGTGATCACCGACGTGAATCCCTATCGCCTCGATCTCGCGCGCAAGATGGGCGCGACGATGGCGATCGACGTGCGCGAAACCAAACTCCAGGACGCGATGCACGAGCTGGAGATGAAAGAGGGCTTCGACGTCGGCTTGGAGATGTCCGGTAATCCGAAAGCATTTACCGATATGCTCGACGTGATGGTGAACGGCGGCCGCATCGCCATGCTCGGGATTATGCCGGGGAGCGCGGCGATCGATTGGAACCTGGTCGTCTTCCACGGCCTCACGATCAAAGGAATCTACGGACGCGAGATGTTCGAGACCTGGTACAAGATGACCGCGCTCATCCAGAGCGGACTCGATATTTCACCAGTCATTACCCATCACTTCCCCTACACGAAAATCATCGAAGGCATCGAGCTAATGAAGTCCGGGCAATCGGGCAAGATCGTGCTCGATTGGGAAAAAGCTGCCTAACGAGTTAAGCGCGTCCGGTCGCACATTCTCGCAAATCATCGAGTCGGTTTTCGATCACGGCGGCGGCACGCTCTGCGACTTCTTCGACCGTCGGGCTCGGGCTGGTTTCTTTTTCCAGCGAAGTCATGCGGACATTGGCGATTCCGCAGGGCACGATCTGGTCGAAGGGCGAGAGATCGCCGCGGACATTGAGCGCGAACCCGTGCATCGTGATCCAATGCCGCACGCCCACGCCGATGGAAGCAATCTTGCGATCGTCGATCCAAACTCCGGTCAGGCCACGGCGAGTCGAGGCGTTAATTTCGTAGCCGGTCAGTAATTCGATCAGGACGTCTTCTATCCAACGCAGGTAACGATGGAGATCTTTCCCGCAGGCGCGCAGATCGATGATCGGATAACCGACCAGCTGTCCTGGTCCGTGGTAGGTCGCCTGGCCTCCGCGATTGATCGGGAAAAGCGGATGCGCCAGATGCTCGGCGCCCCGGAGGCTCGATTGATCGGGCGTGCGCCCGATGGTGTAAACCGGCTCGTGTTCAAGTAGAAGCAATTCATCGCCTAACGAGTCATCAGTTCGCTTGCGCGCGACGATTTCTTCCTGCAACTCCAGCGCCTCCGCGTAACCGACTCGGCCGAGCCAGCGCGCCTTCATATTTGCGTGGCGCTGAGAACTCCGAGCCGCTCCGCTTCCTGCGCACGTAAATGCGTCAGTCCAATGGCGAGCGCATCCGCCGCATCCGGCCCGGGCGTTTCGGTTAACCCGAGAAGCGCCCGGACCATGAACGCGACCTGTCCTTTATCCGCGCCGCCACGCCCGACGGTGGCCTGCTTAATCCGAGTGGGCGCGTATTCGAAAATCGGCAGACCACGTTCGGCGGCCGCGAGAATAGCCGCGCCGCGTGCCGCCCCGAGGATGATCGCGGTCTTGTAACTCTGTACGTAAATGACCGACTCGAGCGCGCAACAATCCGGCTCGTGCGCGTGAATTAATTCCGCCAGCCGATCGTGGATCGCGACCAGACAGGACGACGAACGCAGGGACGAGTGGTTCGGGATTGAGCCAAAATAAAGCGCGCGCGGCTTATTATTTACCGTCTCCAAAATCGCGACGCCGCTGTTACGCAGGGAAGCATCAATCGCCAGGACGCGCATCGGTTCAGCTTAGGTTTGGCGGTTGCTGCTTCAAGGCGGAACTCGGGTGCGCGGCCGCAAGATTTCCTGCTTTCATTGCGGGTTGCGATCTGCTTAATCTCGGCGCGATGCCGAACCGGCAGAGGTCAGTGATCGCGAGGGGCTGAGGCCCGATGTCGAACCTGTTGCGACCCTTTCCGCCGGGTTATTTTTGTTCTGTGCGATTGCGTGCTGAGACCGAAACCGGCCTTGCGCAAAATCTATTGGTTCGCCGTGTTTGCCAATCGACCGCGCTCGATGATCACCGGGGCTCAGGTTCGCGCGCGATGACTTTGCGGTGATAGCTGGCCTAACGAGTAATAAACCATGGACGACAAAGAGAATTTCGTGTGCCCCATTTGTGGCAAAACCAAACCTGCCGCGCAGGGCACGATCGGCGACAACATCCGTCCATCGCTCGCGGAATTTATCCAAGCGCAGCGCCCGGAGTGGAAACCCGACCAACCAATTTGCCTCGAAGATCTCGGGCGATTTCGAAAGGATTACGTCAAGCGCGCGCTGCAGGACGAACTCGGCGAACTTTCCACGCTCGACCATGAAGTCATCGAAAGTTTGCAGCAGCACGAGCTCCTTTCGGAAAACATCGCGCACCAGTTTGAACGCAAGCTGACCTTCGGCGAGCGGCTCTCCGATCGGATTGCAGTGTTCGGCGGCAGTTGGAGATTCATCCTTTTGTTCGGCGCGATCCTTGTCGGCTGGCTCGCACTCAACGTCATCGCCTTCGCCGATCGCGGCTTTGATCCTTACCCATTCATTCTTCTAAACCTGATCCTCTCCTGCCTCGCGGCGCTGCAGGCGCCGGTGATCATGATGAGCCAGAACCGCGCGCAGGCTCGCGATCGTCTGCAAGCGGAGAACGATTACAAAGTGAACTTGAAAGCCGAACTGGAGATCCGGCACCTGCACGAAAAAGTGGATCACCTTCTCCGCCGGCAGTACCAACGGCTCTTCGAGATTCAGCAAATCCAGATCGAACTGCTGGAAGAATTAGGCGCCAAGAATCGCGTTTAGCGTGCAGAAATTGCGACGGTCGTAGAGCGCCGTTACAGGTACGGCTCGCATGCCCCGCCAGTATATTCTGCAACGCGCTCCCTCGGCGGCGGGGATTCACATCGATTACGCGGCGGAGTTAAATCCGCAACAGTATGCCGCGGTCACGGCGCCGCCCGGGCCCTTACTCGTGATCGCGGGCGCGGGCTCAGGGAAGACGAGGACGCTGACCTATCGCGTCGCGTATCTGCTCGAGAACGGGGTCGATCCGCGAAATATTTTATTGCTCACTTTCACGAACAAAGCGGCGCGGCAGATGTTGGATCGGGTGGCGAATTTATTGCCCGTCGATGCGAGTGGGCTTTGGGGCGGGACGTTTCATTCCATCGGCAACCGGATGCTGCGCCGGCACGGGAGCGCGCTCGGTTACTCCAGCGGATTCACCATTCTCGATCGTGAAGACCAGAAGGACTTGATAGACACCGTGGTCTCGGCTGCCGGAATTAATCCCAAAGAAATCCGCTTTCCGAAAGGCGATGTGCTCGCGGATATTTTCAGTTTCACGGTCAACACCGAACGGTCGATGGAGGAGTTGCTCGCGGAAAAGTTTCCGTATTTCCTTCCTTTGATCGAGCAGATCAAGGACGTGCACGCCCGTTACGAGCGAAAGAAAAAGGCCACGAACTCGATGGATTTCGACGACCTGCTTGAGAAGACGCTGCGCATGCTGAAGGAGCACGAGGAGGTCGGCGATTTTTATCGGCGGCAGTTCCAGTTCATCCTCGTGGACGAGTACCAGGACACGAACAAGATCCAGGCGGACTTCATCGACACGCTCGCGGCACAGCATCGCAACGTCATGGTCGTGGGCGACGACGCGCAGTCGATCTACTCGTGGCGCGGCGCGAATTTCAAAAACATCCTCGCCTTCCCGCAGCGTTATCCGGACGCGCAGGTTTTTAAGATCGAACTGAACTACCGGAGTGTGCCGGAGATCCTCTCGGTCGCGAACGCTGCCATCGCGCCTAACGTCGAGCAGTTTAAGAAAGAGCTGAGCGCGACGCGCGCGACTAATGAGTTAAAACCGGCGGTGGTGGCGTTGCGTGATGGCAGCGAGCAGGCGCAGTTCGTCGCGCAGCGCGTGCTCGAGTTGCGCGATGAAGGGATTCCGCTGGACGAAATCGCGGTGCTCTATCGCGCGCATTATCACGCGGTCGAGCTGCAGCTGGAATTTTCGCGACGCGGGATTCCGTATCAGATCACCAGCGGCGTGCGATTTTTTGAGCAGGCGCACATCAAGGACGTGGCCGCGTTCATCCGTTTCGTGGCCAATCCGCGCGATGAAGTCGCCTTCAAGCGGATGGTTAAGTTGCTCCCCGGGATTGGAAACAAGAGCGCCGATGGACTTTGGCGAGACTGGGAAAAGTCGCTCGACGCCAAGGGCGAGATCACCAGCTGGGGCGAACTACTGCAAGCCATGGCGGTTGGTGCGCGCACGAAAAAATCGTGGACGCAACTGGCCTACACGCTCGATGAGATTGCGCCGAACGGCGTCCCGAATCCGCCCTCGGAAATGATCACCTCAGTGGTGGAAGCGATCTACGACGATTACGCGAAAGCGAACTTCTCGAACTACGAACTGCGCCGCGAAGACTTGAATCAGCTCGCCGCGTTCGCGCGGCAATTCAAAGACGTGAACGAGTTTCTCTCGCAACTCGCGCTGATCAGCAACGTGGACGCAGAGGCCGCGCCTAACCAGACCGCCGACACCGAAGCGGTGAACCTGTCCTCGGTGCATCAGGCGAAGGGCCTCGAGTATCACACCGTCTTCGTCATCTGGCTGACGGACGGGATGTTTCCGAGCGCGCGTTCCCTCGAAACGCGCGAAGCGATCGAAGAAGAACGCCGGCTTTTCTACGTCGCGGTGACGCGCGCGAAGGACGAACTTTATCTCACCTACCCACAGATGCGCTTGAACGCCGGCTACGGCGACATGTTCCAGCGGCCCTCGCGTTTCCTGAAAGAAATTCCGAATCACCTGCTCGAGGATTGGCAGGTTGGACGCGGCTGAGTCTCCGCCGAATGAATCTTTCTCCAGACCAGCGAATTGCCGGCGTCCTTACCCCGCTCTTTGCCCTGCGCGGCGAAGACGATCTCGGGATTGGCGATCTCGGGACGTTGCGCGCGTTCATCGATTGGGCCGCGGGTGTTGGCTTCAAACTGGTGCAGCTCTTACCGATCAATGAAACCGGCGGCGACAATAGCCCGTACAATGCGATCAGCGCGATGGCGATCGAACCGAGCACGCTCCACCTTGCGCCCGGTTCGCCTAACGACTTATCGGCGGAGGATTTCGAGGAAGTGATTGCGCAGGCCGATCTGACAAAACTGCGCCGCGGCGCGGTCAAGTATCCGCAGGTGCGAGCGCTGAAACGCGCGCTCTTGGAAAAGGCTTTCCTGCGTTTCGAGGCGCGCCGATTGGTGGGCGAAGACGCGATGGCTTCCTTCCAGGCCTTTCTCGAAAATGAACGCGCCTGGCTGGAGGATTACGTTTTTTTTCGCGCGCTCATGGACGAGAACGACGGCCGCGAAGCCTGGGATCATTGGCCGCTGGAACACCAGAAGATCGCGACCGCGCGGCATTGGTTTGCTTTGGAAACGCCGGAAACGCAGGCGCGTTTCAGGCAGCGGCAATCCTTCTTTCGTTATGTCCAATGGGTGGCCTACGCGCAGTGGAGCGCGGTCAAAGCGTATGCCGATTCGCGCGGAGTCGCGCTCATGGGCGACATCCCTTTTGGCGTGAGCTACTACAGCGCCGACGTTTTTTCCCGGCCTAACGAGTTCAAGCTCGACTGGTCGGGCGGGGCACCGCCGGAACCGTATTTCAAGGACGACGAGTTCACCCAAAAGTGGGGCCAGAACTGGGGCATTCCGCTCTACGATTGGGCGGCGATGCGAACGAATGACTTCGCCTGGTGGCGGCAACGTATCGCCGGCGTTCGGCGAATTTTTCACCTCTTCCGGATCGACCACGTGCTCGGTTTTTATCGCATCTACGCCTTCCCGTGGCGGCCCCAGTCTAACGAGGGATTCCTCCCGTTGAACTGGGAGGAAATGCTCGGCGAAACCGGTGGACGCTGGCCGCAGTTTACCCCGCGAGCCGATGAACCGACGGAGGATGCGGAGGCCAATCGTCGGGAAGGCGAGGAGTATTTGGAGATGGCGCTGGCGGCGGCTGGCGAGACCCGGCTGGTGGGCGAAGATCTCGGGACGGTGCCGGATTATGTCCGTCCCAGTTTGCACTCGTTAGGCATCACTGGTTTCAAGATTCCGCAATGGGAAACCCGACCGGACGGAAGCGTCGTGGGCGGCGATGAATACGAGCGGCTTTCGGTGGCGACGTACGCGACGCACGATCACAAACCGCTACGCGCAATGTGGGAAGAGGCGGTCGAGAAGCCCGGCGAAACTAGCGCGCAGGCGCGGGGCGATCTCGAAAAAATTGCCAGTTTCGCCGGTATCGGCGGGTTGAGTGCGGTACCGAATTATGAGGAGGAATTTTACGCGCCCGCGCTGGCCGCGCTTTTCCGAAGCAATGCCTGGTTGGCGATCGTCATGATCACCGATCTTTTGCTGCGAAAGGATCGTTTCAACGTCCCGGGGACGGCGGCAGATTCCAATTGGAGCCGGCGTTTGCAACTGACCGTCGCGCGCTTACGCAGCAGCCCGAGCACGAAGCGTCGCATGAAATTGATCCGGCGTTTAATCGAGGAAAGCGGGCGCGGCTAACTCAGGGCGCGGGCGCCGATTTCAGAATTTGGAGCGCGCGCAGCAACCCCTCGCTGACCAGTTCGTAGAGCCCGTAATTGACGAAGAGGATGAGGTATTGTCGCATCTCCACCAGGCAAATGAGCGCGACCGCGACCGCGAGCAGCACGGCCCGGTAGCGGGCGAATGGCCTAACGAGTGCAGTGAGCTGGCTGAAAGCGAGCACGCGCAAGGGCAGGTCCCACATGTTCGCGTAACGCAGGTTCATCCCGTACTTCAGGTTGCACATCACGAGGTAACTGGCGGCGACGAAGATCGCGAGGAAGAGCTCCGGTTTTTGCGCGCGCTCGAGGGTGAAAATTTTCCCGATCGCGAGGAGGAGAATGATTGGACTAACGAGTAGTAGATCGACGAGATAGCGATGCCACGGGCCGTCGCCGGTGACGATGGCGTAAACCAGGTGGTAATTTTTGCTGACCGAAAGTTGATAGGTCGTAACCATGGTTTGCACGCCGCCGGCGAGGAAGAGCAGGACGACGACGCCGAGGAGCGGCCCGAGAAAGGTGCAGGCCAATAGTTCGCGAGTGACCGCGCCCCAGCGCAGCCAGCGGTTGGCGACGAGTAGGACCACGAGAGCGAAGAAAACGAAGGCGGCGTTTTCCTTCGTCGTTACCATGGCCGCCAAGCCTAACGAGTAGAAGAGCAGCCAGCGCCAGTCGCCCGGGGCGCGCAGGTTCTCCCAAAAAGTCCAGAGCACGAAGATTGCCCAGAAGGCAAAAAAACCGTCCACGAGCGCGTGCTGCGACATGTGGATTTGCGTGGGTGCGAAGGCGACCAGGGCGGCGACCCCGAGCGCACAGGCCGGACCTTTCAGCCGCCAGGCAAAAACCGTCGCGAGCAAGAGCGCGAGAATGCTGAAGAAGGAGGCGACGTCATGCAGCGCGGCCAGGGCTTCGGTGCCGAAGAGTTGGTGCCAGAGATAGGCCGCAAAGATGTAGAGAAACCGCATCGGCGGCAGGATTGAACCGACCAGCGTCTTTTGAACTGCGATGTAGTGGTCGACAATCTCCGGGTAATTCCCGAGGCCGACGCGAATGAGCTGATTGACGTAACCGCGGTAAAGCGCCTCATCGAATCCCGTGCCGGTGAAGCCGGGATTTGGATGCAGCAAACTCAGCGACGAGAGCGGCGCATCCTGGCCTTCGAAAAGCGCCGCCGGCAAACGCAGGAAAATCCCGACCGCGAGGACCAGGCAAAGCGCGGCCCAAAAGGGTGCGACGCGCGGCGATTCCGCAAGAGACATGCGCGAAGATTCCGGCACTTCAGCGGGAAACACAATCCGCCGGAAACGTTGGAGCGAGGGAGAGACTCAATGGCACGACCACTGCTCAAGCAGATGGCGTGCAAGCCTTGCTCGCTCGACTCTCCCCGCACGATTTCCGCAGCCCGATTATCTTCCGGATCGAACCCGCAACTCGGCCGCGTTATCGCGAGATCGAAAAATGCCGGATCTGCGGCAATCTCGACCTGCAACCGATCGTTTCGTTAGGCGAGCAAACGCTCTCCGGCATTTTCCCGCGCGGCTTGCAGGCGGCGCCGGCGCAAGGGCCGTTGGAACTGGTCGTCTGCACCGCGGCCGGTGGCCACAATGCCTGCGGGCTGGTGCAGCTTTGTCAGTCTTACGATCCGCAGGAAATGTTCGGTCCGACCTACGGTTACCGTTCCGCGCAGGAACCGTCAGTCGTTAGGCACTTGCAAGCGACGGTCGCGCAACTACTCGCGCGCGTGCCCCTGCAGGCAGGCGATCTCGTGCTCGATATCGGGAGCAATGACGACACGTTGCTCTCGTTTTATCCGCGGGAGAATCTCACCGCAGTCGGCTTCGATCCGGCGGGCAGAATCTTTGCCGGCGATGACCGCGCGGACATTCAGCTGGTGCCAGATTTTTTCTCCGCGGAAATTTTCCGGCAAAATTTTGGCAAGCGCCAAGCGCGCATCATCACTTCGATCGCGATGCTCCAGGACCTGGAAGATCCGCTCGAGTTTATGCAGGAGATCGCCTCCATTCTCGAGCCGGAAGGCATCTGCCATTTCGAGACGAACTACCTGCCGGCGATGGTCCGCCAGAATGCCTACGACACCATCTGCCACGAGCAGCTCGCCTATTATTCTCTGCGCCAGATCAAGTGGCTGACCGATCGGAGCGGCCTGAAAATCATCGCGGTGGAATGCAATCAAAGCCACGGCGGAAGTTTGGCGGTGACGGTGGCGCGACGAGACTCGGCGCATCCGGAAAATTCCGCGCAGGTCGCCGACCTTTTGCGCGCGGAAGAATCTGCTGGCCTAACGAATGTCGCTGAACAACAAGCGTTCCGTTCCGCGGTTGGGCAGCACAAGACCGAGCTGCCCTGGTTGCTGCACGCGTTGACCTCGGAAGGACGAAAAGTCATCGGCCTCGGCAGTTCGACCAGCGGCAACGTGCTTCTGCAACATTGCGAAATCACCGTGGATGTTTTGCCGGTGATCGCCGAGACCGACCCGAACAAGATTGGTTGCCGCACGCCGGGGACGAACATCCCGATTGTTTCCGATAGCGAAGCGCGCGCGTCGCATCCCGATTACCTCCTCGTCCTGCAGTGGCATGAGCGTGAAGAAGTGATCCGGCGCGAAGCGGAATTCCTGGCGCTCGGCGGGAAACTGATCTTCCCGTTGCCGACGGTGGAAGTCGTCGGTTGAGCGCGAGCCGGACACGGTGCGTCCCGGCGAATTTTTCATGGAAACTTGCGCGCTTGCCGAAGCGTTATCGTTGCCCGCGGCCGTGCCGATGCGCGCGGCGCGCGTGATTGATTGGTCGTTCGTTTTCATCGCGGTCTGTGCAGTCCTTTTTCTCGCCGCAGTTGCGCTGCGCTTGAACGGTTCATCGTCCGGCTGCTGGGCGCGCGCTCTGCACAGCGACGAAAACACCGGCCTCCTCATGGGCTTGCCGCGCCCGACGCGTTCGGACGAATGGCTAGTCTGGACGCCGGCTGCGCTCGGGCAATTACATCATCAACCGCCCATGCCGGTGACGAATCCCAGCCTGGGCGCGGGCGCGACCCCGTTGCTCATGAGTTTGCCGGTGCGGCATTACTCGATGATTTTTCGTCCACAATTCTGGGGCTTTTTTCTAGGCGACGAAGAGTTCGGGTTCGCCTGGTTTTGGAATGCAAAAATCTTCGGCCTTCTCGTTTCTCTCTTCCTTCTTTTTCGCAAGCTCCTGCGCGGACGCGTTGCCCTCGCGCTCCTCGGCAGCATCGCGGTCGCCTATTCGAGCTATGTGCAATGGTTCTTCTCTTGTCCGCCGATGCTACCGGAAATGCTGGCGTCGTGGGCCGTGATGTTGCTCGCGGGCCGACGCTGTTTCGATGCGACCGCCGGTTGGAAAAAATTGCTCGCCGCCGGCGTGCTCGTCGCCAGCAGCCTCAACTTCATCCTTTGCTGCTATCCGCCGTTTCAAATTCCGCTCGCCTACCTCGCCCTCGCACTCTTCGGCGCGTTTCTTTGGGAACGCCGCGCGCGCTCGTTGCATGGCGGATTTTTCTGGCTCGCGGGCGCGTTCGCCCTCGTGGCGGTGCTGCTCTGGCCGATCTTTTTGCAATGCCGCGCAACCCTCGAAATCATCGCGCAAACCAGCTATCCGGGAACGCGCCGCGGCTCTGGCGGGACCTTGCCGATGGCGCATCTCTTTTCGGGCGCACTCGATTTTTTTAACGCCGGCCAGCCCGCACCGGCGATGTTTCGCAACCGCACCGAAGCCTCGAATATCTTCCCAATCTGGTTGCCCGCGATCGCAGTGGTCGGTTGGCGTTTATGGAAAAATCGCGAGCAGCGCGGCGCGCACGTCTCGCTTGGTTCGACTTCCTTTTTTCTTTTCTCCGCCGGCTCCATCCC
>JBPCJC010000009.1:0-27085 GCA_051005695.1 Chthoniobacterales bacterium | reverse complement strand
AGGTTTTTAGCAATTGGAAGGACGGCCGACCGGAGACCGAGCTCAATTTCAAATTTTATCGCCAAGCGACGAACAAGATTGTCGGGATCTCGGACGCAGCGGCCGGGTTTCTCTGCGCTTTTTTCTGCACCGGCCGGCTTGTGCCGTGACGTCGGGGCGCGACCGCCCTGCGGAGATAACTATTGCTAAGCCGCGGGTAACCCCGTTAAACAAGCTGCGCATGAACGGCGGCGATAAAAAACAAATGGAATGGGGAACGCGCGTCGGCGTGATCCTCGCGGTCTCCGGCTCCGCCGTGGGCCTGGGTAATTTTCTGCGCTTTCCCGGCCAGGCAGCGGCGCATGGCGGCGGCGCTTTCATGATTCCGTACATCTGCGCGCTACTGTTTCTAGCTCTGCCGATCGGCTGGGCGGAATGGGCGATGGCGCGGCACGGCGGCGCGAAGGGTTTTCATAGCGGGCCGGCGATCATCGGGCTCATCGGACGAGGCCGACTCTTTCGCTATTTCGGGGTCATCTCGGTGCTGATCCCGATCGTGGTTTACATGTACTACGTCTACATCGAGGCGTGGTGTCTGCGTTATGCCTGGGAATATTTAATCGGTGGGGTGCAGTTAAGCGGGTCGATTCAGGATCAGGTGAAAACGGCGGCTGTTTTCTTCACTCAAACCACGGGCACAGACGTGGACGGCGTTTTCAACATGAGCTCGATCTTCTGGCTCATCGTGGTGTCGCTCAACATCGTCCTGGTCTATCGCGGCTTGAAGGGCGGGATCGAAAAGTTTTGCCAGTTCGCGCTTCCGGCGATGGCGATCCTGGCGGTCATCGTCCTGATTCGCGTGCTAACTCTTGGGACGCCCAATCCCGCGTTGCCCAACCAGAATGTGCTCAATGGGCTCGGCTTTTTGTGGAACCCGGATTTCTCGAAGCTGACAGATTTCGAGACCTGGCTGGCGGCCGCGGGCCAGATTTTCTTCAGCCTTTCGGTCGGCTTCGGGGTGATCCTAAACTACGCCTCCTACTTGAAGAAAGATGACGATGTCGCCCTTTCCGGTTTCACCGCGAGTGCGACTAACGAGTTGTTCGAGGTCGGCTTCGGCGGCTTGATCACGATCACGGCGGCGTTTGTTTTTCTCGGTGCGAGCGGGGTCGGCGGCGGTTTCGGTCTGGGTTTCCAAACGCTCCCGGTGGTCTTCCAGCAAATGGGCGCCGCGGGTCGCTGGATCGGGTTCGCCTGGTTCTTCCTGCTCTTCCTGGCGGCGATCACGAGCTCGATCTCGATGTTGCAACCAGGGAAGGCGTTCGTCGAAGAAGCGCTCGGGATTTCGTCCGGGAAAGCGATCACGATCATCTCGGTTGTGTGCGGAATGGGTTCGCTTTGGGTGATCTGGTTTAGCAAAAATACCGTCGCCCTCGACACGATGGATTTCTGGGTCGGGACTTTCTGTATTTTCCTGCTCGCGACCGTGCAGATCATTTCCTTCGGTTGGATATGGGGAATCGAAAAGGGCGCCAAAGAACTCGATCGAGGCGCGCTCATCCGGATTCCGCGACCGTTTTTCTTCATCATGAAATACGTCGCACCGGCTTATCTCCTGGTGGTTCTGGGCGGCTTCATTTATTTTAATCTCGGCGCGAAGGCGAAGGAACTGGCGGCTACGCCGGTGGCGCTTTGGACGGTCATTCTGATCGGTGTGGTGCTGGTATTTCTGCTTATCCTGGTGGCGATCGGCGAACGCCGGTGGCGCGCGGCCGGTCTCGATCTGGATGGACGCAACGATGAAAGGACTCGTTAGGCAATGAACACTGGCGGCTGGATCTTCATGCTCTCTTCCCTCGGCCTCGTCTGGGGTACAACCATCTGGGCCTACTGGCGGCTGCTCGGCGCGCCGCGCGAAAAACCGCGCGACTAAAGCGCGTGGATCCGAAGTTGGGTTTCTCGCTCGGGGCACGCGATATGGCAGGGAACTTGCGCCCTCTCTCCGTTATGCGCGCATTTCTCGCCGGCTCAATCGCCCTCCTCGTTTGCGGGTCAAGCGTCTCCAGCATCGCGGCTACGCCGCCAATCGGCAGCCGGTCACGCGCCCTCTCCTTCGAGACTCTTTCCCTTGAGCGCTCGGGACAAAATCACCTCCTGCTCCGCGCACAGATCAATGGCAAGCCCGCGTTGCTCGGTGTCGATACCGGTGCGCCGATGAGCCTGATCGCGGCGAGTCGGTTGCAATATTTTGGGGTGTCGCCGGTGCGGCCAAGCCCGGAAATCCCGCCGCAGGTTCAGATCAACGGCCGCTTCAACAATGTCATGACCGCGCGCAGCCTGCAGCTCGGCCGGCTCAATTTGGTCGACGAACCGATGGTCGCGATCGATCTCGAAAGCACCGCGCAAGCCGCGCGGGCGATGAAGGAACAGGCGATCGATGGCATCATCGGCACGGACATTCTTTTTCCGACGAACGCGATCCTCGATTGCCGTGCGCAACGGCTAATCTTGAAGATGGATCCAGCCGTGCGCGGCGGCGTGATCGGGATGGATTATCGCGGCTTCATCCGGGTGCCGATTCATGTGAGCGACGGCCTCAGCCTTTACGTCGACGCCCGCTTCAACGGCAAGCGCGCCAAGTTGCGGATCGACACTGGCGCTTTCAGCACGCTCCTCCATCAGAGCTTCGTCCGGACGATGAAGATTCCGTTGCGCAAAACCATGATTGTTTCCGCGCCGGTGAACTTAAAACAACGCGGGCTGCAGGTGGCCACGATCTCGCGCTTCTTCATCGGCTCGGTCGACATGCAGAGCAAGGAAGTAGGCGTGACCGATCTCGCGGGCATCATCGGCGATGCCGTTGACACGACCACGCCGGACGCGGGCCTGCTCGGCGCGGAGATTTTGCGGCGTCATAACGCGATCATCGATTTCGGCACCCGCACGCTTTACTTGAAGCGCTAAGGTCTCGTTAGGCAGAAAGACGCGCGCGCTGGAAAAGGTGCGCGCTGAGCAAGCCAGCCACGCCGAGGGCGACATAAAGCATCAGCGTCTTCGCCGTGGCGACGCCGTTGAAGCCCGCGAAATCCAGCAGCGGGCTGGCGCCCTTGTCGTTGATCGCCAAATACCAAAAACTGAGGAAACCAACGATGAAGGTTTTCGGATTTCGTGAAAGCGTGCCGAGCGCGGTGGCGCTGGCAGTAACGAAGAACAACCCGACGCCCAGCATGCTTAACGCGTGTCCGCCGCGCCCGCCCGCCCGAACGAGCACCGGCAGGCAAAGCAATAGGCTGAGAAGAAACGCCGAGCAAAATTTCCAGCAAACAAAACCCTCTCGCAGCCTCGGCGCGGCGTAGAGATTGGCGAGCGTTCCTGCGCGAAGGTCGCGCGTGGCGACATCGGAAATAATGATCGCGAGTACCGCAAAAATAATCGGCAAGATTTCAGCCGGCGAGGGCGCGAAGAGCG
Organism: Chthoniobacterales bacterium; assembly: GCA_051005695.1. GTDB lineage: Bacteria > Verrucomicrobiota > Verrucomicrobiia > Chthoniobacterales > UBA10450 > JACCTI01. Next base: position 23,638 of record JBPCJC010000009.1, on the reverse strand, counting down.
CCGCGGCAGCGAACGCGAGAAAGACTAACGAGACCAGCGGCAGAAGCGTGATCGTGAGCACCGCATCCGCCCAGACCGCGGTCGCGAACGATTGCCCGCGGAGCGGCTTCATCAGGATTGCGACCACGCGCCGGCCGACCGGCTTGAACAAGTTCTGGATTCGCCCGAGCCAGTTGCGGCTGGCTCTTTCCGAAGTCGCGCGCGTCGCCACCGGATCGAAGCGATGAAAAAAGAACCCGGCCACCGGCAGGAAAAGAAGCGGAATGACTAACGAGCAGAGGCGCGGCAGAATCCAATCCGCGGTCATCGTTAGGCCAGGAAACCAGATCGGTGGTTTAGCGGGATCGAAGGCGGAGGCACCGATCGAGAGTTCGTTGGTATGCAGGGTGTGCGTCATCTGATCGATCATGAAACCGAAGCCGCTGAAATCGAAGGCGCGCGCCCAATTGATCCGGCCGCCGGAGACCTGATTACCGACCGCCAGCCCGACGAAGATCATCCAAAAAAAGAAATAAAAGACGTCGCCGATTTTTCCGGAAAGGAACGGGACCGATTCGAAAAGGACCGCGACCGCGGAGACAAAAACGATCGCCGCCGGCGTCAGCAGGAGATATTGCCTAACGAATACAATCGGCTCCAACGGCGCTTCCCCGCGGACGAGCAGCATCGCCATCGAGCTGAGCATGAAGCCGGCGACGAAGGTGGCGAGAAAGGCCAGGTTCCCGAAAAATTTGCCGAGCAAATATTCCCGCGAACGCATCGGCGTCGACGCCGCGATCAAGCCGCAGCGGGAAACGACGTCGCGCCGGATTGCGTTTGAGATCACGTAATAGCCGAAGAGGCCGACGAACATCATCGCCAGCGAAGCCGTCCCGAGCCCGATCGCGCCCGAGTTGTAGAGCGCCCGTTGGCCATCGATTTGGATGAGCGTTCGTCCCGTCGCGGGCGCGGGAACCCAGACGTAGGCGAAAGCGCTCAGGAGCAGGAAAACGATCAGCGTCGAGACTCGCCGGAAACGGATCAGGAAATCGGCGCGAACAATCGCCCAGGTGCGCGTAAGTGCGTCTTGCATTCGTTAGGCCAAACCGAAGTTCATCAAATAAAGAAAGGCGTCTTCCAGTTCCGGTTCGATTGCGGTCGCCGGAATTGGCGGTGTCGGACTGACAAAACGGAGGTGCACGCCATCGGCCTTCCGGATCGCGCTGGAAACCTTCAGGCTCGTCCGCAGGCGTTCGAATTCTTCCGAGGAAACGACCGCGCGCCAGACCTTGCCCGCAGCGGCTCGCAGTAAATTTTCCGGCGGCGCAATGGTCAGGAGTGTGCCTTCTTTCATGACCGCGATCTCGGTCGCGATCGATTCGATATCCGAGACGATGTGCGTCGAAAGAATCACCAGTTTCCCGAAACCGATTTCCGAAAGCACGTTGCGAAAGCGCACCCGTTCCTCGGGATCGAGGCCCGCGGTCGGTTCATCGACGATCACCAGCGCCGGATCATTGATTAGTGCCTGCGCGATCCCGAGACGCTGCTTCATCCCGCCGGAAAAACCGCCGAGCGCGCGCTGCGCGACGGTATGCAGGTTCACCAGCTCAAGCATTTCCATGACGCGCTTTTTAGAATGCACGCCCTTGAGCGCCGCAAAGTAGGTGAGCAACTCGAACGCGCTCAGGTTTTCGTAAACGCCGAAGTCCTGCGGGAGATAACCGAGCCGGCGCCGCAACTCGTTAGGCCGAGCGACGATGTCGATGCCCTCGAAAAAAATCCGCCCGCTGCTCGGCCGCGTGACCGTGGCCAGCATCTGCATCAGCGTGGTCTTGCCAGCGCCATTAGGGCCGAGCAATCCAATGACGCCCGACTTCAACTCGAGCGAGAGGTCGCGCACCCCGAAGTTGCCGACGCGAAATTTTTTCGAGACGGATTCGATTCTCAACATCGCGCGCAGGATGCGCCGCGCACGGAATCGCGGGAAGCCATTTTACGTCGGCGCGCGCCGGCTCCCCGCCGCGGAGAGTCTCAATCGATCCGCTGCCCGTAGGCGCCGCAATCCCGGCGGTGAATGTAGCGGGCCTTTTGTTCCGCCACCGCCCAGGCCTTCGGCGCTTCGCGGCACCAATCATAATGCTTCTGATAGTTGGCCTGCTAGCGGCCGCCATCGGGCAGCCGACACTTCGGGCGTTCTCTCATTTTCCGATACTGCGTTACCGCTTCGTACTTATCTCTTCGCTTTCGAGTTGTTGCGTTTCCAAGGCTGGATGAACACCAACTCTTTGCCCGTCCAGCAAAGTTATCGGTCTTCTTGCCTAACAAGTGACGACCTGCGGCGAGCTTACCCGGCGAAGTCCCTGACGGAAGCTATTTCACCCTCGTCAGTTCCGTCTTCGAGCCGTCCGGTTCTTTCCAAATCATCCGGTCACCAACAAATTCCAACTGATGAACAAAGGTGGCCCGGGTCGTTTGAATTTTGATTCGACCGCCATCGCCAAAACTATAGCGGCCTGTGGTGTCGCCGATCGAGACGCTCCCGTCTCGTGCAAAATCCCAGACGACATCGCTGGAGTCGCCGAGCACTTTCCATTTGCCGATGATCTGACTGCCGGGGCCGTTACAAGCGGCGGCGGCGAAGAGCCATCCCGCCATGAAGACGATGAATGCGAACCGGTGCATGCAAAGTTCCTAGCCCGCGCGAGCCGGGAAGACGAGCCCGAATGCTTCTTCTGCATCCGGCCTAACGAGACCACAAACGTTCTTGCCGTCTCAGGGCAGGAAGATGCGAAAGAACGAGCGGACTGGCAGTCCTCCTCCTACACCGTCATATCGAAACATTCCGTTCCCGTCCGCCGTCAGAGCCACCCAATACGAAAATGACGTTAGGTTGCTGGAAGAGTAAATCACGACATCGCGATTCGGCGTCGTGTTTCCGTCGATTACAAGGCGACCATCGGGAAAGGTAATCGCGCGGATTGCCTGCGATGGGAACCCGGAGATTTTCGCAGCGGAATCGTAGATTTCCGCAGTTCGCGTCGGCGCGAGGGAGGCCTCGGAGGTGTAACCACGAGTGGAAGTAAAACCACCGGCGATCAAGACGCGGCCGCCGGACAGTAAAGTCGCGGTGTGCCCTTCACGCACCCAAGTCATGGTTTGCGGGAGAAGCGCGGTGAACCTGCCCGTGCCTGGGTCGAAGACTTCGGCCGTCTCAGTTCGAAAGGTCAAGCTATGTCCGCCCGCGAGGAGAACTTTTCCGTTCGGAAGCAAGGTGGCCGTGTGAGCGAAGCGCGCGGTGGTGATTGAGTCCGGTAGCAGCCGGGAAAAAGTCTGCAGCGCCGGGTCAAACAAGTCCGCATTCTTTAAATTGGCGAACCCGTTCGATGCGCCGGCCGCGAGCAAGACTTTGCCGTCTGACAGGAGCGTGGCCGAATGTAAGTAACGCACCGTACTCATGGAACTGGCGAGCGCCGTGAACGTCTCCGTAGCAGGATCGAACAACTCCGCGGTGGCTGTGCCGGCGTTTGAAGTAAAACCTCCAGCGATCAAGACTGTCCCGTCAGGGAGCAACGTGGCCGTGTGGTAACTTCGTATCACACTCATGCTATTTGCGGTCGGCCGGAAATTTCCCGACACCGGATCAAACAACTCCGCGCTGGCGGTCGCGCCGCCCGTAACCAAAATATTCCCGTTAGCCAAGAGCGTGGCCGTGTGCGCCGAGCGCGCCTCGATCATTGGGCCTAACAAGTCAAAGGTCTGGGTCACGGGATCGAAGATCTCTGCCGTAGCCAGATTTGCCGCGGAGACACCGGGGCGGCCGCCGATGATCACAACCCTGCCGTCAGGCATCAAAGTCGCGGTGTGCTGATAACGCGCGGCGCTCATGACATTCTTTAACGACAGAAACGTTTCCGTCGCCGGATCGAAGATCTCCGCGCTGACGACAACGCCGTTGCCATCGTGCCCGCCGGTCATGAGCACCTGGCCGTCCTGAAGCAAAGTCGCGGTGTGATATGCCCGTGCTGAATTCATCGACGCCGCAGGCATAAACGGTCGGAGGTCCTGGCCGTCGGCGAGCGAACAAACGAAGAGAGCGGTAAGGGCGAGGGAGCTAAAAAACGTGCGCATTTTTCGACCTCATCCAGCAGCTTCTAAGCCGACGTCTAACTTCCGGTGCAATCCGCGGTTTCCAATTCCGGCGGTTCCGGCTAAGGGTGACGGCTCTCGCTGAGGAAATCTTCATGCCGCAAATCAGCCAAGCTTTTGTCCTCGGCGCAGGATTGGGGACGCGCCTGCGACCGCTTACCGAGCAGTTGCCGAAACCGCTCGTGCCGATTTTTCAGAAGCCGCTGATTACTTTCGCACTCGATCATTTGCGGAGTGTCGGCGTCGAACGTTTCGCAATTAACACCCACCGGCTGGCGCATCTTTTCGAAGAAAAATTCGCGGAAGGAATGTACGCGGGCGCGCCGCTCACGTTGCTGCACGAGCCGGAACTTCTCGATACCGGCGGCGGAATTAAAAACGCGGAGAACTGGCTGCGACCGGAGCCGTTCATCGTCTACAGCGGCGACATTTTGACCGATCTCGAACTGGAGCCGTTGATCGCAGAACATCTCGTTAGGCAAAATGACGTCACTCTCGCGCTGCGCGATACCGGGCTGGCCAGCGGGATCGCTTTCGAAGACGGACGGGTGATCGATATCGGCGGGAAACGCGGCCATCCCGGCGTGCACGATTTTGCCAACGTCTCGATTTGGAATCCGGAAATTTTCGCGCGCATTCCGGTGAATACGAAAATTTCCTTTATCCCGATTTTGCTCGAATGGATCGAGCAAGGAGGCCGGATCGGCGGTGTTTTGCTGAATGAGCAACGCTGGTTCAATATCGGTTCGCATGAGGATTATCTCGAAGTGCATCGCACGATCGCGGAGGATCGCTGGCGGCCTGATTACGTCGCAGCTCACGACTGGCCGGTGCTAATCGCGGCCGACGCCGTGGTTGATCCGAGCGCGCGGCTTTTAGGATTTAACTCGTTAGGCATAGGTTGCCGTGTGGGCGCGGAAGCGATCCTAGAAAACACCGTCGTTTGGCCAGGTGCAGAAATCGCTGCGCGCAGTAGCTTGCGAAACTGTATCGTCCGCGCGCACCAAAAAGTGGAAGGCACCTTTGTTGACATCGACATCTAGCTCCGCGCAAAAAACCGCGCAGTTGCTTCAGCAAACGCGCCGGCATTTTCCGCGCTTTGACGAGGCGGAGGTTGAGATCACGCCGATCCAAAAAGGCGGCTCCGGCCGGCGTTTTTATCGGGTTCGTTCCAGCCCGGATCACAGTTTGATCCTGGTAAAATACACCCTCGAACACGGGGAAAATCGGCACTACGTGCAGATCGCCGAGTTCCTCGCGGAGAACGAGATTCGCGCGCCGCGGGTTTATTTTCACGACCCCGAAGAGGGCCTGATCTGGATGGAGGATTTGGGCGAAATGGACCTGTGGAATTTTCGCGACGAGAGTTGGCCGGTGCGGCGCGCGTTTTACGAAAGCGCGCTCGCGGAAGTGACCAAGTTGCACTGTTTGCCGATCGCGGCCGCGGATGATTTACGGAAGGATTTCCCGCAGGAATTCGACGCGCCGCTCTATCAATGGGAGCAGCATTATTTCTTCGAGAATTGCCTCGGCCGTCATTTCGGCGTGGAGGAAAAATTACGCGCGGAGCTGGCGACGCTGCCGGCTTTGCAGAAAATCGCGGAACGCCTGGCGGCTTTGCCACGCGTGCTGGTCCATCGGGATTTCCAATCGCAAAACATCATCGTGCGCGAAGGCGCAGCTTACCTGATCGATTTCCAGGGAATGCGCCCTGGCCTCTCGAAATACGATATCGCCTCGCTGCTTTACGATCCTTACGTGACCCTGACGCCAGCGGAGCGCGACGAGCTCTTGGTGGCTTATCGAAAGATGCGCGAAGAGCACGCCGCGCCGCTGCGCAGCGATGGCGAAGAACTAGTGCGACTCTACGCGATGCAGCGTTTGATGCAGGCGCTGGGTGCGTATGGTTTTTTGGGGTTGGTGAAAGGGAACAAGAACTTCCTCGATTTTATTCCGCCGGCACTCGCGACCTTGCGGACGATCCTGCCGACGATAACCGGGACAGAAAAACTCCAAGCCGCGCTGGAAAATTTGCCGGCCTAACAATGAAACATTTCCTCTTCGCGCTTTCGTTTTTGTTGCTCAATGCCGACGGCGTATTTGCGCAGGGTTACGATCCGCGGGTCGATGTCGCGCGCCTTTTCGGGGAGCAACAGGCGAACCAGCCGGGCCGCGACGCTGGGCGCCGGGAGCAGGAGAACCGCTTGGCGGCGGAGTTCGATCAGGTGAATCGCGAGATCCGGGAAATCAAACGCAACCTGCGCGCGACCGATGCCCACAGTTTTCGGCGACGCTTCGCGCGCGCGCGCCAGACTAACGAGCAGTTACGCGAACGCTTTCAGCACGGCGCGGATCGCCGGGAAATCCGGCGCGAATTGCAAAGCCTGCGCGCGCAGCTGGATCATATTCGCGAGCAACTCCCGCGACGCTAACGTGCTTCGCGGACGTTATTGCCTAACGAACGGATTCGTCTGGCGTTCGCGCCCGACGGTCGTCGCCGGGCCGTGACCGGGAAGCACCGTGACGTTGTCACCGAGCGGGAAAAGCTTGGTCCGAATGCCGTCGAAGAGCAGTTCCCCGTCACCGCCTGGTAAATCCCAACGGCCCACGCCGCCGGCAAAAAGGACATCGCCACCGACGAGCAGGCCGTCCGGCTTGGAATAAAAACACAAACTCCCGGGCGAATGTCCCGGGACCTCGAAGACTTCAAATTCCGCTCCGAGAAACTCACGCTTCGACGTGGCTTCGATCAAAAAATCCGGCTGCACCGGTTCGATCTCGAGCGCGAAGCCGTAATCGCGGAAAAAATCCGGATCGGAAATCATCGGCGCGGTGTCGGGATGACAACCGATCTCGCAACCGAAGCGCCGCTTAATTTTGGCGAGATCCGGCACGTGATCGAAGTGGCCGTGAGTGAGAAGCAGAAGCTTCGGCGCGGAGCCGCGTTCCTCGAGCCAGGCACAGGCGCCATCGGGCGCATCGAAGAGAATCAATCCGCCGGGCGCGTCGAGTAGGTAGCAGTTGGTCTCGAAGATGCCGCCACAGAAAGTTTCGTAATTCATCCTGCGCATACTCCTGATCGTAATCGCGCTTGAAGCAAGCTACGCCGTGTGCGCGCGAACGGCCCGCGGGCAAGAAAAAGAGGTAATGCAGCTTTTTACGCGCTGTGTTTGAATCTTCAGACGTATCAGTTGTCTCATCTGCTGCAATCACGCCCACGCCGCCCCATCGCCTTGCGCTGTATCCGAACTCTGCGACTTTAACAAACCTGTCTTTTTACTAGCATGAAGCTTCAATTCCGTCGGTCGCTGGCTCTTATCGTAACTCTGCTGCCATTGGCCATGGCGACCACATCGCTCCAAGCGAAGTCGGATCTCGAGCAGGTCGAGGTGTCTGTCGGCCGCCTTCTCGAGGAAGGCCATTATACTCATCAGCCACTGAACGATGAGGTCTCGAAAAAATTCCTGCGCACGTATCTCGAGCTGCTCGATTTCAGCCATCTCTTCTTCACCCAGCAAGACGTGGACGCCCTGAACGCGAAATACGGCACCGCCATCGACGATGACGTTTTGCTCGGAAACCTGAAGCCCACCTACGAGATCTACGATCTCTATTTGAAGCGCGTCGATGACCGGGTGGCGAAAATCAAGGAACTCCTCAAAGGTCCGATCGACGTCAAGCCGGACACGACCGTCGAGTTGAGCCGGCAAAAAGCGCCATGGCCGAAAGACGAAGCCGCGGCCGATGAAATGTGGAAGGCGCGGATCGATAACGAACTGCTCCAGGAAAAATTGAGCGAGCACCCTATCGAGCCCGGCCCGCAATTGGTCGCGCGCCGCTACGATCGCCTGATGCGCAACGTGCACGAGGAAGATCAACCCGAGCAGGTAAAGCTGTTCCTGGCCGCGCTCGCGCAGACTTACGATCCGCACTCGGAGTACCTGAGCAAAGCGGACCTGAAAAATTTCAGCATTAACATGGGCCTCTCGCTGGTCGGGATCGGCGCCATGCTCCGCAGTGAAGACGGCTACGCGAAGATCGAGAGCCTGGTCCCGGGCGGACCGGCGCAAAAAGCGGGCACAATTAAAGTGGGCGATCGGATCACCGCCGTGGCGCAGGGTTCGGCAGAATTTTCCGATGTGCGCGATATGCGGCTCGACAAAGTGGTCGAACAGATCCGCGGCAAGAAGGGCACGAAAGTCCGCCTGCTCGTGATCCCGGCGGACGCGGCTGATCCGTCGAAGCGTAAGACCATCGAGCTGGTGCGCGATGAAATTAAACTGAAAGACCAGGAAGCGCGCGCCGACATCATTATTAAGAAGGATCGCAACGGCAACCCGATGAAGCTCGGTTGGATCACGCTGCCATCGTTTTACGCGGACATGGAGAAGCACGCCAAGAGCACGACCAAGGACGTGCTCGCCCTCCTGAAGCGTTTGAAAAAGGAAGAGATCAATGGCCTCGTGGTCGATCTTCGGCGAAACGGTGGCGGCTCGCTCGAGGAAGCGATTTCGTTGACGGGGCTCTTTTTGAAATCGGGCCCGATCGTGCAGACCAAAGGCTCGAACGGAAATATCGTCGTCTCGAGCGATCCGGATCCGAGTGTCGCTTACTCCGGGCCGTTGGTCGTCCTGATCAGCCGGCAAAGCGCCTCGGCCAGTGAAATTTTTGCCGCCGCGCTTCAGGATTACGGACGCGCGCTGATCGTGGGGGATAAGACCACGTTTGGAAAAGGCACCGTGCAAACGATTTTGGAAATCGGCCGGTTCACTTCGCTCCTCGGCAGCGGCTCGCAGGAAGATGGCGCGCTCAAGTTGACCATCCAAAAATTCTACCGCGTCGCCGGTGGTTCGACGCAACTGCGCGGAGTGGAATCGGACATCGTTCTGCCTTCCCTGAGCGACCTGCCGGAGTTCGGCGAAGGCGCTCTGAAAAATGCGCTCCCGTACGATCAGGTGCCGAAAGCGCGTTACACGAAGTGGGCTGATTCTCCCGATATTTTCCTTGATGAACTTAAGCGCCGCTCGATTGCACGGGTGCAAGCGGACCCGGAGTTCCACTACGTCCTCGAAGACATGGAGCGGCTCCGCCAACGCCTCGATGACAACCGCATCTCGCTGAACGAAGACGTGCGCCGCGAGGAACTAAACAAGGACAAGATGCGGAAGGAAGAACGCAGCAAGGCCCGCCTCGCGCGCACCACGGACGACACGAAAATCTATCGCGTCACGCTCGATACGGTCGACAAGCCAAACCTGCAGTTGATCATGTTCCCTGGTAAGATGGCCTCCGCGAACAAGCCGACCGTCGCGCCCGAAGCTGCGAGTGATGATGATTCCGATCCCCTCGGCGGCGGCGACGGAACCAAGGAACCGGCGATCGATCCGGAACGCGACGAAGCGCTTAACATCCTCGGCGACCTGGTTGATCTCAGCCACGGTCCTAAGACCGCGAGCGCGGCGACGCCGTAAGCACGCACTCGACAGCGCGTCTTTGGTTTCGTTAGTCTAGGCGACGCGGCGGAAATCGCCGTGCACAATCGGCCAGAAGGATCCACGAATCGACCGGCGTCGGCGCGTGGCGGTTTACCTCCCAATCAGGATCATGATCCCGGCGATCAAGGCTAGGATGCCGGTCACGATCGGCGGGATTCCGATGGCGGCGATGGACATCAGTCCGATCAGGATGAGGTAGATGGCCAGGAGGAGCATCCCGATGTTTTTGTTGAAGTTCATGCGGCTCATCTTTCACGGAGCCAATGCGGTGTCGATGCTTAAACCGACCGCCGTTTATGGCAGGATCGCGAAGACGCGCGCAGGAAAACCGGAGCCGTCTTTCGGCTTCGGAAACGTCGCCACCACGATCGCGCCCGCCTCCGGCACTTGATCGAGATTAGTCAGTAGCTCGATCTGATAATGATTCGTGCCGAGCACGTAGGTCTCGAGCCCGTAATCCTCTCTGGAAGTTGCGCTTCCCGGATCGGTATCCGTGGTCTCGTGGCCGCTCGCGGTGATCTTGCGATCTTCGTAAAGATACTGCAGCGATTCTTTGCTCCAGCCCGGGTAATGCGCCACGCCCTTCGCGTCTTTGTTTTCCATCGCTGCCCCATCCGGCCAGCGTTTCGACCAATCGGTCCGCAAGGCCACGAATGCGCCCACTGGGATTGCGCCGTGATCGGTTTCCCATTTTTTAACGCGTTCGAGCGGCAGCGTGTAATCGGAATTTTTCGAGACCTCTTCATGCGCGTCGAGCACCACCAAGGGCAGAATCATTTCCTTCAACTCAATCTGATCAACCGTGCGCAATCCGCGGATGAAATGCGCCGGCGGATCGACGTGCGTGCCCCATTGTCCGACGTGCGTGAACACTTCTGAGAAAAAGCCGTCGCCCTTGGTCCCTTTGCCTTTCTCATACCAGTAGATTGTCTCCCGACTCTCGTCCGGGAATCCCGGGCGCAAACGCATGCGTCAGATCCACCATTTTTTTGCCGACCAAAATCTGCTGAATACGCGCGAGACTCGGCTCATCCGCGTTCATGGTTGCAACTTTTAGCAACCCGGCGACGAAGATCGCTGCGACCAGCTGCCATTTTTTCAGCCGCATTCTGCTGTGTTAAATCATCCTTCAACAAGAAGCGAACAAGTTCGAATAAGGCCGAACAGAATTCAGCTTCATCATTTCCCAGCATTTTGTCGGGTAGAATCGCGAACCGTTATTCACCTGGCCCCGGTTCCGGTTTGCGCGAGCGAGCAGCGTGTGCCGTCCGGAGTTATTCGTCGGATGAAGATGAAGATTTAATGAAGGTTTATTTAATTAATCAAAGAACCTTTGTGCAAAACCTCCAGAACGCGACCTTCTCCACCAACTCTCTTCTCGGGAATAAGCAGAAGACAATCCCGTCTGAACAATAGATGAACCCGGCGGTCGAACCTCAAACCCGATTCGATGCGTCGCCGAATCCCGGAATGCCGAGCGCGTTAGCCGGCCTCAATACCGTCGCGCAGTCCGCGCCGGTCGCTCGAAAATTGCCACGCGTCCCGCGCGGTGACGAAAGTCTCTTCGAGCACTTCGCCTGGCTTTACGTTTTCTTTCGCGAACGCCTTTTCCGCGATGATACCCGGCGCATTATTCATGCGCTTTGGCCGAACCAAAATCCGCCGCCCACGCGCTTGATCGAACTCGGATGTGGCCCGGGATTCTATTCCTGTAGTTTGGCCGCGCGTTTGCCCGCTCTTTCCGTGCTCGGCGTCGATCGCTCCGCCCGTCAGCTCGAGTGGGCGGAAAAAAAAGCTCGCGCGCTTGAGCTCACGAATTGCCATTTCGAAAGCGACGACGTCTTCGATCTCTCACACGCGGAAAACAGTTTCGATGTCCTGATTGCCGCGCGCCTCTTTACCGTCCTACCGGATCACACGCGTGCCCTTGCCGAAATGTATCGCGTCCTCCGGCCTGGCGGTCGATGTCTCATCGCCGAACCACGCTACGCCTTCTGGGCTTCGCTTCCGCTCTTCACCATGTGGCTCCTCGCCAGTCTCACCCGGATGAACAACGGTTATTGCGAACCGCGCCGCGCGACCGTTTTTTCGCCGGCGGACTTTCGGAAACTTTTTGCGTCGCAATCGTGGCGCGAAGTCCGCACCTGGCAGGACGGGCGCTATCAATATGCGCTCTGCGAAAAAGTTTGACGCGCTCTGCGTTTGAACGCAGACAGCACGGCTCATGCATGCGGCCCATCGCGTTCTCGATCCCGCCCATGAAAAACAGATCCCGCCGGGCCTGTGCGCGCTCGCGGTTATGACCAAGGCGCCGCGTCCCGGCAAAGTGAAAACACGCCTGACTCCGCCGCTCTCGCCGGAAGAAGCAGCAGCCCTCAACATCTGTTTTTTGCGCGACACCACCGCGGCGATTTCTGTGACCGCCGCGAATGGGCGCGCGCGGGGAATTGCCGTCTACACGCCAGTCGGTGAGGAAGCGGCTTACGAAAATATTTTATCGCGCGAATTCAAGCTCGTGTCGCAACGCGGCGACGCTTTCGGCGAGCGATTGATCTTCGCCGCCGCGGATCTTTTCGCGCTGGGCTTCGAGTCGGTTTGCCTGATCGATTCCGACAGCCCGACCGTTCCGCAAAGCGCTTATCAGCAGGCGGTCGAACTTCTCGCGCGCCCCGGCGATCGTGTCGTTCTCGGCCCATCCGACGACGGCGGTTACTATTTGATCGGCCTGAAAAAAGTGCACCGCGCACTTTTTGAAAACATCGATTGGAGCACCGAGCGCGTGTGCGAGCAGACCGCGGAACGCGCCCGCGAACTCGCACTCGAGCTTCATCTTTTGCCGACCTGGTACGACGTCGATGATCGCGCGACCCTGCGCCGATTGTGCGCCGAGTTGCTGAACGGAACGACCACGCCGGCCGGGTTCTCCGCGCCCGAAACCCGCGGGTTCTTGCAGGGCGTTATCGCGCGCGAAGGACGGGCACGCATTTGGCCTAACGAGTGATGAAACAACGTCGCGCACTTGTTACTGGAGGTGCCGGCCTTATCGGCTCGCACCTGACCGATCTGCTGGTCAACGAAGGCTGGCGGGTCAGGATTTTCGATAACCTCGAGCCGAACACGCACAAAAAAGGAAAGCCCGCCTGGATTAATCCCAAGGCTGAATTCGTGCAGGGCGATGTGCGCGATCGCGCCGCCATGACTGTAGCCTTGCAGGATATCGACGTCGTTTTTCACCAGGCCGCCTACGGCGGTTACATGCCCGAGATCGCGAAGTACGTTCAGGTCAATAGCTTCGGCACCGCGCAAATGCTGGAGATCATTCGTGAAGAAAAATTGCCAATCGAAAAGGTCGTGGTCGCTTCGTCGCAGGCGGTTTACAGCGAAGGCGCGGGCAACTGTCCCGAGCACGGCCTGGTCTTCCCGGAGGTGCGGCCGATCGAACAATTACGCACCGGCGACTGGGCGGTGCATTGCCCGCTTTGTGGCGCGATCACCACGCCGGTGCCGACGCCCGAGAATGCACCCGTCGGCGGCGAAACCGTTTATGGTCTAACGAAAGTCGACCAGGAAAAACTGGTTCTGCTTTGGGGCAAGCAAGCGGGCATTCCCACGGTCGCGTTGCGTTACTCCTGCACCTACGGCCCGCGACAATCGATCTTTAATCCCTACACCGGCGTGATCGCAATTTTCTGCACGCGCTTACTGAACGATCTCCCGCCGATCCTTTACGAAGACGGCGAGCAAACGCGCGATTTTTCCTTCGTGGAAGACATCGCGCGCGCGAACTTGCTCGCCGCCAGCACCGACCAACTCGACGGCCTGCCGGTTAACGTCGGCAGCAATTGCGGCGTGCCGATTCGTGAAGTCGCCGAGCAAATTTCCGATGCGCTCGGGATCAGGATCGCACCCGAAGCGCAGGGCGAATTTCGTCCCGGCGAAATGCGTCACCTAACGAGTGGAACCGAACGCATCCGCGCCGCCGGTTACGCGCCGCAAGTCGATCTTGCTACCGGCATTGGGCGTTATCTCGATTGGATCCGCGCCCAAGCGGACGTGAAGGATTACTTCAGTGAAGCCGCCGATATTTTGCGGAGCAAAGGCATCGTGCATCGCGTGACGAAGTGATGGAAGTAGTCGCCGTCGTCATCCCGGCGTTGAACGAAGAAGAGCCGATCGGCGATGTCGTCCGCGCGGTCCTCGCCACCGGCATTCCGCGCGAAGTCATCGTAGTCGATAACCAAAGTACCGACCGCACGGCCGAGCGTGCGCGCGCAGCCGGCGCGCGTGTGATTACCGCACCGCGCGGTTACGGTCGCGCCTGCGCCGCCGGCGTGGCGGCGGCTTCAGCCGACTGCGAGATCATTGCTTTCCTCGATGGCGACGGAAGCGATTGCGCGGAGCTGATGCCGCGCATCGTCCAGCCGATTATCGATCGCAAACAGGATTTCGTCATCGGCTCGCGCACGCGCGGCGAACGCGAACCCGGGAGCATGAATTTCCAACAGATCGCCTCCGGCCGCGGGGCCGGCGTTTTGCTCCGATTGCTTTACGGCGTGAGCTACACCGACATGTGCCCCTTCCGCGCGATCCGTCGCGATGCGCTCGCTAGCCTGAGAATGAAGGAGCAAACCTACGGCTGGAATCTCGAGATGCAGATGCGCGCCGCGCGCGCCGGTTTGCGCATCCTCGAAGTGCCGGTGAACCATCGCTGCCGCACCGGTGGCGAATCCAAAGTCTCCGGCACCTTGCGCGGCACCTTCGTCGCCGGCACCCGCATTCTCGCCACCCTCGTCCGCGTGCTCATCGGGTTGTAGCCGCGTTCCCGTGGGCGCGCACCCACGGGTGTTCAAACCGACAGGGCAAACTTGGAAAGCCCGCGAAAAGCTCCTAACGAAAGATCAGGAAATAATCCATCCCGTCGGCTTTCACGAAATCGTAATGCTCGACCAGGGTGAACCCGGCGCGCGAGACTTCTTTGATCACAACCGCGGCGTCCAGGCCATGATCCTCGCCGTTCCCGTTGCGATCGATGATCCCGAGCCGCGCCCCCGGGCGCATCGCTCTACGCAAATGTCGCAGGAGCCGGATCGGTTGCGCGACTTCATGGTACGTTTTCAGGAGAAGCGCGGCGTCCACGCTCGCCACTGGCAACATCGGATCATCTGGCTTGCCGAGAATCGTCCGAACATTCGTTAGCCGTTCGTTAGCTGCGCGCTTCCTGATGTGCGCGAGATAATCGCGGTTGATCTCAACCGCATAGACCGCACCGCTCTCGCCCGCTCGCCGCGCGGCGCGCACCGTGAACCAGCCCGAGCCCGCCCCGATATCGGCCACCCGCGCGCCAGGCTTGATTCCGAGCAAATCCATCACCCGCCCGATCTGCAAATTCTCGGCCCGCTTCGGGTCTTCAAAGATCGAGAGGTCACCTTCGTAGGGCTCGCTGGTCTTGCGACCGATCGCGTCCCGCTCTTGCGCGGTCGCCGCAGGGAGTCGCGAAATTAACAGAAGGATAAAGGCGAAATGGAGTGCGGGCTTGCGGAGGATCACGGCGCGAAGATAAACCTGAGTGGGAGAAAAGGAATAACCGCGCCTCTTCGCGGTTCTCACCGTCATGACCACGAACACCGGCGCTTTGTTTAACTCCGAACTTTCCGGCGGCAAAAGGTTCGCCGCCGGTTTGCTCGCCGGCGCAGTCGCTGGCCTAACGATGTCGACGGTAATGCTGTTGCTGGCATCGGCGCTCGGGATTGCGACCCCGCTCGCGATCATCGGCGATCGCCTCTCGGTTTTCATTCCGGCGGACGCGTTCCTCGCGCTCATGGGCAAGGTCGGCGGCTACAATCACATGAAGCAGCTCGGCGTCAGCTCGGTCATTGCGGGACAGATTATTCTCGGCGCACTCGGCGGCGCGCTTTACGGAATGAAAGCGCCACAGCTCTCGTTAGGCGGACGGCGCAGGTTTTCAATCGGCGCTTTTATTGTTCTCCCGCTCGTGGTGGTCGGGCTGTTTCTCTGGCCGGTGCTCGGGACAAATTACTGGGGCTATCCGATCAAGAATGCGACCGTGATTACGCTCGTTGGTTTGCTGGTTTCGTTCATTGTTTTCGAGCGCACGCTCGTGCTCGGGTTTCGCGGATTAATCAGTCGCCCGCGCTCTCTCCCCGCGGACGTCGAATACACCCCACCGATCGGTCGGCGGGCGTTGATTCTCGGCGGTCTGGGTTTGCTCGCCGCCGGTGGCGGCGGGGCCATCCTGCGTAAACTCTATCGCGCCGCCACCTTTAGTTACGACGGCACGCAGTACAAAGGTGAGGGCGTGCAGGCGATCACGCCTAACGAGCAGTTCTATTGCGTAACCAAGAACGTTATCGACCCGAAAGTGCAGGCTGCGGTCTGGCGGCTCGAGGTTACTGGCCTGGTCGAGAAACCGCAGCGCTACAAACTCGACCGCCTGAAAAGTCTGCCGCCGGTGACCCAGGAAACCACCTTGATGTGCATCAGTAACGGGCTCGGCGCCGGCCTGATCAGCAATGCGGTTTGGAAAGGTGTCCCGATGAAAACGCTCCTCGATGCGGCCAATCCCCTAACGAGTGCTGCGAAGGTGCGTCTGCACGGCGTCGATAATTACACCGACACCATCTCGCTGGCGAAGGCGCTCGATCCGGGCACCCTGGTGGTTTACGAAATGAACGGCGAGCCGCTGCCGGATCGGCACGGTTTCCCCGCGCGCTGTATTGTCCCGGGTTACTTCGGCGAGAAGCACGTGAAATGGGTCACGCGGATCGAACTGACCGGTCCGGAGGCGGAAGGTTTTTACGAGAAACAGGGCTGGGGTCCGGATTTTACAGTGCCGATTCGTTCGCGCATCGACGTGCCCTACAACGAGCAATGGTTCGGTGCGCCGACCGCCGCCAAGGGCATCCCGATGAAGGGAATCGCCTTCGGCGGTGATCGCGGAGTTTCGCGTGTGGAAGTGAGCGCGGATGACGGCAAGACCTGGGCGGATGCGAAACTCGACTATCCCGGAACACGTCTGACCTGGGCGCTCTGGAGTTATCCATGGCAACCGGCGAAGGTGGGCGATTACTCGTTAGTCGTGCGCGCGACGAATGCGGATGGCGAGTTGCAAACCTTTGATGAAAAGCGGCCGTTCAAGTCGGGCACGAGCGGGTTCCACAAGGTGGTCGCGCACGTTTACGCCGGCTGACAACGCGGGCACCAGGCGGTGGTGCGGCCGCCGATCGGCGCGCGTTTGAGTTTGATTCGATGACGTGGACAAACGCCGCCGGTTTTCCAGCGTTGATGGATCAGCCAGGTCTTCGGTGGATCGGAATAGTCGTGGCCGATAATCCGCAGTGCTTCGCGCGAAACGAAGCGGGTCGCACGCAGCAGCGCCGCTCGTTCTTTCATCGTTAGTGTGCCCGATTTTTTTGCGGGCATGATTTTCGCGCGCCAAAGAATTTCGTCGGCCATCCAGTTTCCGATTCCGGGGAAACCGTCCTGCCGCAGAATCACCGCCTTGATCGGCGCGCGGGCGTGGCGCTTCAGAAAGCCCGCGAGATACTTTGCGTTGAAGTCCGGTGAATGAATTTCTGGCAGGTCACTCCACCAATCGGGTTGCGTTTTTCCATGATAAAAACGGACCCGTCCGAATTGCCGAGGATCACGAAAGACGAGCGCGCGTTTCGTTTGTTGGAGAACAAGGTGGTCATGCGGTTGCGGACGAAAGCCGGCCGGCTCTATCCGCAAAGCTCCGCTCATGCCGAGGTGAAGCCCCAGCCAGTTGTCGCCGGAAAAGCGAAAGAGCATCTGTTTGCCGCGCGCGACAGAACTCGTTAGGCGAGCGCCCGCGAGTTCGTGCCGGAGCGCCTTGGTGTCGCTGCCGCGGAAGATTCTTTTCTGCGCGTGCAACTGCACCGCACTGATTTTTTGACGCAGTCCAGCGTCCCAACGTTTGCGATGGTATTCGACTTCCGCTAGCTCCGGCATCGCGCCACGCTAGCCTTGCCCGCGGCCGTTGTCGCGAGCTGGCGGCGCATGCTACCTTCCCCGCGCATGGAAAAAGTGATCATCGTCGGCAGTGGTTGCGCTGGCCTGACGGCGGCGATTTACGCGGCCCGGGCGAACCTGACTCCGCTCGTGCTCGAAGGGAGCCATCCCGGCGGACAACTCTCGACCACCACCTTGGTGGAAAATTTTCCCGGCTTCCCGGAAGGGATCGACGGCCCGCAATTGGTTATGAATATGCATGCGCAGGCGGAGAAATTCGGCGCGCGTTTTTCCTATTCGGAAGCGACTGCGTTCGAGCCAACCAACGGCCACCTGCGCCTGAAAGTGGACGACGAGTGGATGGAGACGCAGTCGCTTATCGTGGCCAGCGGAGCTTCCGCCCGCTGGCTCGGTTTGGAGAATGAAGAAAAACTCATCGGTCATGGCCTAACGAGTTGTGCGACATGTGATGGCGCCTTTTACCGCAACGTTCCGGTTTGCGTCGTCGGAGGCGGCGATTCCGCAGCGGAAGAAGCGCTTTTCCTGACGCGTTTCGCTTCCAAGGTTTACCTGATTCATCGCCGCGATCATTTGCGCGCTTCCAAGATCATGGCCGACCGCGTCCTCGCCTGCGATTCCATCGAGCCGATCTGGAACACGGTGGTGACGCAATATCTGCCGGACGAAAAAGGAGAAATGCAGGCGGTGAAATTGCGTGATGTGAAAACGCACGCCGAACGTGTCTTGCCCGTAGCTTGCGTCTTCGTTGCCATCGGGCACGATCCGAATACGAAGGCTTTTGCGGGCAGATTGGAAACCGACCCCGAAGGTTATCTACTCGTTAGGCACTTGGCCGAGAGCAAGCATCCCGGAGTCTTCATTGCCGGCGATGTCGCGGACCGGGTTTACAAGCAGGCGATTACCGCCGCCGGCTCCGGTTGCGCCGCCGCCATCGAGGCCGAGCGCTACCTTAGCGGCTTGGAACATTAGCCTCCGTCGGAGATGCGCGCCGCGTGAAGGTCTGCGATCTCACGCAGTTTTATTCTCCGCTCAGCGGCGGAGTGAAACGTTATCTCCAGGAAAAGATTGCCTTCATCCAAACGGCGCGACCCGATGACGAGCACGTCCTGATTATTCCCGGCGGCAAGACCGAACTGATCCGCGCCGCGCGCTCGAAAATTTACACGATCCGTTCGCCGCTGATTTCGCGGACCACGCAATATCGCGCACTTCTCGATCTGCGCGCGCTCGAGGAAATCATCGAACGTGAACGCCCCGATATCCTCGAGACCGCCGACCCCTATCAGGTCGGCTGGAAAGCGATCCGCGCCGGACACACTTTCGGAATTCCGGTGGTCGCGTTTTACCATTCCCATTTCGTGGAGGCGTATTTGGGCGGGCCGGCGCGAAGGCTCGGCGCGTGCGGCTCGACCTTGGTGATGGCGGCGGCGCGCGCCTACGTGCGGAAGTTATACAATCAATTCGTGGTCACCTGCGTGCCTTCGCGTCGGCTCGCGGATGTGCTCAGTGAATGGGGCGTAGGCAACATGCGCGTGCTTGCGCTCGGCGTGGACACGAAAATTTTTCATCCGCACGCAGATGCCGCCGAAACCCGCGCCGAGCTCGGAATTCCTGACGGACGAAAGGTGTTGATTTATGTCGGTCGGCTGGCGCCGGAAAAAAACACGCGAACACTCTTCGAGGCTTTCGCGGGTTTAACCCGAAGATCCGCGGGCGACTTCCATTTGTTAATCATCGGCGACGGCCAGGAGCGAGAAAGCCTGCAGGAACTCGAACACACCACCGGCCGGGTAAGCTGGATTTCTTATTGTCAGGATGCTGATGAGCTCGCGCGTTTTTACCGCGCGGCGGATCTTTTTGTGCATCCAGGAATTGAGGAAACGTTTGGGTTGGTGGCTTTGGAAAGTCAGGCCTGCGGGACGCCGGTTGTCGGGGTTAGGGGAAGTTTTATGGACGAAAATATCCTGCACTCGCAGGACACGTGGGCCACAGAGAACAGCCCCTCGGCCTTGGCGGCGGCGACTGAAAAAATGTGCGCCCTCGACCTTGCCGCGTTCGGCGCGGAAGCCGCGATTTTGGTGGCCGCTCGATTCGATTGGCGGCGGGTTTTCGAGAATTTGTTTTCCGTTTACCGCGAGGTCGTCACGGGCTACAGGAGGGCGTAATCGGAATGCTCACGAAACCAAAATTCACCATTCGCAGCTTTCGCGCCTCCGATCGCGAAGCGGTTCGGCGTCTTTGTTGCCAGACTGGTTTTCTCGGCGAGCCGATCGATCCGGTTTACGAAGATCGCGAGCTCTTCGCTGATTTCCTGACCACCTATTACACCGACCACGAACCGGAATCTTCCTTCGTCGTGGAATCAGGAGGCGAGTTGGTCGGCTATCTGCTCGGTTCGCGCAAACCATTGCGTAATCAGCTTTACTCCTTTTACCAAAACGTTTGCCTCTTCGGCCGCGCGCTCCTCCGCTACGGCCAATACAATCAAGCCTCGCGCCGCTTCATCCTTTGGCTTTTGGCCAATGGGTGGCGCGAAGTCCCGGCGGCGCCGCGGCGCACTCCGCATTTCCACATCAACCTCCTCCCGCACGCGCGCAAAATTTCGACCACCCGCGCGCTGCTCAGCGCTTATTTCAGTTACCTTTATCGCTGCGGCGAGAAGCGGGTTTACGGGCAGATCGTGACTTTCGAGAGCCGGCGCGGCGAGCGCATGTTCGAGCGCTACGGCTTCCGAGTGATGAACCGCGCGGAGATCACAAAGTATCGCGCCTTCTACCCGGAGTCGGTCTACCTGAGCACCGTGATCAAGAATCTTGAAACCGCTGAGGCGCTGACGGTTTCAAATCGCTGAGCGCCGGTTTTCAATTAATAACCAGGCGGCCGTCCGCCACGATGATTACTCGTTAGGCATCTCGCCGCCGCGGCTAGTCGTGCTCTTCTTCCTTGGTTGCCGACTCCGGCGGCGGCTCGTCCGCGCTGCGAAATTCCGTGTGCCGCACTTTGCCCGCGGGATAGGCGATCCACATTCCGCCGGCCAGTAGTCCGAGGCCGACCAGGAGGGTGGCGATCGCCAAGGGCAGCATCGAGTTGGGCCATTTCAATGGCAGAAAAATCGCCGCCGCTGCCAGCGCCGCCAGCGCATAGAAGACATAGATCAATTTCTCCGCGCGATGCATGTGGGTATTCAACCAGGCATCGCCTTCCGTGTTCACCATTGAGTAAACCCGATCGTAACTTTTCTGGCCCAACTCAAAGACCGGCCACGCCATCGCGCCGCTGATCAGGATCACAACCAGCGCAGGAACCAGGGCGGCGCGGGTGCGGAAGAAAAGCGCCACGATCAATGCGATTACTCCGAGCGCCAGGCCGTAGACCGGAATCGGATTAAGAAGAACGTGGAGGTATTCCGGTTGGCGCAGATGTTCGATGAAGTGGTTCATGATTTTTCTTTTGCAGTAACGCTTTCAAAATGACCGCACCAACAGACGCGCCGCAGCTAGCATCGCGCGGCTTCGGCGTGATGTAATTTTTCTCCGGATGATTACCCGGCACGCCCTGCGCACCTTCGCGCAATCCCATCTGAATCACCTCCACTAAATGGAGCGGCACGCGATCGGTCGTCTGCCGCACTTGTTCGCGACAACTAAAAACATCTGCGATCATCAGGAGAGTGTCCTTGGCCGCTCCCCGCGCGACCGGCAGGAGCACGCGCTCCCCGCAATTGATCGAGACATCGTAGTGTTCCGCTTCGAATCCGAACGCGCCCGCCATCCCGCAACAGCCGGTCTCATGCATTTCATAATCGAATCCCAATATCTCACGCACGCTGGTTTCGCCGTTCATTTTTTGTTTGCGAACGAGGACTCCGACGAGCGCCGCGCCTAACGAGACCAGGCCGAGGGTGATCCAGCTGCGATGCAGATTCGTCCAAAGCTGCGGACTGAAATTTCGCGCGCGAGTGTCGAACGATCCGTGCGCGCCGTGATCGTGTTCGTCATCGACCGGTACCCAAAGATTATCGCGCCGATCCGATTCCACCGGTTCGTTAGTCTGCTGGCCCTTGTAGCCTAACAACCCGGGCGCGATCTTGTTCCCGACGATCGCTTCCACCGTCGGCAGGCCGACGTAAATTTCCCGGCGACTATTATGGGCCGCGAAAACGATCGCTCCCGCCGCGACTTCCGGTTGGAAAATCGGCGGGGACCGGTTGCGGTTTACGCGGCAACCGGCTTTTCACCCTGCAAAACTGCGTCGTATTCAGCGCCAGCATCTGCACCATGCAGACGCGCACCGCGCTCTGGTCGTGAATCAGTTCGCAACGCAACGAATTGCAGAAACCCTGGGTTGCGTGCTTTGCCGCGCAGTAGGCCGATTGCAACGGAATCCCGCGATAGGCCAGCGCGGAACCGACCTGCACGATCACTCCGCGATCGCGCGGAGCATGCGCTTCAAAGCCGCGAGCGTTCGGTAAACCACGCCCAAATAAGTCACTTCGGTGACGCGCTTGTATTCGTTAGGCTGCATTTCCTTCACCGGCGAAAACACCGAATACATGGCGTCGTTCACCCAAACATCGATCGGGCCAATTTTGCCTCGACCGCCGCCGCCTCCACCGCATCCGCGTCCGCAACATCGGTCGGCGGTGCGATCGCTTCGCCGCCGAGTCGCTCGACATCATTCTTCGCGCCTTCGAGTCCAGCGCGGCCGCGCGCGGCAAACCAATGCACGCGCCTTCCCGGGCAAAAGCCTGCGCGGTCGTGCACCCGACGCCCGCCGATGCTCCAGTGATCACAACGACCAGCGGTTTCTTCTTTTCGCTTGTCATCCAAGAACGAAACGCCTCGGAACGCGCGACGCGATGAATCAGAAACATCGCGGCGCCAGAATGGCGGTGGAAACTTCGGCTAAATGCACGATTCTCCCTCGCGCGCGCCGGCTTAGCTCAGTTGGTAGAGCAGCTGATTTGTAATCAGCAGGTCAGGAGTTCGAGCCTCCTAGCCGGCTTTAGCTATCGTTAGCTGCCGTTGCAAATCAAGCACTTACGACGTTTCCGGTGAATCAAGCTTTAGCTGTGATTGGCTCCGATATGCTCGGTTTCGCGCGTGCCGTATAAGATCAACGTATAGGATTATGCGTGCTCAGAATCGCGTCGTCTCGAGCTTTTCCATGAACTCGTGGATGCGATTTCCTGGCGTCCGCGCAGGGAAGAGTTCCTGCACGGGGACTCTCAGAACCTCTGCGAGATAGAGCATCGTCTTGTCGTCGACGTACGAGAGACGTGCTTCGATTTTGGAAACTCCGCTGCGGCTCGTGTCGAACCCTGCGAGCTGAAGCTTTGTCGCGAGATCGGATTGCGACCAGCCGAGCGCGTAGCGGCGGCGGCGCACCTGGGGGCCAATGTTGTTCTTGTAGCGCATGTGGAAGTGGTCCTCGCTTTACGAAGTCTTTGGTTGCGCTGTCTCAAAGCTCACGCGCGGGGCGGATGTCGTCTGGCAGAGCTCCAGCAGTTTGTCGGCTTCGACGCTCGGCAGGGCGCCAATGACCTCGTCGCGGAATTCAGCAATCGGCCGCAGATAATATTTCGATACGAAGAGCCGATCGAGCGCCTCGCCGGCAAGGCCAAGCACAAGGTCAAAGGTTTCGCTCTCGGAATCGATATGCGACACCAGCGCAGGGGCGGGGAAGTTCACTCGTGCGATGCAGCCGTTGTTCCCTGTCACCGACCACCGCGAACCTCCGCCCTCTGTCGGAGTGTATTCGTGTTCGTGGCGGCGAGCTTCGCGGACGAGATCGGCTTTGAGCCCTTTCAGGCGTTCGGTTCGGATAGCGATGTCGCGATGCAGAAGGACGGCTTCGTTTACGAGTCTTTTTGTTTGGATTTCGGTCATGGCAATAAAAGCAGGGTTGAGTTTTCTTGCCGCGCTCGCTCCGGCGCACTTGCTCCAGAAGTGGCGCGACACGAACGGTCTACACCCCGTTTTTCGCTGACCTGATGAGCAGCGCGC
>JBPCJC010000008.1:0-4055 GCA_051005695.1 Chthoniobacterales bacterium | reverse complement strand
CAGAAGAACACCGTTGTTGATCAGGGTGAAGGTCGTGTCCACCACATCGTCGACCAAGCGGCGCCCGCCCATGTTGCCGAAGCCACCGCCGGGATTGTTGCCGCCTTGCGGGCCGAAGTTTGGCACGCTCAGATCGAGCCGCAGGATGTCGCCCTTGCGCTGATATATATCGAGGATCGTATTGATGTGCGCGTCGTCGGTGGCGAAATTGCGCAAAGACTTCACGAGATCGGCCGCGAACCTGCCGCGTGCGTCGTCCTCGGTGGTGGCGCCGTTGTATTCATTCTTCCTGGGTGCGGGGATGAGCCCGTTGTTCACCAGCGGATTGCCCTGGCGATCGACGGTGACATAAGGGCCATTGCCGGAGACAGCACCGTCGCGGTTCTTTTGGTTCTGCTGGCGCTGGGTAACGAAATTAATCCCGATGACATTGGATGAGCCGCGCAAGAGTCGCGCGGGCACGCGCACCGCGGTGATCATGGTGTTAAAACCGGCGTAAGTGTCGCGGCCCTGGCGGAATCCGAGGAGCGATCGGTCTGGATTGCCGGGATGCGCGAGGGACGAAGCCACGAAGCGATTCGCCCCCGTGTCGTCGAGGAAGAAAGGATCATCGGCCGCGCCGCCAAAGAATCTCGCGCCGCTTGCGGGGTCGGTGGTGACGACTGGCGCGGGCGCGGGAATCGGCTGCGGTTCCTGCGTCGCGATCGTGGTCAGCGCGTTAAAGCGCAGAGCGTTTCGCGAGCCTCTGTCATTGTCGTTATCCCGCTCTTTGTCTTTATCTTTGCCGGAATCGTTCCCGCGATCGCTCAAAGTAATCGTGGCGGTTTGCGCGGTGAGACGGCCGACTCCAGGCGAATAACTTACATCGAGAAAAAGATCCGGTTTCGCGTCGCCGGTGTTCTCGATTTCAAAGCGATAGCGAATGTTCGAATCGAAGATGACCATGCCGAAATGTTCGCCGGAAACGATGAAGCCTTGAGTGCTGGCGATGAGCACGACCTGCGAGTTGTCGTTCGGATCGAGGAACGCGTAGACGTCGGCAATATCCGAGCCGCGATCCTGCGCGACGGTGGGCGAGTCGATGTGGTCGGAGGCCTGCAGGCGCGAGACAGTGGCTAGGGCCAGGGCAACGGCCGCAAGGAAGATTTTTCGGGAAGCTGACATAATCATGAGGTCCTTTCGTGGTTGGTGAGGGCGAGCGTTTTTGGCGCCGGGAATACTCCCGGCGTCTGGAGATGTTCTCCTCGCGCTTCGGGAGTTCGAGCGGCGGTCGCGCGAGTTTATTCCCGAAATCATTTACGGACGGGAAAACGCGTGGCGAAAATCGTGCTGCTGGTTTAAGAAGATACTTGCTGATATGGCACCCCAGCCATATCATCCAAACGTCATGACCAAGATGACCATGTTTATCGATGAGGCACTCTTGGAGAGAGTGATCAAGTTGACCGGGCTCAAGACCAAGACGGAGACGGTTGAGTTTGCTCTCCGGGAGACGGAAAGAAAGAGCAAGCTCGGCAAATTCTTAGCAAGCAGGAAGCTCGCCGCCAGTGAATGGAAGGGCAGTCTCGACCCGGCTTACGATCTCATGACTTTGAGGTTGGCAGAGAAGCCGGGCAAGTATCGTAGCAAACGTGGTTCTCGTTGATTCGTCGGTTTACATTCACCTGTTGCGGACGGGCAGTGATCCGGTGGAAGAGCTGACCGGACGTTTCGACGCCACCGAAATTGTTGGGTGCGATCTGGTCCGCTGCGAGGTTCTGCGCGGGGTTGTCCGACCAAAGGCGAAAACTTATCTGGCGGAGTTTTTTAATCTTCTCGTCCATGTGACGATGGACCGACGTGCCTGGGAGGAAACCGAGGAGCTTGCCTGGAAATTGGATCGCGCGGGGGCGGTTCTGCCGTTGACCGATCTCATCATCGCTGTCTGCGCTTTGCGCGCGGACGCGGCGGTGCTGACGCGCGATCATCATTTCGAAATGATTCCCCAACTCCGGTTGGCGGAGTGGTAAGCAGGCGAGCGCATGGCTTGCGGGCTAATCGATCGCGCTCTCGGGCAGCGGGATCTCGCCGCCGTTTGCGAGTCGCTCTTCGTAGAGTTCGCTCCAGCGGTTTTGATTCATGGCGCACATCGGGACGGCTTCCCACTCGTTGGTCGCGCGATTTTTGACGGCGCCTTTAAAGACGCACGCGTCGAGGCGGCTCTTTGTTGTGGGATCGTTCGCCGCGTTGGCCACGCGTTCGGCGTCCATGAAATTGTGCGTGCCGGTATTCAAGGTTTGCGCGCGGCCGCCAAGGAGCGCGCGGACAAACTCGACAGGTAACTCGCCGCTCAGGACGAGCGCGAGTGCTCGCCTAACGAGTCGTAAAGCGAGCGACGGATGGCGTGCCAGCGCGCCGGCCATGCGGAACGGCAACGTTCCCGCGTCATCCGCCATGGTGGAGATGGCGCCGAAGGCTGCGAGCGCTTCGGCGAGGAGAGCGCGCGATTTCTCGTCGCGCGGTAAAGCCGAGATGACGCGACCGGAGGGCCGCGCGATCAGCAGAAACGCGCCATTATTACAATCAGGGTGACCGAAGATGGCGGCGTTGCGTTCCAGCTTTACCCCCGCGCCTTCGCAAATTTTTTCCCAGACGCGCTCGGGCGCGACCGGGTTCTCGGAGATGCGCGTGCGCCCGGTATTCGCTTCCGGCAGGAAGCTGATGTTGCGCCAGACGCGAGTGCGCTCAGGCTTTGCGAGGAACCAACGCAGAACTTCCGGCACATGCTCGAGATTGCGGTCAGTCACAGTGCAGTTGTGCGCGAACTCCAGCGGCATTCCGGTCTGCTTTCTTAAATCGAGCACGAGGCGCGTGAAAGCTTCACGCACCGGATGGAGATCGGCTTCGCTCCCTACGCGCGCGATGGGAAAACCGTGCCGGCCGACTTGCGTCATATCGACGTGAACCGCGACTTGTCGCAAACCGCCCTCGACCATGAGCCGCTCGAGAAAATCGGGATGCTCGAGCAAGGTCTGTCCGTGGGTCATCAGCATCGGAACCAAGCCGACGGTGACCGCGTAACGAACAATCTCGACCAGCTCATCCTGCCGGCCGGTTTTGAAATACGCGTCTGCGACATCGCCGCCGGTGATTTGCAATCCCCCGCCCGGACCTTGAAAACGCCGGTTCGCATCGATCTGTTCCTTCATCTGCGCGAGCGATGGCATCGGCACCTGGTTCGCGTTCTTCGGCAGATAATAATGGGTGCAGTGAAACGAGCAATAGCTCGCGCCGGTGGTGAAACCACAATGCGTGAGATGCCGGCCGCTCACCTGGTTCGCCGTCCGCAATTCGTTAGGCAACGAAGCCCAGCGCACGCGCAGGAGCGATTCCTTCTCCCGGTTCACCGGATGAATGAAAGCCTGCCGACGCGCGCACCAGCGGGATGAAACTTCGGGTTCCAACATTTCTGTGAGCTTTTTCCGCGGACGATTATTCCCAAAAACCACCGAACGATTCATCTCCCTGTTGGAATAAAAGCGAGACTGCCGCCACTTATAGGCACGTGAGAACATTGCTCCATAGTTTTGGCCTGATCGCGACTCTTCTTCTGGGCGCCGGTTCGGCCCTGGCGCAGGAAAACGCGGCGCCGGTTCTCGAAAAAGCTATCTTCGCCGGCGGATGTTTCTGGTGCATGCAGCCGCCCTTCGATCACACCACCGGCGTGGTCTCGACCCTCGTCGGCTTTGCCCGTGGCAGGGAAGAAAATCCGACGTATCGCCAGGTGTCTTCCGGCGAAACCGGCCATCGTGAAGCGATCGAGGTGACCTTCGATCCGGGAAAAATTTCCTACGACAAACTGCTCGAAATGTTCTGGCACAACATCAGCCCGATCCAAAAAGACGGGCAATTCCACGACATCGGCGAGCAGTACACGAGCGCGATTTTTTTCGCGACCGAAAAACAGCGGCTCGCGGCCGAGCGATCGAAAGAGCAGCTCGCGCAATCCGGCAAGTTCAACAAGCCAATCGCGACCGTCATCTTGCCGGCGACGAAGTTCTGGCCGGCGGAAGAGT
>JBPCJC010000007.1:0-6989 GCA_051005695.1 Chthoniobacterales bacterium | reverse complement strand
ATGAGTTCGAGCGCGAGATATTGCTCCACTGTTTCGATTTCTTCCGCGAACGGTACGAGCGAGCGCTCACCCGATTGCAGATGGTAGCGAAGGATGGCGGCCATCTGCGTGATCGCTTCCTGGGCGCGCGCCGGGTCTTGAAGCACGAGCGCGCGCAGACTGTTGAGTGAGTTGAAGAAGAAATGCGGATTCAGTTGGCTACGCAATCCACGCAGCTCTGCTTCGGCAAGAGCGGTCTGTGCCTGGTAGCGTTCGATTTCCATCCGCCGTTGCCGTTTGAAAAATGCGATACCAAAATAAATACCCGACCAGAACGTTAGAATAACGAAGTCATTGAAGGTGTAACCCAGCGCGGCTGCGCTGGTGGCTCCGAGATCGTTCCGCCAGGAGACATGGTTGGACGGTGGGAGAATGATGAAATAGATCCAGACGATCGCGGTAAGGAGAACGGCGAGGCCGAGGTTGGTAGCAACAATCCGGGGCAGCAGCTTCGCGATCGGCAAATCAATCCAGCGGCGGCGCAAGGTGAGAAAACGCAAGACGTGCGTGACGAGAATGCCGCAGGTGCCAAGCAGAAAATAACCGCCGGCGATATTCCAGCTAAGGGCGGTGTACCCCTTACTCGTGAAGAAGACGAGCAAGAGGAAAAACGCGCCCCAGCCGCCGACCTGGCACCACCAGTAAGCGGCGGGCGGTCGCGGCGCGGAGTGGTTTTTCATGCAGGGGATTGCCTAACGAGCCAAGGTCAGCGCCCCGGCCCACAAGCGGCCGTGATAGCAACCGGAGCGCGACGGCCGGGTTGGCCTCAGGGCAGGGTTAGACCGCTCGTCGGTCAAGTTATCATCTGTCGTTACGAGCTTACATTCGCTGATAAAGCTACTCCCTTCTTCTGATCCACAGCTTCACCCACTGTGACAGGCCCCAGAAAAACACTCCAAGCCCCAGGAAAAAGACAGCCACGCCCAAGGGCGAATTCCAACTGATGTCTAGTTGCATATGTTTATTCGTTGTTTGTTGTTTGTTCTTGCTTCAGAAAGTGTTGTGTATTGGCAGTGGCCTAACGAGTAATTTACTTCGCGGCCAGTTCTTTATCGAGCTCGGTGTAGAAGCCGGCCGGATCGTCGATCATGATGAAGTGCTTCGCTTTTTCGAAGAAGTCGAAGCGGGTTTGCGGCGCGTTCGCGTACTGGGTTTTGTAATTTTGGTCGAGCGTGGCCCGCGGCACGTAGGGCAACTTATCGGCCAGGGCACACATGACGAGGATCGGGCATTTGATTTTGCTGAGGTCGGGCCGCAGATCGGTTGTGAGCAATTCATACATCGCCTGGCCGGCGGTCGCGGGATCGGATTTCTCGAGGAGCGGGACAAGGCGTTGCATGTCTTCCGGTTTGGTGACCCTCATGGGAAGGGAAACTTTGCGAAGATAATCTGCGAACTGCTCCGGCGTTCCGCGGGTCATTTGTTGGCGCATCGCTTCGGCGCCTTTCTTCGCGTCTTCAGTGGTGGTCGTATTGAGCATCGTCGCGGCGAGAAACGGCAGGCTATCGACGCAAACGATGCCGCCCGGCAGGTCGGGCGCTTGTTCGCCGATGGCGATGGCCAGGGTGCCGCCAAAACTGTGGCCGACGATCGCCGGCTTTTCGAGTTTCTGCGCGCGCGCATAAGCGATGATCTGGTCGCGGGCATCGTCCATGAGATGATCGGTTTTGACCGGCGGCATCGGGCCGAACCCGGCGATGGTGACGACGTGGCATTCGTATTTATCCTGCAGATGTTTCACGGTGTCGTCCCAGACCGCGCCGGGTGTCGTTAGGCCGGGAATGAAGATAACGGGCCGGCCATGGCCGGTGACTTTGACGTCGATGATCTTCGGCGTCTCGGCGGCATGGATTGACGAAGCTGTGAGCAGGAGGAGCGCGGCGCTCAGGATGGAATGGAATCGTTTCATGCCCCACTAAAACGGGATCCGGCCACGCTGTGGCGGAAAGATGACGAGCGGTCGCGCCGCGTGATGAAAGGCGCGCCGGCGGGATCGGCGAGCCTACTTGATCTCGGCCAGCTTTTTCAGGTCAATGCGCTTGAGCCATTCCTGGAGCTCGGGCGCATCCTGGCCGGTGGTTTCGATTTGCAGGAAATAGCGCTTCGCTACCATCAACCAAAGGGTGCCGTGTTTGCCGTCCTTCTCGAAAGTTTCGAAGCCGGGAATGCCATCGATGTTGAGCGACTTGGTGTAGCCGTCGTCGTTGGAGGTATTCGAATTCCACGAGGCCGTGGTGCTCTCGACGTATTCCGGATTGGCCGCGGAATCGAGGATGCTGAGCGCGGTCGTGGGCGCGTCTTTCTCATCACTCTTCCGATAATCGCGATGGACGTTGCTGATCTGCGACTCGCCTAAATCTTCCGTCGAACCTTCGGCCTCTTCCGCTTTCCAGCCGGCCGGGGGCTCGGGCAGAATCGGAAGGAGCTTGGAAAACTCGATCACTTCCGGCGCGGCTTTGACTTCGCCGGGCGGCGGCGGTTGCGCCTGCGCCCCGTGAGCAAACAGGAGCACGGAAAAAATTTGCGCCGCAATCAGGAGGCGATGGACGGGCATGGTTTTCATAACCCCGACGGTCGGGAAAGGTCTCGGCGGTGCTTAACTCGATTGACTTCGACGAGGCGCTTTGTCAAGCCGGGGCGCAACTTTCGAACTTGCGCTACACTCCCTGCTCATGCCCGCGAGCTTCCAGATCAAACCGGCCACAATCACGGAGGTGCCAATCATCCTGCGCTTGATCCGCGAGCTCGCGGAGTACGAGCGCGCGCCGAACGACGCTGTCGCGACCGAGGCGCAACTGCGCGAAGTGCTCTTCGGCGAAAAGCCATCCGCGGAAGTCCTGCTCGCGTATGCCGAAGAGGTGCCGATTGGTTTCGCGGTTTATTTTTTCAACTTCTCCACCTGGCTGGGCCGACCGGGATTATACTTGGAAGATTTGTTCGTTAGGCCAGAGGTGCGGGGCCAAGGTTACGGACGCGCACTACTCGTTAGGCTGGCGCAGATCGCGCGCGAGCGCGGTTGCGGGCGAATGGAATGGGCGGTGCTCAATTGGAACGAGCCGGCGATCGGTTTCTACAAAAAGCTCGGAGCAAAACCACAGAACGAGTGGACGGTTTTTCGCCTAACGAGTGATAAGATCGCGCAGTTGGCGGAGTCTTAAACCAGAGCATCAAGCAAAATGACGAAGATCGAAGATTACGCCTTCCTCAGCGACACCCAGACTTGTGCGCTCGTGAGTCGCGATGGCTGCGTCGATTGGCTCTGCTTTCCAAGGTTCGATTCCGGGGCCTGTTTTGCTTCGCTTCTAGGCGAAGGGAAAAACGGTCGCTGGAGTTTCTCTCCAAAGGAAGACGTCAAGGCCACGAACCGGCGTTATCGCGGCGATACCCTGATCCTGGAGACGGAGATCGAAACCGCGAGTGGTCTCGTTAGGCTAATCGATTTCATGCCGCCGCGCGGGACGGCGCCGGACATCATCCGGATCATCGAAGGCGTGCGCGGCGAAGTGACGATGACGATGGAGTTGACCATCCGTTTCGATTACGGCCACATCGTTCCGTGGGTGCGAAAGGGCGAGAGCGGCCTGGAAGCAATTGCCGGCCCGAACGCGCTCGTCTTGCGCACGCCGGTCGAGACCCGCGGGCAAGACATGAACACGATCGCGGAGTTCACCGTGGCCGCGGGCGAGCGGGTGCCATTTGTCCTCACCTGGTATCCGTCGCATGAAAAAGCACCACCCGCGGTTCATCCGGAGCATGCGCTCGAGGAAACGGAAACCTACTGGAAAGAATGGTCGCGGAGCTGTTCCGTCAGCGGCCGCTGGCGCGATGCCGTCATGCGCTCGCTCATTACTTTGAAGGGACTGACCTACGCACCCACGGGCGGGATCGTCGCCGCCGCGACCACTTCCTTGCCGGAAGAAATCGGCGGCGTGCGCAACTGGGATTATCGCTTCTGCTGGCTGCGCGATGCCACCTTTACCCTGGTCGCGTTGATGAACGCTGGCTTCCTCGAAGAAGCGCGCGCCTGGCGCGAATGGCTCCTGCGCGCGATCGCCGGCAGCCCCGAGCAAATGCAGATCATGTACGGCGTCCGCGGCGAACGGCGGCTGGACGAATATGAAATCCCGTGGCTCGCCGGTTACGAAAACTCGCAGCCGGTGCGCGTGGGCAATGCTGCTTCCGAACAATTTCAGCTCGATGTCTTCGGCGAAGTCCTCGACTCGATGTGGCGCGCCCATTGCGCGGGGATCAAGACCACCGAGACCGACTGGCGCCTGCAGGTCGCGCTGATTAATTCGCTCGAATCGAAATGGGAAAAACCGGACGCCGGCATCTGGGAAATCCGTGGCGAGCCGCAACAATTCACACACTCGAAGGTGATGGCCTGGGTGGCCTTCGATCGCGCGGTCAAGATTGGCGATGACAGTGGTTTTTCCACGCCGGAAAATCTCCAGCGCCGTCGCGAAATTCGCGATCGCATTCATGCGCAGGTTTGCGAGCAGGGTTACGACAAAAAGAAAAAAGCGTTCACCCAGGTTTACGGTTCCGATCAACTCGACGCCAGTTTACTGATGATGCCGCTGGTCGGTTTTTTGCCCGCGACTGACGAGCGGGTCCGCAATACGATCGACGCCATCCAGCGCGAACTGATAGAGGACGGTTTCGTTTTGCGTTACCGCACCGAACACAAAGTCGACGGCCTCGCGGGCAGCGAAGGCGTCTTTTTGCTTTGCACTTTTTGGCTAGTGGATTGTCTGCATCTCCTCGGACGAACCGAAGAAGCGCGCGAGCTTTTCGAGCGCCTGCTGGAGTTGCGCAACGACGTCGGCCTGCTCTCGGAAGAATACGATCCCAAGAGCAAGCGTTTGTTAGGCAACTTTCCCCAGGCCTTCTCGCACGTCGCCTTGGTCAACACTGCGCGCACCCTGAGCGGACCAGCGGAACCCGATGCCGCGTTGCGCGCGGGACTCTGACGCGCCCTCGCGCCTAACGAGTCTTAGGTGCTTTGCACCAGCCGGCGCACCAGGTCTTCGCCGGTGGCGATCCCGATGAGCTTGCTGTCGCGATCGACGACCGCCGCGAGGCCGAGACGCGCCGCACGCAAGCGTCGCAAAATCTGGTAGGCCGGCTCGTCTTCGGACGCGGTCACGATCCGCCGGACGTATTTTCCGAGCGCGGGCGCGCGGGTTTTATCGAACAAGATATCGAGGACATTGACGATCCCGACCGCTTGCCCGTCCGCCGAAATCACCGGGAAACGTTCCGCGCCGGAGGTCTTGCTCAGTGCCAAAACTTCCGCGACCGGCGTCTCCGGCCGCAGGCTCACGCAACCGACCAGCGGCATCATCACGTCGCCCGCGCGGACGTTGCGAAAATCGACCACGTTGTGAATCATCGCCCGCTCGGTCGCGGTCAAGGAACCTTCGCGTTCGCTTTGCACCGCCACCTGTTTCAATTCCTCGCGCGCCGCAAACAGCCGCGCGCGATCCGATCCGCGTCGCGGCAGGAAAACTTTGCCGATGCGTTCGCCGACCTCGATCAACGGCCAGAGGACGAACGACGCCGTCTCCAGGATTCCGGCGAGCGCCGCGAGCGCGCGAAATGGGAAACGCCGGAAGAGTGATTTCGGCAAAACCCCGAGCACGAAAAGATAAATCGGCGCGGCCGCGACCAGCACGACCACGTAACCCAGCCGGCCGAACAGACCGACGAGCTCGCGCGTGGCCAGCAGGAGCGCGAAGATATCGGCCACGTTGGTGATGATGAGCACGGTCACGAGCACGCGCCCCGGATGCTCGAGCAGTCGGGTCAAACGCCGCGCGCCGCGCACCCGCTGTTTCACGTTTTGGCGCAGTTGCACCGGATCGACCGAGAGGATTCCGGCCTCGATTCCGGCGAACAAAAACGAAACGCCGCAGAGCGCCGCGATCGCCAGCCAGATCATGATTGAGCCTCCACCCCGTTCCCCTGCGCGCCGTCGAGATCATTCGTTAGGCAAGTGGTTTTTTGCAGGAGCATTTCCTCGATCCGCTTGCGCGCGGTCCGGCGCACGGTGATCGCGAGCCGCGGGATTTCCACCTGCGTCCCGGAGGGCGGGAGATAACCGAGCCGGTTAAAAACAAAACCGCCAATGGTGTCGATGCCCTCCGCATCAAATTCGAAGCCGAGGTGCTCCGCGAGATCGTCCAGTCGGGCATTGCCGCTGACCAGAAATTGCCCGTCTTCCAGCGGCTCGATATAAAGATCGGCCTGCCCGAGGGGCGCGGCGTCGCTGATGATTTCCTCGATGATATCCGCGAGCGTGATGATGCCTTCGGTGCCGCCGAATTCATCGACCACCACCGCCAATCCTTGGGCGCGGGAGAGAAATGCGCGCAGAAGATTTTGCGCCGGCATGGTCTCGGGCACGAACGACGGCAGGACCAGGTTCTCGGTGTAATGCTCGGCCGGATTGAGCAGAAAAGTGCGCACGTCGATGATCCCGACAATCTGGTCGGGCGTGTCCGCATACACCGGCACGCGGCGATGGCGTTTCTCACGCAAACGCGCGATCGCTTCCTCATTCGTCAGGTCATCGGGGAGCGCGAAAGTATCGACCCGCGGGGTCATGCAATCCTTCGCCGTCTTGTCGCCGAGCTTGATGATTTCCTGGATCATCTCGCCCTCGGCTTCGTGCAGCGTGCCCTGCTCTTCGCCCATTTCCACGAGCGTCTCGAGTTCCTCGTCGGTGATTCCGCGCCGGTTGGTCGGCGGCGCCGGCGTGATCCGGTTGACCGTCGCTTCGCTGATTTTTTCGAGCACGGTGCCGACGCGATCGAGCCACGGCATGATCGCGCGCAAAGTGAAAACCCCGACCGCCGACAAACGATACGGCGCGGAAAGCGCGAGGCGTTTCGGGATTAAATCGCAGACGAGCGCGACGATTGCGAAGATCCCGACGGCGGCGGCCC
>JBPCJC010000006.1:0-29691 GCA_051005695.1 Chthoniobacterales bacterium | reverse complement strand
GAGTGCGGAGCAGCCGGCCGTCGGGCAAATAAAACGTGTCCTGCTCATTGCGCGCCGGATGATCGGGCGCGGTGTTGAGCGCATCGAAGCAATACCATTCCGTCTCCACGTCCGGACCTTCGGCGAGGGCGAAACCCATCCGCCGAAAAATCGCGATCGCGCGGTCGAGCATCTGGGTGAGGGGATGAAGCGCGCCGATTTCCGCCGGTGTGCCCGGGAGCGAAATATCGATGTCGGCTAACGAGCGCGCTTCCGATTCCGCGCGCAATCGTTCGCCCACCTGCGCCAGTTCCGCGGTCACGGCGGTGCGCGCGTGGTTGAGCAATTTGCCAACGAGCGGTCGCTCCTCTTGTGCGAGTGATTTCATCTGTTCGCTCCAAGCGGAAATGCTGCCGCTGCGTCCGAGATATTGGACGCGCAACGCTTCCAGCGACTGCTCGTTAGGCGCAGCGGTAATCTCGCGCAGCGCGGCGTCGCGTAATTCTTCCAGCGGATGACTCATTCGAAAACGAACGGGCCGCCCCACGCGGCCACGATCGGGCGAAGGATTACGCCGCTTTCTTTTTCGACTTCGCTTTGTTCTCGAGCGCAGTTTTCACCTGCGCGAGGATTCCGGCGAAAGCGACTTCGTCGGTGATCGCGAGATCGGAAAGAATCTTGCGGTCGAGCCCGATGTTGGCCGCCTTCAGTCCTTCCGCGAAACGGCTATAGGTCATTCCTTGGGCGCGGACCGCGGCGTTCAGGCGCTGGATCCAGAGATAGCGGAAAGTGCGTTTGCGCGTTTTACGATCGCGATAGGACCAATACTGGCCCTTCATGGTCGCGTCCTTCGCGTAACGGAAAAGTTTCGAACGGCGGCCGCGGTAACCCTTGGCTTTATCGAGAACGCGTTTGCGTCGCTCCCGGCTGGCGGGCGCGTTAGTGGCTCTTGGCATTTTGTTAGACCCGAATCGCTCCGGGCTCCTCTTTCAGCGAGCTGTTCTATTATATAGATGGTCGTCCCGACCTCACTCGCTGAGGTGGCTGGACTAATTGCTCAAAGAGCGAGCCGGCCAGGTGGGCAAACCATCCCGACGCTCGTGCGCCGGGGGGAGGAAACTAGCCAGCTCGCTCGAATTGGCAACCGCTTTCCAGCGCTTGCCCGCGCAAGATTTCGCATTGGCCGCTGCGGCGACGTTTCTATAACTTCGCATCAATGCCGTGGCTCAATCGCTATCGTCTTCTGGTCATTGCCGCAATTTGCGCGTTTTGCACGACGGTCGTTTTGCTCGGGCATTTTCTGCCGAGCATTCCGTTTCTTTCCAACGTCTGGTCCGGTGAGCAGCGCTTCCAGGATGTGATGCAGCGCGAAGGTCGCAAGACCGCGCCGCATCCGGAGTTGGTTTTTGTTGGGATCGATCAGGCCTCGTTGGTCATGCCGCCGCTCCTTCCCGAAGAGCTGGCCGACAACCGTGCGTTCCAGTTAATGACCGAACGCTCCTTTCCGTGGTCGCGCGAAGTCTGGGCAATTTTTCTCGATCGTCTTTTCCAAGCCGGCGCGCGCACGGTGATTTTCGATATCGTTTTCAGTCCGACGAATGACGGCGATCCCGCTTTCCGCGCGGCGCTCGATCGTTACCGCGAGCGCGTCGTCCTGGGAGCAGATTTTGAGTTCGGAAAAAATCGGCAAGCGGTCCTACCGAACGAAGACCTGATCCCGCCGCCGCAATTGAAAGACCCGCGCGTTGGCTACGTGATCTACTTTCCGGATCCGATCGATGGAAAAGTGCGCGGCGCGCGCTACACCTTGTCCGATCGGCAACTGGCCGATCTTCCGCCGCATCCCAGTCAAGAAATTTTTGAATCGCTGAGCGCACGCGCGCTCGAGCAGATGGGCCATCCGGAAGCCGTCCCGCGTGACCTCCAGTTCCATCGCCTGCGTTTCGGCGAGGCCAACGCTTATCCGCCGAAATCGCTCTACGAAGTGTTCGATCCGAAATTGTGGAAAGCGAATTTTGCTAACGGCGCCTTCTTCAAAGGCAAAGTCGTGATTGTCGGCGTCTCGGCGCAAATCCAACATGACGTCGTCACCACGCCGATGAGCTCCTCGCTCGCCGGACCAGTGCTGCATCTGCACGCGATCGCGGCTGCGCTCGACCACGAATTTCTCCAGGAGACCTCGCGCTCCACAAATTTCGCATTGGTCGTCCTCGCTGGGCTGCTGGCTTTTCTTCTCACCGGTTTTCTGCGACGGCCTTTAATCTGCATCATCCTGTTGAGCGCGATCGCCGGCGGCTATCTGCTCGCCTCGCGCCTCTTCTACGATCGCAGCGGCCTCTTCATTCTCGTCATCCCGGTACTCGCGACGTTCCTCGTCTCCGGATTGTTCTCCCTCAGCTTCGATTACGTGCTCGAGCGGATGGAGAAACTCCGCACCCGGCGGACGCTCGAGCGTTATGTCTCGAAGAATCTGGTCAAGGATATCATGGAAAATCCGGCCAGCTTTTACAGCACGATGAAGGGCGCGCGCGTCCCGGTGACGGTGCTCTTCTCGGATTTGATCGGCTTCACCACTTTGAGCGAGCGGGCCGATCCCGAAGAACTCGTTAGGCAACTGAACGAGTATCTCAGCCGGATGGTCAAGGTGGTCTTCGAAAACGACGGCACCCTCGATAAATTCATTGGCGACGCAATCATGGCCGTCTGGGGAAATGTGCAAAGCAACGGCCCGGTGGCGGACGCGAAGGAGTGCGCGCGGGCCGCGCTCGGGATGCGGCGGGCCTTGAAGGAATTGAACGACGGCTGGAAAAAAGAAAGCCGGATGACGCTCGGGATGGGCGTCGGGATAAACCACGGCGAGGCGATCGCGGGCAACATCGGCTCCGGCGACCGCGCGGATTTGACCGTCATCGGCGATGCGGTCAATCTCGCCTCGCGCCTGGAAGCGCTCACGCGAACCTACGGCGTGGACTTGTTAGTCGGGGAAACCGCCGCGGCCTTGATCCGCGATGAATTCCATCTGCGCAGCGTCGCGCGGGTGCAGGTCAAAGGGAAAACCGTACCGGTGGCGGTCTACACTTTGATCGGCGCGAAAGATGAACCCGGCGACGTTGAGTTACTCAAGTGGCTGGAATCGTACGAAGAAGCGATCGAGAAATTTCGTGCGCGCGAGTTCACCGCGGCGAAAATATTGTTCGCGCGCTTTCTGGAATTTTATCCGGACGATTACCTCGCGAAAATGTATCTCGATAGCTCCCTCGGCTACGAGGAACATCCGCCGGACGAAGCCTGGAATGCGGTCGAAGTCTTCAAAAAGAAGTAGGGTGGCGGCGCTTTTGCCCGTAGCCAAAGTCCGGGTTCGCGCTTAAAGAATGCGCCGTGCAAAGCCGGCCGCGCAGTTTTCATTTCCTCGGCATCTGCGGGACGGCGATGGGCTCGGTCGCGGCCGCCTTGCGCGAGCGCGGATTCACTGTCACCGGCTCGGATGAAAATGTTTACCCGCCGATGTCCACTTTTCTGGAGAGCTGCGGGGTCAGATTGAACTCGAGATTCAGGGCGGAGAATCTGCCTCCTAACGAGTCGGTGATCGTCGTTGGCAATGCGATGAAGCGCGGCAACCCCGAGGTGGAAGCAGTTTTGAACGAGAAGCGTTATTACGTCTCGCTCCCGGAGGTTTTGCGGAACGAATTCCTCCGCGGACGCCACAACCTGGTCGTGACCGGGACGCACGGAAAGACGACCACGACCGCGTTGCTGACCTGGATGATGAAGGTGTCCGGCTTCGATCCGAGCTACATGATTGGCGGGATCCCGAAGAATCTCGGACAAGGCGCACTCTTCAATGATTCAAAGCATTTCGTGATCGAAGGCGATGAGTACGACACCGCTTTTTTCGATAAGCGATCGAAGTTCGTCCATTACCTCCCGGAGTTGGTGATCGTGAACAACATCGAGTTCGATCACGCGGATATTTTCGACGACCTCGAGCAGATCAAACGCAGCTTCCAGCACCTCCTGCGGATCGTGCCGCAAAACGGGATGGTGCTTTTGAACGGCGACGACGCGAACTGCGTGGAGGTCGCGAAGGAAGCGCTGGCGCCGATCGTGACCATCGGATTTTCCGAGAACTGCGCGCAACAAATCCGCGAGGTCAGTTATTCTGCGGAGGGTTCGCACTTCTCGTTAGGCGAGGAAACCTTCGAGCTGCCGCTGATTGGCGAATTCAATGTTCGTAACGCCGCGATGGCGATCACCGCGGCAGGCTTTTATGGCGCGTCGCCGGAAAAAATTCGCGGGGCCCTGACGAGTTTTGAAGGGATCGCGCGCCGGCAGGAAGTGCGTGGTGAAGCCGGCGGAGTGAAAGTGATCGACGACTTCGGTCATCACCCGACGGCGATCGCGCAAACGCTGACCGCGCTCCGCCATCGTTATCCGGGTCATCGGCTTTGGGCGATATTCGAGCCGCGCTCGAACACCACCCGCCGCGCGATCTTTCAGCAGGAACTGCCAGCAGCCTTGCAATTGGCCGATGGCGTTTTCATCGCGCAGGTGGCGAAGTTGGAACAGATCGCGCAGGACGAACGCCTGAATCCGGAGGCGGTCGTGAAGGCAATTGCCGACTCCGGCCGGCCGGCCTTTTACGAGCCGGATGCCGCGCACATCGTCGATCGCCTTCTGCCGCTTCTTCAGCCTGACGACATCGTGACCGTCTTCAGCAACGGCGGCTTCGACGGCATCCACGAGAAAATTCTTGGACGACTGCGAGCCGCCGCTGTCTGACCCATGATGAATACTTCTCAGCTGGTCGCGCACGATTTGCGGCGCTCGTTCAAAATCGGACCGCGACGGATCGAAGTATTGCGCGGGATTTCGCTCGCGATCGAACAAGGCGAGGCGGTTTTTCTCTGCGGCGCGTCGGGTGCGGGCAAGACGACTTTGCTTTACACCCTTGCCGGTTTGGAGCGGCCGGAATCGGGGACGGTCGAGTTCGAAGGGCGCCGGCTTTACGAGGGCAGGGTGGCTTCGCAATCGAAACTACGAAACGAGAAGATGGGCTTTGTTTTTCAGGGATATTTTTTGCTCCCGGAATTGACCGCGCTGGAAAATGTCACTCTGCCGGGAATGATCGGCGGTCGGGCGAACGCCGGCGTAGCGGAAGCGAGCCTGCGCGATGTCGGGCTGGCTGAGCGGATGCATCATTTGCCGGCGGAACTTTCTGGCGGCGAACAGCAGCGAGTCGCGATCGCTCGTGCCCTCACGAATGATCCGGACATCATTTTTGCCGACGAACCCACTGGCAATCTCGACTCGAGAACCGGCGACACGATCATCGATCTCTTGTTAGGTTTGGCGCGGGATCGGCAGAAAACGCTCCTGGTGGTGACGCACGATAGTCGACTGGCGGCGCGCGGAGATCGTGAGTTGCGGATCGTGGATGGTTTACTCGCGTGAAAGTGCGCCGCGTCGCTCACGTTTTCGCGCGGTCATCCTGAGGCTGGCGGAGAGCGCCGAAGGACCACGCACAGGGTGCTTGGCTTGCGCGCAGCCGGAGATAACGCCGACACCCTGTGCGAGGTCCTTCGCCGTCTTCGCGGCTCAGGATGACAATGACGGGGGAAGTGGCGCGTTTGGTTGTGCCGAGACGCGTCTGCGCGCGCGCCATCTCATTTGCTGCTTGAATTGGCTCCCGGACGGTGAACGTTTTTGCGTGCCTATGAAAACTACTGAGAGCGATACGATGGTCTTGGACGAGCCAAAGTCCGCGACCCAGAACGCGGCGGTGAAGCCCGCGGATGAGACTAGCCGCGCGAGCGCTCCGAAAGCGCTGACCATTTTTCTCGATGGGAAATTTGTCCCTGAAGCGGAAGCGAAGGTTTCCGTCTTCGATCACGGCTTGCTTTACGGGGACGGAATTTTCGAAGGCATTCGTTTCTATAACGGGCGCATCTTTCGCCTCGAAGAACACACTGATCGCCTCTGGGATTCGGCGCGCTCGATTTGTCTCGAGATTCCGATGAGCAAGGAAGCGATGAACGAGGCTTTGCTGGAGACGGTGCGGAAGAACGATCTGCGCGACGGTTACATCCGCCAGATCGTCACTCGCGGCGTGGGCAATCTCGGTTTGAATCCGGCGCAATGTAAGAAACCGAGCGTGATCATTATCGCGACCACGATCGCGCTCTATTCGCCGGAGGCTTATCGAAACGGGCTGACGGTCGTGACCTGTGCAACGCGGCGGACCGGGCCGGCGCAGCTGAATCCGGCGGTGAAGTCGCTGAATTATTTGAACAACGTGATGGCGCGGATCGAAGCGAACCTCGCCGGCGCCGACGAAGCGTTAATGTTGAATGAAGCCGGCAACGTCGCTGAATGCACGGCGGACAATGTTTTCGTGATCAAGAAGGGCAAGATTTTCACGCCGCCGATCGCCGCGGGCGCGTTGCGCGGGATCACCCGTTCGGTCGCATTCGAGGTCGCGGAGACCCTCGGGATGGAGGTCAAGGAAACCGATATCACGCGGCACGACGTCTTCGTCGCCGATGAATGTTTCCTTACCGGCACGGCGGCGGAGGTGATCCCGGTGATCAAGGCCGATGGGCGCGTAATTGGCAGCGGAAAACCGGGGCCGATCACCACCGAGATCATCGCCGGCTTTCGCAAGCTGACTCGTGAAACCGGCACGGCGATCTACGCGTAGATTATCTTGAGGCGCGATCGGCGCAGATGATGCTTAACCACGTCGGGGTTGAATGTTTTCCCCGTTCTAAGGTCTAATTTCACAGAGATGTTGTGCGACGTTTGCAAATGTAATGATGCGACGGTTTTCCTGACCCAGATTCTGGAAGGCAAGATGCAGAAAGTGAATCTCTGCGACGCTTGCTCGAAGGAGAAAGGGGTGCAGGATCCGACCGGTTTTGCCCTGGCCGATTTGCTCCTCGGCATCGGCGCCGCGGAGGAAATTGAAAAAGGCGCGCCGACGCAGAAATGCCCGGTCTGCGGTTTCACTCAAGCGGACTTTAAAAAGACTGGTCGCCTCGGTTGCAGCGCGTGCTACGTCACGTTCTCGGAAGGTCTCGGGAGTTTGCTCAAAGCGATGCACAAGGGCACCGAGCATATCGGCAAACTTCCGCAGCGCGCTTATCGCGAGATCGAGTTGAGCGATCGCATGCGGATGTTGACCGACAATTTGCAGAAAGCGGTCGCGGAAGAAAATTACGAGAACGCGGCGTCCTTGCGCGATCAGATCAAACAGCTCGAAACGGAGCTGACTGCTAAGTGAAATTTTCCAATCTCATGACCAGCGGCGGCGAATGGCTGCGCGGCGAAGGACCGCATCATCAGATCGTCGTCAGCAGCCGTGTGCGCCTGGCGCGCAATCTTCGTCAGCGTCCGTTTCCCGGTTGGGCGAAGAAGGCGGAGCGCTCGCAGATTCTGGAGTTGATCAAACCGCACGTCGAAGAACTTCCCGAGATGCAGGATTCATTTTCGGAAATGCTCCAGGACCTCTCCGCGCTCGAAAAGCAGGTGCTGGTCGAGCGTCATCTGATTAGTCGCGAACACGCGGCCAAGAGCGTCGGCAGCGCAGTGATCATGAATCGCCGGCAGACGCTCAGCATCATGGTAAACGAAGAGGATCACCTCCGAATGCAATCGATTCGCTCCGGGTTGCAGCTCAAGAACGCGTTCAAGCTGGTGGACAAAGTGGACAGCGCGCTCGAAGGCAAACTCGATTTCGCCTACGATCCAAAGCTCGGATACCTGACCGCGTGCCCGACGAATGTCGGGACGGGGATGCGAGCTTCCGCCATGTTGCATCTACCTGGCCTCGTCCTGAGCGAGATGATCAATCAGGTGATCCAAGCGGTGAACAAAATCGGACTCGCCGTTCGCGGACTTTACGGCGAAGGCACCGAAGCGATGGGGAATCTTTTCCAAATTTCCAATCAAACCACGCTCGGCGAAAAAGAAGGAGAGATCATCAATCGCCTGAGCAAAGTCATCGAGACGATCATCGAAAAGGAACACGACGCGCGGCAGGTTTTGATCCAGAAAAAATCGAACACCCTCTGGGATCAGATTGGGCGCGCCTACGGAGTCCTTACTTTCGCGCACGCCATGACTTCGAAGGAAGCGCTCAATCTTCTTTCGATCATCAAGCTGGGCGTCGATCTCGGCGCCTTTCCCGAAGATCGTCGTTTGCCGATCGATGAATTGTTCATCGATACCCAGCCGGCGCATTTGCAAAAGAGTTCGCAGCAGAAACTAAACGCCGAAGAACGCGACGAGATGCGCGCCCAAATTATTCGCGACCGTTTGCGGGTCTTCCCCAAGCCTGATATTAGTAAAGTGGCGCGGGAGTCAGGGAACGCTGCGACTTCCGAGCCACCAACTAATGAATAATTTTACACCGCGAGCCCAACAAGTTTTGGCGCTCGCTCGGAAAGAAGCGGATCGCTTCAATCACAATTACGTCGGGACCGAGCACCTCTTGTTAGGCCTGATCAAGCTGGGGCAGGGCGTGGCCGTGAACGTTCTGCAGAAGATGGGAATGGACCTCGAGACCGTGCGGATGGAAGTCGAGAAACAGGTCGGCTCCGGTCCGGAAACGAAAATGGTCGGGAACATTCCCTACACTCCGCGAGTGAAAAAAGTGCTCGCGCTTGCGGGCAAGGAAGCAAAGGCGCTGAATCATTCCTACGTCGGCACCGAGCACATCTTGTTGGGCCTTCTCCGCGAAGGTGAAGGCGTGGCCGCACGCGTTTTGAAAAGTCTCGAAGTCGATATCGAGCG
This sequence comes from Chthoniobacterales bacterium, assembly GCA_051005695.1. Classification (GTDB taxonomy): domain Bacteria; phylum Verrucomicrobiota; class Verrucomicrobiia; order Chthoniobacterales; family UBA10450; genus JACCTI01. Next base: position 20,922 of record JBPCJC010000006.1, on the reverse strand, counting down.
CACGCGGAATGAGATCCTGAAGGAGCTCGATCCGAATTTCACTCCGCCGGAAAGCGAGATCGAAGGCGGTGAGCAAACTGGTTCCGGCAAGAAAGACGTGAAGACGCCCGCACTGCGAGCGTTTGGCCGCGATCTCACGGAGCTGGCGAAGAAGAACGAGCTCGATCCGGTGATCGGGCGCGTGAACGAAATCGAACGCGTCATTCAGGTTCTCTGCCGGCGGACGAAGAACAACCCGGTGTTGTTAGGCGAAGCCGGGGTTGGCAAAACCGCGATCGCGGAAGGTTTGGCGCAGGAAATTGCGAACGGCAATGTGCCGGAGCTTTTGCGCGACAAAAAAGTGATCACACTCGATCTCGCGCTCATGGTCGCAGGAACGAAATATCGCGGCCAGTTCGAAGAACGAATCAAAGCGGTCATGGACGAGATTCGGCGCTCGAAGAACGTCATCCTTTTCATCGATGAGCTGCACACCATCGTCGGGGCTGGTTCGGCCGAAGGCGCGATGGACGCGAGCAACATCATCAAGCCGGCGCTCAGCCGAGGCGAATTACAATGCGTCGGTGCGACGACCTTGAACGAGTATCGCAAATACATCGAAAAGGACGCTGCGCTTGAACGCCGTTTCCAAACCGTGAAAGTGGAAGCGCCGACAGTTGACGAAGCGATCCTGATTCTCAAAGGACTGCGCCCCAAATACGAAGCGCATCACAAAGCGAAGCTGACCGACGAATCGCTCGAGCTCGCGGTAAAACTTTCCGAGCGCTACATCACCGGCCGGTTTTTGCCGGACAAAGCGATCGATGTCATGGACGAAGCTGGTTCGCGGGCGCGGATTAATTCCATGACTCGTCCGCCTGACCTGAAGGACCTCGAGAAAGAAATCGAAGAGATCCGGGTTGAGAAAGAAGCCGCGATCAAGGCGCAGGATTTCGAAAAAGCCGCTGCGCTCCGCGACAAGGAGAAGCAGACCAAAGACAAGCTCGAAGGCATTCTCGCGCGCTGGCGCGAAGAGCGCGAGGAGAAGGAAGTCCTCGTGACCGCGGACGACATGATGAACATCATCTCGAAGATGACCGGTGTTCCGCTGCAGAAGATGGAGCAGAAGGAAACCACCAAGCTCCTGGCGATGGAAAGCGAACTCCGGGGCAAGGTCATCGGTCAGGACGAAGCGGTCATCGCAATCTCGAAAGCGCTCCGCCGCAGCCGCGCGGACTTGAAGGATCCGCGGCGCCCGATCGGCTCGTTCATCTTCCTCGGACCGACTGGTGTCGGTAAGACTTTTCTCGCGCAGACGCTGGCCGAATTCATGTTCGGCGATCGCGACGCCCTTATCCAAATCGACATGTCGGAGTACATGGAGAAGTTCACCGCCTCGCGCTTGATCGGCTCGCCTCCGGGTTATGTCGGTTACGAGGAGGGCGGCCAGCTTTCCGAAGCAGTCCGGCGTCGCCCTTACTCGGTCGTCCTCTTCGACGAAATCGAAAAGGCGCACCCGGACGTGATGCATTTGCTCCTGCAAATTCTGGAGGAAGGCAAAATCACGGACTCGTTAGGCCGGAAGATCGATTTCCGGAACACCATCATCATCATGACCTCGAACGTGGGTGCCGATATTCTGCGCAAGCAAATCACGATGGGTTTCGGCGCGACCAAGCCGCTGGGCGAACACGAGTTCGAAACGATGCGCGATCGCTTGCTCGAAGAAGCGAAGAAAGCCTTCAAGCCGGAGTTCATCAACCGGCTCGACGACATCATCGTTTTCCATCAGCTCGACAAAAACGACCTGCTCCAGATCGTCGAACTCGAAGTGGCCAAGGTCCTCGTCCGGATCAAGGCGAAGGAAGTGCAAATCGACCTCGAGCAATCAGCGAAGGAGCTCCTGATCGAGAAAGGTTACGACCCGCAATACGGCGCGCGTCCGATGCGTCGCGCGGTCGAGCGTTATCTCGAGGATCCGTTTGCGGAGGAATTGCTCCGCGGAAACGTCAAGGCGGGCGACGTCGTCCACGTCAGTGCGGTCGACGGAAAGCTGACCTTCAACGTGGCCGAGCCGCAAGGCAGCGAGACCGCGAGCGCCAGCTAAGCACTCGTTAGGCGCGCGGATGCGCCTCGTTATACGCACGCTTCAGGCGTTCCACCGTCACGTGGGTGTAAATCTGCGTGGTCGAAAGACTGGCGTGGCCTAACAGAGCCTGGACACTGCGCAGATCCGCGCCGCTATCGAGCATGTGCGTCGCGAAGCTGTGCCGCAGTTTGTGTGGGCTGAGCGAAATCGGAATCGAGGTATGCCGCAGGTAACGTTTGAGGATGAGCCAGACGGAACGCGGCGAAATCCGGCGGCGCGTTTTGTTAATGAAGAGCGGGCCGCGTTGCACGTTGGCGGCGGCCCGATAACGCGAGACCGCCTCGAGCGCGGGCGCGCCCACCGGGCAGACCCGTTCCTTCCGGCCCTTGCCGAAGACGCGGACTGATTCGGTGTAAACGTCGAGATCGATGACATCGAGCGCGGTCAATTCTGCGAGGCGCAAACCGCTGCTGTAAAACATTTCCATGATCGCGACGTCTCGCAGCGGCATCCATTTCGGTGCCGCTTTTTCTTTCGGAACACGCAGCGGCGCGCCTAACAAGTCCTCAATCTGCGAGCGCGTGAGCACGAGCGGCAACCGCTTCTCCATCTTCGGCAGTTGCAATTCGCGCACCGGATCGCGTGTGAAATTTTTCCGTTCCACTAGCCAGCGAAAGAAAGTGCGAAAAGCCGAAAACTGCAGTCGGACATAGGATCGCGCCTGTTTTCGCTTCATCACCGCGAAGAGATAATCGCGAAAATCGTCTGCGCTTGCCTGTTTCCAACTGCGCGATTTCATCTCCGCGCGGTAGGCGGAGAGGGCCTGCGCGTAGGCTTTGATGGTCCGCGGGGAAGCGTTGCGCTCGACCTCCAAATACCGCAGAAATTCAGTCGCGAGCGGGTCGCGCGGAAGAGCTAGCCTGGCCGGCTTATTCGGGCCGCTCAATCGTCAGGGAGCTGGTGGCCGCCTGCGCGCGGCCGTTGAGCTGGCTTTTGAAAATCGGCGGCGGATTGGTCGACAGCATTTCGTAATTCTTCAGGACAAACTCCGGATAAATCCCGTTGCTCGCCGGTTCGTAAACCTTGTCGCCGCTGAAATCGCCGTAGAGTTTGTATTCGTAATTGTTATCGCTGCCGAAAGCGTTGGCCGCGCGGTCCGGGGCCAGTTTCTGTTTTTCATTCAACATCACCAGCTGCGCGGTGCTCCAGGGCTGGCCGGGGCGACGGACGTAACCCCAAAACTTGAAGTATTGTTTGTAGTAACGCCGGCCGATGAAGTAATCGCCCGGCGGTTCACTCTGAATGCGCGCGGCCGTCTGCGCTCGCGCCTGTTGAATTCCCTGGGAGACGCCGGCGGTTTCGCAACCGCCCAAAAAAATCACCGCGCTCAGGAGTGAGAGCGAAAAGAAAAAGTGGCGCGCGGTTTTCATAAGACGAACAAGCTGCTTCTTATCGCAGGCCCGCGGGCTGTGCAAGGGGACGCGGGCTCGGGTGAGGGCGCGCGCTCGACAAACTCGTTTGGCATCGCCGAGACTTGCTTCTAAGTTTCGCGAACATGCTCGAACTGGAAGTTTACGCGGCCGGAGTGCGCGACGTGCACAAGATTCTCGAACTGGATCACGAGTTGGAGACCGTTCCTGGGTTGCGCTATAAAGTCGATCGCAACCACGATTTGATTTATCTCGAACTCGAAGGACCCACCGTGACCGTGCGTGATTTGCGCGCGACCTTTCGCAAGCTCGGCCTTGAGCCGCGCTTTGTCGGCGCGATTCCGAGCGAGCTCCGTCCGAAAACCAAAACGCAATTGCTCAGCGTCTAGCGCGCGCTTTCAGCCGCCGCGGCAGCGTACCTCCGGAACGACATGGCCCGACTGATCAGTGCCGTCGGCGCGCGGGTGATCGCGTTTTTCATCTACATCGGCGAAATCGTCGTTCTCGCGGCGGAGACCTTTGCTTCAATCGTTAGGCAAAAAATCCGCTGGCGCATTTTCCTCCACCAAATCGTGGAGATGGGTCTGCGCTCGCAGTCGGTCGTGGTCATTACCGGCGCGTTTACCGGGGCGGTTTTCGCCGCGCAGACTTATTTTCAATTCAACAAACTTGGGATGGGCTCGGCCGTGGGCGCGGTCGTTTCGGTTTCGATCTGCCGCGAACTCGGGCCGGTGCTGACCGCCTTGATGGTTACCGGTCGGGTGGGGGCGTCGATCTCGGCGGAAATTGGAACCATGAAAGTTACCGAACAGATCGACGCGCTCCGCGCCCTGGCGGTGCATCCGATCGATTACCTGGTCGTGCCGCGGGTGCTGGCGATGATGGTTTCGATGCCGTTGCTGGTGGCGGAATGCGTCGGCGTCGGAATCGCGGCGGGCTATTTCGTAGCCATCGGTTTGCTGGAAGTGAACGGCACCTACTACATTGCGAATATGGTTCGCTGGACGCAGATGCGCGACATCGTCATGGCCTTGGCGAAAGCGTTTTGCTTCGCCCTCCTGATTGTTTTTATCAGTTGCCACAAGGGCCTAACGACACGTGAAGGTGCGGTCGGGGTGGGGAAGGCCACCACCGAAGCGGTCGTCGACGCCTCGCTCGCGATCCTGATTTTTAATTTCTTCATGACCATGCTTCTGAACATTTTTTTCCCGGCCGGTTACAAGTAGAAGCGGATGATGATGACGGAGCCTGACGAACAAAATCCCGCCCACGATCACGCCATGATCGCGGTGCGTTCGTTAGTCAAAAATCTCGGCGAACAGGAAGTCCTGCGCGGGATCGATCTCGATGTCGCCAAGGGCGAAACCCTGGTCATCATCGGGCGGAGCGGCGGCGGCAAGAGCGTGCTCCTGAAACATCTCATCGGGCTGATGCGGCCCGACTCGGGCGAGATTTGGATCGAAGGACAAAACATCATCGGCTTGGACGAACGCCAGCTCGCGCCCATCCGCCGGACGGTAGGCATCTTGTTCCAGGGCGGTGCGCTCTTCGACTCGATGACGGTGCAGGAAAACATCGCCTTCCCGTTGCGCGAAGCGGGGGAGCGCGATGAAAACGTCATCCGGGAAAAAGTGAATGAAATCCTCGAAGTGATCGAGCTCGAGGGGCAACAGGACAAGATGCCGGTCAACCTGAGCGGCGGAATGAAGAAACGCGTGGGCCTGGCGCGCTCGATCATTCGCCGGCCACATTGCGTGCTTTATGATGAACCGACCGCCGGCCTGGACCCGGTCGTTTCCGACAGCATCAACAAATTAATTCGCCGGCTGCAGGAACGCTTTCACGTCACCAGCATCGTGGTCACGCACGACATGAAGAGCGCGTTTCACATCGCCGATCACATCGCTTATTTGCACGAGGGTCGGATTTATTTTTATGGCACGAGCGCGGAGTTGGAGCGCTCCGAGGAACCCTTGATCCAGGATTTTCTGCTCGGGCGGGCGGAGTGATTGGCTGACGTCCGGCGAAGGCATGTTAACTTCCGCAGGCGAACAAAATTGCACGGTCTCTTCGCCTAACGAATCATGAACGAACGCGGAAAGGGTTTAGAATTTCGGGTAGGACTCTTTGTCTTTATCGGCCTGGCGGTGCTGGCGGCGTTGGTGGTGCAGTTCGGCCGCGTCAATGAAGGCTTCAAAACCTATTACAACCTGACCGTGCAATTCCCGAACGCGAGCGGCTTGCTCAAGGGCTCGGATGTTTTGCTCGCAGGGGCGAAAATCGGCCGCGTCTCCGGCGGGCCGCGCCTCAATCCGGGCAGTGACGGCGTCCTCGTGCCGCTGCGTATTTTTGATTTCGTCAAGATCCCGGTCGGGAGCACATTTCTCGTCGGGAGCTCGGGATTGCTCGGCGATCGCTTCGTCGATGTGCGCATGCCGCCGGGAAAACCCACCGCGTTTTTGCGCGCGAACGCGACCATTGCGGGCACTCGCGAAACCGGGATGGACGATCTCACGCGCGAAGGCGGAGCGCTGGTGAAGGATTTGCGGGATACCGTGAAAAACATCAACGGCACTTTCACGCGCTTGAACGAGCAGGCGCTCTCGCCCGCGAACATGGAAAATTTGAAGTCGAGCATCGACCGCTTGAATCAAACCACCGGCACGCTCGCGGAGTCTTCGAAAAAAATCGACGGCGTGATGGAGAAAGCCGGCGCAGCGATGGATTCGGCGAAGAAAGCGGCGGATGACGTGCAGGTCGCGATCGCTGATGCCCGCAAAACGATCGGTGCGGCGACCACGCTGATTAGCGAAGCAAAAAACGGCAATGGCTTGTTGGCAACCCTCTTGACTAACGAGACCTTGGCCAAGGACATGCAAGCCTTGATCAGCAATATGCGCGCGCATGGCGTGCTCTTCTACCGTGACAGCGCGCGCAAGGAAGAAGTGCGCGCATCGCAGGAACGGGAGCGTGCGCCTAGGAGAGAACGACGATGACGCCAGCGCTGACGCTCAATCTTCTGCGGATTTTGTTCGTCACGTTTTGCGCGACCATCGGCGGGCTGGTCGGCGTGGCTTTGCAAGAACGCGCCCTTCCCGGAGTGGTCGTTGGAATTGTTTTCGGATTGTTGATCGTGCTCGCGGATCGCTTGCTCAAAGGTTTTTCGCTCCGCGCATTCTCCTCAGCGACCTTCGGATTATTGCTCGGGCTCTTCTTCGCGAATCTCTTGATCGCGTCGCAAATTTTGCGCTACCAACCGGAGACCACGCAATGGGCGGTGCGGCTGATTGTTTATTGCACCTTCGGATATCTCGGAATGATGCTGGCCATGCGGAGCAACCGCGACGAATTCTCGCTCATCATTCCGTACGTGCGTTTCGCGCGCGAAACGACTCAGCACGAAACGCTGGTGGTGGAAGCGAACGTGATCATTGCAGGAAGGATCGCCGATCTTTGCGCGACCGGATTTTTGAGCCGCTCGCTGATTGTGCCGCGTTATGTTTTACATGAACTGCAAACGCTGGCCGATGCGCGCGATCCTTTGAAACGCGAACGCGGCCGACGCGGCCTGGAGATTCTGAATCAACTGCAGGCGTCGCGCGAAGTGAACCTGACGATTCACGACAGCAGCGGCGATGGCGAATTAGAGACGGATGCGCGCCTGGTGCGGACGGCGAAATTGCTGCAAGCGCGCCTGCTGACTAACGACATGGCCCTCTGCCAGGTGGCGCGCTTGCAACAGGTGCCGGCGTTAAATCTGGCCGATCTCGCGCGAGCTTTGCGTCCAGTAGTGGTGGCGGGCGACGAGCTGGAATTGCATCTGGTAAAGGAGGGACGCGACTCGCACCAAGCGGTCGGTTATTTGCCGGACGGGACCATGATTGTAGTCAATCACGCGCGCCCGCGCCTCGGCGAAACGGCCACGATCGTGGTTTCAACTGTTCATCAAGCCGCCGCGGGACGCTTGATTTTCGCGGAGCTAAAGGGCAACTCTGAAGCGCGCAGTGCCGGCAATCCCAGAGTCGAATCATGAAAGTAAAACTGCTCACACTCGCGCTTGGTCTTGTTGCTTTTGCACTTAGCGCGCGGGGTGCGACCGAGCCGTCGTTGACTAAAATTGTCGTGCAAGTGGTGACGCCGAACATGGCCGGCGAACCGATCGCCGCCAATCCGAAAACGATTTATCGCGGCGGCGAAAAGTACGCGCGTCTGGAAGAAAAACAGGACTCGTTAGGCGGCGATCAAACTCTTCTTGTCACCAGTGAGCCCGATAGTTGGGTGATTAATTTAACTCAAAAAACCGGCCGCCACATCGTCGACGGCGGACCGAAGTTTACCACCAGCGCACCAATCTTCTGGTCGAGCAGTGGCCAGCCGGAACCGGATTTCTTGGATCTGCAATTCGGGAACGAACTGCAATTTTTTAGCAAAGACCGAGCGCTCGCGCTCAACCCGCAAACGGTCGACGGCAAAAAGTGCAAAGCGCTTTCGATTAAAACCGGACCCCACGAGGTCATTCTTTATCTAAACCCGAAAACCGGGAAGCCGTTGCAGGTGGGGCTAATGAAATTCGGGCGGCTGGCTTCGACGGTGAAATATCTGTCCTATGAAACCAATCTGCCGTTCAAGGCCGCGCTCTTTAAGCCGCCGGCGGATATCTCGTTGACGAAAGCGGAGTAGCCTGTGGCAGGCGCGCGCTACAACCCGACCGCGCCGCGCACCCGTCCCATCACCTGATCAGCGATCGCGTTGGCGCGCCCGGCGCCGCGGACGAGAACGTCATCAACGTAATCCGGACGCGCGATGATTTCCGCCCGGCGCGCGCGCATCGGCGCGAAGTAATCGGATAATTTGGTCGCCAGTTGTTTCTTGAATTCGCCGTAACCGGTCCCGCCCCTAACGAATGCTTCCTTCATCGCCAAGATCTCGTTTTCCTCGGCCATGAACGAGTAGAGCTGGAAGATAGTCGAGCTCGCCGGATCTTTCGCGGCTTCCACCGGCGTCGAATCGGTCACGATGCTCATGATGCGTTTTCGGGTTTCTTTTTCTTCCCCGAAAATGTCGAGGGCGTTGCCGTAACTCTTGCTCATTTTCTGGCCATCGATGCCGGGGATGGTTTCAGTGGTCGCTTGAATTCGCGGCTCCGGGAGCTGGAAGATTTGCCCGAAGGTTTCGTTCATTTTGGTCGCGATATCGCGGGTCACTTCGATGTGCTGCTTTTGATCTTTGCCCACCGGGACGAGGTCGCTGTCGTAGATTAAAATATCCGCCGCCATCAGCACCGGGTAGGTGAAAAGACCGGCGGAAGCGGAGAGGCCGCGCGCGATTTTATCTTTGTAGGAATGGGCGCGCTCGAGCAGGCCCATCGGCGTCACCGTCGAAAGAATCCAAGCCAGCTCCGTCACCTGCGGGACGTCGGACTGCAGAAAGAGCGCGGCCCGCTCCGGATCCAAACCGCAGGCGAGAAAATCGATCGCCACCTGGCGGCCGTTTTCGCGCAGGGCGGCGGGGTTTTGCAGACTCGTTAGGGCATGATAATCGGCGATAAAATAGAACGCTTCGCCCTCCGCTTGCAGGGCGATCGCTGGCCCCATCATTCCAAAATAATTTCCAATGTGGAGGACGCCGCTGGGTTGAATGCCAGAAAGAATGCGCATGAAAAAAAGTGGAGCGTGGGCGAAAAATCGAAAGCGTGTCGCCGGCTCGCGGAGCGCCTCAGGGCGCGGCGAGCGCTGCGTCCACCGTCGGGAACAAAAGAAAATATTGGTCGAGCCGCGCGCTTTCCAAAATTGCCTGCACCGCTTCCTGCGCGCCCGCGAGCATGAAGAGTCCGCCATCGAGCTCGAGGCTTTGCATCGCGCCGATCAGGACCGCGAGGCCGGAGCTATCGACGTAAGGAACCTGGCTGAGATCGACCACCAGGCGTTTCGGTTTTTTTTCAATCATCTCCCGGAGGGTGGCGCGTGTTTCCGGCGCGACGTGGAGATCGAGAGCCCCTTCGGGCGCGAATACGTTGGACGATTTTGGCAGAGGCATGTTGGCGTGTGAGAGCATGGCAAGTCCCGTGAGTGCGGTCAACCATCGCCCTTGTCGACGAAAGATGACGGGCCCAGGGAGCAGTCTCGTTAGGCAGCGGCGGCGAGGGCGCGCGTTTCCTCGACGAGTCGCCCAATTTCCTCCTCGCTGGTGTAACAGGCGCAGCCCGCGCGGACCAGGCCACCATTCGTTAGGCCAAGACGCGCGACCGCGGTGGTGGCGTAAAAATCGCCACTGGAAGCAAAGATCCCGCGCGCCGCCAAACTCCGCGAGGCTACTTCCGAGGTCAGGCCTTGGACGGTGAAAGCTACCGTCGGGGTGCGGGCTTGATCCGGGGGTGGGCCGTAAAGCCGGACGCGATCGATTTCCGCGAGCCCGTTCCACAGCTGCGCCGCCAGGTTTTTCTCCCGGGCATGCAGATCCTCGAAGGCAGCGTGCAGGCGTTCCCGTCGACGCTCTCCCCGGCCTAACGAAGCGAGAAAATCCACCGCGGCGGCCGCACCGGCCATGCCTTCGAAGTTTTGTGTGCCGGTTTCGACGCGCTCCGGCGACTCGTTAGGCGCAGGCTCGAGTCTTGGAAAATCGATCGTGCTCAGCAAATCCTCGCGGCCGTAAAGAATGCCGAGATGCGGGCCGTAGAATTTGTAGGAAGAGCAACTGAGGAAATCGCAATCGAAGGCGTGCACATCCATGAGCGCATGCGGCGCGTAGGCGACGGCGTCGACAAAAATTCTCGCGCCGACGCGATGGGCCATCTCGGCGGCGCGGCGGACATCATTGACCGTGCCGAGCGCGTTGGAAGCGGCGCCAAGCGCGACTAGCTTGGTGCGATCGTTGAGTTGCTCCGCGAAATGATCCCAGTCGAGCTGGCCGGTTTCGGGAATCATGCGCGCGACGCGAATCGTAAGTTCGCGTTCCTGCGCGAGGGCGCGCCACGGAGCGACGTTGGCGTGATGGTCGAGCTCGGTCACGACGATTTCGTCGCCCGGCGCAAAGCCGCGGCCGAGGGCGCGGGCGAGATGAAACGTCAGGCTGGTCATGTTGGCGCCGAAGACGATTTCCTCTGGATTAGCGCAAAGAAAATCAGCGAGCGTTTCGCGCGCGCCGGCCACGATGGCGTCCGTTTCTTCGCTCGTGGGAAAAGCCCAATGCGTGTTCGCATTGTGATTCAGCAGGTAATCACTCATGGCCTCGACCACCGCACGCGGCACCTGCGTCCCGCCGGGCCCGTCGAAGTAAGCGACCGGATTTCCGCGCAGCGAACGCGCAAGCGCGGGAAAATGTTGACGGATTTCCGCGAGCGACGCGAACGCCGACTGCGCGGGAATTGCGGGATCGAGCATGGGTTTGCACGCGGCCGCGACCGCGAGTTTGCAGTTTAGATGCGATTCGGTCGCCGCCGCCGGAATAACTCCCAGCCCAGTGCGAGTGTGCCGCCGAGGAGAAGCGCCCACGTGGCCGGCTCCGGAACTACAGTGGTATCGAGGCCCATCACTTCGGACGCGGTCAGCGCGCCATTGTAAAGACGAAGGCGGGCGACGTTTCCGATCGTGCTTTCGGTGGTCGTGCCGCCGACGTTGGCATTGTCGTCCGAGAAGACGGTCAGAAAAGAATTACCGGACGCGGTCGCATCGCCGAGGACCGCGAGGTTGCTGGTATCGCTAAAAGAAAACGCGAGCACGCCGGCCTGATAAACACTGACCAAACCGGTCATGCCATCGCGGGTCAGGACGACCTGAGTGTACTGGCCGCTGACCACCGGAGTGCCGCCGATCGGCGGTGTCGGCATGACGCCGTTGAAGGAGAGAAGGCCGGTGGTCGAGTCAATGTAGAGGCCGGCGTCCATGCTCAGATTTTGAAAATCGAAAACCTTCGTCGCCACCGCGCCGGTCGGACTGAGGGTAAAGGAAGCGAGCAGGACGAGGGAGTAATCGCTCGAGCTGACGAACGGATTCGTCTGCGTCTGGACGCCGTGTTGATCGCCCACGCCCGTAAACTGCAGAACGCGCTGATTGACGCCCATGACGGTGTCGTTGCCGAACATTTGATCGCTGATCACACCGGTCGGCACGAGCGGACCGATCGGCGGCGCGGAGGAAGTGTAAACGTCCTGGAGCTGGTAATCGCCTTGGAGCGTGGCGGCACTTAGCGGCGCGGCGCAAAAAGCGATTGCGAAGAGACAAAGGAGAACGCAGCGAGAAGATTTAATGGGCATGTTCGGGGATGAAAATTTTCAGATTAAGGCCAAACGATTTCGCCCTGCAAAACCGAGGGTGCAAGTGGAAACGCCGCGCGTAAGAAAAGCTCGCAAGCGTTTTGTGCTTGCCCGAACAAACTCGCAGCCTGGCCTAACGAGTAGTTTCCGGCGCGAGCAGATCGATCTCGTGATCGTTATTCGCCACCCGCACGACTAACTTTGAAAAAATCCAGCGGCCGGCAAATTTTTCCGCGACCGCGTAAACCATTGCGCTTCCTTTCGGGCCGGAGACGGGAATGGAAATATCCGCGTTCCCCGAGCCGCCGCTGACGTTGGTGCTGCCGGAAGGAAACATTCCCGACTCCACCGGAGTGCCGAGCGCTTCAACCACCCGGGAATCGTTTTGCGCGCGCGCCAAGGCCTGGCGGTAGACGTCGGTCGATTTGATCGCGCTGAAAGCGATCACGACGATGACGCCGATGAAGGTGGCCGCGAGCGCGAGTATCGTTAGGCAACCGGTCGGGACGAACCATTTCCAATTGCGCGACCACCAATTGCGGGGCGCGACGGACCGCGGCGGGGTGGGGGTTGCGGACGAAGGCGCCGGTGCCATGGCCATCCTCGGTTACTGAACTTTTCCCGGCCCGCCGGCAAGCTTGCGCGTCGGCAATCTCGCGCTTGCCGACCCCGGCGTGGCGCGCGTTAGGTGTCGGGTGCCGATCGTGTACGACGTCGCGGTAGTGGGTTTGGGTGGAATCGGAAGCGCGGTCTTGGCGCGTTGTGCGGCGGCGGGCGCGAAGGTTATCGGCCTGGAGCGATTCGCTCGCGGACACGATCTCGGTTCGTCGAGCGGCAAGAGCCGGCTGATCCGCAAAGCCTACTTTGAGGATCCTGCGTACGTGCCCTTGCTCTTGCGAACCTACGAGCTTTGGCGCGCGCTGGAGCGCGAGTCTAACGAGCAGATTCTTCGAATCACCGGCATGCTTTTGGTTGGTCGCGAAGAGGGCGAAGTGATCAGCGGATCGCGCCGCTCAGCGCTGGCGTACGATTTGCCGATCGAGTTTTTGGACTGGGCGGAAATCAGGAAACGCTATCCGAGTTTGAACGTGCGGGCGGATGAAGTGGCGGTTTTCGAATCCGATGGCGGCGTCTTGAATCCGGAACGCGCGATCGCCGCGCATTTGAAGTTGGCCGAAGCGCGCGGGGCGGAAACGCGTTTCGAAGGCGCGATGACAAATTGGACGGCAACCGCCGCCGGCTTCGAGCTCACGCTCGCGGATGGATCGCAGGTGAGCGCGCGCAAGCTGGTGCTCGCGCTCGGCCCATGGTTCCGGCAAACACTGGACTCGTTAGGCGTGAAGCTGCGCGTGCAGCGAAACGTGCAGGCGTGGTTTACTCCGACGACACAAATTTATCGCGCCGATCGTTTCCCGGCGTTCCTGCTCGAGCGCGAGGGTCTGCCTGCTCCGCTCTACGGCTTCCCGGATGCGGGCGAGGGGATTAAGGCGGCCTTCCACGGATTTGGTGAGATCACGGAGGCGGACTCGGTCGACCGTGCGATCGATCCCGCGCGCGATCTCACCCCGCTGGCGACTTGCCTCGATCAATGGATGCCGGGCGCCGCCGGACCGCTGCGCGAGGCGAAAGTCTGCATGTACTCGTTAACGCCGGACCAACATTTTGTGATCGATCGCCATCCGCAGCATCCGGGGCTGATTCTTTGCGGCGGATTTTCCGGGCACGGTTTCAAGTTCGCGCCGGTCATGGGCGAGATCGCCACGGAGCTCGCGCTCAAGGGCGAGTCTGCTCACGAGATTGAGTTTCTTTCGCTGCGCCGATTCGCGGGCGCACCTGCGGTCTAACGAGAGCTAGGCGAGGCCGGATGGCCGAAAAGGTAGAGATTAAGTCCTAATCGTTTGGCCGCCTTTATCGGACAAGTGGCGGACCCAAAAAAATTATGAAACGCTCGCTCGTCTTTGCATTTCTCTTCGTATTTCTGTTTCTCACTCGTGGCTTGCAGGCTGCGCCGGATGCTAACGAGCCCGCCGCGCTCAAGGAATATTTGATCAGCCTGGAGAAACAATCGTGGGAAGCCTGGAAAAATCGGGACGGCAAATTCTTTGAGAATTTTCTCTCCGATGATCACGTCGAGGTCGGCTTCGGCGGCCGCAGCAGCAAGGCGGAAGTGGTCCAGATCGTGGGCAGTCCGATCTGCAAAGTGCAGAGCTACGCGCTCGATGATTTTCGGATGACCTTGCTCGATAAAGGCACTGCGCTCCTGACGTATCGCGAGGAACAGGACACCACTTGTCACACGAAAGTTCCGTCGCCGTGCTGGGTGAGTTCGCTCTACATGAAGCGAGGCGAGCGCTGGTCGAACGTGCTCTACCAACAATCGCAGATCGCAAAATAGTTCGCGCGTCGGCGCGCTTTTCCTTTTCGCCGCGCGGGCTAATTTGTCCGCCTATGTCAGGGAAGGGGAAAACTGCCGGCCGGCCCGCGCAAATTTTGGTCACCGAGCCAACGTTACGCGTGCTCGTCGTTATTGATCAGGCGCCGTTGCGGCGCGCAGCCGGCGCGGAATGTCATCAGGCGATGGCGGAACTCGAGCACGCGCGGATCCTTTGGCATCGCTTCGAACGCGAAGACAAACCGGCTTTCGTTCGTTGGCGTGCGCGTGAGTTCGGCGCCCTCCTGAGTGAAGCCCGCGAGACCGAACTGCAGATTCGCGAGCGCGAAACTTTGGTGCACGAAGTGGAAATGGAAATGCGCCGCGGATTCATCGATCCGCACACTGCCTATCGTCGCGTGCTGGCGCGGCGGGCAGATCCGAGCGCGGTGGTCGAGGAGAGTCGCGCCCAGCGGAATGACGCCGGCGTCGGGCGCGCCTTGAGCGAGTTTGAAAAAGAAGCGCTCTTCCAGGAGTGGGTGCAGAAATCTCTTGGGACCAATCCCGACAAGATGGACGACGACGCCTACTCTGCGTCGTTCGAAGCTTTCAAGTCGCACATGTTTCGCGTTCGTCCGGAAGAACCGCGGCCACAGTTAAACCGGCGCGCCGCGGGCAGCGTTGAGCTGGAAGACGAAGAAGAACCAGAACCGAGCGCGAAGCCGATCGACGCCCGGGTGAAGGAACTTTATCGATTGCTCGTTAGGCGATTGCATCCCGACTTGCGCGCCGATGGCAGCGCCTCGGTCTCTGCGCTCTGGCACGAAGTGCAGGAAGCTTATGCCGCCACTGATGTCGCGCAGATGGAAATTCTGCTCGCGCTCAGCGACATCGCAGTGGACGCGATTGGCGATCAAACGAGTCTCGGCCAAATGCGCGCGGTTCTCGCGGAGCTCGAGCGCTCGTTAGACGCGCTCGAGCATAGCCTGCGCGAAGCCCGCCGCGAAGACGCCTGGGATTTCGCGCGCGCCGGCGTCGTCGAAGGTTTGACCGAACGGGTCGAGCGCGAGCTGCGCGCCAATCTTCGCCTGCGCACCAACCGGCTCGCGATCCTGCAGCGCACGCTTGCCGTCTGGGCGAAACCGCCGATCGGCAATCCCGGCGGCGCGCGCGAGCAGTATCCGGAGTTTGCCGCCTGAGCGAGACCTCGCGACCGCCGGCGTCACGCGTGCGATAGTCCGCGGTGCAGAAAAAGCTTTTTTCCGAACTCGGTCTCGCGCCGGAAATCCTGAAGGCGATCGAGCGGTTGGGCTTCGAGGAAGCGACGCCGATTCAATCGGCCGCGATTCCAGTCCTGCTCGAAGGCGCCGATGTCGTCGGCCAGTCGCAAACCGGTTCCGGCAAAACCGCGGCCTTCGGCATTCCTGCGATCCAGTTGGTCGAGGCTACATTGCGCGCACCGCAAGTGCTGGTTCTGTGTCCGACGCGCGAGCTCGCGGTGCAGGTCGCGGAGGAGATCGCGAAGCTCGCATTCTTCAAGCGCGGCGTGCGCGAACTTCCGATCTACGGCGGACAATCGTACGAACGGCAGTTCCGCGGCCTGAGTGCGGGCGCGCAAATCATCATCGGCACCCCCGGCCGGGTGATGGATCACTTGGAGCGCAAAAGTTTGAGGCTCGACCAGGTCAAAATGGTCGTGCTCGATGAAGCCGATCGCATGCTCGACATGGGTTTCGTCGACGACATTAAAACCATCCTGCGCGAAGTGCCTAACGAGCGGCAGACAGTCTTTTTTTCCGCGACCATTCCGCGGCCGATCCAGGAGTTAATCAAAACTTTCACGCGCAATCCGGTAAGCGTGCGGATGGAAACGCAGGCGTTGACCGTGCCCGCGATCGAGCAGGTTTATTACGAAGTCGATCGACGCTCGAAGCTGGAAGTGCTCTGCCGTCTGATCGATCTCGAGGACGTCAAACTGGCGATTATTTTCTGCGCGACGAAAATGATGGTCGATGAATTGACCGAACATCTGATCGCCCGTGGCTACAGCGCCGACAAGCTGCATGGCGACATGACCCAGGCGATGCGCGAACGGGTGATGGGAAAATTTCGCAAGCACACGATCGAGATTTTGGTCGCGACCGACGTAGCCGCCCGCGGGCTCGACATTGACGACATCGAGGTCGTCTTTAATTACGACCTGCCGCATGACGGCGAAGACTACGTCCACCGCATCGGCCGCACCGGGCGCGCGGGCAAAGGCGGCAAAGCCGTCACCTTTGTCGCCGGGCGCGAAATTTATCGGCTGGAAAACATCCAGCGCTTTACCCGCAGCCGGATTCGACGGGAGAAAATTCCCAGTGCCGAAGAAGTGGAAGGAAAACGCGCGACCGCTTTCGCGGAAGCGTTGCGCGAGACGCTAGAGAAAGGCGAATACAAGCGCCACGACGAATTGCTCGATCGACTTCTGGCGCAGGATTATTCCGCGACAGACATCGCTTCCGCGCTCATCCACTTGTTAGGCGAGGACAAGACCCGCGCCGGCCAAGCGATCCCGGAAGACCGCGCGGCCAACCGTCCGCGCTTCCCTGATGCGTCCGCGAAAGATCGCCGCGAAGGTGGGCGCGATGATTACGAGCGGCCACGCCGCGATCGCCAGGAAAACGCCGCGCCGCGCGGCCCGCGCGAAGAAGCAGGCATGGTGTCGCACGAAGCGGGCATGGTCCGACTCGCCTTCAATGTCGGGCGCGCGCACGCAGTGCAACCGGGGGATTTCGTTGGCGTCATCGCCGGGGTCACGGCGATTCCAAAAGGCGAAATCGGTGCGATCCATCTGCAAGCGACGAAGACTTTGGTCGATGTCGCCGAGCCGCGCGTCGCCTTGGTTTTGAAAAAGCTGAACGGAATCCAATTCAAAGGCCGCAAGTTGGCCGTGCGCGTTTCGAAGTAGCGCCGCTAATCCAAAAGTTCGACCGCATCGCCTTGGCGAATCATTCCTTCAAAGATGACCGCGCCGTAAACCCCGACCGCGCCGTCATGCGCCTGTGCGACGTTTTTTAAAACTGCGGGCGAAGAGGCGGTGGTGTCAGGGTCTAGATTGATCATCATGCAGCGCCGATCGCGCTCGAGGACGGCGATCGTCGCCGTCTTTCCGATGCGGAGTCTTCGACCGACGAAGGCATCTTCCGCGAACCCATTCGTCGCCGATAAATCCAGATAAACATTCGCGCGGAAGCGACGTTTGTCGGTGGCAATGCCGGTTTCGCCGCTCAGTGCATGCGCGCTTTGAACGCTGAAAATTGAGATCGGCCGGCAGTCAGCCAGCGCGCGTCCGGAGCGCATCAGACTTACTTCATGGCGCGCGTCGAGGCTCTCGCGTAAGCGCTCGATCAGGGCGGGATGATCAATCGCGAAAGTTTCACCGGATGGTGTTTCAACATCGACGAGCAGTTCATCAGGCTCCGCATAAATCGGCGGATCAACGAACGATTGAGGTTCCGCTTCGGCAAAATTGATCGGGCGCGCAGCTCGTTCCGGATAACGAAAACGCGGTCGATAGCGCAGCATCTCGGGTTGCACGCGCGCGGTTAAGTAAGGAAACCCGGCGCGACTAGCCGAGCTTTTGAAAGCAAAAATGCGATCGCCGTAGACGCCGGCAAAGCCGGCAAACAGCTCCGGCAATTCCTCGCCGTGCATGCTCTTTACCGGGTAGCGCCAAAGACTTTCTATTGTTCCGACGTTGGTCATACTTTAACTAGGACACCAGCGCTGCGCTGGGCGTGCCAGGTCCCGCCAGCTATGCGTACCTAACGAGTCGCCGTTCGAAGTGGTTGCAAGAGTCGTTTGTGGGGCGGTTGACTACACACGCGCCTGGCGTCTGACACAGACGCGGTCCAAAATCGGCGCGCACGACTTGTGCAATCGGCTTCTCACAGTCTCCGGGTTCCTATCGCACCAATCCGCCGGAGTGCGCAGGCCGCCTGGCTACATGTGGTGATGCGGCATTTTCTTGTCGCCGTGAGCGTCTGGATAACTCCGATTCCGATGAGGAAGGGTGGTGCCCTGGATATTATTAAACGGGACCGTCTCCGCAAAAGTGGGCAGGTTGTGCGCCCGGACTTTGGTCGCGGCTTCGAAGCCGGAGGCGAGCTTAATCAAGGTAGGCTCGCTAAAGGCAGTCCCGAAGAAGCTCATGCCGAGGGGCACACCTGAGACCATGCCCGCGGGCACCTGCACGATGGGATAACCCTCGGCCGCCGCGAGACCCGAGGTGCCAAAGATGAAGTGATCGCCGTAGATCAGGTCGGTAGCCCACGCAGGGTTGTCGGTCGCGCTCACGATCGCGTCCAGATGGAATTGGGTGAGCGCTTTGTCGATCCCGTTGATGCCGGCATCGCGATCGATGGCGAGCGCTTGATTGTAAGAGAAGCCGAAGTTCGGATCGACGAAGTTGGGGTCGGGATTGATAGTCTGGGCAAGATCGAAGATGTCCTGATTAAAGAAGGGCAGCTCGACGGCCGCATGGGCGTTGTTGAAGTCGATCGCGGTTTGAAGGGTCCCGCCGGCGACGGGCACGCCAGTGCGGGTGGCAAAGTATTTAGCGACGTCGAATTTGAATTCATAAAGCAACACGAGGAACTCCCCGTTAGGCGCGGGAAAGGTGAAACCGGCGGCGTCGAGATCGATAACCGTGGCCCCGGCCGTGGTGAGGGCGTCCACCGCGGCCTCAAAGGCATCGAGAATCGCCGGTGGCGTGGGCACGTTGGGATCGAAGCCGTTCAAACCGGCGCGCGTAATCCCGAGCCGCGCACCCTGAAGGCCATTCGCTTTCACGAACTGGGTGTAATCCGTGGGGATGTTTGTCGGCCGAGTTTTGCCGGTGCCCTGCCAGCCGAGCGGAACGCCGCCGGTCGCCGGGTCGCGTCCGTCCGAGGTCTTACTTTGGATAACGCCGAGGGCGGCCGCGGCATCAGCCACGGTGCGTCCGTGAGGTCCAATGGTATCCTGGGTGTGAGAGATCGGGACCACGCCGGCACGACTCGTTAGGCCAACGGTGGGTTTGATGGCGACGACGCCGTTCGCGTTACCCGGACATACGATGCTGCCGTCGGTCTCACTGCCGAGAGAGACGGTGGCGAAATTTGCGGAAGTAGCGGCCCCGGAACCGGCGCTAGAGCCGCAGGGATTGCGATCGATGCCGTAGGGATTGTTGGTTTGCCCGCCGCGGCCCGACCAACCGCTGATCGATTCGAAGGAACGAAAGTTGGCCCATTCGGAAAGGTTGGTCTTGCCGAGGATGACCGCGCCGCCCGCGCGCAACTTTGCGGCTACGGTGGAATCGTGCGCCGCGGGTCGGCCGACGAGCGCAAATGATCCGGCGCTGGTTTGCATCCGGTCGCCGGTGTCGATGTTATCCTTGAGCAGGACTGGGATGCCGTGCAACGGCCCGAGCACCGTCCCCTGGCGGCGCAGCGCGTCCGCGTGTTCCGCCATCGCGAGCGCATCGGGGTTGAGCTCGATGATCGAGTTAACGCCGGGGCCTCGCTGATCGAGCGCAAAAATCCGGGCGATGTATTCCTTGGTCAGATCCTTGGAGGTAAGTCTGCCGGAGGCCATCTCCGCCTGGAGTTGGGCGACGGTCGCTTCGTTATGCCGGCTCGGAATTTTGTTGTCTTCCTGATCCGCTCGGATGGTTAGGGCGAGAGCAGTGCTGGTTAGGATTAGCAGAATCTTTTTCATAATCGGGAGACCTCTTTATTAATGGGAGTTTCTGGGCGAAAGACGCGATTTATCAAACTGCGGAAGCGAAGACAAGCGTAAGATTCTTATTACTTAGCCCGAGCCCGGAGCTTCTTATCTTTCGATTGGAGGAGGCCGAGAACGATAGCGGCCGCTTATGAGATGGCTTGGCTCCTAGGGCCGAAGGAGCCAGTCGCCCAGATCGCTCAGCCGGGTGCAACCGCAAAGCAGCATCGCTTCGTCGAGCTCGCGCCGAAGAATTTCCAGGATGCGAGTCGCGCCTTCCTCGCCCTCGACGCACAAGCCCCACAAGACCGGCCGACCGATCAGAACGGCGCGCGCTCCGAGCGCGATCGCCTTGAGCACATCGCTGCCGCGGCGAATCCCGCCGTCGACATAAATCTCGATGCGTTCACCGGCCGCGGCGACGACGTGCGGCAAGACTTCGCAGGTACTCGGCGCGGTATCTAGCTGGCGTCCACCGTGATTCGACACCACCACCGCTTTTGCTCCGAGTTCCGCGCAGCGGCGCGCATCGTCACCGCGGCAGACGCCCTTCACCACCACCGGCAAAGAGGTCGTCTGGCACAACCATTCGAGATCAGCAAAACCGAGGTCCGATTTAAAATTTGCCCGCACATACGCGGCCAGGCCGGAGCCCTGGACTGCCGGCAGATCGGCTTTGCCTAACGAGACCAGATTTTCCACCGCGAGCCCTTCCGGTAGAGTGAAACGGTTGCGCGCATCACGTTCGCGCGTCCCTAAACCGGGCGCGTCCACGGTTAGGACGATCGCTTCCGCGCCCGCGGCTTCCGCCCGCTGCACGAGCGCGCGGGTGATCTCGCGATCCTTGTAGACATAAAGTTGAAACCAGCGCGGGCTGCCGGCGGCGGTAAAAACCGATTCCATCGCGGTATTGGAAAGTGAGCTGAGGATGAACAAAGTCCCGGCCGCGGGCGCGGGGCGCGCGCCCGCCATTTCCCCCCCGTCGCAAGCGAGCCAGTGAAAAACCATGGGAGCGAACACAACCCGAACCCAGACCGTCTCTTCTCCACATCTCCCA
>JBPCJC010000005.1:0-24298 GCA_051005695.1 Chthoniobacterales bacterium | reverse complement strand
CCTGGTAGTATTGAAAAAAACGCGCTGAGCTCGGCGCTCGCGCTGGTCTATGCGCGCACGGGCGAATCTGAAAAGGCACTCGATCTTATCGAGCATCTCCTGACCTTGCCTAGTGAGTTACAGGGCGGTGCGGTCTATAGCATG
The DNA here is from genome assembly GCA_051005695.1 of Chthoniobacterales bacterium. Lineage (GTDB taxonomy): Bacteria > Verrucomicrobiota > Verrucomicrobiia > Chthoniobacterales > UBA10450 > JACCTI01. Next base: position 24,154 of record JBPCJC010000005.1, on the reverse strand, counting down.
ACGCTGACAGATCTAAAGTGGCGCTGGCTCTGGGATCCGTTGCGCAGTCATCCGCGCTTCCAGAAACTCCTCGCCGGTCCGGAGCCGGTGACGATTTATTAGAGCTATTGCCAAAGATGATTCCGACTGAACCGATGCGAGCAGTTGTGTGCGCCAAGCTCGGCCACTCGACGCCACGAGCGAGGGCGGCTCGGTCCGCGCTCTCGTCGCCTGAGAAAAACGACGCAAGGCGAATGGTGGCCGCTCCATGTCCAGAGGCTCGGGGTGGCCGACATCGCCCACGCCGACGTTTACCCTCCAAGCGATACGGCTTCGTCGCCACGCCTCAGTGCGCCGCTGCGATCAACGCGGCGCTCTTCTCCCAGAGTCGCGCTGCCACTTCGGTGTCATAGCTCAACGCCGACGAACGGACTTCTTTCATCTTCAGGAAATAGCGTCCGCTCAGCGTCGCGCAGGCTGGATCGCTCGTTAGCTTGATCAACGGCTGCGCGCCGCGTTCGGCCGAGATCATAAAGGGCTGCGCTACAAAGGTAAGCAGCCGAAGAATGCCGCGAGTCGACCCCCAGATGCCGGTGCGCACCACGCCGGGATGCAGGCAATTCGCCGTCACCCCGCTGCCGCGCAGCCGCCGGTCCAGCTCATAGGTATGGAGAACATTCGCCAGCTTCGAGATCGCGTAAGCCCGGAACCCCTTGTAACTCTGCTCGCCCTGCAGGTTATCGAAGTCGAGCGTCCCCAACATCCGGTGCGCCTCGGACGAAACCGTCACGATCCGCGCCGGCGCACTGGCCACGAGCAGATCCCGCAGTTCCTCCGTCAACAGAAACGTCGCCAGATGATTGACCGCGAAAGTCTGCTCGATTCCATCCGCGGTCAGCCGACGGTCCGCGTTCACGCCACCCGCATTATTGAGTAACACATCGAGCCGCGAGTGCCGCGAGCGCACCTCCGCGGCGAGCGCACGCACCGCCCGCAGCGACGAGAAATCCGCCTGGAGAAACTCCGCCGTCCCGCCCCGCCGCCGAATTTCCGCCACCACCGCCTCCCCGCGTCCGCGATCACGTCCGGTTAGCAGCACCGTCGCGCCCATGCCCGCCAGCGCGATCGCCGCCACCCGCCCGATCCCCGAGGTCGCCCCCGTCACGAGACAAACGCGGTCGCGCATGGTTGGCCGAAGTTCTGGAACAGTTGAAGCGGTGGAATCATTCGTCACTCCACGACTGGACGCAGGCCCACGCCGAATGCAAAAGCGCGCTCAAGACATGAGTTAGAGCAAGCGCAATTCAGCTGACCTAGCTGCCGACCTAAGTGTCGATAGTAAGCTCTGACCCAATAGCTACCCACCATAGCTACCCATAGCTACCCTTCCGATCTCTCCTTTGCGGCGTGGCCCGAAATTTGAGGCTACACAAATCGCCTGTCGTAGTCGCGCGACACGCGGGTTAGGACGGATGAATATTCCATCTCCGTATTCTTGAGATCGACCCACTCGAATGGGAACGGCCGAGCGTTACTTGCGCGGAAGCGCAAAAACTGAAATTCGTCGAATGCATGACGGGCCTTTTCGTTCAGACGCTGCTCGGCTTGCGTAGCTTCTTGGATCGGGTGCTTGTACTTTCTGCCGTCTGTTGGCCACTTCTTGCGGCCTTCAAAGGAGACGTATTGCTCCGCGAAATTGATGCCGACGAAGGCGACGCAGATCGGATTGCCGCCGCTGCGCTTGAACTGACTTGCTTGGTTAATAAGATCGGTGATGACGCGGTCGATCTGCTTGATCATCGCCTTCGCAAGAATTTTGGTTTCGGCGCCGATTTCGATAGTGGCGACCGGTCCGCGAGCGACGAGCATCCCTTTTTCGGTAAGCGCAATCGCCGCCGGGACTAACTCCCCGAATGTGCCGTCGCCGCGCCGACCGGGTTTCCCGGTCATCAAGTTTCGCAGGTTCACAACGCGTTCGTGATGTTGAACGCGTTCCGTGAGCTTCGCTGACTTCCCCAGCGCGACCAGGTCTTCGTAAAGGTGCGAGGCAACCAGGTCGCCAAGGTTCGCGATCCGATGACGGTACGGCTTGCCTTCGAAGAGGCCGCGGAACGTGCGGAGAAGCGCGTACTTCTCCTCGCTCATCGTTTGATGACGTGAAGAGTCGCGTGCGCCGCTCCAAACATGCGCGGCATTGCGGTCGCGAGGCTTAGTCGCTGTTCGGCTATCTTCAGATAAGCCGGTTCGATCTCGTTGCTGATGCTGTTTCGTCCAGTAGTGACAGCCGCAAGACTGGTTGTTCCGGTGCCGGCGAAAGGATCGAGAACCGTGTCACCGGCGAATGAGAAAAGTTTGATCAAACGCGCTGCGAGCGATTCGGGATACGGCGCGGGGTGACCGCGACGCGTCGATTCGCCTTTGATGTCGAACCACGCAGACCGTAACCACGATTTCATCTCGTCTTTGTTTAACATCGATAGCGCTTTCTGCGTTGGCGTCGGCGAACGGTATTCACCACCCTTCCTAAGAAAGAGAATGTATTCCGCGTCGTTCTTAATGATTGCACCGGGTTGATAGGGCTTTCCATAGAAGCCGGCCCCATTGCCCTTTGCCTCGGTCACGCCGTTCGCGATCTTGAACCACATGATCGGGGTGAGAGCGTCGAGCCCGAGCGATCGCGCCCGCACAATAATGTCCGCGTGCAGTGGCATCACATGATGGCGCCCTTGCTTGCGCGGAATGCAAACGTCGCCAACGACGCAGCAAATTCTTCCGCCGGGCGCAAGCACGCGCGCGCATTCGCGCCATACCTTGTCCAGCTCATCGAGGAACGCCGTGTAGTCGGCGATCTCGCCTAACTGACGCTTGTTATCTTCGTATTTTTTCAGCGTCCAGTACGGCGGAGATGTGACAATGAGATGAACGCTTCCATCAGGGAGCCACGAGAGATTCCGCGCGTCACCGAGCCGTAATGTGTGCTTCGTTGTGTCGAATGGCGCCGGCCATGGATGATTGCGGAAGTGCTCGTTGAGGACGAGCAGCTGATTAATCGCGCCGGGTTTGTTGTCGGCAAACTCGGTTAGCGTCTTTTCCGGATCGAGCGTCTCCGCGGAGACGTCGGCGCGCTTTTCTTTTGGGCGGTGATGGCGGAATCCGTTGCCGTTCGCGTGATCTCTATCGCCCGACTTTCTCAGGAGGTAGAGCTGCTCGTGTTCTTTGACGACAGCCGTCCGTTTGTTGACGGTGACTGTCGTTTTGCGCATGCGAATGTTTACCACGACAACCTTTGATCAACCATCATTTGTTCCTCTAACTGCCGATATCTTGATATCATCGCGCCTACGATTCGAGATGATGAATCTGAAGAGGGAGCGAACCCCAAGCTGGCAGCGAAGCCGGCGGGAAGGAGCCAGAATTTGTGGCCGGCCACGTTTAAAGAAGCCGCGACCCAACCAACACGGTGTTGGCGGCGATGCCTGATCTTCGATGTCCCTCTGCGCGATCTTTTCGCGCTGGTGATCTTGCACTTTCCTTCGAGATCAAACTCTAGGGTGAAAAGAAAGGCACTGGACGAGTCGCCTCCTCCAGAGCTGCTCCCGCCGGTGTAGACGTAAAGAATGGCGGTGTGGGCATCAGTCCAATGGCGCACCCCGAAGACAAGCCGGTTGGGCTCGGCGCGCCAAAGTCGCGGCGGCCGGACCCCTTCGCCGCAGCCGCTCGGCGGAAAACCGAGCAGGCTAGACGACGCCGGCGTCGGCCGATTGTTGTTCTCCTGCTCCGGCCACTCGGTATCAGCCGCGGCCTGGATGGTGACGAGATTATCGCGGAGCAAATTCGCCGCTCCGTTCCACGCATCCGTCCGATCCGCACCGTCAGAGGGAGGCGGTCGAAGGCCTTCCAGAACCGGGGATGCGGGTCTTGAAGGCGACCGGCCCGGATCTCGGCGCGGACTTCTTTTACCACGGAGGAACGCGTCGATGTTGATGAAAAATGGATTTCGCGTCGCGCCTCGGCGGCATTGGACATAATGCGCTCCCGCCCAGCTTTTAGGCGGCGCCCAAAAAAGAGGGAGCCGTCGCTCCGGCGAGGACGGCCCTGTGCTAACTTGCGAGTCCGTTGCCATGGCAGATTACCCGCGCATCCCGACTTCGACCTACCGGTTCCAATTCAACCGCACGTTCACGTTTAACGACGCGCGCGCGATCGTGCCGTATTTGCACGAACTGGGCATCAGCGATTGCTACGCTTCGCCGTATTTTCAGGCGCGGGCCGAGAGCCTCCATGGTTACGACATTACCGATCACAACAAGCTCAACTCTGCGATCGGTTCGCGCGAAGAATACGACGCCTTCGTCGCCGAATTGCACGCGCACCAGATGGGACAAGTGCTCGACTTCGTTCCGAACCACATGGGCATCGGCGAGCCGCTCAACCAATGGTGGATGGACGTGCTCGAAAACGGGCCGAGCTCGGTTTACGCGCCCTATTTCGACATCGAATGGCATCCGCTGAAATCCGATCTCGACGAGAAAGTTTTGCTGCCGGTTCTGGGCGATCAATACGGGCGCGTGCTCGAGCGTGGCGAACTCCAGATGCGTTTCGAGGCGGGCGCATTTGTCCTGCATTATTTCGATCATCAATTTCCGATCGCGCCCGGCACTTACCGCCACGTTCTCGACATCGCGCTCGCGAAATTGGCGCCGTTCAAAGACGAAGATTTTTTTGCGGAACTGCAAAGTATTCGCACTGCGCTGGAATATCTCCCACGCCGCACCGAGACCGATCCGGAACGCATCGCCGAGCGCGCGCGCGAAAAGGAAATTATCAAACGCCGGCTCGTCCGCCGCTGTGAAGAGGCCGTGCAAGTGCAGCAGGCGATCGACGACGCGCTCGCACAAATTAATGGCCACCCCGGCGATCCACGCAGCTTCGATGCGCTCGATGAATTGCTGAACGAACAGGCGTATCGGCTGGCCTTCTGGCGAGTGGCCGCGGAGGAAATCAATTACCGCCGTTTCTTCGACGTCAACGATCTCGCAGCCATCCGGATGGAATTGCCGGAGGTCTTCGAGGCCACTCACCAGCTCGTGCTTGAACTCGTTAGGCAAGGCGCCGTCACCGGTTTGCGGATCGATCACCCGGATGGGCTTTATCGGCCGAAAGATTATTTCGCGGAGCTGCAACGGCGCTGCGCGGAAGTTCGCGGCGATCCGCTTCCGCCGGATGGCCGCGCGCTTTATCTCGTGGTCGAAAAAATTCTCTCCGGCGAGGAATCACTGCCTAACGACTGGCCGGTGCACGGGACCACCGGTTACGAATTCGGAAAGCTGGTCACCAGCTTGCTGGCCGATCCGTCCGCCGAACAAACGATCACGAAAACGTTTCAGCGTTTCATCGGTCACTCGCTGCACTTCGGTCATCTGGTTTACGCGAAGAAGCGCCTGGTCATGCGCCTTTCGCTGGCGAACGACATCAACGTTCTCGGGAACATGCTCGATCGCGTTTCGGAAAAGAATCGCTGGTTCCGCGACTTCACTCTCGATGCCTTGGAACGCGCGGTCCGCGAGACGATCGCCTGTTTTCCGGTTTACCGGACTTATGTCGTCCCGGGCGAACCGATCAGCGAGGCCGATCGCTCGGTGATTGAGCGCGCGATCACCTCGGCCAAGCGCCGCAACCCTGCGCTCGAAGAATCGGTTTTCAATTTCCTGCGCGACATCCTGCTCCTGCGCTATCCGGAAAACGTGGACGACGCAGTCCGCGCGGAGCACGCGCACTTCGTTTTGAAATTTCAGCAAAGCACCGGGCCGATCATGGCCAAGGGGCTCGAGGATACCGCCTTCTATATCTATAACCGGCTCGCGGCGCTGAATGAGGTCGGGGGCGAGCCGCAACAATTCGGCACCAGTGTGGCGGAATTTCACGAGCAGAATCTGGCGCGGCAACGCGATTGGCCCGCGACTTTATTAACGACCTCCACGCACGACACCAAACGCAGTGAAGATGTGCGCGCGCGGATGGTCGCGATCTCGGAAATCCCGCAGCTTTGGCGCGGCGCGCTGCAGCGCTGGCGGACAATTAATCGTCGCGCGAAAACCAGCATCGAAGAAACCGAAGCCCCGGACGCGAACGAAGAATATCTGCTCTACCAAACGCTCCTCGGCACCTGGCCGATGGATGCCAACGGCGCCCCGGCAGCAAGCGCGAGCGAAGAATACATCGGCCGCATCCAGGCCTACATGGCGAAGGCGCTGAAGGAAGCCAAGGTCAACACCAGCTGGATTCAGCCTAACGAGTCCTGGGATACCGCGATGCGCGAGTTCGTGGCCCGGATTCTCGAGCCGAGCGCGAAGAATAAATTCCTGCCCGCGTTCCTTCCCGTAACCGAAGAAATCGCGCGCCTCGGCGCGATCAATTCGCTCGCGCAGGTGCTTTTGAAAATGACGACACCGGGCGTGCCGGACATTTATCAGGGAAATGAAATCTGGGATTTCAGCCTGGTCGACCCGGACAATCGCCGACCGGTCGATTACCAGAAGCGGCGCGAAATGCTGGCCGGCCTAACGAGTGCAGACGCGGCAGAGCTTTTTCGCACCTGGCCCGATGGCCGGATCAAATTATTCCTGACCCAACGGCTCCTGCAGTTGCGGCGCGATCACCGGGAACTTTTTTCGCACGGCAGCTACGTGCCGCTGACCGTGACCGGAACGCATGCCGATTCCTGCGTCGCTTTCGCGCGCGAACACGCGAATGAATGGCTCGTCGCGCTCGCTCCGCGATTGACCGCGCGGGTTGGTTTTCCGCCGCTCGGCGAGCGTTGGCAGGACACCAGCGTCGAGTTGCCGGAAGCAGCGGCGACGCTGAGCGCGCAGGAAATTTTCACGGGCCGAAAACTTTCGGTCGACGGGCGCGCGGTGCGTTTGGCGGAGGCATTCGCGGCGTTGCCGTTCGCCGTTTACATGAATCATCCGGAACACGGGACCGCTTAAAATTTCACATTCAACCGAAGACCGCCGACGACTGCGGTCGCCGCCGGCGCGCTCGCTCCGGGATTGAAGATGCATTGCAAATCGGGCTGGAGGGAAAGGTGATCGCGCACCGCGACTTGATAAGTGAATTCCAGAACCGCCTCGTGATGCGCGCGCAAAAGACGTCCCGAGTCGTCCACTAATTCGTCGCTTAATTTCACATAGCTGAGGCCGACTCCGAAAATATCCTCGGCGCGCGATGCGATCGGGCCTTTAAAATTCAACCCGGTATCAGCGTAAAGCGCGACGGTGTTGCGGTCGTTAGGCGCACCTCCGATCCTGCTGAAGAACGAGAGCACGCGGGCGCGCTCCCGGTGCGGATGCCAGAGTTCCTGATCGATGATGAAGTAAACCGCGGCGTTGCCCTGATGCGTCTTCCCGCCACCGACGTCGGCGAACCGGCCGGAATCGTAAAAGCCGCCGAGTTTATAGGCGCTTTTCAGCGCGGAGGGATCTTGTTTCGCCGCGTTTGGATTCAGCAGATAGCCGATTTCGAAAAAAATGAGCACGCCGTCCTCGCTCCGAAAAGAAAGCCGGGTGTTGTGTTTGTTGGTCGTGCTCGGCTCGCCCACTTCGCCGCTGAAAAATGCCGCCTCGGCGTAGAAATTTTCGCTCGGCGTACTCCGCAGGCGGATCCCCGGCGCGGCCACCGGAAAAATCGGCGGGTTGAGATTTTTGCTGATCAACGGGATCGCCCCGAAGGAACTGTTCATAAAAAGCGACCCGTAATCTGAGCTGAAAAATTCCGCGTCGGCGAGGATTTGGCCGAGGCGCACGGAAAATTTTCCGTCGGCGAAAACCTGCTCCAGCCAGGCTTCGTAAAGTCGCACGCTGTCGTAGCCGTCGATGTTGCTGAGAGTGTTGAAATCGTGCACCGCTTCACTCGTTAGGCCGGAACCCTGCGGGTAAAGTCCGTTAAGACTCATCTTAAAACCGTGCCAGCCCGCGGCTTTCTCGAGGTCGATCTCGATCCCGGCGCGGAGCAGGCTTTCCCAGATCACGTGGCGCGAACTGTCGCCGGAAAAGTTCCCGAAAATCTCAGTGCTAAAGGCCAGCGGAAAACTCACACCGCTTTCTTCCGGGGTGCTCGCCATGGCGCGCATCCGCGCGCGCGCGCCGGGGATTCGCCACGGCTTCCTGCGAAAATGCGCTCCCGCCGCTGGCGAGAAGAAGAACTAATGCGAGCGGAGGAAGACGCATCTGGCCGTTATCAACCGTCAGCCCAAGGGCACAAAGCTTTTTGCGTCGCGATAACGCGACCGCCAGGCCGATCCGGAATTCAGTGCGCGCCCGCGCCCCTGCTGAAGCGATCGAAGAGAAGCGCGAGCTGGTTTAAAAAACAATTCACGTTCTCACCTAACTCTGCGCCGAAACCCGCGAAAGTAATCTGTCGCGAGGCCACGACCAGCATCACGCTGAGCAAGAGCAGATTCATCAAATAGATAATGACTAACGAGAAGAAGGTTCCGTTCTCGGTCAGATCCGTTTGGCTTTTCGGGATCATCCAGCAGGTAAAAGTAAGATGAAAGGCCCAGGTCACGCCAATGGTCGCGTAAAGTAAGCGGCCGTACGGTTGCACCTCGACGAACAAACTGGCCGCGCCATAAAGCGCGAGCGCGAGCAGGCTGTAGAGCGGGAAAAAATAAGGCGCGAGCGCAATCCAGAAATTGTTCCGGTCGGTGATGATGTGCCCGCCCTCGCGCCCGACCTTGAACCTGCTCACCCGCCCGCCCATCAGCAAAACCCAGAAAGCGTGCGTCAGTTCGTGACCGAAAACATAAACCAGCAAGGGCCGCGGCAAACCGAAGAAAGCGATCAACCAAAGAATCACGCCTAACGAGAAGAACCAGAATTCCTCGCCCGCCCAAAGTTGCTGAGTCACGGTCGCGCGAGTGAAGACGGTGAAAAACGTCTGGCTCAAGAGCGCGCAAAACGGCAGGAGCAAAACCGCCACGACCATTTTCACCCAGCGCGTGGGCACGGTAAGCGCGGCGTAGTTCGGTTGGGAACGACGCGTCGGAACGATATAAGGCGCGACCTTCACCCGGCGCCCGGGTTTCCGCGGACGGCTGTAAGGCGAAGTGTGACGGGCTTGAGGCACGACAGACGCGAAGTTACACCGAAGCCGGCACCGAAAGCGATTCGTTTAAACTCAAGCCCGGCCCATGTAATTGCCGGTGCGAGTGTCAATCTTGATCGTCTCGCCTTCCTGGATGAAGAGCGGAACATTGACCGTCTTGCCGGTCTCGAGCACCGCCGGTTTGGTTACGTTGGAAGCCGTATCGCCGCGCAAACCTTCCGGCGCTTCCACGACTTTGAGTTGGACCGATGAGGGCAGTTCCACCTGGACCGCGCGGCCTTCGGTGTAGAGCACCTCGACCTTCAAATTCTCGACCAGATAATCCTTGGCTTCCGCGAGCAGGTTGTCGTTCAAGCTGATCGTCTCGTAGGTCTCCGGATCCATGAAATGATAACCGGTGTTGTCTTTATACGAGAACTCCAGTTGCGTCCGGCTGACGTCGACCAGCTCGACTTTATCGGTCGAACCGAAGCGCACATCCGCGCTCTTCCCGGTGTTGATGTAGCGGATGATCGCCTGCACGAAGGCGCGCAGATTTCCCGGGGTTCGGTGTTGCACATCGAGGACGATGGCGACGTTGCCGTTGTATTTAATTGCCTGCCCTTTTCGGAGATCGTTCGCTGCGGCCATAAGAGAAAGAGTTGATAGGCGAGAGTGAGTCGAATGACAAGCGGACCGGCTAGAGCAGCTTTAACTTCGTCAGGTCCTGCGAATCGATGATCCCTACCGGCACGTGTGCATCGTCGACCACCACGAGGTCGTCGATCTGGTGACGCTCGAGCAAATTCAAAACTTCCACCGCGAGTTTGTCCTGCTGCACCGTCACCGGATTGCGTGTCATCAAGTCGGCCACCAACCGCTCGCCCACTTTTGAGTCCGTTTGAAAATGGCGGACGAAATCTCCGTGAGTGAAAATGCCGAGCAACTTGCCGTCGCCGTCCGCGACCACCGCCGCGCCCGCGCGCAGATCCGTCATCGTTTTCAGCGCCGCCCGCACTGAGGCGTCAGTCGAAACCAGCGCGACCGCGCTCTTCGGCCGCATCACCTGGTGCACCCGCATGAGCAAACTGCGACCGACCATTCCGCCTGGATGAAAGCGCGCGAAATCCTCCTTCTGAAACCCGCGCGCTTCGAGCAAGACCATCGCCAGCGCATCGCCCAGCGCGAGCATGACGGTAGTGCTGGAAGTCGGCGCCAGATTCAACGGGCAGGCTTCCTGTTCGACATTCACGTCGAGCAGGACATCGCAGTTTTGCGCCAGGGTCGAAGCCGGGTCGCCACAGAGCGCGATGATTCGGACTTCGAAGCGCGCCAGGGCCGGCAGAATGCGGAGCAATTCTTCCGTCTCCCCGCTCGCGCTCAAGGCCAGAACGACGTCGCCATCCGCGACCATCCCGAGATCGCCATGGAGCGCATTCGCGGAATCGAGCACCACCGCGGGCGAGCCAGTACTCGTTAGGGTGGCGGCGATCTTGGCTCCGATGTGTCCCGATTTGCCAACTCCGAGCACGACCACTTTGCCACGCGCTTCAACCGCTTCCTTGATCAACTCGACCGCACGCGTGAAACCTCCATCGAGCCGCTCGCGCAAACGCTGGAGTTCAAAAATTTCCACGTCGAGCACGCGTCTGGCCTTTTCAATAAACTGCATCGCCCTATAATCGTGAGCCGAGGCGCACCTGTCGGCAAGAATTAGCCTCGCCTTAACCTGACCGTCCTATGAAGAAATATCTCCTGCTCGTTTTTTGTCTCGCCGCGGCGGCCGTCGCCAAAAATGTGGACGCGCAAAGTTACAGCGCCCCGATTAACGGCAACCGCCAGGAACGCGCGCAACGTCCGCCGACGCCGGTTTATCGCGAGAAGGCCGTGGGCGCTTTCGTCCGCGGAGCGCACGGCGGGAATCCGTTGCAGCTGATCAACCCGCGCGCGCCGCGAAAATATCGCGGCTCACCGGAAGACACTGTCGTCGCCGACACCCCGTCGTCCTCATCGCCGCAACGCAATCGCGGCGAAAGCCCGAACCGGTACGCGGCCGTCGTCCTTTTGGGAATCAGCTGGTGAACGCGCTCGCTGACCCCGCCGGAGGGTCAGCCGCTCCGGTGGTCGCGTCCTACTGTGCGACTTTTTTGAAACCGGAGATGCTCCACATCTATCGGCAGATCACCGCGCTCCGGCGGGTGCGGCCGGTCGTGCTGACGCAAAAACGCGAGCAGGCAGAACGCTTTCCGTTCCGCGACGTCATTGTCGTTCCAAAACCGGCGACGCATTTTCTCCGGCGGATTTGGTTCCGGCAACTGCGCGATCTCCCCTGGACGATTTCCAATCGCGAGACCACCGCGCTCGTCGGCGTTTTGGAAAACGCGCGCGCGGAACTGCTGCACATTTATTTTGGCCACATCGCAGTCCATCTCCTGCCGCTGATTCAACAATGGCGAAACCCGAGCGTGGTTTCCTTTCACGGCGCGGATGTCGGCGTCGATCTCGAAAAATCCGCCTATCGCAAGGCCACGCAGCAAATGCTGGCCAGCGTGCGCCTCGTCCTCGTGCGCTCGGAATCGCTCCGGCAAGGACTCGTTAGGCTGGGTTGCGCGCCGGAAAAAATTCGCCTACAGCGCACCGGAATTCCGCTGGAGGAATTGCCCTTTCGCGCGCGCGTTTGGCCGACGGATGGCCGCTGGCAATTGCTCCAGGCCGCGCGCTTGATCGAGAAGAAAGGCTTCCGCACCAGCCTGCAAGCCTTCGCCGAATTTGCGCAGGTTTATCCGCAATCGCATTTCACCATCGCGGGTGAAGGGCCGCTTTTATCCGAACTCATCGAACTCGCAAAAACTCTCGGAATTTCCAATCGGGTAACGTTCGCCGGATTCGTTTCCCAAACCGAGCTGCGCGAGAAATTTTATCGCGCGCATCTTTTCCTGCATCCGAGCGAAACCGGCGCAGATGGAAACCAGGAAGGTGTGCCGAACGCGATGCTGGAAGCGATGGCCAGCGGACTGCCGGTTTTCGCAACCACCCACGGCGGGATTCCGGAAGCGATCGAGCACGCCCTCAGCGGCGTCCTCGTGGCCGAGCGCGATGCCCCCGCGCTCGCCGCGGCCTTGTTGTTAGGCGCGCAACAACCGGCGCAGCTTTCCGCAATCGCCAAACGCGGCGCGCAAGCGATTGCGGAAAAATTCGAGCAACAATCGCAGGTGCGAAAACTGGAGGACTGTTACTTCGAGGCGATGGCCGCGAAAAATTCCTGAAGCCGCGGCGCGATCGCTCGGAAGGAAAGTTTTTCGATCGCGTGCTTTTCCAGGCGCGTGACCGCGGCTCGATACTCGGCTTCGTCGCGCAACAGTTTGATTGCGATTTCAATCAGCTCGCTGATGGCGCGATTCACGCCGCAAAACTCCGGAAAGCCAATCCGTTCAATCGCACCGTTCCCGCCGACACACGGCACCCGACAAAGCAATGCATCGCCCGCCACCTGGCCGGGAACAAAACTGCTATCGAGCTGGAAGATAATTTTGTGGCGCGCCACTACGCGCAGATAATCCGCGTAACTGCTGCGCTCCGTGAGCACATTCAGTTTGTGAAGCGCGAAATCAATCTTCGCCAGCCAGCGCGCGCCGCCGCGGCCGTCGAAATTAAAAACCGTCACCGATTCGCCGGTCGCTTCGCTGATTTGGCGTGCGGCCAAAAGCGCCGCGCCATGATTCCGCGAAGGCACATCCCACTCGCGCGTGCCGATAAAAATTCCGCTCCGTTCCTCGATCGGGCGCGACAAATTCCAACGCGCATCTTCTAGCGGATACGGTGTTGGAATGAACGCGGCGGGTCCGTCCGTGCCGCGAATCGTCCGGTAAATATCGGCGGCCTCCGGAGTCGACGCGAGACAGCCATCGGCGGCGCGCACGATCTCCAAAAAGCGCTGCAGCCGCGCACTGTCGCGGAGCTGATCCGCGATCTGGTGCAGTCCCGTTTCCTTCAAACAAACTGCCACCGTCAGCTCCGCTTTTTTCAGTTCCTTTAACGCGCGCGCCGAGGCGCGAAAATCTCCGCGCAACAAAAGTAAAACCGGCGCGTCCGCTGCGATCGCGCGTTTCGTATCGCGAAAAAAACTCCCGCCGGTGCAGGCCGCGTAGGCGTGATAATTGACCGGCGCATGCGCACCGGGCTTGGCGCTGGCCTTGGTAAAATGTTGCTCCGGATCGCGCCCGCCCGGATTGAGAACGTTCAGCCGAAAATCGCCGCGATCCTGCGACGTCATCGCTAGTTCTCGCGCGTTTCTTCGTCAGGCGGAGTTGCTGCCGGTCGGGCGCGCCTGGTCTCGTTAGGCCGAACCGGTTGCGCGCGCAAGACCGGCTCCGCGCGCAACACTTCCTCCGTCGTCTCCTCGTTAGGCTGAACCGGTTCCGCGCGCAAAATTGGCTCTTCCGTTTTCGGCGGCTCGTCCACCGGAATCGCCGGCTTCACTTCCTCCGGCGGCGGCGCGGGCTTCGCCGTCGATTTAACCGCATTGTAGGGATCGGCATCGGCCAGCAACGTCGGCCCTTTCACAATCACCGGTGTGACCTGCGTGGCATCGACCACGAGCTCCGCACGGGGCACGCCGGCATCCGGGAGATCGCGCACGATCCGCGTGCGCGCGTCGCCGTGGACGTTGCACGGATCTGTCGGCATCTGCTCCTTGGTCGCGAGCTCGCGATACGCGGTCTTGGTGCATTTGTCGGTCGCGAGCAATCCAGAGGTCGCGCAGATTTCCACCGTCTCCAGGCCTGCGGGTTTGGCTTCTTCCTTCGCCGGATAACGGGCGAGCGAGGCGTTCATCACATCCACCCAAACGGGCAACGCGATCTGGCTGCCGAAGGCGCCGCGATAAATTTTTTGTGGCTTGTCAAAACCCGCGCGCACCGCGCAGGTGATCGCGCTGTCGTAGCCGGCAAACAGGGCGTCAGTGAAATCGTAAGCCGTGCCGGTTTTGCCCGCGGCCGGAAAATCCTTCAGGCCTAACGAGTGGCGCGCGACCGCGCCGGTGCCGCTTTCCAAGACATCGACGAGGCACGAATTCACCTCGTAAGCACTGGTCGCCTTCATCACCGGATGATGCGCGCGATCATGTTCCGATTGCCAGACGACCTTGCCATTTTTTTCCTCGATCCGATCGAGAATGAAAGGCGTGCTCGGGCGCCAGCCGCCGTTTGGAAACGCGGTGTAAGCGAGCGCCAATTCCGCGAGTGTGACTTCGCTGCTGCCGAGAAATGTCGCCGGATACGGCCGCAGCGCGGATTTAATTCCGTCCGCTTTCGCCAACTGCAGGACCGAGTCGACCCCGGCCATCATGCCTAACCGGACGGTGGCGCCGTTCTTCCCTTTGGCCAGCGCCTCGCGGGCGGTGATCGGACCTTCGTAACGGTTGTCCGGATTTTCCGGACCCCATTCGCCGAGGATGCCGGTGGTCCCGCCGATCATGACCGCGCGATTATCGAGCGCGGAATCTTCGATCACGGTGCCGGGAAACAAGCCCTTGTCGAAAGCGGCCGCGAAAACAAACGGCGTGAACGCCGTCCCCGCCGGACGCCGCGCCTGCAGCGCGCGATCATATTGGTTGTGCTCGAAATCGCGTCCGCCGACGAGCGCGAGAATCCCGCCGGTTTGGTTATCGAGCACGATGACTGCGCCCTGCAAATATTCCGGCGCGGGCAAGGAAGCGGTCGCGCCTTTCTGTTTCGCGGTTTTAAAACGGGCGGCGTAAGTCTCGTAGGTCTCGTGATGGTAATCGGGCGTTTGCTCGACCTTCTCGAGATTGGTCTTGAGCGAATCTTCCGCGACCTTTTGCAATTCGGAATCAATCGTCGTCCGAATCCGGAAACCTTCGTTCATCGCCCGATCCCAGCCGACCGCGGCGATCACTTGCTGGCGAATATATTCGACCGCGTAGGTCTGGCCCTGCGCGCTCTGCCGGCTGCCGATGGCCACTTCTTCCGCCTGCGCGGCGGTGCAACGCGCGGGGTTGATGAAACCGAGATCGCGCATCCGCGCGAGAACGACGTTGCGCGATTCGCGCGACGCGTCCTTGTCCGTCCAGGGCGATAACTTGTTAGGGCTTTTAATCAGGCCGGCGACGGTAGCGCATTCGGTCAGGGTCATTTCGCGCGCGTGTTTTCCGAAGTAACCGCGCGCCGCCGCTTCCGCGCCATAGAGTCCGCCACCGAAGTAAATCCGGTTCAGATATAGCTCCATGATTTTCTGTTTGCTGAAATTCTGCTCGATCCGGCGGGCCAGAAAAACTTCCAGGAGTTTGCGGCGAAAGGTGCGCTCGTGGAGTTCGAAAGTATTGCGCGCCAGCTGTTGCGTGACCGTGCTCGCGCCCTGCCGAACGTGGCCGGCGGTGAAATTTTTCAAGGCCGCGCGAATGATCCCGAAAAGATCATAGCCGTTGTGTTGATAGAATTTGTTGTCTTCCATCGAGACGACCGCGTTGATCAGATCGCGCGGGAGTTGGTCGTACGGAACGGTCTCGCGGTTCTCCACGTAGATCTGGCCGAACATCTTTTCGTTGCGATCGACGATCACGCTCGCCGATTCCATCTGCTCGAGCTCGGTCAGATCGTAGGTCTGCGCCTGGCTGCTTAAATCCGAGGCCAGGATGATGCAGTAAATGATCGCGCCAATCAGGAGCGCGACCGCGGCTGCGATCGGTAGGTAGAATTTCCGCTTGGTGTACCACGGCGGCTCGTAGTGCTCCACGTACCGGCTGCGTCTGGGATAAAGGACTGGCATGCTAAACGGGCGGTCGGGTCAGGCGCTCTCGGGGGTCCGCGCGCAACTTACTGCAAAATCCAAAGCGCAAAATGGAAACTCCGGAGGCGGGCTGGGTTGGACGTTTTCCATTCGGCGTTCAACCTTTCCCTCTGCAAACCGGCGACGCACTGCTGATTGAGTTTATCCGCGAGACGATCGCGGCTCGCGGGCCAGTGCCGTTCGCCTGGTTCATGGAGCAGGCGCTCTATCATCCGGCGCACGGCTATTATGCTTCCGGGCGCGCGGCCATCGGGCGGCACGGTGACTATTATACTAGCGTCAGCGTCGGGCCGTTGTTCGGGCGATTGCTGGCGGCGCAATTCGCCGAGATGTGGCAGGCGCTTGGCCGGCCTAACGAGTTCACGATTGTCGAGCAAGGCGCGCACGAGGGCGCGTTTGCGCGCGACGTGCTCAAGGCAGCGCAGCGTCATCATCCGGAATTTTTCGAAACCCTGCATTACGCGATCGTCGAGCTGTTCCCGGTGCTGCAAGAACGGCAGCGCGAAACGCTGGCCAGCGTTTGCGATAAGGTGCGCTGGCATTCTTTGCTGGCCGAGTTAGCGCCATTTCGTGGCGTACATTTTTCGAACGAACTCATCGACTCGCTGCCGGTGCACCTTCTCCGCTGGAATGGCGCGGGATGGCTCGAGCGGCATGTCGACGTCCGCGGCGACGAATTTGTTTTCGTTGATCTTCCGTTATCCGAACCGGCCCTCGCGGAAGATTTGCGCAGCATTCCCGCGCCGTCCGCTCGCAGTTACGAAACAGAAGTGAATCTGCGCGCGCCCACCTGGCTCGCAGACGTTTCCGCGAAATTGTCGAAGGGTTTCATTCTCGCGGTCGATTATGGTTTTCCGCGCACGGAATTTTATGCGCCGCATCGCACTGCCGGTACGCTCCGCGGTTTTTCCCATCATCAGGTGATCGCCTCGCCGCTGACCGAAGTTGGTCGCGCCGACATCACCGCGCATGTCCAGTGGACGAGTCTCGCGGAACGCGCGGAAATGCTCGGCCTGCAAATCGCCGGCTTCGCCGACCAACATCATTTTATCACTGGCCTGCTCGCCGGCGATTTGGGCGCGGAGTTCGGCCCGGACGGTGACGCGAAAACGCGGCGCGCGTTGCAGACTTTATTGCATCCGAATTTTCTCGGGATGAATTTCCAATTGCTCGCGCTCAGCAAAAATCTCGAGTCGCAACCGACGCTCGCCGGTTTCCGTTTTGCTGGCGATTTCCGTGCGGCGCTCGGTCTCGTCGCACCCGCGGGAAGGTAACAAGCGGGTTACCTATCGTTAGTCCGCAGCGGCTTCATGGGCGGCAATCTCCCTGCCCCTATGAAGCAACCATTCAAAGGGGAGCCGTCCCGTTGGCGCGGGGCGGCTTCTTTCCGTTGCTCGCGCGCCAGGTTGCGGGCTTTTGCTGGCGCCGCCGATTTGTTAGAAGGGCTGCTGATGAATTTCCACGCGCTCGCTTTCGCCAGTCTTCTTTCCGCTTTGCTCTGCGGCTCGGGGTTCGCGCAGGCGACGATCGAAGGGCGGGTGGAATTACCGAAAGCGCGGTTCGCGCCGGTGATGACGAAACGCTACGAGGTCGTGACCAAGGGCGGCATTCTCGGAACCAATCCGCCGATCGCGGTGGTTTATTTGCAAGGAGATTTCGCCCGCCCGGCGACCTTGCCGACGAAGACAGTCGCGCAAAAGGAATTGGATTTTTTGCCCGCGCTTTTGCCGATCGAAGTGGGCACGCGGGTCGAGTTTCCAAATGAAGACGACACTTATCACAACATCTTTTCCTACTCGCCGGCGAAGCGTTTCGACCTCGGCCGTTACCGCCCGGACGAGCGCCCGATTCCTTCGGAAGTCTTCGACAAGGCCGGGCTGGTGACCTTGCGCTGCGATATTCACGAGCACATGCGCGGGCTGATTTTAGTCCTGGCCACGCCGCATTTTGTGACCAGCGAGAGTAATGGTCGCTTTCGCCTAACGAGACTTCCGGCGGGCAAATATTTGCTCAAGGCCTGGATCGACAGCCAGACCACCTACGAGAAGCCGGTGGAACTGAAAAACGGCGCCACCCTCCAGGTTGATTTCCCGTGAGCACTTCCGCGCCGGCGCCCAGGTCCGAGGTGAAAAGTTTTCGCGGAAAACTTTTGCTCGCGATGATGCTGGTGGTCTTCGCGCTCACCGCTCTGGGGTTGTATCTGGCGCAGCGCAAAGTCGCGATCGAAGCCGCGCGCGATCTCCAGCAGGATTTTCGCAACGAGCTGGCCACGCTCCACGGAGTGCAGGAAATGCGTTACGCCGCGCTCGCGGAACGCTGCCGCGCGCTGGCGATGCGGCCGCGGATTCATGCGGCCCTGGAGGACAATGCGCTCGATCTGCTTTACCCGACGGCGCGCGATGAGTTGCGAGAAATCCTCACCACCAACAGCGGCGGAAGTGCGGTCGAGCAAACCGAGAATGTGGTCAACGCCACCTTCTACCGTTTCCTCGACAAACAAGGACAAGTGATCTCGCCGCCGGACGGCGCCCGCGTCGGTGCGCTCGCCCCTAGCGAAGAAGCGCAGCTCTCGCTCAGGGCTGTGCCGACGACGCAGCAGACCGGTTATCTTTCGCGAAAAAGCGGTGAGCGTGAGTGGGTCGATGAAGTGATCGCGATCCCGATCCAATCCACCGAGACCGGCGAGGTCATCGCCGCGCTCGTGCTCGGATTGAAGCCGGTGGAGCTGGCGAGCAATCGCGCCGAAAGCGGAATCCGCAGCGGCGTCTGGTTGCAAGGCCAGTTGCAATTGCCCGGCCTAACGAGAGCTGATCAGCAGGCACTCTTGGATGCGGTCACCCGCGCGCTCACGCCGGCGCCACGCGCGGAAGACAGTTTCCAGATCACGCTCGGCGGCGCGGCCTACCTGCTTTTTTACAAGCAGCTCAATCCCGCTTCGCTCTTTCCGCCGGCGTATGAAGTCGCGATTTATCCGCTGACCGAGGCTCTCGCCCGCCAGCGGCAAATTCGTTTTCAAGTCTTGCTCGCGGGTGCGGCGCTTTTGTTGGCCGGTTTAATCGCGAGCCATTTGCTTTCCCGCCGGCTCTCGCGCCCGGTGGAAAAATTGGCGCTGCGCGCGGAAAAAAATCGCGCGCAACGCCAGCGCGCGGAAGCTGCCCTCGAATCGACTAGCCGGGAGTTGCAACGTTCCGCGCGCTTTTCCGCGGATGCCTCGCATCAATTAAAAACGCCGGTCACGGTCTTGCGCGCGGGGATCGATGAGCTGCTCGCCCGCGAACATTTCACCCCGGAAGTTTACGACAAACTCTCCGCGCTCCTGCACCAGACCTATCGCATCACCAGCGTGATCGATGATCTCCTGTTGCTTTCGCGGATGGATGCCGGCCGGCTCGAGATTGACTTCGAGACGGTCGATCTCTCGCAGCTCCTGGAGGAATGGATCGATGACTTGAGCGCCTTGCCCGACGATCTCCACATTGAAGTGAAAACGAATTTCCCGCCCGGCCTGCGGATCGCGGGCGAGCGGCGTTACGTGACTTTGATCGTGCAAAATCTGCTCGAGAACGCGCGCAAGTATAACCTCACCGGCGGCCAAATTTGCGTTTACGCGCGGGAGGAAGGCGAGGAGGTCATCCTTTGCGTCGAGAACACGGCGCGACCGATTCCGCCGCATGCGCAGGAGCATATTTTCGAACGCTTCCATCGCGGCGGGATGGGCGAAGACATTCCCGGCCACGGCCTGGGATTGAATCTCGCGCGGGAGCTTGCACGTCTGCACGGCGGCGAACTGCGGCTGGTGCGCTCCAATAATGAAGGCACCGAATTCGAAGTGCGGTTTCAGGCTGCAAAAATTTCGGCACCAGCCATGGCCGTTACCGTTTGAACTTTTGTCGCGCCACTTTTTTCGCGACGCTGCTTCTCATCAGGCATGCGGCGGCGCAGGAATTTTTCGATCGCTTGGATCAACGCCTGACGGTGAGCGCGTTTGACGATCAAGTGCGCACGCGCGTCAGCGGCACGCTCGATCTGGAATTCTACGCCTTCGATTTGCCCGCGCCGGGATTGATCGATTCGCGCGGCAACACGCTTTTCAATCCGCGGCTCTCGCTTTTCGTCGATTCTCAGCTGGGCCCGGCGGTTTATTTTTTCAGCCAGGTGCGAGTCGACCGGCATTTCGATCCCACGGATGCGGGCGCGCAAATTCGCCTGGACGAATATGCCCTGCGGATCACGCCGTGGAGCGACGGGCGCTTGAATCTGCAATTCGGGAAGTTTGCCACCGTCATCGGCCGCTGGGTGCAGCGCCATCTTTCGTGGGACAATCCTTTCCTGAACGCGCCCCTGATTTACGAAAACATCACCGCAATCGAAGATCGTCGCGCGCCCGCCTTTACCGCGGATCTCGATCGCGCACTGCGCGATCCGAAGTACGAATACAACCCGGTGATCTGGGGCCCGAGCTACACCACCGGTGCTGCCGCCGCCGGACGTCTCGGGCAGTTTGATTACGCGCTCGAATTCAAAAACGCACCGCTGAGCTCCCGCCCGGAAAGTTGGGATGCGAACCGGGTCGATTTTTCCCGTCCTACATTCAGCGGCCGGCTGGGTTTTCGGCCTAACGAGACCTGGAACTTCGGACTCTCCGCGAGCAGCGGCGCCTATTTTCGCGAGGAGGCCGCGGCGTCATTGCCGCGCGGTCGCAGCCTCCGCGATTACCAACAGCGGTTCCTCGCGCAGGATGTCACCTACGAGTGGCATCACCTGCAGGTCTGGGCGGAATTCCACGAAGCGCGCTTCGAAGTTCCGCGGGTCGGTCACGCCGACGTCTTCGGATATTTTCTCGAGGCGAAATACAAATTTGCACCGCAATTTTTTGGCGCTCTCCGCTGGAATCAGCAACTCTACGGCGATGTCCCCGATGGGACCGGCGGCGAAATTTCCTGGGGCCGCGATGCCTGGCGGCTCGACACCGCGGTGGCCTACCGTTTCACCGAAAATATTCAGCTAAAACTGCAGTACGATCTCGCGCATGACGACAATGGCCGCCACGGCTTCGGCCACTCGTTAGGCACGCAACTGACCGTGCGCTTCTAGCGTTGACGGCGAACGCCGGGTAACAATCGCGTTACCTTTGCCGGCTCGTCCGGAGCGCCCGTGCGCTCGAAACTTCCGCCTCGCTGCGACCGATGAAGAAACCCCAGTCGGTGCGAACGGCAGTTGTCGTCTCGCCCACTCACCGCCAACCTGAACCAACAAATCCATGCGCGTCCTGATCGTTGATGATGAAGTGCGGCTGACCCGCCACATCTCCTCCGCGCTCACCGAAGCCGGGCACGATCCGGCGGTGGTGCGGGATGGCGAAGCCGCCTTGCGCGCGGCCACCGCGACGCCGTTCGATTTGCTCGTGCTCGATGTCGGCCTGCCGCAAATGGATGGTTTCGAAGTCCTGAAACGCCTCCGCTCTCAGCACGTTCCCAGTCGGGTACTAATGTTGACCGCACGCGGCGAGCTCAACGATCGCATCACCGGTTTGCAACTCGGGGCCGATGATTATTTGCCGAAACCGTTCGCGATGCAGGAGCTGGTCGCGCGAGTGCGCGCGCTCAGCCGGCGCTACGCAGAAGAGCCGGCGCTGAATTTGCGGGCCGACGATCTCACCTTGAACCTGGCCGATCACACCGTTTATCGCGGCGAGCAGAAGCTCGAACTTTCCACCCGCGAGCTCACCTTGTTGAAAGTGCTATGCGCGAGCCGGGCCGCGTGTTTACCCGCACGGAATTATGCGAACGGGTGTGGGAACGCGAACATGAATACGACACCAAACTGGTGGAAGTTTTCATCGGTCGCCTGCGCAAAAAACTCGGTCAACCGACGCTCATTCAGACCGTGCGCGCGCGATCCTCGCGAGCTTATTGATCCGGCGGCAACGCGCGCAGAACCGGGAGATTTTCCACCCGCTCGCCCGGCCGCCGCGGCTGCCGGTTCGCACTGTGACGGCGCGACGGCGGCGGTCCGAAAACCGGCTCGCCCTCGGGAGTAACCCCGATAAATTCCAAGGGCGCGACCGGTTCCGCGTTGCTGCGTCGCGCGGCTTCGTGCGGCCGTCGCGTGCCGCGGCGCGCCACCCGCGCGGGCTCCGCTGGAACGCGCTCGACATGTGCCAGCGTTATTTTTTTCTCTTCTTTCCGCGGTGGCGGCGCGATCGGCAGCGGGCGCGCGGATTCTTCCAGCGGCGGCGGTGAAGGCATGTCCACGCTGGTTTCCGTCTGACCTTCCTCCACCGTCGCCGGGGCGGCCTTCGCGTAGGTTACGATCGCGCCCGAGGATTCGTTAGGCACGGGCAAGGTCTCGTTAGGCGGACCTTCCGACGGCGGCCGCGGCTCGGCTGCGGCTGCTTGGTTCTCCACCACGCGTGCGCTTTCCGCCGGAATTCCTTCCGATGATGGCGCGGGCTCCGAATCCACCGCCACCGGCGCGGATGTTTCGGATTCGGCGGCGGGATTGTTCTGCGCGGTTTCAACCGGTCCGCCGTCCGCAGTTTCGTCGGCAGCGTTTGCGGTCGAGGTCAGAACTGCGGGTTCGCTGGCGACCATCGCGGGCGCGGGTTCCGTCTGCGCGATCACCGGCGCGGCCAAAGGTTCCGCCACCCCGATCGGCACGCCCAATTGATCGACGCTCTGGGCGCCGCGGAATTTAGGCAAGACCACTGCCGTCAGTCCGCCGAAAAGCAAAATCGCCGCGGCCAGGGCGAGCGCTTTCATCGGAAACGGCGCGCGCTCGCGAGGCCGCAAAACCACCGGCGTCACTGCTGCGGGCAACTTTGCATCCGCGACCTCGCGGCGTTCGGCCTGCGCCAGACAATCCTGGAAACGCTCCTGCAAAATCACCGGATCGAGCGGACGCTCCTGCGGATCAGCATGGAGAAGCGAACCGAGAAGTTGGCGTACCGGCGCGGGCAGGCCGGGCGCACTTTCCACGGTGGCTGCGCCGGCCAGCGGCGGGACGCCGCTGAGCAAAAACCAAAGCGTGCAGCCTAACGAGTAGACTTCCGAACGGAAATCGAGCGCGCCCTTTTCCACCTGCTCGGGGCTGGCAAAATTAATCGCCTCCTGCGCGCCGGCCGCGCTCGCATCCACCGGCGAAAAACGCGGGACCACGCCGACGAAATTCAGCACCTTGATCAGCGGCCATTCGCCCCCCGCGGTTTGTCCCGGGACCAGCATCAGATTGCTCGGGTTAAGTCCCCCGTGAAAGATTCCGTGGAAAGCCGCCGCCGCCATCGCACTCACCATTTGCGCGCCGATCCGCAGGACCGGGCCCACCGGCATCGGCCCGCGTTCCTTGATCCAGTCCTCGGCGGTTGTCCCATCGAAAAAATCCGTGACGTAAACGAAGTGGTCGCCTTCGAATCCGAAATCGCGCACCCGCGGGATATTGACGTGGGCGATCTGCTGCGCGAGCCGCGCTTCGGCTTCCAGCTGCTCGCGCGAATGTTCGCTCAATTCCGCGATTGGGATCAGTTGGAGCGCGACTTTTTCGTTCCCGATCGTGTCCTCGGCTTTGAAGGTGCCTTCGGTCGCGCTCCGGCGCAGAACGCTGGGCACGCCGATTTCATCGAGCGCTAGGCGGTAATGGCGAAGGTAAACTTTGCTTTCCATGGTCGGGGACAATGCGCTCATCTCCATTTGATTCGGAGGCCGCGCGGAGCCGAAGGGTAAAGATTAGACCGGTTGGCAAAGAAAAAATTCATTCGAAGCAAAACCCGAGCGAAACTGACTGACAGGGGATGGCAAAACGGTAATCTGATGCGCGAGATGAGCGCGCTCGATCCGAAACGCACGGTGACGGAGCTGAAGGAATTGCGCGCGCTGACCGCGGATGAGAATGGCGCCCAGCGCGTCGCCTTCACCGGGCTCTGGGCGGGCGCGCGCGAATGGCTGGCGAATAAAGTGGAACGCATTCCCGCGGAAATGCATCGCGACGAAGCCGGAAATTTTTGGGCTACGCTGCGCGGTGCCTCGGAGAAGACGCTGCTCATCGGCGGGCATATCGATTCGGTACCGAACGGCGGCTGGCTCGATGGTTGCCTAAACACACTCGCCGGTTTGGAAATTTTGCGGCGCCTGCACGCGCAATACGATGGCAAACCGCCGATCACCGTGCGGCTGGTCGATTGGGCCGATGAAGAAGGCGCGCGCTTCGGCAAAAGCCTTTTCGGTTCGTCCGCCTGCTCCGGCAATCTCGATATGGAGGAAGCGCGCGCGCTCAAAGATCGCGAAGG
>JBPCJC010000004.1:0-8589 GCA_051005695.1 Chthoniobacterales bacterium | reverse complement strand
TAATGATCGCGCCGATGCTGCCTATGGCCGAGAGCATGGGAGCCACGAAGCGCAGGGCAATCAAAATGCCGAGTGTGATTTCGATGCAGCCGAGGGCCGCGGCGACGGCACGCACGCTCATGACACCGTAAGCCCACGACATAAAGGGCGAGTGCGCGACGAAGCCCTGGATTCCCTCCGCCTCATAGGCGGTAAATTTTAAAAGCCCAACCCAAATCAAGACCGCGACCAATCCATAACGAATCACGAACGCGCCGATTCTTTCCAATTTTTCTCCGGGTGTCGTGCTGACACCGTTGTCCATCATTCCTGTTGCCATTTTTTTGCTCTCCTGGTTTTGCTTATTCAGACTCTGTTTACTTCGCCGGCAGGTTCATGCTTTGCGCGAGCGCGCGGATCATTTCCAAGTGATGCTGGAGGGTCGGGAGCGTCGCGGCGGCGAAGGCTTTCACGTCCGCATCGGTGGCGTTTTTTGAAACCGCCTCGAAGCCGGCCACATCCTTCTCGTGCGCCTGCACCATCGCCTGCACATATTCGCGGTCGAAATTTTCGCCGCTCAGCTTTGATAATTTTTCCTTGGTCTGCTTCGCCTGCG
This sequence comes from Chthoniobacterales bacterium, assembly GCA_051005695.1. Lineage (GTDB taxonomy): Bacteria > Verrucomicrobiota > Verrucomicrobiia > Chthoniobacterales > UBA10450 > JACCTI01. Next base: position 7,994 of record JBPCJC010000004.1, on the reverse strand, counting down.
GAAGAATACCCGGGGGAAGTTCCACTTTCTTGAGCTGGGCCAGTTGCTCGAGCTTCTTCCCCGCCATCGAGTGATCCTCGATCATTTGCTGCGCGAATTGTTTTACCTGTGGACTGGTCGCGCGTTCGGCCGCGAGACGGCCCAGTTCCACTTCGGCCAAGCCGCCGGGAGCGGCATCGTTCATGAAAGCGAGATCGCCCCCAGAGACGACACGATCGCCCTTGTCACTCGGGGGCTGCGCGGCGCCGGCGAACCTCAACGCGCAGGCGAGGCCGAGGCCGGCCAGCCCAATCCATCCGCATTTCATTCTCGTTGCTTGTTTTTTCATTGCTCCAGTTTTCCCTCTCTTGTTGGATCGCATCAAAGCCTCTCGTTGACTCTCTTTTTCTACGAGTCGGCTGCGCGCGTTTTATTCCCGGCCGCGAGAATTCGAAGTTCCTCGGCGCAGAACCATGCATCCTTTCTTCCAGCCGCTGGCGAATAAGCAGAGTCACTGCAGCGAGCGACCTCCTACCGAATTATGAATAAGAACATCGCAATCATCTTCAGTCTCTTCGCAGCCGTTCTCCTTGGGCCGGTCGCCCAAGCGAAAGATGAAAAAGGCAAACCCAAAGACTTAGAAGTGAAATGCCCGGCCGGCATCGATCACAGCGCGTGGGATAAGTTGCTGAAAAAATACGTCGATGAAAAAGGCCTGGTGAATTATACCGCGTGGAAAAGCGATCGCGCCGACATGCAAGCGCTCGATAGCTACATCAAACAATTCGCCCCCAAAGCGGACCAGCCGGCCGACGGCAACGAGAAAGCGGCCTCGCTCGTGAATGGCTACAACGCGATCACCATCCGCACCATCCTCGGCGCCTACCCGGTCGAAAGCATTCACGAGATCAAGAAGCCTTTCGAGTCGAAGCTCTGGGAAATCGGCGGCGCGAAAGTCTCACTGAACGACATCGAAAACGGCACGTTGCGGCCGATGTTAAAATATCGCGCGCACGCCGTGCTGGTTTGCGCGGCCCGGAGTTGCCCGCCCCTGCAACGGAGCGCTTATTCGGCCGATTCCTTCGAGTCGCAGGATGACAAAGCTTTCACCGCCTGGCTCGGGCGCGAGGACTTGAACAAATTCATGCCGCAAGAGAAGAAGGCGGAGGTTTCCGAGATTTTTAAATGGTTCAAAGCGGACTTCGATAAATCTTTGGCCGTCCCGAAAGTGTTCGCCGAATACGGACCGGAATCGGCCAAAGAGCTGACGAAAAGTGGCCAAGCATTCGAGACCTCCTACATCTCTTATAACTGGGGCTTGAACGATCAGGGCGAGCACGGCCGCCATTACAGCAAGATCAATCTCATCTTCGATAAACTCGGGAACTAACGGCGCCCGCGCGTCTGCCGGTCACGTCTGATTTCCTTTGGTCGGAAGAATTTTCAGGCGCGCTTTCCTTGGCGCGATTGTCTTTTTGCTGCTCATCGCGTGGGCACTGCTCGGTTGGCGCGCGCTTCGTCAGACGCAAATTCGGACAGCGAATGAGATTATCGTTCCTCCCGGAATCGATTCTGAGGAACGAGTGCAGCTCGGCGGCGTAGAGCAAGCCATTCAAATCCGCGGACGCGATCGCACCCGGCCCGTCCTCCTTATTCTGCATGGTGGTCCTGGCGTTCCGGACATGCCCGTCGGCTACTTGAATGCGGCGTTGGAGAAAGATTTCGTCGTCGTGCAATGGGATCAGCGGGGTGCGGGCAAGTCATTTGATTCTCATATTCCGCCCGAGACCATGCGGATCGCGCAAATCGAAAGCGACGCGCGTGAGTTGACCGATCTCTTGCGTAAACGTTTCGGGCAGGATCGCATTTTTCTCGCCGGGCACTCGACTGGGACCGTCATCGGCGTTCTCCTGGCGCGCGATGCGCCGCAACTGTTCCGCGCCTACGTCGGGATCAGTCAGGTGGCGAACTTACAGGAGACGGAGAAGTTGCTTTACGATTTCGCAGTGCGCGCCGCGCGCGAACAGCACAATAGCGAAGCCGAAGACGAGATGGCAAAGATTGGGCGCCCGCCCTTCGCCAACGCGAAAGAACTCCAGGTTTCGCAGAAGTGGGTCAACAAATTTGCGCCCGATCACTTTGGCGCGGTCAGCTTCGATCGCTGGCGGCTCCTCTTTTTTTCTCCCAGCTACAGTCTGTCCGATCTCATCCGCATGGTGCGCGGCGCGAAATTTTCCTTCGACAATCTTTGGCGCGAATTCTTCGCGGTCGATCTCTTCACTGCGGCGCCGCGACTCGAGGTGCCGGTCTATTTTTTCGCGGGCCGGGATGATCACGTCGTCACCAGCGAAATTGCGCAAAAATATTTCGCCGCGCTCGATGCGCCGCGCGGGAAAGAGCTGATCTGGTTCGAGCATTCCAGTCATTGGCCGCAGTTGGACGAGCCGGAAAAGTTTCGCGACACAATGGTCCATCGCGTTCTCGAACAAAACCGTCAGAGTAACCCCGCCGTGCCCGCGCAGGAATAAAATGCGCTACACCCTCTCGAACAACCAATGACTTCTACCGATCCAGAGCCGATGATCTCGATCATTATTCCCACGCTGGATGAAGCAGATTCGTTAGGCACAACCATCGCCGCGGCGCGCTGCGAAAATACTTCCTGCGAGATTCTGGTGGTTGATGCCGGCAGTTCCGACGACAGCGTCGCCATTGCCGCGGCCGCGGGCACGCGTGTGCTCGAAAGCAGACGGCGGCAGCGCGCTTATCAACTCAATCTCGGCGCGATGCATGCGCGCGGCGAAGTGCTTCTTTTTCTACACGCCGACACACTGCTGCCGCGAAATGCTTTGCCGTTAATCGTTCGCGCGCTGGAAAATCGCGAGGTCGCTGGTGGCGCCTTCGCCCGACGCTACGCTTCTGCCTCGTGGCTCCTGCGTGCGACCTGTTTTCTCGCGCTCTGCCGCAATCGCTTGATTGGCTGGCATCTCGGCGACCAGGCCATGTTTATCCGGCGCACCACTTTTTTCCAACTCGGCGGGTTTCGCGAAGTTGATCGCTTCGAGGATCTCGATTTCTCGCGCCGTCTGAGAAAGTTCGGCCGCACTGTCACCTTGCGTCCGCCGGTTATTTCCTCCTCGCGTCGCTTCGATCAAGCCGGCCCGGCGAGCAGAACTTTTCTCGATTTCCTGCTCACGCTGCGTTACCTCGCGCGCGGACTCCCGAGCACCGAGCCGGCCCGCCATCCACGCGATGTCCTGATATGAAAACCGCGAAAGGGTCGGGCATGTACAACGTCGTCGTGATCGGCGCGGGCACAGCCGGGCTCGTGACCGCAGCTGGCACCGTCTCGTTAGGCGGACGCGTCGCCTTGATTGAGCGAAATAAAATGGGGGGCGATTGTTTGAACTTCGGTTGCGTCCCGAGCAAGGCGCTCATCTCTTCCGCGCGACTCGCGCAGCAAATGCGGGAAGCGTCAAAATGGGGACTGCGGAATCAGGAGCCGAACTTCAAGTTTAGCGATGTGATGGAGCGAATGCGCGCGCGCCGTTCGAAGATCGCGCCTAACGACTCGCAGGAACGCTTCGAGTCGTTAGGCGTAGATGTCTTTCGCGGGCAGGCCAGCTTCGTCTCGCCGCAGGAAGTCGAAGTCGATGGACAACGGCTGCGCGCGCGCCACTTCGTTATCGCCACCGGCAGTCGCGCCATGATTCCCGAAATCGAAGGACTGGACGCGGTGCCGTTTTTTACTAACGAAACCATCTTCGACGAACTGAATGATCAGCCGGAGAGCATGATCGTGCTCGGCGGCGGACCCATCGGCTGCGAGCTCGGCCAGGCCTTCAGCCGGCTCGGAGTAAGAATCACGATCGTGCAAAACGGCGATCAACTCATGCCGCCGGAAGATCGCGACGTGGCCGAATTCATGACGGAGCGCTTCAAAGCGGAAGGCATCGACGTGCGCTTGAACGCGAAGACAACGCGCGCGCGCTTCGAGAATGGCAAAGTGATTCTGGATACGAACACGGGCGCGATCACCGCCGATGCTTTGCTCATCGCGGCTGGTCGCACGCCGAATCTCGAACGACTGAATCTCGCTGCAGCCGGTGTGAAGCACGACCAGCACGGCGTGGAAGTGAACGACTACATGCAGACTTCGCAGGCGCACATCTACGCGGCGGGCGATTGCGCGAATCGCCTCAAGTTCACTCACACGGCCGACTTCACTGCGCGCGCCGTCGTGCGAAATATTCTCATGCCGCTCCAACTTCTGCGGCAGAAAGTCGATTGCGCCGTTGTGCCCTGGTGCACCTACACCGAACCGGAAGTGGCGCATGTCGGCCTCGGCGAAAAAGAAGCGGCCAAGCGCGGCGTTCCTTATGATCTCTTCGTGGTCAAGATGGAAGAGGTCGATCGCGCCGTGGTGGAAAGCGAAGAAGCCGGCTTCGCCAAAATTCTCACCGCGAAAGGCTCCGATAAAATTCTCGGCGCCACTATCGTCGCGCCGCACGCTGGTGACTTACTGCACGAGTTTGTCCTGGCCATGAACGCAGGTGTCGGTCTTGGCAAAATCTGCAACATGATCCACGCCTACCCAACTTTCGCTGAGCTCGCACGCAAAGCGGGCGATAAATACAACAAGACGCGGCTAACCCCGTTCGCGAAGAAGCTCTTCGCCTGGCTCTATCGCCGGGCGCGCTAAAACTTTATGAAGTTCCTGAAAAAATATTGGAAATGGATCGCCCTCGGCGTCGCCCTGATCGCGCTCTCCAGCGCAACCGCCTTTCTGCCGGTGAAGGATTGGGTCAAAGCTTTTAGCGATTGGGTGCAAACGCTCGGCGCCCTCGGCGTTGTCCTTTTCATTCTGGTCTACGCACTGGCCACGGTATTCTTCTTACCGGGTTGGATCTTCACCGTCGCCGCCGGCTTGGTCTATGGCGTAATCGGGGGGACTGCCGTGGCGCTGGCGGGCGCGATCATCGGGTCGACGCTCGCATTCTTGTGCGGCCGTTACCTGGTGCGCGAACGGGTGCGAGCAGCGACAAAAGGCAACAAAAAGTTCGCTGCGATCGACCAGGCGATCGGCAAGCAAGGCTGGAAGATCGTCGGCTTGCTGCGACTCAGTCCGCTCATCCCATTTAATCTCAGCAATTATTTCTACGGGGTGACCGCCGTCGGCTTTTGGCCCTATGTCATCGCTTCCGCGATCGGCATGTTGCCGGGGACGCTGCTCTACGCCTACCTCGGTGGCGCGGGCAAAGCGGGTCTTAGCGGTGGAGGCGGAAGTTCGCCACTGAAGTACGTCTTCCTCGGAATCGGCCTCGTGGCCACGATCGCCGTGACCATCATCATCAGCCGAGTCGCGAAAAAGGCGCTCGCCAAAACCGGCGCCACGAAAAAGAAATAAGCGATGAGTCCCACCGCGGGCAGGTGACGCAAAGTCGTGGGTCAAGAATATTTCTCGGAGAAAAAGAGCCGGGCCCTCTGTGTACAAGGATCAAAGGTCTAGTGCCAATCTGTGGTAAATTTGGGTTGCCAAAGCCACGGTTTTGACGACGGGAATTGTTTTCCCCTCGTATATCGAATCAGATCCAAATGTTATCTGGGCGTAACCTTGGCGTAGAGCGGTCGCTGTAAGAGCGGACGCTGACCCAGCTGTCACAAGGCGGGTTTAACGCGAACTCGTCGGGGGGGCGCCCTTTGCTCGCCGAGTGTGTCGTGCGTGGTCTGTCCCGGCTGCGATCATGGAGGCTTGGGCATCGTTCTTTCCGTGCAGGTTTAGAAGCGATTCCATGAGGGCTTCATCCGCGCTCGAACAGGTGCAGAGGAGGACCGCTTCGTCGCATCCCTCGCCGACGAGATACGCATGTCCCATGTTCGAGTCGAAATACACTGAATCGCCTGTCTCGAGCACGATCGGATCGTAAAACTCGGTGTGCAGTATGGCCCGACCATCCACGACATAGACGAATTCCTCGCCGGGGTGCGCGACGAGCTCGCCGAACTCTTCGAGGGTTTTGGCCCGCGCGTGGGCGAGAACCGGGATCATGCGCTTCCGGCGCAACTCCGGGCAGAGATAATAGTAGTCGTAATTCGGCGTGGTGACGCGCACGGCGTGATCGATGCGACCGATGCTGCGCCGCGCGGTTACCGCAACTTCGGGCGTGTCGCCCGGCTCGGCGAACAGCTCCGACATCGTCATGTTCAACCGCTGGCTGAGCAGTTGCAGTTTGTCATAGCTAAGCGTCAATCGGTCGTGCTCCACCTTCGACAAGGTTGAGAGCGGGATTCCCGATTTTGCGCTCATCTGTTTCAGAGTCCAACCGTGGTGTGCGCGCAAGCCGCGCAAGATTCGGCCAATCGTGGGTTGCTCCGGCTTCATGATATTCTGTAATGATCAGCCCGCCCGTCAGGGAGTTTCGACATTGTGGACCGAGCATGCGGGCGCACCTCTCGGTTGTCAAAATCCCGGGGACAAGCGTCACTGGCAGCAAACGCTTGACAGTTCTCTGATCGGAATTGTTACTGTCCTGATCAGGATCGGTCTCACCTTCTTGGAACTCAGTAAAAACATCATGCGCATTCGACCAGCTTCTATAATTCTCGCCAGTGTGTTGACGGCAATCATCGCGCTGCTCTCCCCCATTTCCGGGCAGGTCCCCAGTATCGCGCCACCAACAGTCGTGCCCCCGACCGGTGCGCCGGAAACAGGCGCGAAGGCACCACAGATGCCAGAGCGAGGCGCTCACGCGTTAACGAAAGAAGATGTGGAGGCGTGGCTCGATGGATTCATGCCTTACGCGATCCAGCGGGGCGATATCGCGGGCGCGGTCGTGGTGGTGGTGAAGGATGGACAGATTTTGCTGCCGAAAGGATATGGCTTCGCCGATGTCGCAGCGCGGAAGCCGATTGATCCCGAACGCACTCTCTTCCGCGCCGGCTCGGTTTCCAAGCTCTTCACCTGGACGGCGGTGATGCAGTTAGTCGAGCAGGGGAAGATCGATCTCGACGCCGACGTGAACGGCTACACCGACCTGAAAGTTCCGGCGCTCGATGGCAAACCGATCACGATGCGCAACCTCATGACGCACACGCCTGGCTTCGATGAGACAGCGCGAGGTTTGATTTTCCCCGACGCGAAACAACTGCCGGCGCTGGGCGACGTTCTGAAACGCTGGATTCCTCCGCGCGTAACCGTGGCCGGCAGCACGCCCGCGTACTCGAATTACGGCGCGGCGCTCGCCGGTTACATCGTTGAGCGCGTCTCGGGACAGCCGTTTGATGATTACATTGAACAGAAAATCTTCGCTCCCCTCAATATGCAGCACGCGACATTTCGGCAGCCGTTGCCGGAGCGCTTACAGGCAGACATGTCGAACGGTTACAAGGTTGGTTCAGGAGAACCGCAACGATTTGAGATCGTGAATGTGCCGCCCGCTGGCTCCCTGTCCGTCAGTGGCGCCGACATGGGGCGCTTCATGATTGCACATCTGCAAAACGGCGCCGGTGGATCGGGCCGCATTTTGCAAGAAGCGACGGCGATTAAAATGCACACGACTGCGAATACGATGATCCCGCCGCTGAACCGAATGTTGCTCGGTTTCTACGAGAGTAATATCGACGGCCGTCGCGTCATCTCGCACGCGGGCGACCTCGAGTGGTTCCACACTGATCTGAACCTGCTGCCGGATGACGGCACCGGCATTTTCATCTCTATGAACAGCGCCGGCAAAGAAGGCGCCGCTCATCCGATCCGCACGATGCTCTTTCAGCAATTTATGGAACGCTACTTCCCTGGCCCGCTGCCGGAAGGGAAGGTCGACGCCAACAGTGCGAAAGCGCACGCGCAGCTGATGGCGGGGCGCTACAACTTGAGCCGCGGCTCGCGTACAAACTTTCTAGCCCTGCTGAGTCTGTTCGGCCAGATCCACGTGACCGCCAGCGCCGACGGCGCGATCACCATTCCGGCATTGAAAGGTGGTAATGAGCAGCCGAAGAAATGGCTCGAAATCGCA
>JBPCJC010000003.1:0-61756 GCA_051005695.1 Chthoniobacterales bacterium | reverse complement strand
CGCCGATAACTCGTTAGGCAAAGGCTCACTCACGAGTTCGTCTTCTTCATCGAGCCGCCGCACCGGCGCTTCTGTCCGGTAAACGATGGTGCCGATCGGCACGTTCACGACCTTTGGCACGGCGCCTTTCCCGTGCATCTTTTTGCCCATCCCGTGCGTGCCGGATTTTGCCTTGATAATGGGCTCGTAAAAAAGATTCGCCAGATTGTCGGTGTGCACATCGGCGCGCAGAACCACATCGCCGCCGCGCCCGCCGTCGCCGCCATCGGGACCGCCGCGCGGGACAAATTTCTCGCGTCGGAAACTGACGCAGCCACGCCCGCCGTTTCCGGCTTGAGCAAAGACTTTGATACGATCGACGAACATGAAAAGGAGCCGCAGCTTAGCGGCACGCTACGTTGCCATGCGACAGGGTCTCTGTCATCCGGAAGCGACGATGGGCGAGCGAGGCGGGGGCGGGAATCGAACCCACGAATAGCGGTTTTGCAGACCGCTGCCTTACCACTTGGCTACCCCGCCATTGCGCGAACGGAGAGTAGGAGCGGCCCGCAACCCTGTCAACGAATCGGCCCGCAGTTCGCTCGCGCGGTGCGAGCGCAGCGATTGGACGCCGACGCCGAAAGGTTCCAACGTGAAAAAAGCATGCACTCGCGCTCCGCAGAACTTTTCGCCGCCGCTCGCAAAAGAATTCCCGGCGGAGTGAATTCTCCGGTGCGCGCTTTTCGCGGATTGGAGCGCGAGCCCTTCTTCGTCGATCGCGCACAAGGCGCAAAAATCTGGGACGTCGATGGCCACGAATATATTGATTACGTCGGCACCTGGGGACCGGCTATTCTGGGTCACGCGCCCGACGTCGTCATCGACGCCGTGCGCACAGCCGCGGCACGCGGCGTCAGCTTTGGCATTCCCAATCCGCTCGAAGTCGAGATGGCGGAACTCATCTGCCGTTGGGTTCCATCGATCGAAAAAGTGCGGATGGTTAACAGCGGCACGGAAGCCACGATGTCGTGCCTTCGCCTCGCACGTGGCTTTACCGGCCGCGACAAAATCATCAAGTTCGACGGTTGTTATCACGGCCACGTCGATTCGCTCCTTGTCGCCGCGGGCAGCGGCGCGCTCACGCATGGAGAACCTGATAGTGCCGGGGTCCCGCAAGAATTCGCCGACCTGACGATTTCTCTTCCTTTCAACAACATCGATGCGGTCCGCTCCGCGTTTCAGCAAAATAAGGACGCGATCGCGGCCGTCATCCTCGAGCCGATCCCCGCCAACGCCGGTCTTTATCTTCCGCGCGCCGGTTTTCTCGAAGCCCTTCCCGACGAATGCACCCGTCACGGTGCGCTCCTAATTTTTGATGAAGTGATGACCGGTTTCCGAGTCGCGCGCGGCGGCGCGCAGGAAATTTACCAGATCACGCCCGACCTGACCGCTCTCGGAAAAGTGATCGGCGGCGGACTGCCGGTCGGCGCTTTCGGCGGACGCGCCGAGATCATGGATAAACTTTCGCCGGACGGCCCGGTTTACCAGGCGGGCACGCTCTCCGGCAATCCCCTCGCGATGGCGGCTGGCTTGGCGCAACTTCGGGAGCTCGAGCGAATCGATGGCTGGACGTTGCTCGAAAAACTCGGCGCGCAACTGGAAGAAGCGACTCGCGAAACACTGCGCGAGCTCAACCTGCCGTTCGTCTTTCACCGCATCGGTTCGATGTTCTGTCTATTCTTTAACGGCACGCCGGTTTTTGATTTGGCGAGCGCCAGGAAAAGCGATCGCAACCGCTTTGCGCACTTCTTCGGTTACTGCCTCGATCACGGGATCTACCTCGCGCCTTCGCAATTCGAAACCGGCTTTCTCTCCACTGCACACACGGCTGCCGATCTCGAAGAAACGAGCCGCGTATTCCGCGCCGCGCTGGAGTCGCTGGGCATTTAGGAGCCGGTAACAAGTTCACAAAACCGGCTTGCGTTACCAGTTTTACTATCTATCTTCTGTCTACCATCTTTCTGTTTTATGTCTATATCACCTGCTTTGCTCCCTGACACCCTCCAGGATTCCGAACTTCTTCGCCGCACCGCCGCCGGCGATCACGGCAGCCTGGCCCAACTTCATCGCCGTTATTCCCGCGTCCTCCTCGCCACCGCTTACCGCGTTTTAAATAACGCGAAAGACGCCGAGGAAGTGGTGCAGGAGGCGTTTGTGCAAATTTGGCAGAAGGCGTCGATCTACGATTCCGCCCGCGGCAAACCCCTCACCTGGGCAATGACCCTGACCCGCAACAAGGCGATCGATCGCTTGCGCCGCGTTCAGCGTCGGCATCGCCTTCAGGAAGAAATGGAACAAGAAGCCGAGAACACGAACGGCTTCTACGAAATCGATTCTTCGGACGAAGCCGCCGCGCACGAAACCCAAGCGATCGTCCGCAGCGCCGTCATTCAACTTTCGGAAAATCAGCGACGAGCGATTGAACTCGCGTTCTTCGCCGGAATGACTCAGCAGCAAATCGCCGAGAAGCTTCACCAGCCGCTCGGCACGGTGAAGGCACGCATCCGTCGCGGGATGATGAAGCTGCGCCAAATCATCGGCACCCAGCCCTGATTCACAAACCGCGACTGTCGTAAAAGCTTTGCGTCGCTCTGGCGCTTGGACTAGGGAACTCGCCTGTGAGTCTCCCTCCGCCGCTCCCGGTTCGCGCAGTCGCGAAATTCTTCTTCGCCGGCGAGGACAAGTTTTTCGTCAAAGGGGTAACCTACGGGCCGTTCCGCCCGGATGCCGATGGCCATTATCTTGGCAACCCCGAACAGCTCGAGCGCGATCTCGCGCAGATGCGCCTGGTCGGCCTCAATGTTCTTCGCATCTATCACGCGCCGCCGCGTTGGTTTCTCGATCGCTGCGCGGCGGCCGGGATGCGCGTGCTCATTACTTTGCCGTGGGCCAAGCACATTGAATTCTTGCGCGAAAAAAGCGCGCGCAGGGCGATCATCGAATCCGTCCGTACCGCCGTCGCAGCCGATGCCGACCATCCGGCCGTCTTTGGTTATCTCGTCGGGAACGAAATCTCCAGCACGATGGTCCGTTGGTTAGGCGTCCGCCGGGTTACCGAGTTTCTCGAGCATCTCATCCGCGTCGGGCGCTCTGCTAACCCGGACGTCCTCTTTTCCTACGCCAGTTATCCGCCGACCGAATTTCTCCTCCCGCAAAATGTCGATTTTTTCTGCTTCAACGTTTACCTGCATGATCAAAACGATTTCGAGCGTTACTTGCTGCGCCTGCAGAATCTGGCCGAAGATCGCCCGCTCATCCTGGGCGAATTCGGGATGGACACGATGCGCCATTCGCAGGACGAACAAGCCGAAATGCTCGGCTGGCATGTCGATAGCGTGATCAAGTGCGGTCTCGCCGGCACCATCTTCTTTTCCTGGACGGACGAATGGTTCACCGGCGAACAGGAGATTACCGACTGGGCCTTTGGCTTGGTTACCCGCGAGCGCCAGCCGAAGAAATCCTTCCATACCTTGCGCGAGAAGCTCGGCCAGAATGACGCCGCCCTCCCGCATCGCCCGCTCGCCCGAACACCCTCCGTCTCGATCATCGTTTGTTCCTATAACGGCGCCCAAACCCTGGCTGCTTGTTTGGACTCGTTAGGTAGGATTGATTATCCATCCTACGAAGTCATCCTGGTCGATGATGGTTCCACTGATGAGACCGCGGAGATCGCAGCGCGTTTTCCGCACGTCCGCTACCTTCACCAAACTAACCACGGCCTAAGCCATGCGCGTAACACCGGCGCCGCCGCCGCCACCGGCGAAGTCTTTGCTTACACCGACTCCGACTGCATGGCCGACCGCGATTGGCTTTATTACCTCATCGGCACCCTCACCAGTGGCAAATATGCCGGAGTAGGTGGGCCCAATGTTTCCCCCCCGGCGCAGGATTGGATCCAAGCCTGCGTCGCCGCCGCCCCCGGCGGGCCGAGCCACGTCCTCTTAACCGACACCGTCGCCGAGCACATCCCGGGGTGTAACATGGCCTGGTACCGCTGGGCCTTCGAAAGCATCGGTGGCTTCGACGTCGAGTATCATAAGGCTGGCGACGACGTCGATTTCTGCTGGCGGGTGCAACAAGCCGGCCACGAGATTGCCTTTAGTCCTACCGCGATTGTCTGGCACCACCGGCGCTTCACCATCGAAGCTTTCCGGAAACAACAGGAAGGTTATGGCGAAGCCGAGTCGATGCTTCGTTTTAAGCATCTGATCTTCTTCGGGCCAACCGGGACGGCTAAGTGGCGCGGACAGATCTACGGCACGCCGCGCTTCAGTTGGTTTATCAATCGCCCGATCATCTACCACGGCATTTTTGGCGAAGGCTTCTTCCAGTCGATTTATCCGACGCCGCAATCCGAAATCGCTAACTATCTTGCCAGCGTCGAATGGTTCGCTCTCACCGTCTTCCTTTTCGGGCTCGGCATCTTCCTCCCCGAAGTCCGGATCGTTCCCTACCTCATGTTTGGCGGCACCCTTTGCGTCGCCCTTTCCTACATGCTGCATGCGCGGATCGAGCCGCGCTTCGATACCATCGCCGCGCGCTTGCTGGTCATGTTTCTCGCCTTTACGCAACCGCTGGTGCGCGGCTGGTCGCGCTACTTTACCTGGCTGCAATTCAAGCGCACTCCGCGCGCCGTCATTGCCACCCATGAGCTCCTGCCGGCGGATTCCCCGGCAGGCGGAGCTCTCGCACGCCGAAGTTATTGGAGCGAGGACGGCCAGGATCGCCACCATCTGCTCGGCTCGATCTTTGCTTTGATGGAGGAAGAAGGTTGGCGCTACTCGACGGATACCGGCTGGAATAATTGGGACATACACATCTATGGAAACTTCTGGTGGAGCCTCGCGCTGCGCACCGTCACCGAATACCACGGAGGCGCCAAATGCCTCACGCGCGTCGCCCTGAGCAACCGTTTCGTTACCACCACCGTGATCATTAATCTCATGATCCTTACCTTGCTTATCTATCATTGGCTTAACACCGGCAGCCCGGATCTCTGGGCTTACCTGCCCTACCTCATCTTTCTCGCCTTCCTCGCGCGACGCGCCCGCAAACTAAAAGCGCGCTTTGCCGAACTCGTCGACCTCGCGGCCTACCGCGCTGGTCTGCAACGCCTCGCTTCGCCCGGCCATCCCGAGCCGGCTCCGGCGGCAACGGTCGCCGCTCCAGCCGACTCTCGTTAGGTCCTGTTATCCGATGCGGCCTAACCGAATCATTATCTTCGCGCTTGTCCTTTTGGCCGAGATCGCCCTCTGCGCGTCTTTGCATCTCTTCGACGATTGGACTCTCGAACAAATGCCCGTGCGCTTCGTCGCGACTGCCCTGGCCTGCGGGATGGCTTTCCTGCTCGCGGTCGCCAGATTTCCGATCGCGCTGCGCCCGCGCACGCAGGCACTTATCTTCTGGGGTGTCGCCCTGATCCTCAGGTTAGTCGCGCTGCCACTCACTCCTGGCGACGACCTATGGCGTTATCAATGGGAAGGGAAGATCCAGCAGGCTGGATTCAATCCTTACACCCAGGCGCCGGATGATCCCCAGCTTGACCGCGTGCGCGAAGATTTCCCGTCGTTCTACAAAATCAACCATCGCAACTTCAGCGCCATCTACCCGCCCGGGACCGAGCTACTCTTTGCCGGCATGAGCCGGATCTCGGATAGCCCGCTGTTTTATAAGCTTCTCTTCGCCGCGGCTGACTTAGCTACGGCCGCGCTTCTCCTCCAGCTTATCGGCGGAGCTTCCCGCTATGCCAGGGCAGCCTGTTATGCCTGGAATCCGCTGGTCGTCTACTCCTTTGCCGGGGCCGCGCACTTCGACAGTTTGATGATCCTGCCGATGATCGCTGGGATCCTTCTATTAACCCGCATTCCCGCCGCGGCCCACTCCCAGAGAAAATGGCTACTCGCCCTGGCCGCAGCGGCGCTTTTCGGCATCGCCATCTCCATCAAATTCATCCCCATCCTTCTCCTTCCGTTGTGCCTGTTCGCCTTGGGTTACCGCGCAATCACTTTACTCGTTAGTCTCACTCTCCCCGCGCTCCTCGCCATGCTTTACGGCTTTCCCCAAATCCGCATCTGGGAGTCGCTCGATCGCTTCGCCTACGTAACTCGCTTGAACGACCTCTTTTGGTGGCTCATCGAGGAAACCGTCTGGCCGAATCCGCGCCAAAAGAACTACCACTATAACGTCGTCATCGTCATTGCCGTCCTTGGCGTCTCTCTCCTCTTTGTGCGCAATTGGCGGCGCGGCCTTCTCTGGGTTCTGGGCATCGCTCTTATCCTTAGTCCCGTCCTTCATCCCTGGTATCTTACCTGGATTCTGCCCTTTGCCGCCTGGCGTCGCGCCGACCCCTGGCAGATGCTCTCGGTTACCATCTTCTCCTACTACCTCTTTTGGAACGAACGCCTCTTCGCCCTGCCATGGCATTCTGAACTCTGGCTGCGCGGGATCATTATCATCCCACCACTCATCGCCGCGCTCTTCTATCTTGCGCGTGAGCGCGAACCCGAGCCGGCCGCTCTTAGTTAGTCGAGAAGCGGGCTGCGCCGCAAAGCGAGCCCGTGCGCGCCTAGGATTTCCACCTACGCCGTCTCTCGCCGCGTGACTGATTGCCACCGGGTCCGCGTCCGCAGACTCTGCGGCGATGGCTCGTCCGCAGCAGCTTCAGCTCGCCCCGGAGGGAAAGCTTCTCGCTCTCCGAGAGCTGGATGAATTCCGCTTTTGGCATTCGCTCGATGACGAACGCTTCTGCGGAAAATGCGGCCAAACCATCACCGGGCGACAGATCGCGGTGCTGGAGATGCGAAACAAAAAATCGAAACGTTCCCTCGAGTGCCCGACGAAGAACTGCCCCGCGCAACCAGGCGACTGGGCTTACGCCGACGCGATCGCCACGGCAGTACATTTCCGCGCGCACCAGGCACTCGAGGCAAGCACGGATCACGAGTCGCATCGTTAGACAAACGCGCCAGGACTCGGGGCCCCGCAACTTGTCTTGACGAATTCCGCGCGCCTTGGGACGGTCTCTTAGTCGCGAGTCACAGTCTCCTTGGAGGAATAAATTTTGGAATATACCGACGCACCTTCAGCGGAAATCAACGCAGCAAGCGCCGAGAACACCTGGCAATGTCCGCGCTGCGGGCACACTCTCCCGAAAGATGCGGAGCGCTGCGACCACTGCGATTGGGTGCGCGTGAGCCAGCCGCAAACTGCCGAAGGCAAGGCGAGCGACGCGGTCGCGGTCATGCTCAGCGTCATTCCCGGGCTTGGTCACGTCTATAAAGGTTACCGTTTTCTCGGGCTGCTTTTCGTCATCGGCGCCGGCTTTGCGCTTTTGCTCGGCGCGCTCGCGGCGACCGCGACTGCCGGTTTTGGTTTGGCGTTAATCCCGATCTATTGGTTCGCAGTCATGTTTCACGTTTATGCCATTCACGATCGGGTGGCGCCGGGCGTGAGTGACCAAGGCGAGGAATACTAAACGCGCCGCGGGCTCGCACTTGTGCATACTGTCATCCTAAATCACGCAGACGACGAAGGATCTCTTCCACTCGCGATGATTACACCGATTGGTGACAGCATCCTCCACCACCCAAGGTGAGGTCCCTCGCGCGCTCCGCCGCTTCGGGATGACACGCCGCATCGCGCCCCGCGTCAACGCCGCCGATGCTCTCGTTAGACCACCGCTTCCGTCGCGACCACGGCGGCGTGAATCTCTTCGAGAATTTCGTGCAAACCGTAGCGAAACTTCCATCCGGGATAATGCGCCTGGAACTTTCGCACATCGCTGATCCACCAAATGTGATCGCCGATGCGATTGTCCTCCTCGTAATTCCAAGTGAGCTGCCGCCCGCTGATTTCTTCGCAGAGCGCGATCCCTTCGCGCATCGAGCAATTGCTGTGGCGGCTCCCGCCAAGATTGTAAACTTCGCCTTTGCGCGGGGCGTCGATGAAAGCCGCGAACGCCTCCACCAAATCGAAACTGTGGATGTTATCTCGCACCTGTTTCCCGTTGTAACCAAAAACGCGATACGGCCGGCCGCTGACGGTGCACTTCATCAGGTAGGAAAGAAAACCGTGCAGCTCCGTGCCCGCGTGCGCCGGACCCGTTAGGCAACCGCCGCGGAAGCATGCGGTCGGCATTCCGAAGTAGCGCCCGTATTCCTGCACGAGCACGTCGGCCGCGACTTTCGAGGCGCCAAAAAGCGAGTGCTTCGTGTGATCGATGCTCATTGTCTCGGAGATGCCGGGTTCATATTCGTGCCCTGGCTCAATCTCCCAGCGCATCTCCAGTTCGCGCAGCGGCAAACGATTCGGCGTGTCGCCGTAGACCTTGTTCGTCGAGGTGAAAACGAAGGGCGCTTCCGGCGACAATTCCCGCGCCGCTTCCAGCAGATTCAGGGTGCCGTTGGCGTTGACCGTGAAATCCATCTGCGGATCGCGCGCCGCCCAATCGTGCGACGGTTGCGCTGCGGTGTGCACGACCGCGCGGATGTCGCGCGCATGTTTTTCGAAAACTTCGCGCACCGCCGCGGCCTCGCGGATGTCGATGTCGTGGTGTTCGTAGTTGTCGAGACTCCCGACGAGTTGATCGCGCGTTGCGCGGGTGGACGCTTCCGCGCCGAAGAAACGGCTGCGCATGTCGTTGTCGATCCCGACCACGCGCCATCCTTCCGCGGCGAAATGTTTCACCGTCTCGGAACCGATCAGACCAGCCGAACCGGTGACGATGATTGTCTTCATTTTCATTTGCCGCCGATGATCCAGGTCACTTCCTCCGCGGTCACCGCCGCCGCCGGAAATTGCGAATCGCCGGCGAGAACTTTCTCGATTACATCGGGATTCTTTTTTCCATCGACCAGGAAGCAAACCGCGCGCGCGTGGCTGATCAGCGGATAGGTGAAGGTGAGACGCCAGCAGTTCAATTTCGAAACAAAATTCGCGCACACCCGGCGCGTTTGTTCCGTGAGCGCTGCGGTCCCCGGGAAAAGCGACGCGGTATGTCCATCGTCGCCCAGCCCGAGCAAAATCAAATCGTGCCGATAAATCATCTCGCCTTTCTGCGCGGCTAACACGTCCAGCTGTTCTTCATATTTCTGCGCCGCCAGTTGCGGATCGATCTCTCCGCGCATGCGCGCGATCGATTTCTCCGGGACGGCTGCCGGAGTAAAAAGCGATTTCTGCGCCATCCGGAAATTGCTTTGCGGATCGTCCGGCGGGACGCAGCGCTCGTCGCCGAAAGTAAAACGAACCTTTTCCCACGGCAGATCGTGACCGCGTCTTGCGACCGCCGCGTAAATCGGTCGCGGTGTGTTTCCGCCGGAAAGCGCGATCCGAAATTCTTCGCGCTCCGCCAGGGCCGTGCGCGCTTTTTGCAGAAAAAAATCGGTCGCGTCTCGAACGAGATCCGGCGTGCGGACAACCTGCGGAGTCATCGGCGGAAAACGTCGGCGCTCAAATCGCGCAATGCGCCAGGCCGCGTTTTTCCAAATAGCGCTGATGATATTCTTCAGCGCGGTAGAACGTCGGCGCCGGTTCGATCTGAGTCACGATTGGTTTGCGAAAACGTCCGCTTTTGTCCTGCGCCGTTTTTGATTGTTTCGCAGCCGCGAGCTGCTCCGGGCTGTAGTGAAAAATCACCGAACGGTACTGCGTGCCTACGTCCGGGCCCTGGCGATTGACGGTCGTGGGATCGTGATTCGCCCAGAAAACGTCGAGCAGTTGCGCGTAATTGACGAGGTGCGGATCAAACTCCACTTCCACCACTTCGGCGTGTCCGGTGCTCGAACTGCAAACATCTTCGTAAGTCGGATTTTCCGTTGCCCCGCCGGCGTAACCGACCGTGGCCGAAGTCACGCCGTTGATATTCCGAAAAGTGGATTCCACACCCCAAAAGCAGCCCGCGCCAAACATCGCTTTTTCCGTCGTCATGACTGACCATCAGGCGAGTTCGCAGCCCGCGCAAGAAAGTCGCACGCTCTTGCCTAACGAGTAGACCGCGCACGCTCGCGCGCTCCGAAGGAATCTTCCAGGCGCGCTCGACGAATAGGATTTCGCAGGCGCCGTTGCCGGTATCATCGCGCCAGCACTCCGGCCGCGCGACTTTGAAGTGCAGTTTCGGTGCTACATCACCATCCCGCCATCGACCGCCAAAACCTGGCCGGTGATGAACTTCGCTTCCGCCGAAGCAAGGAAGGCCACCGCCGCCGCGATGTCTTCCGGTTCGCCGAGTTTATTCAGCGGAATTTTGCCGAGAATGGTCTTGCGAATTTCCTCCGAAAGCACCGAAGTCATGTCGGTTTCGATCAGCCCCGGCGCGATTGCGTTCACCGTAATCCCGCGGCTCGCCATCTCGCGCGCGAGCGATTTCGTCAGGCCCAGCAGCCCGGCTTTGCTCGCGGCATAATTCGCCTGGCCAGCATTTCCGATCAGGCCAATGACCGAGCTGATGTTGATGATCCGGCCGCTGCGTTGCTTGATCATCGAGCGCTGGATCGCCTGGGTGAAATTGAATGCGCCTTTCAAATTCGTGTCGAGCACGGTGTCCCAATCCTCGACCGACATGCGCATGCTCAAGCCGTCGCGGGTGACGCCGGCGTTGTTCACCAGAATGTCGACTCGCCCGAAATCTTCCAAAATGCGGGCGCCCACTTCCTGGACCGCCGCATGATCGGAGACATCGACGGCATAGGCTTTGGCGGCGTCTGCGCGCGCACCGTTAATTTCATCCGCGGTCTTCTGCGCGTTCACTTCCGTGCGGCTGACCGAAGCGACGCGCGCGCCTTCTTTCGCCAAGCGCACGGCGATGGCGTGACCGATGCCCCGCCCCGCACCGGTGATCACCGCGACTTGATTTTTAAATCGATTCATTCGTTAGACCTTCACCCATTTCTTCGCGCGCGCGCTCGTGCTGATGGCATCGAGCACGCGCTGATTTTCTAATCCATCGGCGAATGTCGACTGCACGCTGCGGCCGGCAACGACAGCTTTCACGAAGTCCGCGATCGTGTGCCCGAAAGTGTATTCGTAACCGAGCAGATGTCCCGGCGGCCACCAGTTTTCGCCGGACGGATCCGTCGGCTCGGTGACGAGAATGAGCCCGACGCTGAGGGTGGGTCGGGTCGCCATGAAGAGGGGTGCAAATCGCGGGCGCCCGACTTATAAGAAGGAATGAGCCGCCGACTCAAGGTGAAAGCCAGCCCGCACAGATCGCTCGCGTCCCGATGAAATGCCCGTCGTGCGCCACTTCGCTGCCCGCCCCCGTCGCGCGCTGCCCTGAATGCAAATGCTCGCTGCAACGGCTCGACCTGAAATTCGGCATGGTCCCCCGGCATTCGCGTTTTCTGACCGACCGCACCGGCCGCGTCGCGATGAACGAGATGGCGCAACTCCGCGCCGCCTTGCGCCTCTTCGAGAAAAAATTTCCGCAGATTCTCTTTTCTGTTTTTGTCGATGAACTCGCACCGGGCGGTTCGATTTCGGAGTTCGCTTTCTGGCTGGCAAATCGCGCGCGTTTCAGCTCGGTGGAGAAAAAGGGCGGCGATAATTTCGACCTTCTGTTGGTGCTCGATTTGGCAACGAACTCGGCCGCGTTGGCCGCCGGTTACGGGCTCGAACCGCACGTGTCGGAGCAGGCCTTGCGGGATGCGCTTGAAGCCCTGGCGGCGCCGCTCGCGCGCGGAGATGTGGCCGGTGGAATTCGCGCGCTCCTCGATGTGCTCATCCCCCGGTTACGCGAACTTTCGCGGCGCGCGGGCAATGCAAAAACCGCGGCGACCGAGATGCTGGCCGATGCCAAGTAAGTTGCACTCGTTAGGCCACAACGGCTGTTTGCTGCTCGCGCTGGCGTTTTGCCTAACGAGTGCCAGCCCGCTGCCGGCGGCGTCGCCGACTCCACTGCCGGCACCGAAATCAGCGGGCTCGCTTTTTAAAGAACGTCCCTTCGGCCCGCTCCCGCCGCCCACCGAAGCGCCGGTGAAACGTTTCGACTTGGAAGAGGAGAAGCCGATCCCACGCGAGTGGATTATCGGCGGAGTCGCGGTCGGGCTGCTCATCCTCGCGCTCATCCTCTGGGGTTCCGCGCGGGCCTGGCGTTCCTCGAATCTTTTCGATCAGCAATATCGGTTTCCGGAGAATCCCGCGCCCGCTTTGCGCCTTGGCGGCACGCGCTCCGGCGGGCACCTGGCCACGATCGGCCAGAAGGCGAAGCGCTCGCCTAACGAAACACGCTGAGGAAGGCGACCTCGACCGCGAGCGCTTCCTGGATATTGCGCCCGAGGTGATCGCGCAGGGCTTCGATCCGACGAATGCGCTGCAGACATTCATTCACGGTTAACTTCGCGGCCAACGCGCGGGTGGCTTCGCGCGCCCGCGGAATTTCCTGGCTCTCGAGCCCGCTGCTTGCGCGCAAAACGTCCGCCCACCAGCGGAAAAGCACCTCGATCAATTGCGCGCGCCGTTGCAAATATGCGCTCTCCGTTAGGGCCTTAAAATAATCTTCGCGGTCAGCGAGCCAGGTGCCGTCGGTGGTCTGTTTGTAGCGCGTTTCCTCCGCTTTTTGCGCGGCCGCGTTTTCCGCCTGGATGCCTTCGCGCAATTTGCGCAAGAGACTTTGAAAACCCTGCGCCAGCCGGTAAGCCCCCTGGACATCACTCGTTAGGCCAAATTTTCCGAGGAGAGCGATGACTTCCTCTTCTTCCGCGGAAGGCCGCGAGCTCATCGGAGCCGCCAGCGGCAGCGGCAGGCAACGCGAGACGATCGTCTCCGGCAACGCTTCCGGGAGCGCGCTCAAGAGCAGGAGCAAGGAGGCGTTATGTGGTTCCTCCAGCGTTTTCAGACATGCGTTTGCGGCCTGCGGTTGCAAACGATCGGCCTCGGCGAGGATCGCCACCTTCCGGCGCCCGTCGGTCGCGCGCATTTGCAGCGCATGCTCGAGGCCGCGGATTTGCTCGATGACAATCCGGCGCGATTTCGAGGCCGGCTCGGCGAGGTAAACATCCGGCAGCGCCGAGGTGAAAACGTCCTGCTCCTCCGTGCCCTGGACCAGATTCGCTAGGCGGGAAGCCAGCCGCCGTTTACCGGCATCGGCCGGGCCCGCGATCAAGTAAGCGTGCGCCAGCCGGCCGCGTTCGTGCGCCTGGCGGAGATAGGAAAACGCGGCCTCAGGTGAAAATGCCATGGTCGATCTTCATCCGCAGCGTCTCCCAGATTTCGGTTTCGATCGCGTCCATCGATTGCGCGCCATCGATCAAAACCACCCTCTCCGGTTCGGCCTTCGCCAATTCGCGGTAGGCCTGGCAAACGCGCTCGTAGAATTCGATCGGCTGTTGTTCCATGCGATCGACTTGACCGACCGGACGCGCCCGGCGAAGCATGCGCGCGCGCGCCGTCGCGACATCGAGATCGAGGATGAAAGTGACGTCCGGCAGACAATCGCCGACGGCGAAACGATTCAAGCGCTCGACGATTTCCGGTTCCAACTTTCGTGCCACTCCTTGGTAGACAGTCGTCGAATCGAAGAAGCGATCGGAGATGACCATCTGCCCGGTTTCGAGCGCGGGTTGGATCAACTCGCGCACCAGTTGGCTGCGGCTCGCTTCGAACAAAAGCAGCTCCGTCTCCGCGTGCATCGCGAAGCCTTCGGGCGCGAATTGCAGGAGATCGCGAATCTTCTCGCCGATCGGTGTCCCGCCCGGTTCGCGGGTGAGCAAAAACGGCCGGCCCGCTTGCTCGAGATGCGCGACCAGACGTTTGACCTGGGTCGATTTCCCGCAGCCTTCCGATCCTTCGAAAGTGATGAAAAGGCCGCGCGACACCCGGCGATTGTGAAGCAACGCGCGGTGGTTGTCGAATCGCCGCCGCGACGCTATCAACTAGCGGGATGAAAAAATTCTGGCTGGTGAAGCAGGAGCCCTCGGCCTACTCGTGGGACGATTTTGTGAAGGATGGACGCACCAGCTGGACGGGCGTGCGCAATTTCACCGCACGCAATAATCTGCGCGCGATGCAGCCTGGCGATGAGGTTCTCTATTATCATAGCGTGAGCGACAAGGCGGTCTTCGGGATCGCCGAAGTCGCGCGGACCGCGTACGCCGATTCGACCGCGCAGGAAGGCGACTGGAGCGCGGTCGATTTGATTGCGAAAAAGCCGCTCCCGCACGCGGTCGCGTTAGACCAAATCAAGCAGAACCCAAAGCTGCAGGCGATGGCGCTCCTACGGCTCTCGCGTCTCTCGGTGCAACCGGTGAGCGCGGAGGAGTTTCGCGAGATCGTGCGGATGGGCGCGAAATAGCGGCGACCTTTCCGCTTGTTTGTCGCAATGGGGAGGCGGACAACTTGAGCGTGACCGGCACCGCCGCGACTTCTTTTCCTCTCTTCGCGGCGGCAGCGGTGGAAGAACCGCGCGATGCCCTGGTCGTTTCAGTGCACGATGTCGCCCCGGCGACGCGCGCAGCCTCGGAACGAATCGTCGACGAACTCGCGCGCCACGGCGTCCGCTGCACTTCGCTCCTGGTCGTTCCGAATTATCATCATCGCGGCGAATCAATGCAGAACCGCGAGTTCGTCCGCTGGCTGCGCGAACTCGAAAGCGCGGGGCACGAAATAGTCCTGCACGGTTATTATCACCAGCGTCCGCGGCGCGCTCACGAAAGCCTGCGCGCGAAATTGATCACGCGCAGTTACACCAGCGATGAAGGCGAGTTTTACGATCTCGGTTACGACGATGCCTTGCGGCGAATCACGCGGGCGCGCGGAGAATTTGTCGGCGCCGGTTTGAAACCGCGCGGCTTCATCGCTCCGGCCTGGTTGCTGAGCGCGGAAGGCGAGCGCGCCGCCGCCGCTGCGGAAATGGAATACACCACTCGCCTAACGAGTGTGCGCGACCTCCGCACCGAGAAAAGTTTTCCCTCGCGTTCGCTGGTTTACAGCGTGCGCAATTCCTGGCGGCGCGGCGCCAGCCTCGCTTGGAACGCCGCCCTTGCGCGGGTCCTGACGAAGTCGCCCCTTCTTCGGGTTGGCCTGCATCCGCCTGATCTCGAACACGCGGAAATCTGGCAGCAGATCACGCGCCTGATCGATCGCCTGGTGGAAACGCGCGCGCCGACGACCTATCGCGATTGGATCGCGGAGCAGCGTTTGCAAAACGAAAATCGGCGGACGAAAACCGAATGAGTCGCTGCGACCTGCATGTCCATTCGCGCTTCAGTGAGCGTTCGGAAGAGTGGCTTTTTCGACGCTTCGATCTTCCGGACAGCTATTCGGATCCGAAGGAATTGCACGCCGCCTTGCGCGCGAAAGGAATGGATTTCATCACCATCACCGATCACGACACGATCGAGGGCGGCCTGCAGATTGCGCATCTGCCGAATACTTTTCTGAGCGAACAGATCACGACTTATTTTCCGCAGGATCCCTGCAAGATTCACCTGCTCGCGTGGGGCATTAGCGAGGCGCAACACGCGGAGATTGTGCGCGTGCGCGAGAGCATTTTCGAACTGCAAGCATTTCTCCAGCGGGAGCAGATCGCGCACGCGGTCGCGCATCCGTTGTATCGAATCAACGGCAAGCTGGAGGCAAGTCATCTCGAGCGCTTGATCCTCCTCTTCAAACATTTCGAAGGCGTGAATGGTTTGCGCGACGCGCTCCTGAGCGAACTGGCCCAGGAAATTTTTCGCAGCCTAACGAGTGCAAAAATCGACGAACTGGCGGAGCGCCACCAGCTCGCGCCGACCCATGCGGAGCCGTGGCGGAAAATTCTTCTCGGCGGTTCGGATGATCACGGGGGAATGTTTCTCGCGGCGGCGTTCACCGAAACGCCACCGGCAAAAACCCCGGCGAAATTCCTCTCCCATGTGCGCACCGGAAATTGCAGCGCGCACGGCCACGGTGGGACGCCGCTGGCGCTTTCGCACGGCTTTTACAACACCCTTTCCTGTTTCGTGCAGGACCGTTTTCACGGGCAACTGGGCGCGAGCGCGCCGCTCTTGGAAACGATGTTTTCGCGCTTCATGGAAGGACGCGATCCGACGGAATTCTCCCTGCGCGAGAAGGCGCACTTTGTTGCCCAGGGCGTGCTTTCCGGAAAAATTTTCGAGCTCGCGAAGCGCGGCAACGTTTCGCTCTGGAAAGAACTCTCGAGTCATTTCGCGCAACCGGAAGTGAAGGCCCTGCTGGCGCAGGGAATCGATGGCGTGATTGAACCGGAGCGACGCACCTTCCTGATGGCGAACCTGGTTTGCGAACAGTTGGCGTTTCGGTTGTTCGAAAAATTCGTCAAGCAACTGAACAGCGGCAACGTCATCGAAAGCATGCAGGCGCTGAGCGGAATCGCGCCCATCCTGATCGTGCTCGCGCCCTACATTTACGGCTTCCACAGTCAGGCGCCGTCGCGCAAATGGCTGCGCGAAATTTGCCAGCAGTTGATCGGCGCGATTCCGCCGGCGTTGCAAAATCGCAAGCGCGCCTGGTTTACCGACACGCTCGAAGACGTCAACGGCGTCTCGACCACGATCCGGAAAATGACCGCGGCGGCGCGCGCGGCCGGCGAGGAATTAATCGTGGTGACATCGCGCGGCGAGCTCACGATCGACGACATCCCGATCAAAAACTTCCGCCCGATCGGCGAGTTTGAACTGCCGGAATACGAACTGCAAAAGCTGAGCTTCCCGCCGATCCTGCAAATTCTCGATTACGTCCAGCGCGAGCAATTCACCGAAATCATCATCAGCACGCCGGGACCGATTGGCCTAACGGGTCTGCTGGCGGCGAAGATGTTGAATCTGCGGACGAGCGGGATTTATCACACCGACTTCCCGGAATACATCCGCATCCTGACCGAGGATCGCTTTCTCGAAAGCCTCGCCTGGACCTACATGCGCTGGCTTTACGGACAACAGGACACGGTTTTTGTGAACTCCGAGCAGTACCGGCGGAGCTGGATCGATCGCGGAATCGAGGCGGAGAAATTGCAAATTTTGCCGCGCGGTTTGGACACGGATTTCTTTCATCCGCGGCGGCGCTCGGAAAAATTTTGGGAACGCTTCACGAAAACCACGGGCGCAGTTCGGCTGCTCTACGTCGGTCGCGTTTCGAAAGAGAAGGATCTCGATGTGCTCTCGACGGCTTATCAAAAACTGCGCGAGACCAACGTGCCGGTGCAGTTGTTCATCGTCGGCGACGGGCCCTACGCGAAAACGCTCGCGGAGATTTTACCGGACGCAGTCTTCACCGGTTATCTCTCGGGGGATGATTTGGCCAACGCCTACGCGTCCGCCGACGTTTTTGTTTTTCCGAGCACGACCGACACTTTCGGGAACGTGATCATCGAAGCGCAAGCTTCGGGGTTGCCCGCGGTGGTCTCGGATTTGGGCGGGCCTAACGAGTTGATCACCGACGGCGTGAACGGTTTCGTGACCAAGGCGCACGATCCGGAAGAATTTGCCGGCGCGATCGAAAAACTCGCGCGCGACCACTCGCTCCGCCGGCAGATGGGGGCGAACGCGCGTGAAAGTGTGGCCGATCGGAGCTGGCCGAATGCGTTCCAAAAATTCTGGGCGGCGACCGCTGGCTGACGCGCGCACGAAGGTAGTGTGCCGGTGGTAGTGGACAAACCTGATGCGCGCGCGGTCAACGATCATTCAATATCTCTGCCTGCTGCTCCTGCTGATACCGATCGGCGCGCGCGCGGACGAACGCGTCCGGCAGGCGCAGGAGGAATTGCGCCGGCGAAATCTTTATTTCGGCAATATCGACGGCAAGCCTTCGCCGGACCTGACCAACGCGCTCCGGCATTATCAGGCGCGGAAAGGTTTTGCCGTGACCGGCGCGATCGATGAAGTGACCGCGGGCTCGCTCCGCATCCAAGTAAGCGAAGTCGAGGCGACGCAATCAACGCTCCCGGATATTCCAGTATTAAAAAGCGATCGCGCCCCGGTGATCGACGAATCGCAGCGTGTCGCCCTCGAACAAAAATCCGAAGCGGAACCGGATTTTTTGCCAAGCCCGCCGCCGCCGGCGGAGCCGCCGGATGTGAACCAGGAAGTGAATCCGGCCCGCATCCGGAACTTCATCGAACAGTATCTGCGCGACGGCGAGAGCAACGACCTCGATGCGCAGACGCGCTACTTCGATTTCCCGGTACAATATTTTGCCGACGGCAAACAGGGAGCGGATTGGGTGCGAAAGGATGTCGCCAACTACGTGAAAGATTGGCCGGAGCGGCGTTACACTCTGCAGGAGCCGATTAATTTTTTTAACGCGGAGAAGGATGGCGAGATCACGGTGGAATTTCCAATCAGCTATCACGTGCAGAATCCCGCGCGCCGCGATACCGGCAAGCGTTACGATCTGAAAGGCCGGACGAAAAATATCTGGACGATCCGGCCGGAAGGCGGGGAGTTGAAAATTGTCGCGATCAATGAGCAACGGTTGCGCGAATAGATAGCGCGCCCTCACCGTCTCAAAAAAGCTGCTCGGGGCCGGAGGGAGGTGCCTAGTGCATCTTCATACCCCGATGAAAGTTCAAACCAAGATCACCCTCCTGCTGGTGGCGGTGGTGGCGACATTCCTCGCAGGTCTCTGGGCGTTTAACACTTACGATCATTTCAAATTCCGGCACATTGCCGAGGAACGCTACGGGGAACGGAATCGTTCCTTCCAGGAATTCCTGACCTACAACGGGGTGCCACTGGAAACGCTGACCGACGATCTGGCTAACTGGGACCAGATGGTGGCGGCGATCAGCGCGCGTAATCAGGATTGGTTTTATCGAAACGCGGACGAAGCCGTGCTCGATAGTTATCATGCAACTGCGCTTTGGATTTATGCGCCGGACGGAACGCCGGTGCACCTGGCGCGGAAAGTTGATCTCGCGGAAGCGGCAAATTTTCCGCTGCCGCCGGCGGCTTTTGCGAAAATTTTCGCGACCGCGCCGCGCGCGCATTTTTTTGTGAAGGTCCCGCAGGGGATCATGGAGATCCGCGGTGCGACGGTCCATCCCTCGAAAGACGCGGCCGGGAAAACGCCCGCGGCCGGCTTCCTTTTCGCGGGCCGTTTATGGAATCAACCGGTGCTCAAGGAAATGTCGATGTTCACCGGCAACCAGGTGACGATTATTTATCCGGTCTCGCGGGTCGGGGAAAATTATAACGACGAGCAACATGGCGAGATGGCTTTCTCGCGTTCGCTGAATACCTGGGACAACCAGCCGCTCGCGCAACTGCTGGTGCGCAATGAATCGCCGGAAGTGCGCGAGTTGAATCGCGCCAGCTCGCGGCTGCGTCTCTCGCTGATTCTCTTCGCGCTCGTCCTCTTCCTTCTCCTCACTTTTTCGCTCCTGCGCTGGGTCCGGCGCCCACTTCGGTTGACGATGGAAAGCTTGCAGCGCGGCGATCCAGCGCCGATCGCCGCGATGTATTCGGACAATTCGGAGTTCGGCGAACTCGCGCGCACCATCCGGAAATTTTATGAGCAACGCGACAGCCTCTTTCGCGAGATGGAAGAACGCCGCGCGACCGAGGAAGCGCTCCGGATTAGCGAAGGCGAACTGCGGCACTCGCAAAAAATGGAGGCGGTCGGCCGGCTGGCCGGCGGGATTGCGCATGACTTCAATAATTTGCTAACCGCGATCATCGGTTACGCCGAGCTGATCAATGCGCGCGAAGCGGCCGATGAACATGTCCGCCAACAAGCTGATCTGATCCGCAAAGCAGGCGAACAGGCAGCCACCCTCACGAGGCAATTACTCGCCTTCAGCCGCAAACAATTGCTCCAGCCGAAGGTGATCGACTTGAATCATCTGGTCGTCGATATGGAGAAACTGCTCCGGCGCGTGATTGGCGAACGCTTCGATTTGGTGACGCAAGCGGAAGCAGAAATCGGCCGGGTGATGGCTGATCCGAGCCAGATCGAGCAGGTGATTTTGAATCTGGGCGTGAATGCGCGCGACGCCATGCCGACGGGCGGCAAATTGACCATCCGGACGGCGAATGCGCATCTCGACCAGATGAGTGCGCGGCAAATTTCCGCTTCGCTAAACGAAGGCGATTACGTGGAACTTTCGGTCACCGATACCGGCGCCGGGATGGATGACGAAACCAAGTCGCGCATCTTCGAACCATTTTTCACTACTAAGGGACCGGGTAAAGGCACCGGCCTGGGGTTGGCCACGGTCTATGGTGTGGTTAGGCAAACCGGGGGCGGGATCTGCGTCGATAGCGTCCCCGGCCACGGCAGCACTTTCCGGATTTATTTTCCGCTGGAACGCGCGCCGATCGATCGCGCGGTCGCGCCCGCAGCGCCGCTCGATAAGCAGCAACATTTCGAAACTATTCTCGTGGCCGAAGATGAGGAGATTGTGCGCGAGCTGGTCTGCGATGTTCTCGCAGACGAGGGTTATAACGTGCTCTGCGCGAGCGACGGGATCGAGGCTCTGCAAATGGCCGGGGAATTTGAAGGCGCGATCCACTTGCTCGTGACCGATGTGATCATGCCGCGAATGAACGGGCCTGAGCTCGCGGTCAAGCTCACTAGCCTGCGGCCGGGGCTGAAAGTGCTCTACGTTTCCGGTTACTCGGACAACGACATCGGCGATCACGGTCGGCTCGATCCGCGAATTGCGCTTTTGCAAAAGCCGTTCACCCCGCAGACACTGGCGCGTAAGATCAGAGACGTCATCCAGGAACGCAGTCGCGCGGAGACCGCGCGGGCGTGAAGTGAGCGCGCGGAAAATTTTCGCCGCCGGCTTATATTTTTCTCTCAGTCTGGGCGTGATCCTGGCGATCTCGTTCTCGAGTTGTAAGCGCAATTCCGAAACGCCCCGCGCGAAAAAGGAAAACCGCGCGCACACGAAAGCCCCCGTAGGCGAGACCGAAGAAGTGAACGCGGCCTGGTATGATGTGCCGGCGGAATCTCTCGCGCGGCGGCGGGCCGGCGTGGATGAGTTGACCGCGGCGCACGATAAGTTACCGATCGGTACTTTAGTCCGCGTGACCCGACTGGAGAACGGCAAATCGGTCACGGTGCGAGTGACCGATCGCGGAATTCACGACCACCACATCAGCCTCGATCTTTGCAAAGAGGCGGCCGAGAAATTGGAGATGGTCAGCACCGGGATCGCGCGCGTCCGCATGGAAGTGATCCCGGATGACGACACTTCGGCCTTCGTTTCGCCGACTCCGTAAGCGCGCTACTTCACGACTAACGAGTAAAGCGGACCGTGAGGGTTGAGCAGCTCGTGTTTGTGCAACGAGACCGCCAGCGTGACCTGGAAAATCCAGAGCGCGATCAAGCCGCCGGCGAAACCAGCGATTCGGCCCGGAGTGACTGCGAAGGTCGGCAGCAGGAGCACTCGCCGGCGCAGAAAAAATTCCGCGACAAAAACGCCGGCCAGGATCAAAGCCGCGGCGGCGACGACGAAGGCCAGCCAATTAAAATAAAGCGCCCGCCCGAAGTCGCCCAGCAAGAGAAAGTGAAGCGCGCGCGTGGTGCCGCAAAAGATGCAAGGCAAGCCGGTGACGGCACCGCAGGACGCGCGCAACGGCAGCCAGCCCGGTGAAAACGCGCGCAAAGCGAGCGCGGCCAAAATCATCGCCGCGAGCGCAGCCACGCGGAAAAGGCGCGCACGATTCGTTAGGCGAATCTGACTCGACGGGAAAACGTTCATGCCGGCAGAACTGGCGGCGGGGGTGGCTCGGTCGGCCTAACGATACTCGCCCAGACGTCGCAGTCCGGTCCGAATTGTCGAACGAAGAGGAGCAGGTAGCTCAGGAAAAAAACGTGGGCCGGCAGGAGAATAACCGTCCCGACATACGGCAGTGCGGTCAGGCAGCATGTCAAACAAGTCGTTAGGCAGGCAATCAGCGCGAAAGCCAGCCAAAGCACCAGGTTGAAGAGAACGTAGAGGATCACCGGGCCGGCGTGCGTCGCGATTAACCCGAGGGCCGCGCTGAGCGCTTCCGCCGCGCCGCATCGCCGCCGATACATCAGCGGAATCATGAAATTCGAAACCACCTTGACCACGACTGCGGCGACTAAAGCTGCCCCGCCCAGCAGGATCAAACCCAGGACCAGACTCGCGCCGGCGGGCGGTTCATGATTATGCAGGAGCGGCAACCAAAGCGGCATTCCCACGAGTGCGAGCACGGCGACCACGCAGAGCATGACGACGAGCGAATAAAGGAAATAGCTGTTCCCTTCGCGCCGATATTCGCGCCACGGTTCCTCGATCGCGCCGCGATTCCGGACGACGCAATCGGTGAAGATAAATTTCCCGCGCGCGCCGAGCCACATCAGCAAAAGCAAGAAGGCCAGGCCAAGGATGGCGCCGATCGCGATTAGCGGAAAAACCCAGCTGGGAATGTCGCCTAACGAGCCATAGGCATCGTGCGTGACCGAACGAAAACTCCAGTTGGTCCGCCCGAGTTTGGAGTTCCAATTGAAGCTGCCGCCACCGCCGCCATTCAAATGCGAAAGGAACGCGGCAAACCCGATGACAAACCACTTCGAGAGGTTGAAGGGTTGGAAGAGAATCAGCTTGGTGAGATCGAGCGCCGCGCTGCAGGGCGCAAACACTTCGACCTTGGACGCGAGCGGCGCGGGATCTGTTTCCATCCCGCGATAACAATCCTGCGGCCGTCACTTATCAAGCTTCCTCGTGATCTGTGCGCGGTGAATTTTTCAGCGAGCAAGGTTGAACCAGTGCTTGCTTTTCACGTGGATTTGGTAAACTAGGCGGTGCTTTTTTCCAAACGCATTCCTCTGCTCGTCTTCGTCCTTTTCGCCGTCAGCGTTTCTCGGCTGGACGCATACGTTTTCAATGGCTACCGCTGGCCCGCCGGCAGCCAGATCATGATGCATCTGCAACTGAATCGGCCTTACGTGCCTTTGCAGGACGGGAGCACATCTTGGGATGCTTCGGCAGCTGACGCGCTCGCACTTTGGAATCAATATCTCGGCACGGTTCGATTCGTGCAGGCTGCGGAAGGTTCGGCAGGCGGCGGCGATGGGATAAATTCGGTTTTCTTCGCCACGAACATCTACGGCCAGAGCTTCGGCAACGGTGTCCTCGCGGTGACGGTGAATTATTCCGCGCAAGGCAGCGGCGTTTTCAGCGAGGCCGATGTGATCTTCAACGACGCCCGCAATTGGAATTCCTATCGCGGTGACCAACAAGGCTCAGGCACCTACGGGGTCTACGATTTTCACCGGATAGCGCTGCATGAGTTCGGCCATGTCCTTGGCCTCGATCATCCGGATGAACAGGGCGAATCGGTCGAGGCGATCATGAATTCGATTATATCCGATCTCGATCACCTGGCCGATGACGACATCGCGGGGGCGCGAGCCCTTTACGGAATAAGCATCACCAGCCCGCAAAATACTCAATACGTTATCAGCGGCGGTCTCTTTAGTTATCAGATTACCGCAAACAACAACCCGTCGAGCTACAACGCCAGCGGCTTGCCGCCGGGTATACAAATCAATTCCGCGAATGGTTTGATCAGCGGAAGATGTCCCACCAGCGGGAGCTTTACGATCGATATCGTCGTCCCCGGTTCGACTGGGCCGGCTACTGGCAGGTTCAAACTGGTGGTGAACGCCTTGCGTCTAACGAGCGACTTTTCTCCCACAGGTTACGTCGGCATTCCATTTTCCTACCAGATCACCGCGGAAAATAATCCGACCAGCTTCAGCGCCACCGGTTTGCCCGCCGCTCTTACCCTTGACCCGAACACCGGAATGATCTCCGGCACAGTTAACCCGATGGGCGCTTCCGGTTTTGGGTATTCAGTCGTCGTCACCGCTCGAACCGCGACCTCCGAGGCCAAAGGGACCGTCTATATTAATATCCGTGCGCCAGAAATTACGAGCACTTCTTCTCCCCCGGTCGACCTAGGCGATTCCTACTCTTTTCAAATCACGGTGAGTCATCCGGTTACTTCCTTTCAAGCTACCGGACTGCCGCCCGGCTTCCAAATCGATCCTACTACCGGCGTGATCACAGGGACGGCCAGCCAGGCCGGCTATTTCAATGCCACCATCACCGCCTACACTGCCTATGGTCCGGTCACCCGCGGTTTTTCGATTTTCGTGAACGCGGCTCACCTAACGAGCTCATCCTACGCGCCAGCGGTGCAGATTGGACAACCATTCTCCTATCTGATCACTGCCAGCAATCATCCCATTTCCTTCTCTACCGATGCCCTCCCAGCCGGCCTTTCCCTTGATTCGGCGACTGGAGTTATCGGCGGAATCCCGACTCTAAGCGGCTTTTATACTTTTCACCTCACGGCTCATAGCACGTACGGTGATGCCGTCGGTCCTCTCTCCGTGTCGGTTATAGCTGCCTCGAACTATAACCCTCCAGCGCATGAGGTTTCTCTACCTACTCCCAACTCGGTGCTGCCCGATCCGACGAGGCCGCGAATTTACGTCAGTTCTAACGCTGGCGTTTACGTCCTTGATGCTAACACACTGACCGTCGTGAAGTCCTTTCCGACCTCTCAAACGGCGCGCTCTCTCGAGCTATCCGCCGACGGTAACAAGCTGTTCTGGGTTGAATTCCAGGTCATCAAATCTCTCGACTTGGAAAGCCTCCAGCTTTTGCCGGACATCGCGACGCAAAGTCTTAACCCCACCAGCGTCAGGCAGGGAAACGACGGACGGCTCTACGTCACCGCTTACAACAAACCGAACGCCGTCCTCCAGATCGACCCCGAGAGCGGAGCCCTTCTCAACGAGATCCGGCTGCGGGAAAACTATGTCGATGAATCGCTGGCGGTCAGACTCTCGCCAGATCGCACGACGCTCTTCGTGGCGGAACTGCGCCACGATGCTTGGATCATGGCGAGAATCGCTCTCCACGACGGCCAACCACCTACGCTGCTGCAGCAGGTGATGGTGAACGACGGGACGATGGTTAGAAATCTCGCCGTGAGTCCCGACGGTCAAACTCTCGCGATCTCCCTCGCCAAGCTGGATTCCTCGGCGGTTCCAAGTCTGCTCCGTTCGACGAGTAATCTTGAGATCGCCGCCGGCACCCTGCCTGCATCAGTCGGCACTGCGGAAAACGCGCTCACCGCGAGCGGGCTCGTCATCCAAAGCTATGCCACGACCTCCCGGGTCGATCTAATCGATCTGGCAACGCAACGAATCGTCCGGTCGATTACCCCTCCGACTAACACGACTCCTGCCTCTCAGGGCTCGTATGACTTGGCCATCGATGCGACCAATTCTCACCTCTACTTCGTCGGTCCGGGCAAGGACTACAACGCGGGCGAACTTTATTCCTACTCGCTCGTCGCAACCCCAACTCTGCCCCACCGACTAGTTAACGTCGCCACCCGATTGCAGTCTCAGACAGGCGATAACGTGCTCATCGGCGGTTTCATCGTCACCGGTAGTGAACCGAAGAACATTATCCTCCGCGCGACCGGATCATCCTTGCCCATAGCCGGAAATCTAGCCGATCCCGTTTTGGAACTCCATGGCCCTGAAGGCTCTTTGTTGGCCACAAACGACAACTGGAATGAGCATCGTCTGGAGGTGCTGGAGACAGGCGTCCCGCCCGCAGATGAGCATGAATCAGCCATCGTCACAACGTTGCAGCCCGGCACTTATACCGCGATCGTCCGTGGTCTCGGAGACACCACCGGAGCGGCCTTGGTCGAGCTCTTCGATCTCAATCCCGGCAGCGCCTCGCGCATCGGCAACATCTCTACTCGCGGAAAAGTCGAGACTGGCGATAACGTCATGATTGGCGGATTCATCCTCGGTGGCGACCAGCCGACTAAGGTGATCGTGCGCGCGATCGGTCCCTCGTTAGCTACTCGTGGTGTCTCAGGTGCGCTCGCCGATACCACCCTGGAGTTGCATGACGGCAACGGCAATCTTTTCGCCTCGAACGATGATTGGCAGAGCGATCAGGCGCAGGAAATTATCGACTCTACCGTCCCGCCGAGTGATCCGCGCGAGTCGGCGATCGTGCGCATCCTGCAGCCCGGGAATTACACCGCGATTGTTCGCGGAAAGGACAATAGCACCGGCGTCGCCCTGGTTGAAGTTTTCAACCTCGAGACGAATTAGTCGTTAGGTAGAACAATCGGCGCGCGCTGGCATCACGGCGGAGGCAAGACCACGCCAGTTCCGAAGTAACGATCACCAGCGTCGCCTAGGCCCGGAACGATGTAGCCCACGCTGTTCAGTTCCGGATCCACCGCACCGGCCACGATCGGGACTTCCGGATGTTGGCTGGAGACTTGCGCAATCCCGGTAGGGCACGCTACCAGACAAACGAATTGGATCCTCCGCGCACCCGCACGTTTCAAGATGGCGATCGCTTCGCTGGCGCTTTGTCCAGTCGCAAGCATGGGATCAGCAAGGACGACTTGCGCCTCGGCGAGATCCGCTGGCACCCGACTGTAGTAAGTCACCGGCAGTAGCGTGACTTCATCACGATAAAGCCCGAGATGACCGACCTGCGCGTCGGGGACGAGCTGCAGCATCCCGTCGATCATGCCGAGGCCGGCGCGCAAAATCGGCACCAGCACCACGGGCTGTGCCAGCGTTGCGCCCGTGCATTTTTTCAAGGGCGTCGTCACCTCGATTTCTCGCGTCAACCAAGTGCGCGAGGCCTCCGCGAGGAGGAGAATCGAGACCTCTTGGAGTGCGCGACGAAATTCTCCGGTGGTAGCATTCACCGCGCGTAAGCTGGCCAGCTTCGTCGCCACCAGTGGATGATCGACGACATGGAGATTGGGCGAGTTGGCGGTCATGTGCGCGGGAATTAATAGCGGAGAAACCGCCGAGACCAGAACGAAAATAAACGCGCGTCGCGGACGTGGCGAGCGGCGCGACTAATTCCGACGACCTTCGCGCATCCGCACCGGCGACGCCGGAATTTGATCGAGCACGATCTTGTCGCCCGCGCCGTAGTGACCGAAGGCGAGCACGCCGGTCGGGCATTCCTGCACGCAGGCGGAACAGCGCACGCATTCCGGGTCTTCCATCGGGAGGCCTTTGTTCGCGAAGTTCATCACGTCGATCCCCTGGTGACAGACGGAAGTGCAGACGTTGCAGGAAATGCATTTCGCTTTCTCGGGAAAAATCCGATAACGCGAAAAGCGCGTGTAGATGTGCATCAAGGCCGCCAGCGGACAAAAAAATCGGCACCAGACGCGCCCGGAATATTTGAAATAAAGGCCGACGCCGATGATGCCGCCGAGGAGGACATCGACGAGCCATTTGTAGCTCGCGTAGTTTACTACTTTGCCCGCGGCATTCTTCCCTTCCAGGATCATGTGGAATCCGGAGGCGGCAAACGATTGCGGCCAAATCCAGCCGACGATGCGGATGCCTAACAAGAGGAAGGCGCCGGCGAGAATCACCTGCCCGGCCATGTTGAAGCGATTCCAAAACGGACCGTGCGGCATCTTGGAGCGCTGTTGGTCGCCATCGTTTCCGCGAGGGCGCCGCACGAGCAAATCCATCCGCAATACGCGCCTTTCCCCCAGCGCCAGATAAGCAGCGGGATGATCACGAAGGTTTGGAAAAATGAAATCAGCAGCCACCACATGATCGGCGCGTCGGTGAAGACGTTGTAGACCATCAAGGGCCAGGCGAGGACGAAACCGTAAGCGCGCCAGTAAGCGCGCGGATGTCCCCAATCCGGCCATTGCCGGGCGAGATATTGCGCCGGAGAGATGTAGGATTCGAAGAGATTGTCGGCGATCGTTTTTCCGAAGCCGTGATCGAAGACGCCGTGATAACCGAGCCACGGCAAAACGATTTCTGGAAGCAGAAAAAGTGGAATCACCTGCACCAAAATCAGCGTCGTCGTCTGCAGGCGAACGTAAGGCGTTTTCCGTCGGCGCATTCGTCGGAAACCGAAAACGCAGATCGCTGAGCTATAGAGGAAGGTGTAGTAAAACGAGCGCGACTTCAGGGAGACCGCGAGCGTTCCGATGAGCGTCGCGCGATCCGCCACCTGCGAATGGAACCAGCCGCCTAACGAGCGCAAAAGCGCCGCCATATTCCCCGGCCAGGGATCGAGCCAGGTCTCGGCAAACCCGCCCGATTTCCAGAAGTAGAGAAAGATGCAAAAGGCGATGAAGCCCGCCAACGCCAGCCAGCCGCGCACCGTTCCCTCGCCTGAAATTGGGATCCCCGAGCGCCGGAAAAAATCGAGCGGCGCTTCCCGGCCGAGCATGGTGAAGACAACGTCGTTAGGCAAAACCGCTTCGCTGCCATTCTTGAGGTGCACGCGCTCCGGTTCGATCCGCGAGACCTCGGTGCCGAGCGCGAGTTTGAGCGAGCCGTTCTTGGCCGGGCGCATCCCGGAAGTCATCGCGCTATTCACCCGCTCCGAAGTTGGCCGCTCGACCTGCACGTCAGCGCTAGCATCACGTGCGAGCATTTCAATTTTCTCGATGTTTTCCGGCTTCGCGCGCGAGAGTTCTTTGCGTCGATAACTCAAAGTCACGCGCGCGCCAGAAGTCGTTAGGGCGATCGCTGTCTCCAGCGCGGAATCGCCGCCTCCGACCACGAGCGCGTCCTTCCCGGCAAATTCCTTTGGGTCGAAAAGCCGATTAAAAACCTTGTCCAGTTCCTCGCCCGGAACGCCCAGTTTGCGGAAGTTACCGCTTCGCCCGATGGCCACGATCACGTGCCGGGCGCGCATGGTTTTTCCGTCGTCGAGATGCAAAATCAGTTCGCTCCCGCTCTCCTCCAGTCGCTCCACCCGGCCCATGGTCACCTCGATTCCCGCGGCCTTCCTTTGCGCCTGCATCTCCGCGAGCAACGGCTCTTTCACCTGCGCGGTGAATTGCAGTCCGCCATCGAGTTTCATCTCCGTCGGGTAAGTGAAAATCGGTTTCGCTTTGGGAAAATTGACCACCGTCGAAAAAATTTCCGTCGCTTCGAGGACGACGAATTTCAGTCCAGCATTCTTCGCCTCGATCGCGGCCGAGATTCCGGCGACGCCGCCGCCGATGATTGCGAGATCGTAGCCGTCGGCGTTCGGCGATTCACGTTTCGGCGTCGCTGCGATCGCACGCACCGCGCGCGCGCCGGTGTCGGAGGAAAACTTGAGCAACGGAATCCCGGTGAGATCGCCGACAATGCGAACGCGTGCGAGATTCGTCACCCCGAGCGGCCCGGAGACGGGCAATTTTTCGACCGTTCCGGCGGGCCACTGGGTATGCAGCCAATGAGTATAACGAGCGAGAAAGTTGGCCATGAAAATTTCGGGAGATTCTTAATTCATGTCCGGCGCAAGGCGAGACACAAAACACGGCGCGACCATGCGAGCTAGCGCGACCGAAGTTATTCCACATGCCGCAAGACGAATCACGACGATACCCGATCGGCGCCGAGCCGCGCGCTTGCGGCACGACGCATTTCCGTGTCTGGGCGCCGAAGGCCAGCCGCGTCGATGTTGTCCTCGAAAGCACGGCCGACGAAGACAAGGCACGCACGTTTCATGCACTGAATGCGGAGGCTGATGGTTATTTCGCGGGGAACGCGCCGGCGGTGGCCGGTAGTCTTTATCGCTTCCGGATCGACGACGCGGAGAATTTTCATCCCGATCCCGCGTCGCGTTCCCAACCGGAAGGTCCGCATCGTTCGTCGCGCGTAATTGATCCGGCGACGTTTCGCTGGACTGATCAGGAATGGCGCGGGCTCAGTTTGCCCGGCCATGTCCTTTACGAAATGCACGTCGGCACGTTCACGCGCGAGGGCACCTGGCAGGCGGCGGCGCGCGAGCTGTCGGAATTGGTCGCCACCGGCATCACCTTGATCGAGATGATGCCGATCGCGGATTTCGCGGGCGAGTTCGGCTGGGGCTACGATGGCGTCGATCTTTTTGCACCGACGCGTTTGTACGGCACGCCGGACGATTTGCGCACATTCATCAACACCGCGCACTCGTTAAGCGTCGGGGTCATTCTCGATGTGGTTTACAATCATCTCGGGCCTGAAGGAAATTATCTGCGCGTTTTCTCGGACGAATATTTCACCGATCGCTACGAAAACGACTGGGGCGAGGCGCTCAATTTCGACGGCGCAAACGCCGGGCCGGTGCGCGAATTTTTCATCAACAACGCGCGCTATTGGATCGACGAATTCCACTTCGACGGTTTCCGTTTCGACGCCACCCAAAATGTTTACGACGCCTCCGCGGATTACATTCTCGCTGCGGTCGGACGCGCG
Organism: Chthoniobacterales bacterium; assembly: GCA_051005695.1. Lineage (GTDB taxonomy): Bacteria > Verrucomicrobiota > Verrucomicrobiia > Chthoniobacterales > UBA10450 > JACCTI01. Next base: position 31,516 of record JBPCJC010000003.1, on the reverse strand, counting down.
GCGCGAGAAGCCGCGGGCGCGCGCGAGATCGTGCTCATCGCCGAGAATGAACCGCAGCAAAGCAAGTTCGTGCGGGCGCGCGCGGACGGCGGTTACGGTCTCGATGGACTTTGGAATGACGACTTCCATCACAGCGCGGTGGTCGCGCTCACCGGCCGGAACGAAGCTTATTACACCGACTACCGCGGCCGGCCGCAGGAGTTTATTTCCGCGGCGAAATACGGCTACCTTTTCCAGGGTCAGCCCTACACCTGGCAGAACGCGCCACGCGGCGAGCCGACTTTTGGTTTGGCGCCGAGCGCGTTCGTCGCCTTCATCGAGAATCACGACCAGGTCGCCAACTCCGCCTACGGCGAACGGGTGCGCGCGCAAACTTCGCCCGGACGTTATCGCGCGATGACCGCCTTGCTCTTGTTAGGCCCGTGGACGCCGATGTTGTTTCAAGGCCAGGAATTTGGAGCGACCACGCCTTTCCTTTATTTCTGCGACGTCAACGGCGATCTGCGCTCGAAGGTGCAAAGCGGACGCTTCGAATTTCTGAAACAATTTCCGTCGATCGACACTCCTGAAGTGCAGGCGCAACTGGCCCCGCCGGCGGCTCCGGAAACTTTTGCGCAGAGCAAACTCGATTTCGCGGAGCGGGAAAAAAATCGCGCGATCCTGGAGCTGCATCGCGATCTGTTGCGGCTGCGCCGGGAAGACTCGCGCTTCCGGAAACAACCGACCGGCGGAGTCGATGGCGCAGTGTTAGGCGATGAAAGTTTCGTCCTGCGCTTTTTCGACGCGCACGCGGACGATCGTTTACTGATCGTAAATTTTGGCAAACGTTCCGCGCTCGAGGCGTTACCGGAACCGCTCCTGGCGCCGCCGCTCGGTTATCGTTGGGAAACACTTTGGACAAGCGAAGCGCCGCGCTATGGAGGCGGCGGTGCCAGCGAGATCGTGACCGATCAGCGCTGGATTTTGCCGGCGGAAGCGGCGATCGCCTTACGCCCGGTGCGCGAAACTGCGCCGCGCCGCCCGCCGAAGAAAACCGAAAAAAAAACCGATGCCTGACTTGAAAGGAAACACGCCCACGGTGGTGCGGACGATGCCGTGGGATCCGAGCGAAAGTTCGCGCGAAATCCTGCTCAACCGCGAATGGCTGGTGACGAACGGCCTCGGCGGTTACGCCTCCGGCAGCGTCTCCGGCGCGATCACGCGGAAGTATCACGGCATCCTCATCGCGGCCTTGCCCGCGCCGCTCGGGCGCATGGTCATGTGGAGCCACGTCTCCGAGTTTCTTCGCTTTGGCCAAGACGATGTGGTCTCGTTAGGCGCGGAAGAGCGCGCCGGCGGGCAGCTCGCTTTGCCGGGCGCGGATTATCTGCGCGAATTCCGACTCGAAGACGGGCTGCCGGTTTGGATTTATGCCGTGCGCGATCTGGTGATCGAGAAGCGAATTCTTCTGCCGCATTTGCAAAACACGGTGCACGTCAGCTACCGGATTACCGAAGGCTCGGCGGCTCCGCGGTTGGAACTGCGGCCGGCATTTCAGTTCCGGCATCACGAAGCGCCGGTCGATGAAGAAATCGCCGCGCCTTACAAAGTCACCGCGACTGAAGGCCGTTACGAAATCAGTGGCAGCCGCCGCAAAATTCCGCCGTTGCGGATGCGGCTTTGCGGACGGGAATCGCGTTTCACTCTCGCGTCATCGGCGATTCCCCAGGTTATTTATCGCACCGAGCAACAACGCGGTTACGCCTATGAGGGCGATCTCTGGAGCGCGGGATTTTTTGAGGTAGACCTAAGCGAAGAAGGAACCGCGACCCTCATCGGTTCGACGGAAAACTGGGAGATCATCGACGTTCTTAGTCCCGTGCAGGTGCTGGCAGCGGAACGCGAACGGCGCGCGCGTTTGCTCGCGCAGGCGGCGCCGGTGGCGCGCGAAGGGATCGCGGCGGAGCTCGTTTTTGCCGCCGATCAATTTGTGATCACGCCCGCTGGTCGCGCGGAAGACGCGGCGCGCGCGCATGCTGCGGGCGATGAAGTCCGCACCGTCATCGCCGGTTATCATTGGTTCACGGATTGGGGACGCGACACCATGATCAGTCTCGAAGGGCTTACCCTAACGACTGGTCGATTTGTTGAAGCCGGCTATATCCTGCGCACTTTCGCGCATTACGTGCGCGACGGTTTGATCCCGAACATGTTTCCCGACGGGAAAAAGGACGGGCTCTATCACACCGCCGACGCGACCCTCTGGTTCTTCCACGCGCTCGGCCGTTATCTGCAGCTCTCGCAGGACCGGATCACGCTTCGTTTGCTCCTTCCCACCTTGGTCAAGATCGCGGAAGCGCATTTGCTCGGAACGAAATTCAACATCCACGTCGACCCCGCGGACGGCCTGCTCGTGCAAGGCCAGGAGGGTTATCAACTCACCTGGATGGATGCGAAGATGGGCGATTGGGTGGTCACGCCGCGCCGCGGAAAAGCGGTCGAGATCAACGCGCTTTGGTTCAACGCGCTCAAGCTGCTCGAAGGCTGGTTGCGCGAAACCGGCGACGACGCGGCGGCGCAGAAATACGGCGAACACGCGCAGCGCGCGTACGATTCCTTCAACCGGCGCTTCTGGTTTGCTGAAGGTGGTTACCTTTACGACGTGGTCGATTGTTTAGCCGGCGACGGCGATGATTCCGCCTGCCGGCCGAACCAGATTTTTGCGGTCTCGTTAGACCATCCCGCGCTCCAGCAGGACCGCTGGGCCGCGGTCGTGGAGGTGGTGCAGCGCGAATTGTTGACGCCGTTCGGGCTGCGCTCCCTTTCGCCGAAACATCCGGATTACAAGCCGACTTACCATGGCGATCTGCGGACGCGCGATGCCGCTTATCATCAGGGGACGGTTTGGGCCTGGCTCATCGGTCCGTTTATCGACGCGTGGGAAAAAGTTCACCCTAACGAGTCCTCAAAAGCGCACCGTTTCCTCGAGCGATTCCCTGAGCACCTGAGCGAAGCCGGCCTCGGAACAATCAGCGAAGTCTTCGACGCGCAGGAACCGCACACCGCGCGCGGCTGCATCGCGCAGGCCTGGAGTGTGGCCGAAGTCCTCCGCTCCTGGGTGAAAACTGCCTAACGGGTCACGCTCACTTTCCGGCGCGGCCACGAATCAAAAGTATGCCCGAAAGCGCCGCGGAAATTTCCGAGAAACCGGAGGTCAAAGAAGAATTGGCGCGCGCCACCGGCCAGCGCGCGACCGAAAAAGTCGCCGCGAAATCGCGTCATCGACTTTGGTTTCTGCCGCATATCTTGCTGCTCATCGGCTGCGCGCTTCTCGGCCACTTCGTCGGAAGCGCTTTCCTGCCGCTACCGCAACCTGGCATCGATCTCGCGCGACGCGCGATTCGCGGCACGGCGCTCATCATCGTCGTGCTCGCGATCGGCAAAGCGCTCAAGGTTTACGCGCTCGCGCGAATCGAAAACGCGGTCACGCGTTTCACCCTGCAGCGGATTCAAAAATTGCTCGTCGGCATCCTGATCGCGGTCATCGCGATCTCGGTCATTTTCGTCAATTGGTATGCCGCGGTCACCGCCCTCGGAGTTGGCTCGATCGTTATCGGCCTGGCCGTGCAGACACCGATGAAAAGTTTTGTCGCCTGGATTTATATTCTCGTTAGGCAACCCTATCGCGTCGGCGATCGGATCAAAATCGGCGAGGCCACCGGCGATGTCATCGATGTCGGTTATCTCGATACCACCCTCTGGGAATTCGGCGGGCAATATCTTTCGACCGATCATCCGAGCGGCCGGGTCATCAAATTTCCTAACGAGAAAGTGCTCGATTCGATCGTCTGGAATTATTCCTGGCCGCTCTTTCCCTACATCTGGAACGAGATCAAATTTCAAATCGCTTACCAGAGTGATTTGAAATTCGTCGCCGAAACCATGGAGCGGATCGTCAACGAAGAGATCGGCGAGGAGATGGTGAAACGGATCGATGTTTTCCGTGAGTTGCTCGCGAAAACGCCGGTCGACGAAGTGGAAGTGCGCGCGCATCCGCGGGTCTTCTTCCGGGTCGACGAAGTCACCTGGGTGGATGCGATCGTGCGTTATTGCGTGCCCCCGCGCGAAGCGGGCAGGATCAAGAATCGCCTGATTCCCAAGTTACTCGCCGCGTTAAACGCTCAACCGGAAAAGGTCATGTTCCCTGTCGGCGCGAATCGTTAGGCGGCCAAGTCCAACCCTCGCCAAACCTCCAGCCGACCCCTCGCGCGAAACCTGTCATCCTGAGGCTGGCGAAGCGCGCCGAAGGATCTCACACAGGGTGCTGGGCTTACCGCTTAACGAATGATAATCCTAGCATCCGGTGCGAGGTCCTTCGCCGTCTTCGCGGCTCAGGATGACATGCCGTAGAACGCGCGCGTGGCCATCGCGGCACGTCCACGCATTGCGTCAGCGCACGTTCTCGCCGATTACTTCCGCTCATGAAATTTTTCGGAAGCATGCTGCTGACGTTGGTCATCGTGGCCGCGAATGCGTCGGCCGCGACCGCGCCCCAACCCACTCCGCGCCCGATCCGTTGGCCGTGGTCTCGCCCGACGCCAACCCCCGCGCCGGCCGCGAAACCAATGCCGACGCGCAAACCCACGCCGACACCCATTCCGCGCGCCATTCCCGCGGCTACGCCGACGATCGCGCTCCCGGTTTACAACGAAGAAGTCAGCACGCGGCTGCAAATTTTTCTCGATAACCATCTCTTCGAGCCGGGAAAAATCGACGGGCGCATGGGCGAGTTTTTCCGCAAGGCGCTCATCGCCTATAAACGCGCGAATGGCTTGCCGTTAAACGGCACGATCGACGAGTCGCTTCTCGCGCAGGTGCCGCAGGCTTTCATCAACTACACCGTTCCCCCAGAGGCGGGAAATTTTGTTGGCCAGGTTTCCTCGCGCCCATCGGAACAGGCGAAACTAAAGGCATTGCTTTACGGTTCGTTGCTCGAATTCGTCGCGGAACGTTTCCATTCCGCGGAAGATTTTTTGCGCAAACTCAATCCCGGCGTAAACCTCGACCAGCTCAAACCCGGCGACACCGTTTTGGTGCCGAACGTGATCCCGTTTGAGGTCGAAAAACTGAGCGAAGGTTTCATCCCGGCGAAACCAGAATTCGCCGGCCGCACACTCTACGTCGACACGCACGAAAACACTCTGCAGGTCCGCGAGAAGGGCCGCATCGTCGCGCATTTTCCGATCACGCCCGGCTCGACCAAATTACCCGCGCCCATCGGCACTTGGAAAATTCTAGGGATCGCCAACCTGCCTTGGTTTCGTCACGACGAAGGCGTCCTCAATTACGGCATCCGGACTAACGACTTCTATAATTTGCCGCCGGGCCCGAACAATCCGGTCGGCATTTTATGGATGGGCCTGAACAAGCCGGGCATCGGAATTCACGGCACGAACAATCCCGAAACCATTGGCCGCGCCGGCAGCCACGGTTGCATCCGCACCGCCAACTGGGACGCCGCGCGACTCAAGGAAATGGTCACGGTCGGCAACGTCGTCGAAATTTACTGAGGGCGCGGTCGTGCTGATCGCGTGACCGCGCGCGCCCGCTTGTCATCCCGAGTCGCGCAGACGGCGAGGGACCTCGCACAGGGTGCTTGGTCTGCGCACATGACAGGTTGATCAAGGACCCTGTGCGAGGTCCGTCGGCGCGCTTCGCCAGCCTCGGGGTGACAGGGGAACATCCGCGCTTACGTGAACGCGTGCACGAAGCAAGCGATCAGCGGCGTGAGCAGCACCAAATCAGCCAGCGCGGTAGCAACGTCTGCCGAGATTTTGTTACGAAAAAAATGCACGGCCGAGAGTAAGCCTCCGCTCAGCGCGAGGCAAAGAAACAAATCCCGTCGCCCCGTCTCGGAACCGGCAAACCCCAGACTAACGAGTGCCAACAGCACCAGCGCCGGCAAAACCGCGCGCCGAATTTTCGGGAAGGCGGTCGCAATCGAAACCCGTCCTTGCCCGTGATCAAGCTCGCGTTCCCAGACCGCGATGCTGATGCAATTCAGCGCACAAAGCGCGGCAAACAAGATCCAGCCCGCGCCGACAGCACTCGTTAGGCCGGGCGCGAGCGCCACCATGGTGCCGGCGGCGAACAAGGTTCCAATCGCCACTTCTTTCAAGGGCAACCGGCGCCAAAGCCACGGCGCCGCCTGGTTCAAGAGAAGGTAAACCGAAGCCACCGCACCGACGACCGCGCCGAGTGCGAGCGTCTCCAGCTTGAGGCGGAGGAAGATGACGAAAAGATCCGCCATCGTGATTACTCCCAGCGCGCCAAGCCAGGCGACGCGATGGCGTCGGCAAAAACTTTGCCGCCGCGAAACCGCCGCGTGGTCTCGCACCGAAAGGCTGTCGCCGAATCGGTCGGCCAGATAAATCAGCCACGCGGTCAGGAACAACGCGAGCGCCCCGCCAGGCGCGATCGGAATTCCGAAGCTGCGCGCGAAAAGCCATTGCCAGCTCACCGCGACGATCGGCGCGTCCAGACAAACGAGATTCAGCCAGGTAATAACGTGGAGGCTGCGGTCGGGCGCGTGGGCCGCGGAGTTTCCGCCCAGACCTGGCGGATCGACCGCCTCTTCCGCAAAGCTCTTGCTCGCCGTCGCCTCGATCATACGTTAAACTGCGTTCGGCAAACGCCCCGCCACCCTATGAATTCGAACGGTATCTCGATGGACAATGCGGCCGTAGCCGCGCTTCCGAAACACCTGCTGCAATTCGCCGTCGATCAGCGCTACGACGAATACACTCCAGTGGATCATGCGGTCTGGCGGTTCATCATGCGGCAGAACATTTTCTTCCTGAAGGAATACGCGCACAAAGTTTATTTCCAAGGTCTGCTCGAAACCGGGATCTCTTCTGAGCGCATCCCGCGCATCCAGGAAATGAACGATATCCTCGGCCAGATCGGCTGGGGCGCAGTCGCGGTCGATGGCTTTATTCCGCCGGCGGCCTTCATGGAATTCCAAGCCTACAAGGTGCTGGTGATCGCGTGCGACATGCGCCAGATCCATCACATCGAATACACCCCGGCGCCCGACATTGTGCATGAAGCCGCCGGCCATGCGCCGATCATCGTCGACCAGGAATACTCGCGTTACTTGCAGCGCTTCGGCGAAGTCGGCGCGAAAGCGATGCAATCGAAAAAAGACTTCGAGTTGTATGAAGCGATCCGGCGTCTCTCCATTTTGAAGGAACTGCCGAATCCTGATCCGAAGGAGCTCGCCGACGCCACTCACGCGGTCGAGGAGCGTCAGCAAAATCTCGGTGAACCTTCGGAGATGGCGCTGCTTTCGCGACTGCATTGGTGGACAGTCGAGTACGGGCTCATCGGCACCCTCGAGCAGCCGAAAATTTACGGCGCCGGTTTGCTTTCTTCGATCGGCGAGTCGGTTTCCTGTCTCGAGTCGCACGTGAAAAAAAACGCGTATTCGGTCGAGGCCGCGCAGACCGCTTTCGACATCACCACCAAACAGCCGCAGCTTTTTGTCTGCCGCGATTTTCAACATCTCACCGATGTGCTCGAAGAATTTGCGGATCGCATGGCCTTCCGCGTCGGCGGACTCAAAAGCGTCCACAAAGCGATCGCCTGCAAGAACGTCGCCACCTGCGAATACTCGACCGGCCTCCAAGTCAGCGGCGTCTTCACCGAAGTTTTAGCCGGCGATCAGGGCGAGGCGATTTATCTGCGAACCAGTGGCCCGACCGCGCTCGCGTTGGCGAGCAAACAACTCGGCGGCCACGGCCGCGATCATCACGCGGATGGTTTTGGTTCTCCGATTGGATCTTGGAAAGATGTCGCGCTCACGGAAGGCGAAAACGCGCGGCTGGAATTCACCAGTGGCGTCGTCGTGGAAGGCAAAATCGAAAAACTCCACGAGCGCGATGGCCAGTTGATCCTGATTACGTTTTCCAATTGCACCGCGAAACTGGGCGACCGTGTACTCTTCGATCCGGCGTGGGGCGTTTACGACATGGCGGTCGGCGGAAACATTCGCTCCGTCTTCAACGGCGCTGCCGACAAGGACGCGTATCTCGAGGTCGCGCTCGTTCCAAAAGACCGCACGATCAAAGTTCCTTCCGACGCAAAACGTAAAAAGCTCGAGAGCCTTTACCAACAGGTGCGCGCCATCCGCGATCGCAAGATCGGCTACGAACGCCTCGGCGAAATCTGGGAAACCCAGCAAGCCGAACATGCCGGTGATTGGCTGCTGTCGATGGAAATTTTCGAAATCCTCGACGACGCCGGCGCGCAAAATGAGCTGAAGCAAAAGATCGTTACCTTCCTCAACCAGAAAAAACTGACCGACCAAGACAAGGCCACGTTGATCGAGTGGGGCTTCCGATTGGTCACCTATCACAAGACCGGACTGCAGACCGCCGAGCATTCTGCCTAACGAGTGCTACGATGCGCTCGTCGGTGGCCAAACTCCCAGTCGCTCCAGTTCCGCGGCCACCAGTCCAGCCCAGTTGCGATTCGCGGCCGGGCTCGCCGGACTCGGATGAAGAACGCGTGCGATCTTCAAGGAGTCGTTAGGCAAAGCGGCCTGCGCGCGTTTCATCGCGAAATCGCCGATGCCGATTAACCACTCTGGTTGCAGCAGCGCGATCACTTCCCGTAGATGCCGATCGCAAATGCGAAAGAGCGCCGTCTTTCCCGCTGGCCGCAGTTTGTCCGGGGTGCGATTGCCGCCGCTTTCTTCCATGAAAACCAGCGGGCAATAGTTCACCACAAAATATTCCGCGAAGAATTTCTCCGGCGTCCCGAAGCGTTCGCGAAATAATCGCCAGAGACGCTGGCCGCTGATTTCCGTTCGTAGACAAGCGAAGCCGGTAATCAATCTTTTGGGATGCTGCGCGCGCGGTTTCCCGATCGGCGCCTGAATGCCTAACCAATCGCGCACCGCCGCGATCTCGCCGAAAGGCACACCGGTTTGCGCCATCCCGAACGGCCCGGGATTCATTCCCAAAAAGAGCGCGCGCTTTGGTCTCGTCGCGTAGCGGCGCAGGTAATCCTCGTGCGCCCGCCAGGCGTATTCGAGCGGATTATAAACGTGCGTCACCGGCGAGCCGAAGCGCAGTCTGCCCGCCTCCTCACGCAGCCGTTCCGCGGCCGCGACCATCTGTTCGGAAATATTTTGCGCGCGCGCCAAGGAAGCTCGTCTCTAGCGAACTTCCGCGCAGCATCAAGCGAACTCTTCGCGAAAATGGCGCTTGCCCTTGGCCGCCTTCGCAAACTCGTCCTTGCTCAAAATATTTTCTTCGATCTGCAGGTCGGTGCGGAGAAAATTTCGGAACCAGGTTTGGATTCGCTCCTCACTCTGGAGCACTTCCTCGGTCAGATAATTTGCGTCGATATTGATGCAGATCGCACCGACCACGCCGAACTCTTTGCGAATAATCGGGATCGTCGTGCACTTGAAGCGGCGGGCACCGATTTTCAGTTCGTAGTTCAATTTATCCTCGTGCAGCAGTTGCCGTTTCTTCAGGTCGATGAGCAGGTTTGTCGTCCCATCGCGCAGGTGGCGGCCGGTGACGTCGTTCTCCAGCGCGATCAGGGAATGCGAAGGATCCGCGAGGTTATGCAATAAAATTTCGATCCCGCTATTCGGAAAAGATTTCCCGATCAGGCGCACGATGCGGACATAATTCTCCAGGTATTCGTTGGTGTCGTCAGCAATCCGGGCGCCGTCGTATTTTGCAAAAAGTTTCGCGTATTCCTTCTGCTCCGCCGGCTCGAGCTGGCCGCGAACGTTGTTTTGCTCGCCGATAAAAATCAACTGCCGCGCGGCGCTGCGGTCCTCGTTCTTCAAAAAATAATGCACCCCGAGCCGGAAATCTTTCAGGCTGAATTCGGGAACGTTCTCGCGATTAATCGCGAACGGATAAAAATCGTAATCCTCCAGATTTCTCCCGAAACGTTTGCGCTCACGATATTTTCCAAAAGCAAAACCCGCCGCCAACAAAATCAGCGAAGCAATGATGGAGGCGACCACATTGACAAAAACGTCGATGCCAAAAGCTGCGATCATAGGGGAGCGGCGCGGCGCCGCTGACTGCTCGGCCAATGTGAGAGATAACGAATCCAAATCAAGTCGGCCAGCCCGCCACGCCGCGCAGGCCGAGGCCGCCAACGAATGCTATGCTCGGAGGAAATGCCGATGACCTCGCTGGACGAAAATCGGAACGCGCCTTCCGCGAACTCGCGTGAACCGGCGGCGGTGCGCGGAATGTTCGATCGCATCGCCGGACGTTACGATCTGGCCAATCATTTGCTCAGCGGCGGGATCGATTTTTGGTGGCGCCACCGCGCCGCTGCACTCGTTAGGCAATGGCGGCCGACGCGCGTTCTCGATCTGGCTACCGGCAGCGGCGATCTCGCGCTCGCGATCGCGCACAAAGTTCCGGGCGCGAAAATTACTGCGGCTGATTTTTCGTCGGAGATGCTGGCGATCGCGCGCGGCAAAGGCGTTCCCCATACCGTGCGCGCGGATGCGCTTCATCTGCCGTTCGAGGACAGCGCCTTCGACTGCGTGACGGTGGCCTTTGGTTTGCGGAACATGGCCGATTGGGGCGCGGCTTTGCAGCAGATGGCGCGCGTACTCGCGGCCGATGGGCACTTGTTAGTCCTGGATTTTTCCCTTCCGGTCGGCGCGCTGCGCCCGTTTTATCGTTTTTATCTTCACCGTTGTCTGCCGACCCTCGCCGCTGGCGTCACCGGGCGGAAGGACGCTTACGATTATCTCGGCGCTTCGATCGAAAAATTTCCCAGCGGCGCGGCCATGCTTGAGCTGATTAATCGGAACGGTTTTCGCGGCGCGCGCGCTTTGCCGCTGACCGGCGGGATCGCGACGATCTACACCGCCTCACGTTGAGAGCCGGGCGAATGCAGCCCGCAGCGCGCGGCGCGACGCCAGCGTTCGCACGGCGCGAAAAATAATCTGCCGCACTTCTGCGCGCGGAACTTTCACTCGCTCGACAAACGCGCGCGCGCCGGCCTCGCGCAAAAGTGCCAGCGTGCGCGCGCCGATCAAAGCCGGCAACGCAGTCGCGAGCCGGACACGCCACGAACGAATCGCGCAGGCATATTCGAGTCCATCGGCGATCCCCTGCTCCGCTCTTTCCCGCCAGATCTTCACCACCGGTTCCGCCGGCGTCGCATCGACCAGCAATTGTTTCGGCTCCAGCGGGAGTTCATCTGCTGGCAAATAACAGCGCCCTGCGCGCAGATCTTCGCCCGCATCGCGGAGAATGTTTACCAGTTGCAAACCCCGACCGAAGTTTTCGCCTAACGAGAGCATTTCCGACGGCGAGCGCGTGGCGAAGTTAGTCAGGTGACGAAAGCAAACCCTCGTCCAAAATTCACCGACACACCCGGCGACCAGGTACGTGTAGCGATCAAGCTCCGCGCCGTTGGTGAGCGCGACGATCGGAGCGCAATTCGCGAAGCGTTCCACGTCGAGTCGCTGGCCTTGGCTAATCTTCGCCAGCACTTCACGGATGTCGGCGCGATCCGCCTGCGGCATCGCTTCCAGCCAGCGGAGGCAAGCCGGCACCGCCGCGATCAATGCTCGCTCGGCGATTCGCGTTTGTTGCGCGGTAAAGGTCGCGAGGAAATTTTCTGCCTCCGCCACCGGTTCGCCTTGAATCAGCGCGGCCAATTTGCCTAACGAGTCCAGCCGCACCGGAGCATCGATTGTAACCGTGTCCGCGATGGTATCGGTAGCGCGCGCGAGCAGGTAGGCGAGCGCGATCGGGGCGCGTAATTTTCCGGGCAACAACCGGATCGAAAGATAAAATGAGCGCGCAACCGAGCGCAGCAAAGGCCCCTGCCACTCCGCGTTCACCGGCCGATCTCCTTGACCGTGATCCGCGCCGGCTCGGCGTTGCCGATCCCCATTTGCCCAGCGAGCGAGACGTGCGCCGCCAGTTCGCCGATCGGCGGAAGTTTCGCCTGCGCGCGCAAGGGCTCGATCGTTTGCAAGGCGAGCGCGTCGATCGCGACCGGATCTTTGCTCGCGAGCAAACGCCCCTGGTGGACCGCAAAGTTCGGATGCGACTCCGGACCATCGGCGTAGCTAACGAGTAGTCCGTCCATCAAATTGAGCACCACCTTGGGTCGGATCATCGGGTCGGCATACAACTCCGCCATGGCATACGCGCTGGTGTTTCCGAATTGGGTGAAGCGCCGCCAATTATCGATATTCGGCAGCGTGACATTATGGATGCAACCGGCGAGTCCGGTCGCGCCGCTGTCGCTCATCACCGGGAGGTTGATGATTTTTGTCACCTGGTGCGCGAGGATTTTTGCAAAGTGACTGACGTTGCTGGTGTTCGCGTTTTCGGAACCGAGCGGACTCTCGCCGTGGCGCGGGATGTAATCGAGATCGCCCCAGATGAGCTTGCCCAGAACCGGCGCGGTGAAGGTGGCTTTGGCGTCGTAGCCCTCGCGCGGCTCGATCGCGAGCAGTTGGAAACCTTCCGCTCCCGGCCGGTAACCCGCGTCCTTGATTCCCGCGAGCTGGCGATCCCAGACAATAATGCTGCTGCGCGCATGACCGGCCGCGACCAGGCCATCGACGACCGCCTCGACGATGGCGCGATGAGTGGTGAAAAGCTGGCCGCCAGCCGCGGAGATTTTGATTCCGATTTTATCCGTAGGCGCAACCAGTGAAGCCCACGCGCTCGCGACGGTTAACCGGTTCGTGACCGCCATGACCAGGCGATCCACCATCGCGCGCACCACCGGTGCGTTGACCTGATATTGCGAAATCGCCTCCGGGTTGCGGATGGAATAAACGACCGATGGAGTCGCCGTCGGTTGCACCTGCTGCGCGAAGGCGGCGACGTTGCTGCCGAAAAAAAGAAGCGCGAAAAAACGGATCAACAAGATATTAGGCGGGTGGCAACGGAAGTGATGGAGGCGGCGAGCGCCTTGGCGGAATCGGGCGACCGGCAACGAACAAGCTCGCACGAGTCCGCGGTGCGTCATCTTTACGTCCACATTCCGTTTTGCGCGCGGATTTGTCCTTATTGCGCCTTCTATAAAGAGCGAGCCGATCCCGCGCAAACCCAGCGTTTTTGTGAGGCGCTTTTGCGCGAGTTAGAAAGTTTGCGCGCGCGTTTTGCGATCGGGCCGGCGACGATTTTTTTCGGAGGCGGAACGCCGACCGCGCTCTCGACCATGCAGCTCGAGCACTTGTTAGGCGGCTTTCGCGCGCAACTCGAGCTCGCGGAAATCTCCGAATGGACGATCGAGGCGAATCCCGGAAGTGTTTCCGCACGAAAAGCCGCGCTCCTGCAAGAGCTCGGAGTCACGCGCGTTAGCCTGGGGGTGCAATCCTGGGACGACGGACTTTTGACGCTGCTCGGCCGCGAACACAATGCGGCGCAGGCGCAGTCGTCGTTTGAAATTTTGCGGGCGGCTGGCTGCGCGAATGTAAACATCGATTTGATGTTTGGTTTGCCTGGGCAAACGCTCGCGCAATGGGAAGAAACTCTGCACCGCACAGTCGCGCTCGCGCCGGAACACATCTCCGCTTATTGCCTGACTTACGAGGAGGACACGGAATTTTTTCTGCGCCACACGCGCGGTGAATATCGGGTCGATGCGGAACAGGACGCGCGCTTTTTCGAAACCACCATGCGCGTGCTCGAGGCGGTCGGTTACCGGCAATACGAAATCTCGAATTACGCACGGCCGGGTTGCGAGTCGGCGCACAATCGCGGCTACTGGGCGGGCGAAGATTATCTCGGGATTGGCCCGAGCGCTTTCTCCACGGTCGGCGAAGAACGCTGGCAAAACGTGGCCGATTACCGCGCCTACAGCGATCGTGTTTTAGCCGGCGAGACGACGATTATTTCGACCGAGCTGCTCCCGCCTGCGATCAAACGCGCGGAGCAAATCGCGCTTTCGCTGCGCACCCGCTGGGGGGTTGCGACGGCCTGGCTGGACGCTTGGCCTAACGAGACCAAAGAGTTCGTCGAGCTCGGATTATTGCAGGCGACGGGAAACCGTTTTGTCCTGACGAGGAAGGGTAAATTGCTGGCGGATGCCGTTTCCGCCGCGTTCGTCTAAGGGGCGCCGGCAAGATTTTTCATTTGTCGCTGACGCAACTCGCGTAGCGTGATCGCGTGAGTTTTATCGGCACCGGATTGCGCGAGCTCGGACTGAAAGTCCGCCGGCAAAGAACGCGCATGGCCCTGCGCCACGAAAAGCGCGTCCTGCAGAAAAGTGAAATCGCGCTCGGCCGAGAAGGCTGCTCGCAGGCGGTCAATTTTCCGGAAGTGCGGAACGAAATCGTGGCTCTGAAAAAACTGGAGCGCGAGCAAAAGGAAGTGGCTGCGCGGATTGCGCAAATTCAGGAAGGGCTGCAGCAGCTGGAGGCGCAGCGCCAGGAAAACGCGAAGGCGCAGACCGAAGCCATCGGCGCGCTCGAAAAGGAAAAGCAGCCGATCCTGCTCCGCCGGAACGAAACGAAAGCGACCGCCGATCTTTGCGATCGCGAGCTCTCCGGCGTGGAGCGCCGGTTGCAGGATAACGACGCCGCCGACCAGGAGTTTTTGAAAAAAATCGGCGCGCTCCAGGCGCAGGCGCCGCCGCCAGCGGATCTCGAAGCGCAGACCGCCGGCTGGAGCACGAAGCGCGCGCAGCTACCGGGACAGCGCGCGGAAATTTCGCGCGCGCGCGAGGGCAGCGCCGAAGCCTGCCGGCAGGCGAAGGAAAAACTTTCGGTCCAGGAAGACGCGCTCAGCGAGATTGAAAAAAAGATCGCGGCGGTGCGGTCCGAATTTGAAGGGCGCGATCGTTCCTTGAATGAAAACGGCCGCGCGCAACAGGATGCGCTTAAGGAAGCGCGCACCCATCACCAGACCGTCGAGGAACGAAAGAATCCCGCCTATTTAAACATCGGGCGCCATCTCGCCGCGCAGGGAATCGCGCCGCCGAACGCACCGCAACTGCTCGAGGAAGTGCAGCGTCATCGAAGCGCCGTCGAGCGTCACAGCGAGCATAAAACAGAGTTGGCGCGGCTCTCCGCGGAGATAAATAAACAGGAGCTGCGGAAATTTTATTTCAGCGTCCTCTCGGTGCTCGTGCTCCTCGCGATTGTGCTGCCGCTGGTTTTTCAAACGCCCGCAAAACGCGAATGGTTGCCGCAGGAAACCGAAGCGATCCTGTCGGTGAACATGCAGCAGCTCGAGCGCGACGAGTTTCTGAAGCGCTGGGAAAAAGATCAGCCGGCCGAATGGCACGCGACTTGGTCCGGCCTGACCGCGAATGCGCAGCGCACGCCGGTGCTTAATCTCGTCCATGACGCCGCTCGCGTGACTCGCGCCCTGACCAGTGCGGGCGCGAAGGGTGCGCGAGATTTTGTCTTGGTGCAGGCGAAGAACGATGTCGCGCCGGTGCTGGCGTCAGTCGAAAAAGACCAGGCTTTCGCGCGCGAGAACATCAGCGGTCTCGGCGTCTGGCAACGGCCGGATTTTGCGCTCGCCCGCGTCGGTCAACGCACGCTCGCGGTGGGTTCGCCGCGGGAAGTCGAAGAGCTGGTCCGAGTGCGTCTCGGAATCAAACCCGACCTCAAGATCACCGGCAATCTCTTCGGTCGTTTCCAGGCGCTCGACCAGGAAAGCTCGCTGCGCTTGATCGCGAGCGATCCGCGGCTGCTCGATCGTTTTTTCAATCCCATCTTTACCCGCGAGTTTCTCGAAACCGCGCAGGTTTTCGGGCTCGGATTGCGGCTGGAAAATCCGGTGAAAGCGCGGCTCATCCTGCAAACGAAATCGCCCAAGGCGGCGGCGGATCTGGCGCAGCAGCTCAAGGAAAATCCGCAACGCTGGCTGCGTTTGCAGGATTCCGAGCTGCTGCTGTTCACCCAGCCGCCGGAGATCAGCACCCAGGGCAACGGGGTGGAAGTGCGCTGCGTGGTCCCGGAGAATAGTGCTCGACTTCTCCTGCAGCGCATTGCAAAGACAAGCCCCACGCCTGCGATTGCGGGCCCATAAAAGACGGCGCCGCTCTCCCGGCGCTTTTGAATTTCAACCCCCGAAGCTTTTTGAATCGCCGATTTTTTTGCCCCTTCGCGATCGCGGCGCTGGTTTTCGCTACGCGACTGCCCGCGGCCACGCCCGAACCGGAGCTAGTCGACATCCAGACGATCGATCCGACGATCGCGGTCGAGCTGCGTTACGCCGGCAGCCACAATATCGCGCAGCGGCCGCTCTATCCGGCGGGCATGCCAGCACTCGTTAGGCCAACGGTCGCGGCCCGCCTGGTGGAGGCGCAGAGTTATCTGCAGATGCGCGGGTTTCGCCTGAAAATCTGGGACGCTTACCGGCCGAAGGCGGCGCACGATCAACTTTGGGAGCTTTACCGGAATCACGATTACGTCGCCGACCCGTCGGACGGTCGCGGTTCGCTCCACAGTTGGGGGGTGGCGATCGATGCCACCCTCGTTTACGAAAACGGCAAGGAAGTGACCATGCCCACGGACTTCGATGCTTTCACGCCCGCGGCCATGCTGCGTTATCTCGGCAATGATCCGTACATTCGCGATAATCTGCACACCCTGCAGCGCGCGATGGGACACGCGGGCTTCTTCGGAATGCGCACCGAGTGGTGGCACTTCGTCGCGAAAGATTGGCAGAAATATCGCGCGGTCACGGACGTGACCATCTCCGCTCGCTGACTATTTTGTGGGCGGCGGCGAACAATTTTCGCGCACCCAGTTTAGGTAATCCGGCAACCCGGCGGCGAGCGGGAGCGCAATCACTTCCGGGAGCTCATACGGGTGCAGGCTTTTTAACTTTTCCTGAAAGGCCGGGAAGGCGGCGCGGGTGATTTTGAAGAACACGATCGTTTCCGCGGAATCCTCGAGCTTTCCTTGCCAATGATAAATTGAGCGGACGCCGGGGAGTGCTCAGCGCGAGCCAGACTTCGTCCGCCACCACTCGTTAGGCCGGCGCGAGCGCGACCTGCCGGCAAATCCAACCGCCCCCGAGCACGACGTCGCCCTGGTAAAAAACTGCCGCCTGCCCGGGCGTGATCGCCTTCTGCGGTTCGTGCAATTCGATGCGCGCGCATTCGTTAGGCAAAGGATGCAACGTCGCGCGAGTGCCCGGATGGGCGTAACGAATCTTGACCGTCACTTCCACCGGCTGGTCGAGCGCGCCCTGGCTGATCCAGTTGACCCGGTCGATTTCAAATTCTTCCGAAACCAAATCTTCCGCCGTCCCGACGAGGACACGGTTCGTTTCCGGATCGATATCGACCACGTAACGCGGCTGCGCGGAACCGCCGGGCAAGCCTTTGCGCTGGCCGATGGTGAACATCTCGATCCCGCCATGTTCGCCGAGAAAATTACCTTCCAGATCGTAGATGCCGCCGCGGTGAAATTCGGTCTCGCCGAGATGCGAGCGCAGGAACGCCTTGTAGTCGTTGCCGGGGACGAAACAGATTTCCTGGCTGTCGACTTTATCGGCCACCTTCAGGCCTAACGAACGCGCGATCTCACGGATCGCCGGCTTCGACATCGCCCCGAGCGGAGTGAGCGCGCGACGCAACTGCGGTTGCCGCAGGCTGAAGAGAAAATACGATTGGTCCTTCCGCGGATCGGCGCCTTTGCGAAGGACCGCATGGTCGGCGTGATGCTCGATGATCGCGTAGTGACCGGTGGCGATATATTCGCAACCAAGCGCCTGCGCTTTCTCCCAAAGATTCCCGAACTTCAGTTTCTCGTTACACATGACGCACGGATTGGGCGTCCGGCCGGCCTGGTACTCGCTCGAGAAATAATCGATCACCAGCTTCTCGAATTGATCGGCTTCATCGACCACGTAGTGCGGTATGCCTAACGAGTGGGCGACGTTGCGGGCATCGGCTACCGCCTGTGGCCCGCAGCATTTATCCTCCGCGCGCGAGATACAATCCTGCGGCCAAACTTTCATGGTCACGCCGACGACATCGTAACCCTGCTCGCGCAAAAGGTAACCGGCGACGCTGGAATCAACGCCGCCGCTCATCCCGAGAAGGACGCGTGGTTTACTTGCGGACATGGGACGGAAAAGGTCAGCCGAGCCGGCGCACAGTCAACCCGGCTTGACCACCCGGCTAACGAATGGACTTCCGCGCAAAGTGAAACGCCAGGGTAAATTTGCGGCGCGCGAAATTCCGATGCGGCCGTCGGCGACAACGTCCGCCAGGGCGTCGCCAAAATGAAAAGCGTGCCTTGCATCCGCGCACAGATCGCGCTCGTGATCGCCGAAATTAATCGCCAGCGCCTGGGTCAACTTTCCCGGACCAGAACAAAGTTGGCGCGCGTCCTCGAGTCCGCGGCGTTTCTGCATCAACACTAATCCGGCTGTCGGTTGCAACGCGCGGACGAGCACGAAACCATCCGCCTCACCTTTGACGAGCACGTTCAACATCCAGTGCACCCCGTAGTTCAAATAAATGTAGGCCGCGCCGGCGTGATTCCGCGCGACAAAGACGCGGGTGCTCGGTCGAAAAAAAGTGTGACAAGCTTCGTCTTTCTCCGCGCAGTAGGCCTCGGTTTCCACGACTGTGCCGGCGCAGCGGCCCCAGATCAGGTGCGTCCCGATCAACTCGCGCGCGCAACTCAACGGATCGCGCTCGAAAAAATCCGACCCGATCAGCGTCGCGCGTTTGCGGCCCGGGGCGGAAGCAGCGGCCGCCGCCGACCGCGTCATTCGCGCTCGCCGAGTTTGTAGCAAACCGGCAGGGCGGTCGCGCTCGCCTCGACTGCGCCGGAGAGAAACGCCGGGATGAATTTGGCATCGCGGAATTCTTCCAGCGCTGAAACGCCGAAACCGAGCAGTGGCGGCTCTTCGCGGAGCACGTCGATGTCTTTAAGGTTTCCCTTTTCGTCGACGTTGATCGTGAGGTCTACGATCGCGGAAGTCAGGAGCACCGGCATCTGCACGTTCGGCCAATGCAAGCCGGTGAACTTCGAGTCCGCGCCGAAGACCGGTTGTGGCCCGATGAAATCCGCTTTCGCCTGCAAGGCTTTGCCATCCTGGTTTAGGAAAATCTGGATGTGCGGCGAATTTTCCGCGGAGAACAAAACGCTCGCGAACATCAAGACCCCGACCGGTTGATGCTCGTAAATCGCCGGCGGAAATTTCGCGTCCTTCAGTTTCGCCATCAGCTCTTTCTCCAGCAGTTCGGATCCGGGCGAGCCGCGGTAAGTCCAGCTCGCGAGCGCGTGGCCATCCTGGTCGATCTGCGAGCAAAACATGATCGCGCCATCTTTTTGGCCATTCTTGAGGAGCGCTTCGGTATCGATCCGGTTGATCAACGAATCGGGACCGGAGCCGAGGACCGCGGGACGAAATTCGGGACGCCCCTGCCCTTCGGCGCGAAGGGTGCAGGCGAGGCAAAGAGCGAAGGCGAGAAAACGGCAAGGGCTGCGCATGGCGCTTACGCAACCCACGGCCCGGCGTTTCGCAACCGCAATCTCCGCGCGCCGAGCGCGGATTTTCCGAGGAAATCGCGCCCGTCTTGCGACATACTGCGGCGAACGATGGACCTGCGCACGCCGCTGAAAAAACATTTCGGTTATTCGGAGTTCCGGCCGTTGCAGGAAGAGATTGTGCGCGATGCGCTCGCGGGGCGCGACGTCTTTGCGCTCATGCCAACCGGCGGCGGCAAGTCGCTCTGTTTTCAATTGCCCGCACTTTTGCGCGACGGATTGACGGTGGTGGTTTCGCCGCTGATCGCCCTGATGAAGGACCAAGTCGACGGACTGCAGGCGAGCGGAATCGCGGCGACCTTTTTGAATTCCACGCTCAACGCGACCGAGGCGCGCGCGCGCTTGCGCGGACTTTATCAGGGCGAGTTTCGTCTGCTCTATGTCGCGCCCGAGCGGCTCATGCTCGAGACCTTCATCGAGAAAGTGAAGGAATGGAACGTCGCACAAATTGCCATCGATGAAGCACACTGCATCAGCGAGTGGGGCCACGATTTTCGCCCGGAATATCGCGAACTGAAAAAACTCCGCGCGCACTTGCCGGAGGTCCCGACGATGGCGCTGACCGCGACCGCTACCGAGCGAGTGCGCGCGGACATTCTCAAGCAACTGCAACTGCGCGACCCGCAGATTTACGTCGCGAGTTTCGATCGGCCGAATCTCACTTATCGCGTGGTCCCGAAGGCGACGCCGTATGAGCAATTGCTGACGTTTCTGCAGGCGCGGCCGCACGAGAGCGGGATCGTTTATTGCGCCAGCCGGAAAACCGCCGACGCGCTCGCGCGTAAATTGAACCAGGACCGCGTCCCGGCGAAACCGTATCACGCCGGCCTGGAATCCGGGGAACGCGCGCGCCACCAGGAAATGTTTTTGCGCGATGACGTGCGCGTGATCACGGCGACGATCGCCTTCGGGATGGGGATCAATAAACCGAACGTGCGCTTCGTAGTGCATCACGATCTGCCGAAGAATATCGAGAGCTATTACCAAGAAACCGGGCGCGCCGGGCGTGATGGTTTGCCGAGCGAATGCGTCCTTCTTTTCAGTGCGAGCGACGTGGTTAAACAGACCCGCTTCATCGACGAAAAAAGCGAGAGCGAAGCCCGCATCGCGCGCGAACAGTTGCGGCAGATGGTGCATTACGCGGAGGCGCGGGAATGCCGGCGGACGACGCTCCTGCGCTACTTCGGCGAGGAGCGGCCTAACGAGTCCTGTGGCGGTTGCGATAATTGCCTGACCCCGCGCGAAACTTTCGACGGCACGATCGCGGCGCAGAAATTTCTCTCCTGCGTCCAACGGGTGCGCGCGAAAAGCGGGTTCGCGTTTGGACTCAATCACATCATCGAAGTGCTCACCGGCGCCGACACCGAAGCGGTCCGGCAACGCGGGCACAACGAGGTTTCGACCTACGGGATCGGGCGAGACCTTAAGCGGGAAGCGTGGCAGGCGATCGGGCGCGAACTGTTGCGGCTCGGGCTGGTGGAATGCGCGCCGGGAAAATTCGCCACCCTCGAGTTAAGTGAAGCGGGCTGGAACGCGCTGCGCGAACGCACCCCGATTACCCTGACGAAACCAATCGATGTTCCGACGAGCACGAAGTCGCGCGCACGCGCCGGGACGATCGAGTGCGACGAAGCGCTCTTCGAACGCTTGCGAATTCTTCGCCGCAAAATCGCCGACGAACGCGACGTGCCCGCGTATGTCATTTTCTCCGATGTCGCGCTCCGCGAAATGGCGCGCACTTACCCGAGCACGCCCGGCGAATTCCGCCGCGTTCCCGGCGTCGGCGAGCAAAAGCTAAAAGATTTCGCCGGCCCGTTTCTGGCGGAGATCGCCGATTACCTCGCGCAGAATCCACGCGAAACATTTGCCGATTCTTCCGGCGCGTCCGCGACGCGGCGCCGGCATTAAGCAAACGCCGTTGCCGAAACATCTGGTCAACCGCGAGCGGCGCTGTTAAGCACCGTCTCCTATGAACCGGAACATCTTCTACATCATTGGCGTTATCGTGGTCATCGTGGTTGTCCTGAAAGTGCTGGGCGTGTTCTAGCTCGCAGTGAGCCCACGCGGCGCGTTCCGCCGACACCGTTTTTTGACTGCGAGCGGAATCAGGACCGATCCCGCATCCATTTCCATTTCAGCTATCTTCCGCCTCCCTTTTACGGCCACGCCTAACGACACCTCGCGCATCTTCAGCCGCTACGATCCTCACGAATATGGGTAAAGAACTTACCGTCCGCGGAATCATTATTGGAACGCTGATCACCTTGGTCTTCACCGCGGCGAATGTGTACTTCGGGCTCAAGGCTGGGCTCACATTTTCGACCTCGATTCCGGCGGCAGTGATTTCGATGGCGATCCTGCGCAGCTTTAGCGGTGCAACCCTGCAGGAGAACAATATCGTGCAGACGATCGCCTCGGCGGCGGGTACGCTTTCGTCGATCATCTTCGTCTTGCCGGGGCTGATCATGATCGGCTGGTGGACCGCTTTTCCGTTCTGGATCTCGTTTTTGATCTGCGCGCTCGGCGGCATTCTCGGGGTGATGTATTCCATCCCGCTCCGGCGCGCGCTGGTGACGAACTCGGACCTGCCCTACCCGGAAGGCGTGGCTTGCGCGGAGGTGCTGAAGGTCGGGAGCGGCGGCAAGGCCAATGCCGCCGAAGTCGAACACGGACGCTCGGGATTGCTGGCGGTGGTGTGGGGATCAATCGTGGCTGCGGTTTTCGCGATCATCGTTGCGACCCAAATATTCGCGTCCGATGTCGCGCAGACTTTCCGGATCGGCCGGCGCGGCGCGGTTACCGGATTTGATTTCTCGCTGTCGTTCGCGCTCCTCGCGATCGGTCACTTGTGTGGATTGTCCGTCGGGATCGCGATGCTCATCGGCGCGACCATTGGCTGGGGTTGGCTGGTGCCGCACTACGCCGCGCTCACCGGCGATCTGACCACGGCAGCCGGCGCGCTCGCGCAAAGCACGTGGAGTCACAAGGTCCGATTCATCGGCGCTGGGGCGATTGGCGTTTCCGCAATTTGGACTCTGCTGAAACTGGTCAAACCGGTCGCGAGTGGTCTGGCCGGCGCGATGGCTGCGAACCGCGCACGGAAGGCCGGAAAAGCTGACACGCTTCCGATTACCGAACGCGACATCCCGATCGGCATCGTCGGTCTCGTCACGTTGCTATGCATGCTCCCGATCGGTTGGGTTCTGGGTTACTTCGCAAACGAGAGTGGCCTCGGCTCACACGTGATCACGCTCGTGATTGGCGGCGTCTTCTATGTCTTTTTGATGAGCTTCTTCGTTTCCGCGGTCTGCGGTTATATGGCTGGGCTGATCGGTTCCTCTAACAGCCCGCTCTCTGGAATTGGCATCCTGGTCGTGATCGGCGCCGCGCTTTTGCTGGTGCTCGGAGTCAAACCTTACGTGGGCGCGGACGCGACCAAGGCGCTGATGGCATTCGCGCTCTTCACGACGGCGGTGATTTTCAATGTGGCCGCGATCGCCAACAACAATCTGCAAGATCTGAAGACCGGGCAGTTGGTCGATGCGACGCCGTGGAAGCAGCAGGTCGCGCTCATCATCGGTGTCCTCGCCGGGTCGGTCGTGATTCCGCCAGTGCTTAACCTGGTCAATCAAGCCTACGGATTCGTCGGTGCGCCGGGCGCGGAATTACGGCCGTCGCCTCTGCCTGCGCCGCAAGCCGGCTTAATCTCGTCGCTCGCGCAAGGCGTTATCGCCGCGGACATCGATTGGAGTTTGATCCGAATGGGCGCATACATCGGCATCGCGATGATTGTGATCGACGCAATTCTGGCCCGCTCCACGAAACGCATGCGCATCCCGCCACTCGCGGTCGGCCTGGGAATTTACCTGCCCACGGCGAGCACGCTCATGATTGTGGTCGGTTCGATCGTTGGGTTTATTTTCGATCGCGGCGCGGACCGTACCCGTAACTCGGAAGGAACAAAACAGCTGGGGGTCTTGCTCGCTTCGGGTTTGATCGTCGGTGAGAGCATCATCGGCGTGGTGCTCTCCGCCATCGTGGTTTTCTCCGGGGGGGTCGCGCCCCTCGCCCTCGTTGGCCCGGGTTTTGGGACGCTCAGCATCATCATCGGTGGGCTCGCTTTCGCCGTGACTGCGTTCGTGCTTTATCGCTGGGTTTTGCGCATGGGCGCGCGTTCCGCCGCG
The DNA here is from genome assembly GCA_051005695.1 of Chthoniobacterales bacterium. Taxonomy (GTDB): domain Bacteria; phylum Verrucomicrobiota; class Verrucomicrobiia; order Chthoniobacterales; family UBA10450; genus JACCTI01. The sequence continues at coordinate 7,807 of JBPCJC010000003.1, read as the reverse complement.
GCCGCGTAGTTCGTTAGGCTATTCCGAATGGTAGAGATCGACCCGCGAAATCCGCCTAACGAGATGCCCGACATTGTCGGGTATAAACCGACCAATCCACTGGCGGCCAATTTCAAGCCTTACATCGCGCCCGCGACGCGGATGCGCGAGCTGACGCCGGTGCCGCTAATTGTTGGAACTTTGCTGGGCGTCATTTTCGGGGCGTCGTCGCTTTACCTTGTCCTCAAAGTTGGCCTCACGGTCAGCGCATCCATTCCGGTGGCGGTGATTTCGATCACGCTCTTTCGGCTCTTCTCGAAGTTCGGACTGCGCGACGCGACCATTCTCGAGAACAACATTGTCCAGACGGCTGGCTCGGCCGGCGAGTCGATTGCCTTTGGTCTCGGCGTGACGATGCCGGCGATCATGATTCTCGGGTTCGATCTCGAAATCACGCGCGTCATGCTTGTTGCCACCCTCGGGGGATTGTTAGGCATTCTGATGATGATCCCGCTCCGGCGCGCGCTCATTGTCGATCAACATGGTCTGCTTAAATATCCGGAAGGCACGGCCTGTGCCGAAGTGCTCAAGGCCGCGGCGTCGCGCGAAGGGATTGAGAACGACGAAGCCGCGACCGGCGGGAAAACGATTTTCACCGGATTTGGCATCGGCTTCCTCTACCAGGCGGCGATGGAGGCGTTCAAAACCTGGAAGGACACGCCGGAGAAAATCTTCGGTGCGCCCTTCAAGTCCGGATCAATCTCGATGACGATCGATCCCGTCTTGTTAGGCGTCGGTTACGTCATCGGTCCGCGCATCGGTTCGATCATGTGCGCCGGCGGCGTGCTCGCGTATCTCGTGCTCATCCCGGCGATCAAGTTTTTCGGCGAAGGCGCGACGGCGATTCTTGCTCCGGGCACGAAGCTGATCAGCGTGATGAACCCGGACGAGATCCGCGAAGCTTATGTCCTCTACATCGGCGCGGGTGCGGTCGCGGCCGGCGGCATCATCAGCATGGTGCGCTCGCTGCCGCTGATCTGGCACGGCATCAAGAGCGGCTTGGCCGATCTCCGAGACACCGACGGACCCGCCAGCAAAACGCTGCGCACCGATCAGGATCTCTCGATGAAGTTTGTCATCGGCGGCGTCATCGCGCTCCTGCTCGTGATCATGATCGCGCCCCAACTGCATCTGCAGTGGAACTTGTTAGGCGCGCTCCTCATCGTCGTCATCGGATTTCTGTTCGTCACAGTCTCATCGCATTTGACCGGGGAGATTGGATCGTCTTCGTGCCCAACCTCGGGCATGACGGTGGCGACACTGCTTCTCACTTGTCTGGTCTTCCTGATCGTCGGTTGGACCGGGCCGAATTATTTTGTCACCGCGCTTTCCATCGGCGGCATCGTTTGCATCGCGTCGTCGAACGGCGGCACTACTTCGCAGGATTTGAAAACCGGCTATCTCGTCGGCTCGACGCCGAAGTTTCAGCAGATCGCCATCCTCGCCGGATCCCTCGCCTCCGCGCTCGCCCTCGGGCCGATCCTTCTGGTCTTGAATGATTCCTACACCGTCTATGTGCCGCCGACGACCTTCCAAAAAATCGAAGCCAGCGCGACCCCACCGCGCGTGCCAATCGCGGGCCTGCCGGCGTTTGAGGAGAAGTTGAAGCCGGACACGACCGGCAATTATCACGTTTTACAAAACACGAAAACCGGCGCGACCACCACGGTTGCCGGACTCGATCCGGGCGAATATTTGGTGAACGACGCGGGCGCAGTCGTTTACAAAATCGAGCGCAATTTCTCGCCCGATTTGCACGCGCCTAACGACGCCGAATTGGGCGCGAAGGAACACATCAAAGGCGCGCAGGCGAACATGGACCCGCAACTTTATCGTTCCTGGCAGCGACCCGGTCCCGACGGCGGCGCGGCCCAGCGTTTCCTCGTCAACGATCGGGGCGAAGCGATCTACCTCGTTGATCCGGGCATCAACGGCACCCATCGCACCCGACCCGACGGCTCGGCGGTAATGAAATTCGACGCGCCCAAGGCGACCCTCATGTCTTACATCATCAAGGGAATCCTCGGCCACAAATTGCCCTGGGCGCTGGTCTTGTTAGGCGTGATGATCGCGATCGTGCTCGAGATGAGCGGGATTCCATCGCTCGCTTTTGCCGTTGGCGTTTATCTGCCGCTGGCTTCTTCCACGCCCATCTTTGTCGGCGGAATGCTGCGCTGGCTAGTCGATCGCTGGCTGCGTAAACATAAATTTAAAGAGCACGATTTGACCCACGACCAGTTGGTCGCGGAAGGCGACAAGAGCTCCGGCGTCCTCCTTGCCTCCGGCTACATCGCCGGCGGCGCGCTCGCCGGAATCGTCATCGCGATCATGGCGGGCTGGCCGAGTCTGGCGCCATTTAACGAGCGCCTCGCTAACTGGGCGACGGCGCACAATCCATTTTTCGCCGGCGCGCACGCCGATCTGCTCGCACTGCTTCCGTTCGGTGTGCTCTGCGTGCTGCTCTACCTGGTCGGTCGCGACGTCCTTCTCGCGTCTCGAAACCGCCGGGTCTAACGAGTCCTCGCAGTTTTTAACCCCGCGGGCGCGCTCGGATTAAGCTCGCACACTCACCCAACAAAAAGGGCAGCCTTCGTTTATCGAAGACTGCCCTTTCGAAAGACGGTCGCGCCTTAGCGGATGTAGACGCGTTCGTGGTGACGCCGCCAGTTCCGTTCGCGTTCCCGGCGGGCATAATGTCCGTGCACCCAACGGTGACGCGAACCCCAATGACCGCGTATCCAGACCATCCGATAACCCTCCGAATAATAGAAGGGTCCGTGATTGTAATATCCGCGGTCGCCGAGTTCGATGCTCAAATGTTGGGCCTGCGTCGTGGCCACCGGGACGATAGCGCTCGCCACTGCCAGAGCGCCGATTAGGAGCTTTTTGTGAATCATCATGGTTAAAAACGATTCGGGTTTCGCGTAGAGCGCGGACGCGTCCCGCCTCCTGATTATCCTCCCGAGCACGCTCGCTTAATCCTGAACCGCCGGAACAAAGAGCCGACTCGAGCGGGTGAAGCCCGGCACTTGAATCAACCGCTCAAAACGCAGCCCCAATTTCTCCAGCAGTTTCCCGGAGACTTCATTGTCCTCCGAGGTGATGCCCACGATCCGCGAGAGCCCGTGCTCCCGTCGCCCGTAATCCATCACCGCCGCCGCGGCCTCGTAGCCGTAACCGTGACGCCAATATTCCCGCAGAAACGAAAACCCGATGTCCACATCGTCCAGTCCATCGCGCTTGATCAAACCGCACATCCCGATCGGCGCTCCCGTTTCCTGCAACCGGACCACGAAAAAACCGAAGCCGTATTTCTCGAAACTCGGCAGCATCTTTTCCGTGATATAAGCTTCCCCCTGCTCCTTCGTCCGCACCCCGCGATCCGCGACGAAGCGAACAAAAGCCGGCTCATTCAGGATCGCCACCAAGGTCTCCGCATCCTCCGTCGTGATCCGACGCAGAGCTAATCTTTCCGTCTGCAGAACATTCACGCCCTAACCTCTAGCGCGAAACCCGCCCGTTGCACCGCCGGAAAGTGCACGCATTCCCGCCTTCGAGAACGAAGGAGAGAGTATGATCAAAAATAAACTTATCCTCGCCCTGCTCCTGGCGGCGAGCCTCAGCCTGCCCACGGCGATTCGCGCGGCCAGCCTGGAGATTCATGTGGGCGACCGTCCCTTCTACAACCATGGAGCGCGTTATTGGGACGGCGATTACGAGAGGATTTGGGTCGCCGGGCATCGGGAGCACGGGCACTGGGTTCACGGCCATTACGCCCGCGGCCAGCATCGGCACGGTCATCATAATAACTATCGTCATGGCGATCGTCATGGCGATCGTCATGACGGCCATCACGACCGCGACCACGACGGCGACGGCGACCGTCACTAGAAGGAAAGCAGCTAGGCTTAAAGAAACGCCGGTCTCGCCCGAGGCCGGCGTTTTCGTTTAGCCTTAGGACTTCCGAGACATTCCAGCCCCACCGCTCGACATCGTTGTTTATGCCCAAATACAAAAAGCGCCCCTTCCTCGTCCGCCACTCTCTCAGCATTGTCGCCGTCTCCCTCCTCCTCCTCTGGATCATCGGCTATCGCTATCTCGATCCGAAAACCCATCTCGGCGCCTTCTTTGGCAACGCCATCGCCGATTGGAGCGGCTCCGTCGTCATCATCCTCGGCACGAAATTCTTTTACGAGATCGGCTCCGCCGAGAGCCGCCCGTTTAAAGGCAAAGGCCGTCCCCCTTGGCTCGAGTTTCTCCTTGAGCATTCCCTGCTCATCTTCCTCGGCATCACCGGCATCGGTTGGGCCATCCTCTTTATCAAAATGGACCCTGATAGCAAATGGGGTCAGGTCATTGGCAACCTCGTCTCCGAGTGGGTCCAGATGGCCGGCCTAGTCTTCCTTACCAAACGCCTAGTCGAGATCGGCTCCAAGGAAAGCCAGTGAACAACGGGAGAAAATTGCGCCCGCCACCGGAAAGGTTCTTTGCAACTTCGCCCGCAGGCCAGATGTTTCATCCCACGTTATGAATACTCTCGCCTTCTTTTCTAATCTCGGCGGCCCGGACCTGATCATCCTCCTCCTCATCATCCTGGTCCTCTTCGGCGCCAAGAAACTGCCCGAGCTCGCCAAAGGCATGGGCCAGGCAATGAAAGAATTCCAGAAAGCCAAGGACGACGTCCTCGATCCTCAGGCTAACGAGACCAATCACCCGCGCGATGCCCGCGACACCGCCGCCGCTCAGCTCCCTCCACAACTTCCGCCGACCACCCCCGCGCCCACTTCCACCAACCAGGTTCGGCCGGAAGATAAAACCACCGCCAGCTAGTCTCGTTAGGCGCGCGTTCGCGAACGACGAACCGCACCCAAACTTCGGCTGCTTCGTCAGCAGAGATTCCCGCGCGGCTCCATAAACCCTCTACGGCCGCTCGCACGCCTTGCAACCGACGTGTAGCCGCGGCCCTGCGGGCCGCGTTCTTCCCGGCAGACTTGCCTCACCGATAGAGAACGAGCAACAGCACCGGCACCGCCACCCCGGCCAGCAGCCAAAGCACCGGCACGAGCGCGCTACGCGAGAAACGGAACGCCATCACCACCGCGAGCAACCTCGTCAACACCAATCCAGCCGCGGCCAGGAGCGAGAACCTCCGCAGCGGCGTAAACTCGCGCGCGCTTTTCCCGGGCAGATGAGAATTCTTATGGATCGCCGAGAGCACCTGGATCGGACGCGACGCCACGTAGCTGCCATCCTTGCTCGAATCATTCAGCCGATGAAGCTACCACCCACCCGAGACAAAAAAGATCAAGGCCGGCGCAAACAAACAACCCAGATAAAGATGCAATCGCCGCAAAGTCAGCATTTCAAACGTCCTCTCGACTTTCCGTTCTTAATTTCTCTCCTTCATAAATCCTGCTCTCCCGAAATCCGCAACCGCGCAGGCCGGTCTTCTCGTTGCCCTCGGTGGGTGTGACCTTTGCATCGCGCCTCGCTGGATAACATGGTGCCGCCGCCATCTCCCGGGAATTCGCGGGCGTGTCACGTCGTGTTTGTTTTTTTTAAAACCGGCGAGCTATCGACGCGCGTTTAACTTCTTGAGGCAAGATTATGGATAAAGCGACAGTGCGGAAAGCGAGTGCGGCGAGGCCCGGAAAAACTTTACCGACCGAAGGCGGGCAGCCAGCGCGAAAGACGAATGCCGACGTGGGGGCGATCAGCAAAGGCTCCGGCGACACCCGCGCGAATAAGACCACGAGCACCAATTTCCCGCAGGGTGCGGTTCCAAAGAATTTTCTGAACAAGCTGGGCGAAATGCATACCTCGGAAAAAGAGCTGACCCACGCGCTCCCTTTAATGGTAAAGGCGGCGAAATCGAAGGACCTGAAGGCACTCCTGCGGATTCACCTGACGGAGACCAAGGGACACGTAAAGTCGCTGCAGCTGGTGGCAGATTCGCTTGGGCAAGAGTTGCCAGAGAAGAGCTGCAAACCGATGACGCAGCTAATCAAAGAAGGAGTGAAGGTGATCGGCAAGCGATTGGTCTCGCATGAGCAGGACGCGGCCCTGATCGGAGTTGGCCAGAAGATTGAGCAATTTGAGATCAGCTCGTACGAGCCACTCTGCGCCACGGCCCGGGAAATGGATTATACCCATGAGTTGGCAATCCTCACCTCCATTCTTAACCAAGAGAAGCTGGCTAACGAGTTGTTAGGCGGCCTCGCCCAGGGGAAAGGGCCGCTCCAGGCGCAGCTCGAGCAAGCTTCATTAAAGCAAGTGGGTGCCCGGCCTGCAGGCGTCGGCGCTTCGCGGAGGTAAAAGAGAAAGCCTCCGAGGGAAAAGCCCTCCATTCCGGGTCAGTGGGGAACTAGAGCGGTAAGCTAGCTCGCAGGAATGTAGCCACGGCCCTGTGGGCCGTGAGTCAACGTAATCGACGCGAAGGTCTTTCTCGATCGGCGCGGGACTTGGGCGTTTGTCCTCGGTTGCGTGGCGGTGACGGCTGGCGTTGCTCCTCCATTTGCCAATGTTCTGGATGGGGCGCACGATCGGGTTCGCGCTCGCGGGAAACGCCGATGGATCCGGGGATGATCTTCGGGATGTATCTCATCGCCGCCGGGGTGGCCGTGGCAGCTATGGGCTCCTGCCGAGTCACGCCGCGCAGATGGCGCAGACCGCGGCGCGGATCACCGTAACTGCACCGGGAGACGCGGAGTTAAGTCCCGCGCGCTGGAGCTATGATAGCGCTGGTCGTAGCTCTACTTATCGATGTGATGAAGCCAGCCAGCCTGGGTTTTGTCGTCTTTCGGCAGTCGTCTTTGTCGGCACTTCCATCTGCGGTGCCCTGCCTTCGCTTAACTGGAATATCTTTATGTGTTTTCTCATGGAGTTGGGTGCGGGTGGGATGTTACCCGTGACCTATGCGCTCCTGGCGGAGACCATGCCCTCAGGCATCGCGGGTGGTCCCTGGTGCTGGTAGGCGGCCCGGGCGCCGTCGGTGGTTACTTTGCGGCCAGTGCGTTCTTGGCTGGCTTGTTCCCACACTTAGCTGGCGCATCCTTTGGCTGATTAATTTACCTACCGGCCTGATCCTTGTCTTGATAGGTGGCTTTATCCCGGAGTCGCCGAAGTTCCTCCGCGGGCGCGACGCCGAGGCGCACGCCGTGATGGCGCGCTTCGGGATTGTCACTCGCCAGCTAGCTCAAGATGAAGTCGACGGGACGGAAGTGATCGCCCATGAGTTTCGCGAACTGAGCGCCCCAACCGCAGCCACGCCCTGGACCCCGCTTTTGATCGGGAAGAGGGCCGCGCTCACGGTCGCGCGCCACCGGTTGGGTTCCAGCCTGCACGAAGGGCGGCGGCGTCCTTTGCCCAAACCTTGAGCATCACCTCGTTGGTGCCGCCTCTCGGGATCACTGCGGTCCTCACATGGTGCCAGTGCTAATCGCGCTGGGGTTGTTCATCTGTTTCGGCACGGAAACGCGCGGCCTAGACCTGCGGAACCTGGAGCGAGGGCGTCCGGCGTCGAGGACGCGGCTTAAAAGCTAACGTGCACTGCCCGTCTTTGTAGCCACGGCCCTGTGGGCCGTGGACGCGTTCAGGAGGACACGGCCCACAGGGCCGTGGCTACAGCCGTTTCGCGAAACTCCGCGCTTAGGCGAATCAACGCGCGGGCGGCGCGAGTAGCGCCAAACTCGCACGAGACTAGCTCTGCAAAGGGGATGTCCGCTTCCCGTTTCCTACCGATCTTGTTGCTCCTGGCGCTTGGCACGAG
>JBPCJC010000002.1:0-19247 GCA_051005695.1 Chthoniobacterales bacterium | reverse complement strand
TTTCGGCGCGGAGATTTATTCTGCCGCGGGAGACTTGAACCGCGCCCGCCTTCGTACCATAGTGTTCGCCGACCCGGAAAAGAAACTCGCGCTCGAGCAGATTCTGCATCCGCGCATCCGGCGTCAGTGGGCCCTCCAAGCCGAAAGCCGGCGAGACTCCACCGAACTTTTTTTTGCGGACATTCCTCTTCTTTATGAAACCGGCGGCGAAAATTTATGCGATCGCGTGGTCGTGGTCGCCTGCTCGCCGCAACTTCAGCGGCAACGCCTGATGACGCGTTCTTCTTTAAGTGAAGCCGCGGCCGCGGAAATGATCGCCGCGCAGATGCCGCTGGCGGAAAAGATCGCCCGGGCCGATCACGTGGTTTGGAACAATGGCCCGCAATCGGCCCTGGCCGCGCAGGCCGAGATCCTGGCCGCTTTCTGGCGCGGAACGTCTCGTTAGGCGCGACCACCGGGGACGAGCAATTTGTAAATGGACGAAAATGTTTTAACCGAGCCGGTGCCGGAAACGGCGTCGCCAAGTGAGATCCCGCCGCGCCCCGCGGAGCTGGATTTGAACCAGCTGCAGGCGTTGTCGCCTAACGAGTTGGAAGATCTCTGCCGGCAGTTCGATTTCCGGCTGCATCCCGGGCGCACGCGCCACCAGCACATCCTCGACTTCGTGCGCTTTGTCTTGAGCCAAAATGTGCGCGTGACCGTCTTGGGATTTTACGACCAGGTCGCGGACTCGTTCGGCTTGCTCCGTTTTCCGGCGATCAATTTCCTCCCCGTGCCCGAGGACGTCGGCGTCCCGCGCGAAACGGTGCGGCATTTCCGTTTTCGTCCCGGCCAATTAATCACCGGCACCATCCGCCCGCCGCGTGAGCGCGAGAAATCGATCATGCTCGACGAAGTCCTGACCGTCGAGGGCGAGCCGGCCGAGCAATGGCTGGAGACGATTCCCTTCGATTCCTTGACGCCGCTTTATCCCGAAGGCCGGATCATTCTCGAGAATTTGAAAGCGGAATCGATTAGCGCGCGCGCGGTTGATTTGCTGACTCCGTTAGGCAAAGGCCAGCGCGGCTTGATCGTGGCCGCGCCGCGCGTCGGCAAAACCATCCTGCTCAAAGAAATCGCCAAGGCCATCCGCCTCAATCACCCGGAGATCGTGCTCATCATCCTCCTGGTCGACGAACGGCCGGAAGAAGTCACCGACCTGCAACGCGAAGTCGATTGCCAGATTTACCATTCCACCTTCGACGAAAACTCCACCCGCCACGTGCAGGTGGCGGAGCTAGTGCTGGAGCGCGCGAAGCGTTTGGTCGAGCAGAAGAAAGACGTCGTCGTGTTGCTCGATAGCATCACCCGGCTGGCGCGCGGTTATAATTCCCTCACCGGCAACAAAGGCCGCACCATGTCCGGCGGGGTGGAATCGAAGGCGCTCTTGAAACCGAAAAAGTTTTTCGGTTCTGCGCGCAACTGCGAAGAAGGCGGCAGCCTCACCATCCTCGCGACTGCGCTCGTCGATACCGGGAGCAAGATGGACCAGGTTATCTTCGAAGAATTTAAAGGCACCGGAAACATGGAGCTGCATCTCGACCGCTCGTTAGTCGAGAAGCGTTTGTATCCCGCGATCCACGTCCAGCAATCCGCCACCCGCCGCGAGGAATTGCTTTATCATCCGGAGGAATGGGAACGGGTGAAACTGCTGCGCAAAGCGATGGCCGCGATGCCGCCGATCGAGGCAATGGAAATATTAATCGGGAATTTGCAGGCCACGAAGAGTAACGCCGAGCTCCTGCTCGCGGGTTTAAGGTGATCGCATCCGACTCGGCCCTGGCGGAACTGATCCCGCAATTGCAAATGGTGGACCGCGTCGCGGTCGACACCGAAGCGGACAGTTTGCACTGTTACTTCGAGAAGCTTTGCCTGGTGCAGTTGAGCTTCGATGGCAAAGATTTCCTGGTCGACCCGTTAGGCAATTTCGACCTCGCGCCCTTAGGCGCCGCGCTCACCGGGAAAGAAATCGTCCTGCAAGGCGCGGACTTTGATCTGCGGCTCTTGCGCCGGGCGATGAGCTTCACCGCCACGAAAGTTTTCGACACCGTGATCGCGGCCCGCCTCCTCGGCTTGCGCGCTTTTAGTTTGGCCGCGTTGGTCGAACAATATTTCGGCGTCAAGCTGACCAAAGGCTCGCAAAAAGCGAACTGGGCGCGCCGTCCGTTACCGCAACAAATGGCGGACTACGCAATCAACGACACCCATTATCTCCTCCCACTCGCGGAAATGATGGCGAAAGAATTGCGCGCCAAGGATCGCTACGAATGGTTCGAGCAATCGTGTGCGCGGGTCCTCGCGCAGGCGGCCATCGAGCGGGTGCGCGATGAAGATGAAGCGTGGCGGATCAGCGGCGCCGGCACCCTTTCCGGGCGCGCTTCCGCGGTCTTGCGCGCGCTCTGGCAATGGCGCGATCGTGAAGCGCAGGCGGCCGACCGGCCATCGTTTCACATTTTACAGAATCACTTGTTAGTCCAAGCCGCGCTCGATTTCGAAGCCGGGAAGCGGCCGGAGTTTCGCCATCTCAGCCCTCGGCGCCGCCGCGGTTTTCTCGATGCGGCCGATCACGCGCTGCGGTTGCCGGAATCGGAATGGCCTTCGCGCCGGCCGCGCCGGGTGGGCGTGCGCCCGACCCAAAGCATGGAAAAGGCGGCGGAAGATTTACGGAAACGCCGCGATGCTGCCGCGGAAAAATTAGGATTGGAACCATCCTTTATCGCCGCGCGCGCGGCCGTGGAATCCATCGCCATCGACCGCACCCGCAGCGAAACCCTGCTCGCCCCGTGGCAGCGCGATCTCCTGCAGCTGCGGAGTGGCGACACTGCTGTCGCCGAAGACCTGGATAACGGCGACAAGAGTGTCGCCTTTCCAGTCTAAAATAGCGGCGCCGGCCAGTTAGAAAGAATCATCCGCTCGTGAGCTGCTTCTCTTCCTGTTGGTGAAACCATCATGACGCGGACGCGGAGCAGCACGCCCCTCGCGGTGGCATTGATCCTTCTCCTTTGCGGGCAGCTCTTTGCCGCGGAGCCAGCCGACATCGCGCGGGAAGCGCGAACCTGGCGCACAGCGCATGAACGCGAAATCCTCGAGGAATTTTCCGGCCTTCTCGCCATCCCGAACCTGGCCAGTGATCGTCCAAACATCGAGCGCAATGCGAACGCCATCCGCGCGCTCTGCGCGAAGCGTGGCCTAACGACACAACTGCTCACCCTGGAAGGCGCGCCACCGATCGTGGTCGCCGATTTTCCTGTGCCGGGAGCGGCGACGCGGACCGTGGCGATTTACGCGCACTACGATGGGCAACCAGTCGATCCCGCGCGCTGGAAGAGTGATCCGTGGAAACCGGTGATGCGCGATGCCGCCGGACACGATGTCGACTGGCGCGCGGCCACATCGATCGACCCCGAATGGCGCCTTTACGCGCGCTCCGCCGGCGACGATAAGGCGCCGATCATCGCGGCGCTGGCCGCGCTCGATGCCTTGCGTGCGAGCGAGGCGAAGCCTTCGGTTCATTGGCGCTTCGTCTTCGAGGGCGAAGAAGAAGCCGGCTCGCCCCATCTCGCGCAGTATCTCGAGAAATATCCGAAGGAATTGCGGCCCGATGCCTGGATTTTGTGCGACGGCCCAGTCCATCAAAGCCGGCGCATGGAATTGTTCTTCGGAGCACGTGGGACGATCGATCTGGAGCTCACCGTTTACGGGCCGAGCAAAGGTTTGCACGACGGGCATTATGGAAACTGGGCGCCGAATCCGATCGTTAGGCTAACCCACCTTCTCGATTCGATGCGGGACGAGAACGGGCGCATCTCGATCAAAGGCTTTTACGATGAGGTCAAGCCGCCGACCGCGGCGGAAGGCGCCGCAATTACCAAAATCCCGGATGTCGAAACCGATCTGCGGGGCGAGTTTCAGATCGGCTCGGTGGAAGGCGAGGGGAAGCACCTCAATGAACTGCTGCTCCTCCCGGCCTTGAACGTGCGCGGGATCGAGTCGGGCCATGTCGGTGAAAAAGCTTCCAACACCATCCAGACCGAGGCGCGTGCCTCGATCGATTTCCGGCTTGTACCTAACGAGACGCCGGAATCTACCAAGCTGTTAGTCGAGCGCCATCTTGCAGCCCAGGGTTACACCATCGTCCGGGAGACGCCGGACGCCGCCGCCCGCGCGCAGCATCCCAAAATCGTGCGCGCCAACTGGGGCGCCGGCTATCCTCCGGCCCGCACTTCGCTCGATCTTCCGCTCTCGCGCGAAGTGGCCGCGCTCATGACCGCGGCCGGGCACGACCCCGTACGGCTCCCGACTATCGGTGGGAGCATTCCGATGTATCTCTTTCAACAGCCGGACGACACCCCGGTGATCGGCCTGCCGATTGCGAATCACGACGACAATCAGCACGCCGCCGATGAAAATCTGCGCCTGCAGAATCTTTGGGACGGGATCGAGGTTTACGCTGCGCTCTTTGCCGGATTAGGCCGGTAGCGTATGCGTCTGGAAGAGGCGCGGGAGAACCTCCAAAGAACCGGCCAGATCGCGCGCGGAAGCAAGCCGGTCCACAGTCGAAGCAAGCCAGTGAGCGACTGAAACGACCAAGTCAATGGGTGAGAGTGGTCACGTCAGCGAATGAAATGGCCAAGTCAGCCGATGAAATTGTCACGTCAGCGGACGAAATGGTCACGTCAGCGACCGAAAGAACCCAGCCCGCCCGCGAAAGAACTCCTTCCGAACCCGGCGGAGGCCGGTTCCACCTTCCGCGAGCCGAATCGCGGCCTACTGGTCGACCTGGAAGACTTCCACGAGGGCGACGCCGGTGGTGTTGTTTTTTCCACGGACGACGGCGCTGTAGCTTCCGGGATCCAGGCTGGTGACGATGGCGGCTTCCTTGTCGTTATTGGGGGCGAGGCCGAAACCGGTGAGCTCATTGCGATCGGCGGTGGAGTTGGTCTTCCAGTTGTCGTTCGAAAGAATGAGCTGCGAGCCGCGGTAGAGATCCAGCGTCGGATCGACCAGCGCGCCACTGACCCCAGCACTCGTTAGGCTGGGTCCGTTCGCGCGGATGACTAGGCGCCGCGTCACCCCGGTCTGCCCCGGCGGCATGCCGATGATAAAGCCCGCGATCATCGCGCCATTGTCACCTTGTTCTACCTTGCCGCGCGTCGCGATGTTGGCGAAGCGGCTCGCGGTTGTCCGACTAATATCGTAAACCTCGACCAACCCGATGCCGTTGGTGCTGCCGCGCAAGATCAAAGTGTAGTTCGCGGGCGCGAGCGAGGTCACCAGCGCCGCTTCGCGGGAATCTTGAGGCGTCAGACCGTTGGCCTGCAGAAAGGTGCGATCGGCCGGCGAGTTCGTCCCGTAGTCGTCGTTGAAGGCAAGCTGGGTCCCGTTCTCATCAAAGAGAGTTAAGTTAGGATCGCTGATCGCGTCCACTACTCCGAGCGAAGCAAGTGAAGGTCCGATCCCGCGCAGAATGACGGGCTTCGGTGCCTCGCCGCGAATGATGAAGCCAGCGATCATGACATTGTCGCCAGCCTGCACCGGACCGCGGGTGGAGACGTTGAGCACCTTGGTGGAATTATCCGGCGGTGGCGGCGGATCGTCGTCGATGATGGCGACAGTGGCCACGATCGGGGTTCCGAGGACGGCGTTGTCGCTGACTCCGGCGAGGGTGACGCTAAATGTCTCCGTCCCTTCGGGCGTGCTGTCGTTAAGAATAGGGACGGTGATGGTCTTGCTGAGTTCTCCCGGCGCGAAAACGACCGTAGACGAGGTCGCGGTATAATCGCTCGAGGCCCGCGCGCTCCCATCGGTGGTGAAGTAATGGGCGCTGACGGCGAAGCCGAGGCCGCCGGACCGGACGACAGTCAACGATGCAACGCCATCGTTTTCACTGACGGTGTAGCTGCTTGCATCAAACTGGATGGTGCTGGTGCCGGCATCGTTGTCGGAAATCGTCACGGTAGCTACGGAACCGCCGGCGGGATCGAGCGTGGCGCCCGAAGGACTGCTTAAGGAGACGAAAAAATCCTCGGCGTTCTCAATCAGGTTGTCATCCCGGACCGTGACGGTAATCGTTTTCTCGGTTTCTCCCGGTCCGAAATTTACCACCCCATCGGTTGCGAAATAATCGGCGCCGGCCTTTGCGCTGCCGTCGCTGGTCCCGTAGGCAACCGTGATGGGCGTATTAGGATCGCCCAGCCTCGCCGCGGTAATAGTAAGTGTAACGCTGCTGTCACCCGCTTGCTCGGCCACGGCATAGCTGGTCGGGTTAAAGCGAACCGTCGAGCCAACGTCGTTGTCGATAATGGTGATGGTGGCGGTCGCATTGGTCACTAAAGGAACTCCGTAGCGCGGCTTGTTCCCACTCAAGGGATTGAAAATGATGGCGCTGAAATTTTCCGAATTCTCCACCAGAGTGTCGTCGATGATGGCAATGGTAATTGTCTTCGAAAGTTCCCCAGGCGCAAAAGACAAACGCGCTGCGTTGTCCGTGCTATCCTGATCGAAATAATCCGCCGGGTTACTCGCAGTGGCGTCGCGCGAACCGGTCGCCGTGCCGGAAAGCGTCTTGTAATCGACTGTCACGGTATCTCCCGGATCCGGGTCAGCGCTGCGGTCCAGAGTAACGGTGAGGACAATGCTGCCGCGCCCTTCATTGACGGTGTACTGCGTAGGCGAAAAACTGAGCGTGCTCCCATAGGCGGTCGCGAGCTGAAGCGATGCGGCCAGGAAGAGGAAGCGGAAAATTGTTTTTTGCAAAGAATTCAATGGACGATGAACCGATCGCTCGGTGAACAAAGGTGAGACTCACAGAACTGCCGATTCCACGCAATCCAAAGTAAGATTTTTCGATACGCGCTCAGGGCTGGCTTTGCGCGCCGCTGATCACTGTCTTCAAATCACTCACGCTCCCATCGGTGAAGAGGATGAGGTTGCCATTGCCGTGGACGTCGCCGGTTTCGATGAACCAGGGTTGGCGGGGCCACTCGCGCGGGGAGGTCGGCTTGTCGTCGAAGGGAGTCGCGATGTAATCGATACGAGCTATGTCGGCCGTCGAGTAATCCGGGTTCCGCAGGAGGTTCTGGATGGTCGGGCAAATCCAAGTCTCGCGGACAATGCCAAAGGGTGTCAGGGCTTGGATCCAGGCTTCGGCGAATTCTTCGGGGTTGCTATTTGCATTCACAGGAATCTGCGGCCACACGCCGTTGTCCTGGAGGTAAAGGCCTGCGCCAACGCCGAGGCTGCTCAGGTTAGCGGCGCACTGCACCCGCTGGGCGCGTGCGCGCAGCTTGCCGAGCACCGGCAGGCTCAGGACGGCCAGAATGGCTACGATCACGATGACGACGGATAACTCGAGCAGAGTGAAGCCGCCTCGCAAATGAGCCTGCGTACGCAAACGGTTCGGTGGCGGAGAACTCTGGCCTAACCCGTGGGCGCGGTGGTGGATTGCCGGAATCCGCTCACCACCAGCGAAAGAATCGAGGTCACGATCGGTTCCCCGGTAGTGCCGCTAACGAATCCGCCGGTGATAGAAAGTGTCGCCTGGCCGTTCAGGCGTGTGGAGGTTCCGGGAGCGCCGTTTTTGGGAGCGACCACATTCGCCGAGATCGGACCATTCGCGGTCGCGGTCACGGGGATAGAAACGACCGTGGGATTACCACTCGCGTCCAGCTGCGTCCTTTGCAGGTTGAAGTTGTAGGTTGCTTGGAGAAGGCCGCGGACGCTTCCGCGGTTCGGATCACCGCTGGCATTGATCGTTCCGTTAAAAACGCGCCCGCGTGAGAACATGATAAACGCTCCGGTCGCGAGCCCGGTAGTCGGCACGCCGAGCGAAAAGACACCGAGCGAGTTTGACGATGCCGGATTAGTCGGATCGAAGACACCTTGTAAGACCCCGGCGTAGGTGCCCACGATGTTGCCCGCGACTGGATAAATTGGTCCACCTTTGAGCGCGAAGCATTCCGCGGTCGGAAGGACGAGACACAACAACGACGCGAAAAGGATTTTCATCGAGCACAGTAAAGAAGCTCGCTCCGCCGGGGTCAATCTTTTAGCATCCCACTTCGCCCGGTGGATAACTGCTTGACGCCCCCGGGCGTGACGGCAACACTGGCGAACTTTTTATGCCTTCAAGCGTTACCCGAGGGGCGATCGCGCCCGTTTCTTTCTGCGTTCTTTTGATGGCTGCGATCGCCACCGCGATCACGTCCACGCAGGCGCAGACGCCGCCGGGCCAGCCGGTGGAACGGGCGCAGCTTCTCCGCACCGAACCCGGTTTGCGCGATGAGCCTTATCAAGCCTCGACCGGTTCGGATGAGAGCCACGCGGACTCGAGCCCGAACGATCCTGACCTCGGCGAACAGGCCATCCTGAAACGACAAGACAGTTACCAGGCTTTCAGTTTCTCGGCCGCGCTCCCGCTCTTTTACACTTCGAACGTCGCGCTCTCGAATACGAACGAGCAAGGCGACACCATCTTCGCACCGGCGATTGGTTTTACTTATACGCCGCGAATTTCGCCGACGCTTTACGCCAGTTTTTCGGTCGGGCAGCAGGAGTTTTATTACGACCGTTTCAATGCTTTGGAATTCGGGAGCTTCGATTTGCGGGCCGGAATCACTTACCTGGTGCCGCGCTGGCATAATCTCTCACTGCACGCCGAGTATGCCTACAATCGCCTAACGAGTGGTCATAGTTTCGATGAATTTTTCTCCAGTCATGGCCTTGGCTTCAGCGCGGAAGTGCCTTTCCGGATCGGGCGCGCACAGCAGATCACCGCGGGGACGGATACGCTCCTGAATATTGAATCAGAGCCGTCGCAACCGGGCCGGCACGAGTTCGGGTTTTATGTCGCCTACGCCGTCAACCTGACGCGCGCCCTGACCGTGAACGCAGTCAGCCGGCTTTCGGTGCGTGATTATACCGACAGCGATCGCACGGACGTGAGCGAGGTCTTCTCGTTAGGCGCAAATTATCGGCTGAATCAATGGGTCAGCCTGGCCGCCACTGCGACCTTCGCGAATAACGATTCCAGTCGCGATGTTTTCAGCTACCAAGTGGCCAACGTCGGCGGCGCGCTTTCCTTCTCCTACCGCTTTTAAAGGGATGATCCGGGGGCGGGCTTCGTTGGTCGCACGGAGCTGGGGGTGGCTCGCAGCGGTCGCTTGTTTTTTGCAACCTCTCGCGCGCGGCGCGGTGGTGCCGGCCGGCGGCGAAGCGCAGGTCACGCGCCTGCGCAAAGAAGTGAAAATTCTTTCGCCGAAAGGCGCCGCTCATTCCGCGAGCTTGCGCGAAAACCTGCCGGATGGCGCGAGCGTGCGGACCGGGATCGATTCGCAATCGGAGGTCACGTTTGCCGATCACACGCTCGCACGGCTGGCGGCACAAACCGTTTTCGCCTTCAACGACGGCACGCACGCGATGGATTTAGAGAAAGGCGCGATGCTGGTGCGCGCGCCGGGTTCCGCGCACGGCGCGGAAATCCGCGCGGCCGGCGTGACCGTGGCCGTGGCCGGGACGACGTGTTTGCTCGAACACAACGCGGGCAAGTATGTCAAGCTGATGGTGCTCGAAGGAACGGCGCGAATGTTTTTAAAAACATCGGTCGGCGAGTCGGTCCTGGTGAATGAGGGCCAGCTTTTGATGTTTCATCTCGGGCCGAAACTGAGCTCACTGCCGAACCCGGTGGATGTGGACATCAAGCGGATGATGGCAACCTCGAAACTGATCCAGGGCTTCGCGCCGCTCGGAAGTGAATCCTCGATCGCGCGCGGAATCGCCGAGCAAAAACAAGAGAAGACCAAGGGCGCGCTGGTCGACACCAACCTGGTAATTTTCGGGCGCGGAACAGTGGTCTCGTTAGTCGAGCCGGCGGCGGCTTCGCCCAGTCCGTCGCCTCCCAAACAATCGCGGCGGGCCCGCAATCAACGCTAGCGCGACAATAAGCATCGACCTTTCGGGTTTCATTTAGCTAAACTTCCAACTCACCATGCTGACTAAATTCCCCCCCCAGTCTCGCGCGATCTTTTTCGCAACTTTGCTCATCGTCCTCGGGCTCATCGGTCCGGCCGGAATCGTCCGCGCCGCCGGGCTTCGCGAAGGTCACGTCACCCAGGTGATCAAGGATGTGAAGCTGCTCCCGGAACAGGCTGCGCCGCGGCCGGCGGCGGTGAATGATCCGGTGCGCGGCGGGACCGCCGTCCGCACGGGATCCGACTCGCGCACGGAGTTGACCTTCGCCGATCTGACGATCGCGCGTCTGGGGGCGAACACGATTTTTACCGTTAACGAAGGCAGCCGGACGATCGATCTCGGCGGCGGCGCCATCCTCGTGCGGGTGCCAAAAGATTCCGGTGGCGCAAAAATTTCCACCGCGGCAGTCACCGCGGCGATCACCGGCACGACGATGATGGCGGAGTATCACAAGACACAATTCAAGTTCATCATGCTCGAAGGAACCGCGCGCATCTGCCGGGTGCCGGAGTTTCGGCGCGATGGCAAACCGCGGAACGCGGCCGAAGAACGTCGGCTGCGCGACAGCGGCGATTGCGTGGAGCTGCGCACTGGCCAGATGCTCGCGGGCCGGCCCGGTGACGCGCTCGGCAAACCGGTGGAAGTTGATTTACAACAATTGATCGGCAGCTCGCAATTGATTCAAGATTTCGGACCGCTCGGGAGCGAGGCGTTGATC
Source organism: Chthoniobacterales bacterium (assembly GCA_051005695.1). Taxonomy (GTDB): domain Bacteria; phylum Verrucomicrobiota; class Verrucomicrobiia; order Chthoniobacterales; family UBA10450; genus JACCTI01. The sequence continues at coordinate 8,521 of JBPCJC010000002.1, read as the reverse complement.
GCGCAGGCGATCGCGGGTCAGGAAAGGGATCGCACTCCGGTGGTGGGTACGGGCACGGGCGACCTCACCGGGCTAGACGCACGCGACCAAACGATCGCGGCCACTTCGCCTACCCCGAGCTCGACCTCGACCCCTGCGCCGACCGTCACGCCAACGCCAACGCCAACGGCCACGCCGACGCCGACGGTAACGCCGACGCCGACGGTAACGCCGACGCCCACGGTAACGCCGACGCCCACGGTAACGCCGACGCCGAGTCCGACAGCATCACCGAGTCCAACCGTGACACCTACGCCTTCACCGAGCCCGTCCGCATCGCCCACGCCGGCGCCGACCCCGAGCAAATTCGGCACGCCGTCGGTTATTCAATCAGCGAACTTGTCAGTCATCGATGGTGGCACCGTGATCCAGACGGACCCGTCGATCACGCGCAACGGCGAGACTGGTTTTGGCAAAATCTATCGCGGCCCCGCGACGGATGGAACGCCTTCCGCCTACTTCTTCGGGTCCACTTCCAGTTTCGATGTTTCGGCCGGCTTCGATCAGATTATTGGGAACGCGGCCTACACGCCGTACGCGGCCTTTAAGTTTTCCAATCTGCTGATCGCGGGCGATCCAAGCATCACGTTCAACTCCGCGCGCGCTACTGCCAGCGGCGCGAACAACGGAGCGGCCACCAGCCTGGCCTTGATCGCAGTGAATGGAATCACCACTGCGGCCCCGGGCGGCGCGCTCACTTTTGCGGGCCTCGATGTGCTTTTGTTGGCAACGGTGAATGGCTCGATCACGCTCACCTCCGACGTCTCGTTTTTGAATCTCGGCAGTTTGTTTGTTTATGCCCGCGGCGCTAGTTCCGATCTGACGATCGGGTCGGGCGTGAGCAATGTCGGCACGTTCGTCGGGATTGCCCAGAGAAACGTAGACATCGAAAGCGCGATCGCGTCCGGCTCGTTCGTTTTTAACGCGGGGAACAACTTCACCGTCGGCAACGGCACGGTGCGGAGCTCGATCGTGCAAATTTTTGCGAGCAACGATCTCGATTTCGCGCTCAACAAATTCGCGGTCGGCACGGATCCCGTGGTGCAAGTCTTCCTCGAGGCCGGCAACGCGGTGAACATCGATGCCACCGGCGACCAAACCGTTTTCAATAATGCTTCCATCAACGTCATCGGTAACACAATCAATTTCACCGGTGGGTCGACGTCCAATCCGATCACACTCACTTTTAACATGGCTCCGGAGGCCGTCTTCACCGCGGGCGCGGGCGGCATCCAGGCTTCTTCTATTATCTTCCAGAGTGGAAACGGAATCTCGTTAGTGTCGGATGGCGATATCGACCTCTACGGTGCGGCCATTCCCGTGGGCACGATCAACGCCGGCGGTTTCTTTCAAGCCGTCGGGGATGTGACCAGCGGCGACCTCAACGCTGGCGCTGACATCGATGTCGGCGGCAACCTTTTCGCGGCCAGTCTCACGGCCGGCACCACCATCACCGCCGGCAAGATCACGGCCTTCGGCGGATCGATTACCGCGGGAGGAGACATCACTTCCTTTAGCTCGATCGAGTTGCAACAAAATCCGCCCGGGGTTTTCGGGAACATTACCGCCGGGGGAAACATCGCGGCCGATGGCGGGATCTTCACCCCAGGAGACCCGGTGGTCGTGTCGGCGGGAGGTTCCATTTCCGCACAGGGCATCCTCACCGGCGCCCTCCGGGCCGGAACCGATATCACCATCGATAACAGCGCCGGATCTTTCGGCTTCGGCATCATCGCGAACACAGTCAACGCCGGTGGCATACTCACTTTTATTAACTCGCCGGGAATCTCACCTAACAATGGCGGCTTTAGCGGGAACGATGGCGAAACGTTTAATGATCTCAACATTACCGTCGGCGCGATTACCAGCAGCGGTTTCACCACTTTCCCGATTATTTCCTCCAACGGCGGCGACGCGAACCCTGGTTTCTCGGATTCGAACCCCGGCAATGGCGGCGTCATTAACCTCAACATTACGAATGCCGGCCTGACCATCGGGAACGAATGTGGAAGCGAAGGGAACGTGGATGCCATTCAGGCAAACGGCGGAAGTTTTCTTCCCAACGGCCCGTTCGGCGGCGGGAATGGCGGAAATATCCATATCGTTTCCGCGGGCGACGTGGTGGTGTTTGACTCGAATGATGGCAGCCCGGGAATTTCCGCGACCACTGGCATTGTTCACGATCGGACTACAGACTTCGGCGGCCAAGGCGGCACGGTCAGCATCAGCACCGATGCCACCGTCACAATCAGCGGCACCATTCAAGTGTCGTCCGACGATCTGCGCGGCGGTAGCTCGCCCATTCCGGGTCGCGAGAGTAACAGCGGCGGCTCAATCACGCTGCGAAGCAACCGCGACACCGGCACCGGCATCACCGTAGACTCGAACGGCCAACTCCTCTCCCTCATCCCGCTCAGCGCCTCGGATTTTGGGGGCTCGATCACGCTCTCGACCATGGGCGCGGACATCGTCGTGAAGGGACTCGTGCGAGCGGATTTTGGCACGATTACGATCGACCAGAATGACCCGGCGGGGATGATTCCCCTCATCACGTTAGACGGCAGCACTCTGCAAGCAGCCACCTTTAATATCAATGGCAGCGGCGATCTCGACATTGGCGCTACCAACCCCACGGCGATCAATATTTTCGGCGGCACTTGGAACGTCGCTCACGACATAACCATCAACGTGGCGAACACGAGTTTCGCCTTTTCCTTCTCGCTCGACGCCACTGCCGGCAACGCCATTAACTTTACTGGTGGGAGCAGCGGCCAGCCGGTAACGATTAACCTCCCGCTGCAGCGCGATTCCACTTTCATGGCCGGCGCCGGCGGCATCAATGCGCCCTACGTTGCTTTCAACGTCTCCACCGCCGGGCTCAATCTCATTTCCGATGGCGACATTACCGTCGGATCGGTCAGCAACGATGGAACCGTGCGCGGGAGCGTGCAAGCAAACGGCGGCGCGCTCGTAAGCAACAATGACCTCTATGCCATTTCCACCATCAGCGCGCTTACGACCATCGAAGTCGGTGGCAGTATCACCGCCGCCGGCAGCGTGAGCGCGGGCCAATCCCTCACCGTCCAGGGCAGTTTGAGCGCGTTCGGTTCCATCACCTCGGGTGGGGACATTAACGCTGGGTCGCTGCAGGTGAGCGCCGGCGGAGTGACCGCTACCGGCAATGTTATCGTGGGCGCTGGCGGCATTACGCCTTTCATTGTCAGTCCCAGCCCTCAGGTCCAGCAGGATTTCATCACTGCGGCGAGCATTATTTCTCCGAATGGAATCAACTTCAACGGCAACCAACATAATGGTTTCGACGGGCTCACCGTCGGCGGTTACCTCACGCTCAACGTTGCCACGATCACGTTCGATCCCGCGACCGGCGTTGGTTTCGCCAACTTCAACGGCGCGGATGTTGCCGGCTTTTTCGACGGGATCAACCCCACAACCGCGGGCGATGGCGGCACTTTGATCGTCAATGCTTCTGACGCCATCACGGTTAATTCCGATATCGAAGCCACCAGCGGCTTGGTGCCGGGTGCTCTGAATCCGTCCGGAAACGGCGGCACGGTCAATTTGATTTCGTCGAACGACACCGTCGCGGTGGCCGCGCGGATCGAGGTTTCCTCGAATGATCCTCAGCCGGGCCAAACCCCGGCGCCGCCGCGCCGGCGTAGCGCGGTCGGCGGGAATATTCGCCTAACGAGTGGTAAAGCCGGTGCGGTTGGTGCGCGCGCGGTCGCGATCGATGTTGGCGACAGCGGTCAGCTTCTCGCCCTTCTCGCCGCCGCACCATCGCCGCGACCCGGCGGGAAAATTGTCATCCGCGCCACCGGCGCGCAAAGCGATATCAAAGTCTCCGGGAGAATCCAGGCCGATGGCGGGCTGGTCGATATTCGCCACAGCGGTACTAACGGCGACATCAATCTCCAGGGCGGCAGCACCGGCGCATTTACCATCGCCGCCGACGTCGTCAAAGTGGACGCGTTCGGTGACAACGGCGTCCTTCGCATTGGCGGAGGCACCATTTCCGCGGACACTTCCCTGCAACTCTACGCGACCGGTTTCAATGGCGAGGTCCACTTTGTCGGCAACGTCAACTTGAACGGCAACAGCGTGAAGAGCATCGCCGGGAATGCGGTTACGATTGATACCGGCGTCCTCGTGAACGTCAGCGGTCCCGCGGCTTCGGTTTACGTCAACAGCACCAATGGCGTTGCGAATGCCAATTATTCCGCGAGATCGGGCGGCAACGGCAGTACTAATGGCGCCTTCGGTGGCAGCGGTGCGAATTCTCCACAGCCGCGAGATCAGGCTCCGCCAATCGGGCCGCCGCCGCCGCGCACCGGCCCCTGAGCCGTTAGCCTAACGACTGCTGAAGCGGGCGATTGACGGTGGCTTTCGCTGAAGCTGCCGCCAGCCGGCCGGCGGCTTTCCTTCGCTCGCGGGAAAAGTGGGCGGCCCGGACGTTTAAGCTGGAGTTCAAGCGCCGGATAGCCTTGCATGGCAAAGTCGACCGCGAGATCAGCGGCGCGCGTTCTTGCCATGAACATCCCCCAAAAATCCTTCGCTTTCCAAACCTGCGGACGCTTCACCGCCGTCGCCATTTTTTTTCTTCTCAGCGCCGGGCCACTTCCGCTGTACGCGGTCGGATTAAAACAGGCCCACGTCACCCAGGTGATCAAGGACGTGAAGATTTTGCCTGGGCAAGCCGCGCCCAAGCCTGCCGCGCTCAACGACGAAATCGGCGAGCACGCGGCCGTGCGCACCGGGATTGATTCGCGCACCGAGCTCACCTTTGTCGATCAAACCATCGCGCGTCTCGGCGCGAACACGATTTTCAGTTTCGACCAGGGCACGCGCAGCATGGAACTCGGTGGCGGCGCCATGCTCTTGCGTGTTCCGAAAGACGCCGGCGGGGCGAAAATTCAGACCGCGGCCGTCACCGCTGCCATCACCGGAACCACCGTGCTCATGGAGTACAACAAAAGCGCCTTCTTCAAATTCATCGTCCTCGAAGGCACTGCGCGGATCGCTTCCCGGGAACACCCAGACCAATGGGTCGAAGTTCACGCCGGGCAGCTTTTCCAGCTCCCGGTGAAAAGAGCGAAAAACAAAAGCTTGCCCGCGCCGGTCGATGTGGATGTCAGCAAAATAATTTCCTCCTCCCTCCTGATCCAGGGATTCCCGCCCCTCGGAAGCGAAGCGCTCATAGCCGAGACCGTCCACATGCAGAATGAAGAAAAAGCCAACGGCACTCTCGCGGGCGCGCCGCTACCGCCAGCTGCGATCGTTGGACTCGCCGCCGCCACCGATCCGACCAACACACTCGATCAGGAAATAACCGCCAACCCCGCGGCCCCGAGCCCATCTCCTAACGCGACCCCAACCCCAACCCCAACCCCAACCCCAACCCCAACCCCAACCCCAACCCCAACCCCAACCCCAACCCCAACCCCAACCCCAACTCCAACTCCAACTCCAACTCCAACACCAACTCCAACACCAACCCCAACCCCAACTCCAACTCCAACTCCAACTCCAACTCCAACACCAACGCCAACGCCAACGCCAACGCCAACGCCAACGCCAACGCCAACGCCGTCTCCAACGCCGTCTCCAACTCCAACTCCGTCTCCCGGAAATCACACCGCGACCTACAACAGTTCACCGAATGGCAATTGGAGTGATCCCGCGGTTTGGAACCCGAACGTCGTTCCGAACAACGACACCAACGGCAACACCTACGACGCCGTGATCGCCGGCGGATCGCTCACGCAGGACATCGCCGGCGGGGTTACCATCCAACAGCTTTTCATGAGCGGCGGCACTCTTATCTTGGCCAATCCGCTCACGCTCAACGCCGGCCTGCAATTCAGCGGGGGCAACATTCAGAGCGGCAATCTGTTTATTGCCGGCAACAGCCGGCAAACCGCGACCATGGGGGTCAGCAACACCATCCTCAACAACAGCGGCATCTACGATCTCGCCCTAACGAGCGGCAACGCTTTCAACGGTGGCGGTTCCACTTTCAACAACTCCGGCACCCTGAGCAAGAGCACCGGCACCGGTGCGGTCACTTTGAACATTTTGCTCAATAACTCGGGAACGGTCGCGGTGCAGAATGGCACACTTAGCCTAACGAGTGGCGGAATGCTGTCTGGAATTTTCTCGACCTCGGCCGGCGCGGTCCTGGAGCTGGCGAACAATTTCACGGTGGCGGATGGCACCCAGTTTCTCGGTGCGGGAACTGTGCAACTCGATAACAACACGACGACCACGCTGGTCGGGACGTTGACCAATAACGGCACGCTCAATTTTCTTAATACTGGCAACGGAGACGATCTGCGCTTGAGCGGAAGCGTCTCGTTAGCCGGGAGCGGGACGGTGAACCTGGACAGCGTGGGCAACAGCCGGATTTTCGCGAACGCGGCGGGGGATCGCCTAACGATCGGGAGCGGCCAGACCATTCAAGGGAGCGGAAACCTGGGAATCGGGATAACTACCTTTACCAACAACGGCACGATCATCGCCAACCAAAGCAACGCGGCGCTCGTGCTGCAGCCTGGCGGAGGCAGCGCCGACTTCACCAATAACGTGGGAGGGATTCTGCGTGCGGATGGAGGCACGCTCCAGCTCTTGGGTGGTATCTTCACGAACAACGGAATGATCGAAGCGTTAAATGGGTCGCAGGTGCAATTGATCAACACGAGCGTGGTGGGCGGAACGCTGGCGAGCAGCGGCAGTGCGATTCATAGCCTGGGAGCGAGCCTCACGAATGTGACCAACAGCGGTGATCTGGTCTTGAACAACAACTCGACCACAACCTTGTTCGGGACGCTGACCAATGACGGCACGCTCACTTTTAGTAATACCGGGAACGGAGACGATCTGCGATTGAGCGGAAGCGTCTTGTTAGGCGGGAGCGGGACGGTGAACCTGGACAGCATCGGCAACAGCCGGATTTTCGCGAACGCGGCGGGGGACCGGCTAACGATCGGGAGCGGCCAGATCATCCAAGGAAGCGGGAACCTGGGGATTGGGATAACCACCTTTACCAACAACGGCACGATCATTGCCAATCAGTCCGCCGCTCCCCTTGTCCTCCAGCCGGGCGGGGGAACGGCAGACTTTACTAACACCGGCAGTGGAATCCTGGAAGCGGTTAATGGGGCCACGCTGCAATTGGTGGGCGGGAATTTTATCAATAACAACATCGTGCGTGCGCTCGACGGCTCGTTCGTTGAGTTCCGCGACGGGGTTAGCGTGAGTGGCAGCGGCAGCTTCCTCACCACGGGCAGCGGTCTGGTCCGGGTGGTCAATACCGCCACCTTGATCGATCTTACTTATGTCGGAAATCTAACCCTGGCGAACAACAGCACGACCACGCTGGTGGGGACGTTAACCAATAACGGGACACTCAATTTTGCGAACACCGGGAACGGAGACGACCTGCGCTTGAGCGGGAGTGTCTCGTTAGCCGGGACTGGGACGGTGAACCTGGACAGCGTGGGCAACAGCCGGATTTTCGCGAACGCGGCCGGCGATCGCCTAACGATCGGGAGCGGCCAGACCATCCAAGGAAGCGGGAACCTAGGGATTGGGATAACCACCTTTACCAACAACGGCACGATCATTGCCAATCAAAGCAACGCGCTGATCGTCCAGCCCGGCGGTGGGAACGCCGATTTTACGAATGCGGCTGGGGGCATTGCGGAAGCCAACAACGGGGCCACCCTCCAGTTTACCGGCGGGAGATTAATCAATAACAATCTCGTGCGCGCACAGGATGGATCGATCGTCGAGCTGCGCGATGGGGTGAGTGTCAGCGGCAACGGCAGCTTGCTCACCTTTGGCACTGGCCTCATTCGGGTCGCGAATACCGCCACTCTCAGTGACCTCACTTACGTCGGAAACCTGACCCTGGCGAATAACAGCACGACCACGCTGATCGGAACGTTAACCAATAACGGGACGCTCAATTTTGCCAACACCGGGAACGGAGACGACCTGCGCTTGAGCGGGAGCGTCTCGTTAGCCGGGACTGGGTTGGTGAACCTGGACAGCATCGGCAACAGCCGGATTTTTGCCAACGCGGCCGGCGATCGCCTAACGATCGGGAGCGGCCAGACCATTCAAGGAAGCGGGAATCTGGGAATCGGGATAACCACCTTTACCAACAACGGTCTTGTCATAGCCAACCAAGGGGCGGCGCTTGTCATCCAGCCCGGCGGAGGGAGCGCTGACTTTATTAACACCAGCAGCGGCATTCTCGAGGCGACGAATGGGGCTACTCTGCAATTGGTAGGCGGTAATTTTATTAACGACAATGTCGTGCGCGCGCTCGACGGTTCGTTCGTCGAGTTCCGCGATGGGGCCAACGTGAGCGGCAACGGCAGCTTTCTCACCATGGGCACGGGGATCGTGCGCGTGGCCAACACGGCCACGCTCAACAATCTCACTTTCATCGGAAACTTAA
>JBPCJC010000001.1:0-10517 GCA_051005695.1 Chthoniobacterales bacterium | reverse complement strand
AGACTACTCTGGTTGTCAATCGCGCAAAAGCGGACCCACATCCGCGCCGCCGCGCGCGCTCGCCGACGATCCGCGACTCAGTCTTCGTTAAACTTCGCAGCGACCAGGGCTTCGAGTTCTTCGAGCGCCTTCTCCGCATCGGCCCCATCGCAACAAATGAGTAACTTCGAGCCCTGCCCGGCCGCCAGCATCATCAGCCCCATAATGCTCTTGCCGTTAATCTTCTCGCCATCCTTCTCCACCCAAACTTCGCAGCGGAAACGGCTCGCGATCCGGACGAACATGGCCGCCGGACGCGCATGCATCCCGAGCCGGTTTACGATGGTTACTTCCTTTTCAATCTTGCCGCCAGCGGGCGGAGCGGATGATTTCCGGTTCAGCAATCCCATCAGTTAATCTTGGTTTCCATCAGGTTGAGCAACTTGTCATTGAATTCTACGGCACTGTTGCGCCCGAGCGCTTTCAATTTCTGATCCATCGCCGCCACTTCGACTAATCGCGCGATATCGCGCCCGGGCCGCACCGGGATCGTGATGTGCGGCACCTGTAATTTCAGGATTTCGTAAAACTCCTGGTCGAGCCCGATCCTATCTACCTCCTCAAGGTCCTGCCAATCCTTTAACGTCACCACCAGGTCGAGGCGCTTCTCCAACCGGATGCTGCCGACGCCAAAAATCGAGGCCACGTTGATGATCCCGATCCCGCGCACTTCCATGTGATAACGGGTCAACTCCGGCGCGGTCGCGTTGAGCTCGCGACCTTCGAACGACGTGATTCGCGTGACATCGTCCGCCACCAGGCTGTAGCCGCGCTCGATTAAACCGAGGACCGCCTCGCTTTTTCCGACGCCGCTCTGCCCGCGAATTAAAACGCCGATGCCGAGGATGTCGACCATGCTTCCGAACTCGGTCACGCTCGGCGAAAAATCGACTTCCATCGCGATCGTGGCCGCGTTGATAAAACGCATCGTCACCATCGGCGAACGAAAAACCGCGATCTCCGCTTCTTCCGCGACCGCGAGCAGCTCGGGCTCGAGATGGGCGCCGCGAGAAATCACCAGGCACGGAATTTTTTGCGCGCACAAGCCGCGGAAGCGTTGGGTGCGCGCTTTCGGCGAAAGGCTGGCGAGATACGATTGCTCGGCCGCACCGAGGACCTGCACCCGTTTCTCGGCGAAGTAAGTGTAGAAGCCGGAAAGCGCGAGGCCGGGTCGATTAATCGTGGGTTCGCGGATTTTGCGATGGAATCCGACCCGCGGTCCCTCCAACTTCAGATGCAGTTTCTCGGCGTGCGCTTCGTAAAAACTCCCTACCGTAACTACCGGCACGCTTTTGCGCAGCAAATCTCCTGAATTGACCGAAGGAGCTGGGTAACTGGGCGCGGGCACGAAATGAATAACTCAGGGTCTGGCGTTCCGAGCAACCATTTTGGCACTCTGCCGCCCCGCGCAGACGCGCGCTCCCGGTTCTCGCGCTTCGGAAAATTTCTCGGGCGCACTCGTTGCCTACCGCTGCTCGTGCTCACGCTCGCTTGTTTGCTCATCCGCGAGCAGTTCCCGTTTTCGAACTTTCCGATGTATTCCAGTTTCAGCTCGCACACTTTCTACATTTTCGTCGCGGACGCCGCCGGCCAGCCGCTCGCGGCGGCCACCCTCACCGGCACGAGCACCGCGACATGGAAAAAAATTTACGTCTCCGAGATGAAGAAGGAATCGGAGCGGCTCCGGCTCGGCAAAACGAAAATGACTCCGGCGCAGGAAGCCGTCGTCGGAGAAAAGGTGCTCCGGCAGGTGCGTAACCTATTGGCTGCTGATCAAAGCGTGAACTTGCCGGACGGCCTCAGTCTGTACGAAGTCGCGGTCGATTTGCGGGCCGGTCATTTTGAGAAAAAGGCGGTCCGGATCGCTACGCTTCCATGAAATTTCGCGCCGTCGAAATTCAGCATTCGTGGTACGAACGTCTGCCGATGCGTTGTCTCTTCGCGCTCGCGCTCGCGCGCCTGATTCCGAATTCACTCGCCGGCTACACGATCACAAATCCGAACGGACTCGCGCGTTTCCTCGATCTCACTTTTTTGCTCAACCCCGCGATCTTCGCGGTCAGTCGCAATATTTTTCTAGCCGCCCTCGTTCTCTATGCGTTGCGGCTCGGGTGGTGGCTGGTCTTGCCCTTTCTCACCCTCTTCACCGTACTCGTCGGCACGATCATCAACTCGCAGGGCGCGATCGGCCATTACTCGCAGATCGTCTCGTTAGTCTTGTGCGCCCAGACCGCGGCTTATTTTTCCGGCTGGCGCAAAGATCGCGCCTCGGCCGAGAACCGCGTCATCTTTTGGTCGCAACAAGCCATCGCCGCCACCTATCTCGTTTCCGCGCTCACCAAACTCCTGCGCACTTCCGGCACCTGGATTTTGCAAAGCCCAAAGGTTGCGGTGCAAATCATCAAAACGACCGAGCAAGATTTTTACGATCGTCTCGACAGCGCCAGCCGCGACCAGGGCGCGGCGATCGCCGACTGGATGGTGCACCATCCGCTCTTGGTCGCGCTGATTCTCGGCGCGGGATTTTTCCTTGAGCTAACGACTCCGCTGGCCTTGTTAGGCCGCATCTACGGGCTGGCTTACGGGTTGGCCTTGATCGCTTTTCATGAAGGCATCCAGCGCGTGATGAAGCTGGGTTTCCCCTTCAACGAATACCTGGTCGCGATCTATTTCGTGAACGCGCCCTTCTGGATTGGCCTGGGCGCGCGGAAACTTTTCGCGCGCGCGCCTTCGCCAACGTCTCGTTAGGTCGTCGTCGGCTCGATCAATCCGAAATCGCCGCCCTTGCGCCGATAAAGCACGTTCATCCGCGAGCTCCGCGGATTCATGAAGACGATGAATTGCCGGTGCGACATTTCCAATTGCAGGACCGCTTCATCAACGAACATCGGCTTCACCGGATAACGCTCGGTCCGCACCACCGGATGATGCGCGCCATCTTCGTCGTTTTCTAATTCGACCGGCTCAGTCGCGAGCACATGCTCCTCCAGATGCTGGGTAATGTCTTTGCGCGGACGATGCTTTTTCATCAGCCGCGTTTTGTACTTCCGCATCTGCCGCGCGACCTTGTCGACGACGGCATCGATGGCCGCGTACATGTCATCGGTTTCTTCGCAGGCTTCGATCGTGATGTGGTTCGAGCAAACCAAAACCACTTCGGCGGTGTGGCGATATTTCTCGACCTCGAGGATAACGTGCGCCTCGATGATCTTGGGATAATCGAGGTGCAAATTTTCGATCTTCTTGGTGCAATAATCGTTGATCGCATCAGTGATCGGGAGATGACGGCCGGTGACTTTGACTGGCGGGTGGGCGTTGACTGTTTGCATAAAGTGGATGGAGGGAGAGCGGCGCGCAGCGGAGTCCGTCAGCCGCACAAGTCGCGGCTTTATTGTGCCGCGAACCTCCCGCGAAGCAACCCGCGTCGATGAGAGGCCGGTTGCGCGGGCCTTGTTCCCGTTTGCTCGCGCACTGTATCAGCAGAAGCGAAACTGGTCGGGCCGCCGCGCTGCGGCGTCAGACCCGCGTGCAAACTTCTTGCACGTGCGTGAACGACAGACGTTGCCACGCGCGTCGGACAGCGCAGCGCGCTGTCCCTGCCACGCCATTGTTTCACCAGTCTCGTTCCAACTTAAATACTGCCCTAGACTGCGTCGGCCATTATCACTCGACCCAAATGCTTGCGAAAAATGAAGTCGACCGCATCCTGGGAACGCTTACCGCGTCCTGGTGTTTGCTTGCGCTTTGCTCGGGGCAGGTCGCGGGCCAGACGGTCACGGCGCGAAAAGTCTTCGGGCGTTATCAACAGCAGGTCTGGCTGGATCAGGATGGCTTGCCGCAGAGCAGCGTAGTTTCCATCGCCCAAACACCGGATGGTTATCTCTGGTTCGGCACGCTCGGAGGGCTGGCGCGTTTCGACGGCGTGCGCTTCACCACCTTCAATGGAAACAACACCAAGGAAATCACGAGCGACTTGATGACCGCGCTGCTGTCCGATCCCGCGGGTAATCTCTGGATGGCAACCGAAAGCGGCTTGGTGCGACGCTCGGCCGATGGCCGCTTCACCCACTTCACCGCTGCCGAAGGTGCTCCGGAAAAACCGGCGATGTGTCTTTGGCGGGATGGATCGGACACGCTCTGGATCGGAACCGATGGCAGCGGACTGTATAGTTATCGCGACGGGCGATTCACTGCCTTCACCGTCAACGAAGGACTGCCGAGCAATCAGGTTTTCGCTCTTGCGGGTGACGGCTCCGGCGGGCTTTGGATCGGCACCGCCAAAGGGCTGGTCCATTTGCAAAATGATCGGTTCGCGAACTACACCATCAGCGATGGACTTCCGCAGGATTTCATCCGCGCGCTTTGTCTCGATCCGAAAGGCAGCTTGTGGATCGGCAGCGACGATGGCGGATTAAGCCAGTTCCGTGACGGACATTTCCAAAACTACGGCGCCCGCGAGGGACTGAAGTATAACCGCGTCTGGACACTGCTCGCCGACGCGGAAGGCAGTCTTTGGGTCGGCACGCTCGGCGGCGGAATCTACCGGCTAAAGGATGAACGCTTCGAAGCTTTCACGGCGGCGGAAGGTTTGCCGGGCGATCGCGTGGTGGTTTTGCATCAGAGTCCGCAAGGTGATTTGTGGATCGGGACAGACGGCGGATTGAGCCGCCTGCGCGAAGGCCGTTTTCGCGTTTACACCACGCAGGACGGTCTCGCGAACGAGTTCGTCGAAGGGATTTATCAGGACAAGGAAGGCAGCCTCTGGGCCGGATCAGTCGATGGGCTGACCCGCTTCAAAGACGGCGTCGCCACCGTCTTCAGCACCGCGGATGGCTTGTCCTCGAAGGAAGTCACCGCGATCGGCGAAGACCTAGCCGGACAGCTTTGGGTGGGAACCGAAAACGGAGTGGATCGCCTAACGAATGGACGCTTTACGACCTATTTCACTCCGCGCAAAGACCGGCCGGATGATTACATCGACAGCGTTTACGGCGATCGCACGGGCAACCTTCTCGTCGGCACGCGCGGCGCAGGAGTCAGCGTTTTGCGCGGAGATCAATTCGTCGAGTATCCGACACCGAAATCATTGGAGCACGATGACGTCCTCGCGATTTACCAGGATCGGACCGGCAGCTTATGGTTCGGCGCTCGGCGCGGCGGCGTCTCTCGCCTAACGAATGGTCAGTGGCAAAGTTGGACCGCGGAGGACGGGTTGGGGGCCAATCAAATCCGCTCCTTTTCCGAAGACGAGACCGGCCAGCTCTGGATCGGTACCCACGGTGGCGGTTTGAGCCGCTGGAAGAATGGAAAAATCGCCACCGTCAGCGCCAAAGACGGCCTCTTCGACAACATCGTTTTCCAAATTCTCCCGGATGACGGCGGCAATCTTTGGATGGATTGCAACCGCGGAATCTTTCGCGTGCGGCGGCAGGAGCTGGAAGATTTTCTGGACGGCCGCGCGCCCGCGGTGACCTCCTACGTTTACGGCGTGAGCGATGGGATGCCGAGCCGTGAATGCAATGGCGCGCGGCCCGCCGGCTGGAGAGCAAACGACGGCCGTCTCTTTTTCCCAACTATCCGCGGGATGGTCGCGATCGAGCCCCGCGCGCGTGCGTTGCGACCGCCGAAGGTGGTCGTTGAAGAGGTGAAGGTGGATCGCGTGGCCACGCCCTTCGCGCAGCCGGTCCGCATCCAGCCGGGCCAGGAAGAATTGGAAATCCATTACACCGCCTTGAGTTGGAATCGCCCGCTGAATTCCATCTTCAAATATCAGCTCGTCGGTCTCGATAAATCATGGGTGGACGCGGGAACGCGCCGCACGGCCTACTACTCCCATCTGCCGCCGGGTAATTACAAATTTCAGATCAAAGGCGATGACGGCGACGGCCTTTGGAGCGCGAATGAAGCGAGCGTCTCGGTTGTCGTTAGTCCGCCCTTCTGGCGCACTTGGTGGTTCGCCTCGTTAGGCGCGCTCGCCATCGCCGCAGCGACTTATGGCGCGTTCGCGTGGCGGGTGCGCCAGCTGCAAGACAAGCAGGCGGCCCAGGAAAATTTTTCCCGTCGCCTGATGGCGGCGCACGAAAGCGAGCGGCGGCGGATCGCCGCGGAGTTGCACGATGGCCTGGGGCAGACGCTGGCGATGATCAAGAACAGCGCGGCTTACGGCGTGCAAAGCGCGCACGATTTGGAGACAGCCCAATCGCACCTCGAGCAAATCACCCAGCAGTCGGCCAGCGCGATCGCCGAAGTGCGCGAGATCGCCTACGCCTTGCGCCCGCACTTGCTCGATCGTTTTGGCCTAACGAAAGCAATCAATTCGCTCCTGAAGAAAGTCGCCGCGACGGGTGCGCTGAAAGTGCGCGCCGAGATCGACGAGGTGGAAGGCCTCTTCCCGCCCGACGCGGAGATGAGCATTTACCGGATCGTGCAGGAGAGCATGAACAATGCGCTGAAACATGCGGAGGCCACCGAACTGGAAGTCGTTTTGCAAAATAACGGGGCACGGGTGCGACTCGAAATTCGCGATAACGGCAAGGGTTTCGAAGTTCGCCTGCTGAGTGAGAACGAATCGCGCGGATTTGGTTTGCTCGGAATCGCGGAACGGGTGCGCTTGTTAGGCGGCACGCAGACGATCCGCTCCGCACCCGGCGAGGGCACTGTCGTTGTGGTCGATTTGGAACTACCTGATAATCCTGGAGGGGAAGCGTCTCTTGATGACACCGATCAGAATTCTGCTGGCTGACGATCATCCGATCGTGCGCCAGGGATTGCGGCAAATCATCGAGGCTGACAAAGGCCTCGAGATTGTCGCGGAGGCAAACAACGGCAACGAAGCGCTCGCGCTCATCGCGGAACACAAACCGGGCGTCGCGGTCCTCGATATCGACATGCCGGAAACCGACGGCTTCGCGGTCGTGCGCGCGCTGCCTAAACAACTCGTTAGGCCAGAAATTGTCTTTCTCACGATGCACAGCGACGAAGAATATTTTCAGGCGGCGATGGATTTGGGAATCAAAGGTTACGTTCTGAAAGACAGCGCCGTGACCGACATCGTGAGCGCGATTAAATCGGTCGCGGCCGGTCGGCCGTATCTGAGTCCCGCCTTATCCGGCCAACTGCTGGAGCGCCGTCGCGTGGTCGAGGAATTGGATAAAGAGCACCCCGGGCTTTCCGCACTGACTTTAACCGAGCGGCGGATTCTGAAATTGATCGCGGCCGACAAGTCGAGCAAGGAAATTGGGGCAAAACTGTCCGTTAGTCCACGCACCGTGGAGAAGCATCGCGCGAATATTTGCGCGAAGCTGAAGCTTCACGGCACGCTCGCACTCGTTAGGTTCGCGCTCACTCACAAGGCGCGTCTCTAAGGACATGCGGAAGCATGTTCCTCCAGAGGGATGCGCTTCCGCGCGTCCAGTTTCTGCGCCGAGAGTAGTCGCCGGGCATACGTAGGACTGCGTAGGCAAAATTACGCAACCACACCCATAGCCCGCGTGGCGCCGCGTTTCCTAAACTCGCCGGCAAGTGAAAACACCGAGAGCTTGTTTGCCGTTCCTCCACATCTGCGGGTTGCTCGTAGCCCGCGCCGCCTCCACCCGTGCCCAACTCGCCGATTTTCCCGCGTTCGACGCCGCGACTCAATACGCCGCCGGCGATCAGCCCACAGCGTTTCTATCGTGCCTATCAAGTCCAGGAGATCACTCCGCAATGACCGCTACGCACCCGCCACACTTTCACCGGCGTCACCTTTGAGCTCTCCCACTAACAACGGACTGCGTAGGAAAAATTACGCAACGACACGCATTTCCAACTCTCTACCCGCGGGCCGGACTCTTGAGCGATGAATGACACGTTGCCGCAAAAGCGAGCGCTGAAAATTCTGATCGTGGATGATAACCGCGAAGCGCGTTCCATGCTCAAGGATTACCTCGGCAGCAATGCGCGCCAGTTTCGCGAATGCGAAGATGGCGCGGAAGCACTCGCAGCTTATCAGGAATTTCGGCCGGACTGGGTCCTGATGGACTGGGACATGAAGCGCGTCAACGGACTCATCGCCACGCGGCGCATCCTGCACGAATTTCCTGACGCGGCCATTCTCATGGTAACAAATCACGACGACCGCGAATTGCGCGACGAAGCGAAGGAAGCGGGCACGAAAGGTTATGTCTTGAAAGACGATCTCCTTGCCCTGCGCTCGTTCTTTCAAACCAACTGCTTTTTTGCCTAACGAACCCAACCCTGCTTGATTCCATGAAAACATACTTCCGTCTTTTGTTCCTCGCCGTGCTGCTCGCCGGTTTGCACCTTTCCTTTGCCCCATCCGCGGCCGAGGCGGCGGGTTTCTCCGTGACGAATACGAACGACAGTGGAGCAGGCAGCCTGCGGCAGGCCATTCTCGATGCCAACACGAACCCTGGCGCCGACACGATCGACTTTGCCGCCATCCTGAGCGGGCAGACCATCACGCTCACCAGCGGGGAACTCCCGATCACAGAGGATGTGACGATCTCGGTCGGCTCCAACAGTTTTCCCATCACCGTTCGCCGCGACTCGAACGCGCCGGAGTTCCGCATCTTCACCATCACTGACGGCAATAATTCTGTAAGGCGGAAGGTGACGCTGAATCGCCTCATCATCACCGGCGGCATGCTCTCGGGGGGCGACGGCGGCGGCATCTTTAATAGCGAGGATCTAACGCTTGTCGGCTGCGTTGTCTCCGGCAACTCGGCTCTCGTCGGCGGCGGGATTGCGGCCGACCGCTACAACGACGCGCTAAGCTACCTCACATTAAATAACATGACCGTCGGCAGCAATACGGCGATCAACATCGGGGGCGGCATTTCAACCATCAATTCAATCACCACGCTAACCGACAGCACCATCGCGGGTAACACCTCCTTGCGCGCTAATGGCGGCGGCATTTACATGCAGATCGGTCGGTTGACCGTAACCAATAGCACGATCTCGGGAAACAATGCCGTAGACAGTTATCAAGGCAGCGGCGGTGCTTTGATTCTCTTCGTAGGCACGGCGAACTTTACCAACAGCACCCTCTCGAACAACACCGCCGGCGCGCACGGGGGCGCCATCCTGTTGGGCGCGGGTCAAGGCGGTCAAGTGTCCTTGACTAACTGCACCGTCTTTAACAATTCCGCCGCGAACGGCGGCGGCGGCATCAGTCTCGGCTATGACGTAGGCGATGCGAACCTGCACCTTACTTTGACCAACAGCATCATCGCCGGAAACAGCGGCGGCGATGTCCGTTACCAAAGCAGTGACGTTAAACTGCTGGGAAGGAATCTGGTTCAGGACGGCAGCGTTACCGGCCCGAATGTTCTCAATGTCAATCCGCAGCTCGGCTCGCTGCAAAACAACGGGGGCGGCACGCTGACCAACATGCCTGCGGCGCAGAGTCCCGCGGTCAATGCCGCCAATACCTATTTAGCCCCGGAGTTCGACCAACGCGGCGTCCCGCGGCCAATTGCCTATGAGGCCGATCTCGGCGCGGTGGAAGTCGGCCCGTTCCAGCTGGTGGATAACATCGTGGACGAAGACAACGGCAATTACACACTGGGCGATCTCTCGTTGCGTGAAGCCTTGCGCCTTGCTCCTTCCGGCGGCGCGATCGGCTTTGCGCCCGCCTTACTCGGCAAGAGCATTCATCTCACGCGAGGAGAACTGGTCGTGAACAAATCATTGATCATCGCGGCGCCCGATCCTGGAATCACGATCGACGGGCAAGGCAGCTCGCGCGTCTTCAACATCAACGATGGCAATAACAGCGCGTCGAGCACGGTTACGCTCCGCGGACTGGTCATCGTCGGCGGCAGCACGTCAGGCGATGGCGGCGGTATTTTCGACGCGGAATATCTCCAGCTGACCGCGTGTACCATCCGTGCCAATACCGCCAACCGCGGGGGCGGCATCTTCGTGAGCTCGAGCGCAGGCGCGACATATACGCCGAATCTGATTCGATCCACAATTAACCTCAACTCTGCCGTCGACGGCGCCGGCCTCTATACGCAAACCTACTTCGCGCTGACCAACAGCACGATCAGCGGAAACACGGCGAGTGGAGATGGCGGCGGCCTCCACGGCGCATTCGAAAGCTTGAACAGCACGATCAGCGGAAATTCCGCCAACCGCGGCGGTGGCATTTACGGCCTTGGCGATCTCAGCAACACCATCGTCGCCAACAGCCCCTCCGGTAGAGATATATTTGCCACCGGCTCAATTACCCCTCACGGAGTAAACTTGGTCGAGGACGCAAGCCTCACCGGCTCGAACATCATCAACGCCGACCCGAAGCTCGGTCCGTTACAAGCCAACGGCGGCGCCACCCAAACCCATGCGCTCTTGCCTGGCAGCCCCGCCTATAACGCCGGCGACAACACCCGCGCCATCGACGTTAGCGCTAATCCGCTCACTACCGACCAGCGCGGCGCAGGCTACCCGCGCATTGCTGCCGGTCAGGTCGACCT